>JBMOPO010000052.1:0-34774 GCA_049325095.1 Pseudomonadota bacterium | reverse complement strand
GCGCTTTAATCCCTCCCCCGCCCCCCCCCCGCCCCGGCGGCGATCTCCGGCTGCCGGCTGGCCGCCGCCACCTTGTCCAGCACGCCGTTGACGTAGCGGTGGGATTCCTCCGGGCCGAAGGCCTTGGCCAGATTCACGGCCTCGTTGATCGCCACCCGGTAGGGCACGTCGATGCGGTGCAGCAGCTCATAGGTCCCCAGCCGCAGTACCGCCCGGGAGACCGGGTCGAGCTCGTGAACGGCCCGGTCCAGATAGCCGCTGTAGGCCGCATCGATCTCGTCCACCGCGGCGAGAATCCCGTGCAGCAGCGCATGAAAATATTCGGTGTCCACCTTGCGCAGGTCGTTGTCGGCGCGAAACTGGGCCTCGATCGCGGTCGGACCGCCGCCCGTGAACTGCCACTGGTAGAGGGCCTGCACCAGCAGGTGGCGGGCCTTCTTGCGCGCCGATGGGAGCACCCTCATCTCACAGCTTGCGCAACAGCGAGACCATCTCCAGCGCGGTAAGCGCCGCCTCTTCGCCCTTGTTGTCGCTCCCCGGGCCGGCGCGATCCCGGGCCTGCTGCTGATCGTCCGTGGTCAGCACGCCGAAGGCCACCGGCACGCCGGTGGCGAGGGCCACTTCGCCGATCCCCCTGGTGGCCGCAGCGCACACATACTCGAAATGGGGGGTGCCGCCGCGAATGACAGCACCCAGGGCGATCACGGCGTCGAACCTGCCGGTCTCGGCGATCTTGCGCGCCGCCAGCGGCAACTCGAAGGCCCCGGGCACGCGAAACACCCCGATATCGTCCTCCGGCACCCGGTAGCGCAACAGCGCGCGCCACGCGCCGTGCAACAGGCTCTCGGTGATCTCCCCATTCCAGCGCGCCACCACGATGGCGAAGCGCGCACCTGCGGGTTCAAAATCGCCCTCGACGGGCCGGGCCTCACTCATCACATCCTCCTGGCATCAGGGGCACTCGATATAGTTCACCACCTCGAGGTCGAAACCGGAGATGGCGTTGAACCGGAAGGGGGCGCTCATCACCCTGATTTTCTGCGCCCCCAGGTCGCGCAGGATCTGGGAGCCGGCGCCGATCTGCAGGTAGACGGTCTCGGAAGCCCGAATGGCGCGCTCGCGGCGATCGAACAGCAGATCAAGTTCCTCTTCCACCTGTTCCGCAGTCTCTTCCTGCAGGATCACCACGATGATGCCGCAGCCCTCTGCCGCCACTTGCGCCATGGCCTTGGCCATGCTCCAGCTGCTGAAGGTACCGGGACGTTCGATCGAAAAGAAATCGCGCACGCAACTCGGCAGATGCACCCGCACGGGTACCGGAATGTCGGGACGGATTTCGCCCTTCACCAGGGCGAAATGCAGCTTGTTGCGGGCGGTATCCAGATAGGTGTGCAACTGGAATTCGCCATGGGCGGTTTGCACGGTGCGCACCCGCAGGTGCTCGATGGTCTTTTCGTTGAGCATCCGATAGTGGATCAGATCGGCGATGGTGCCGATCCTGAGCCCGTGCCTTTCGGCGAATGCTTCCAGATCGGGGCGCCGTGCCATGGTGCCGTCTTCGTTCATGATTTCGACGATAACCGCCGCCGGTTCGAAGCCGGCGAGCCCCGCCAGATCGCACCCGGCCTCGGTGTGCCCCGCCCGGCTCAGCACGCCGCCCGGCTGGGCCTTGAGTGGGAAGATGTGGCCGGGCTGGACGATGTCCTCCGGGACCGCGTTCTTGGCCACCGCGACCTGGATGGTGTGCGCCCGGTCGGCCGCGGAGATTCCCGTGGTGACGCCCTCCGCCGCCTCGATGGACACGGTGAAGTTGGTCCCGTGGCTGGCCCGGTTGCGATCCACCATCAGCGGCAGCGCAAGCTGGCGGCAGCGCGCTTCGGTCAGGGTCAGGCAGATCAGTCCGCGGGCGTGGGTGGCCATGAAATTGATCACCGCGGGGGTGACCTTCTCCGCCGCGATGACCAGATCGCCTTCGTTTTCGCGATCCTCGTCGTCCATCAGGATCACCATTTTCCCGGCGCGGATGTCTTCGATCAGATCTTCGGTGGTATGCAGTGCCATGTCGCTCAACCTCTGTCCAAAACCCGAGCCGGCGGCGCGCCCGGATGTCCCTCGCGGGCGCCCCACAGCAGGCGCTCCAGATAGCGGGCGATCACATCCACCTCCAGATTCACCCGGCTGCCCGGGCCGTAGTCCCCGATGATGGTGTGGGCTAGGGTATGGGGTACGATGTTGACCTCGAACTCGGCGCCCTCCACCGCGTTCACCGTGAGGCTGGTGCCGTCCACCGCGATCGAGCCCTTGGGGGCGATATAGCGGGCCAGATCCAACGGCGCGCGCAGGCGGAAGCGTTCCGACCGGGCGTCGCGGTGGCGCTCCAGGACCTCGCCGACGCCGTCCACATGGCCGGAAACGATATGGCCGCCGAGACGCTGTTCGGGGGTCAGTGCCTGCTCCAGATTGACCCGCGCGCCCCGCTGCCAGGATCCCGCGGTGGTGTGCTGCAAAGTCTCCACCGATACGTCCGCGGCGAACCGCCGGTCGGTCACTTCGACCACGGTCAGGCAGACGCCATTCACCGCGATGCTGTCCCCGAGGCGGACCGCCTCCAGAGACAGGGCGCCGGCCTCGATCACCAGGCGCAGATCGCCGCCCCTGGGCTCCGCATCGGCCACGGTGCCGACGGCTGCGACGATTCCGGTAAACATTCAGGCCCTCCTCCGGGGTTCGGCGATCAGCCGCCAGTCGGCGCCCACCGCCCGCAGGTCGACGATATCGAGCTCGATCGCCTCGGCCAGCCGGTGCAGGGGCAGACTGGCCAGCGGCCAACCCTCGCTGCCCAGCAGCTTGGGCGCCAGATAGAGGATCAGCTGATCCACCAGCCCCTGGGCGAGGAGGGCGCCGGCCAGCCGGGCGCCGGCCTCGACCAGCACCTCATGGCATTGGCGTTCGCCCAAGTGGCGCAACAGCGCAGCCAGGTCGACCCGCCCCTCGGCGTCGGGCAGCGCGATCACCTCGGCGCCGGCCACTGCCCGCGGCGCGGCGGCGGTGGCGATCAATACCTGGCCCGGTTCGGCGAACAGGCGCAGATCCCCGCGCACCCGCAGCGCGCTGTCGACCACCACCCGCAGGGGCTGCGCGTCCGGGGGCGCGCAATCGGCGGCCAGATCCAATTCCTCCCGCCGCACGGTCAGTCGCGGATCGTCGGCCAGCAGGGTGCCGATGCCGGTGACGATCGCGCAGCTCTCCGCGCGCAGGCACTGCACATCGCGGCGCGCGGCGGCCCCGGTGATCCACCGGCTCTCGCCGCTGGCCATGGCGGTGCGACCGTCCAGGCTGGCGGCGACCTTCAGCCGCACCCGCGGCCAGCCGCGCTCGTGGCAGAGCAGAAATCCGGGGTTGAGCGCCCGGCACTCGGCCTCCAATACCGGCCCCCGAACTTCGATCCCGGCGGCCGCCAGGGTCCGCAGTCCGCCCGCCGCCCGCGCGTGGGGATCGCGCACCCCGTAGATGACGCGCGCGATCCCGGCCTCGATCAGCGCCCGGCTGCAGGGCGGCGTGCGCCCCTGGTGGTCGCAGGGCTCCAGGGTGACACAGGCGGTCGCGCCGCGCGCCCGCGCGCCCGCCGCGCGCAGCGCCAGCACCTCGGCGTGGGGCTCGCCGGCGCGCCGATGCCAGCCCTCGCCGACCACCTCGCCATCCCGCACCAGCACGCAGCCGACGCGCGGATTGGGCCGGGCGCTGTACCACCCCCGCCGCGCCAACCGGGCGGCCCGGGCCATGATGCTTGCGGCGCGGGCCTCATCCATGGCTTTCGGCCTCGCGGGCCTCGCGATCGAGGCGATCCAATTCGGCGCGGAACTCGCTCAGGTCCTGAAAGCGGCGGTAGACCGAGGCGAAGCGGACGAAGGCGACATCGTCGAGGCGGCGCAGTTGCTCCATGACCTTTTCGCCCACCACCCGGGACGGCACCTCGCGCTCGCCGGCGCTGTGCAACTCGCGCTTGAGAGCGCTGATGGCGGCTTCCACCGCCTCCACGCTGACCGGCCGCTTCTCCAGGGCGCGCTGCAGTCCGGCGCGGAGCTTGTTCTCGTCGAACGGCTCGCGCGAACCGTCGCGCTTCACGATCCGGGGCATCAGCAGTTCCGCGACCTCGAAGGTGGTGAAGCGCTCGCGGCAGCTCGCGCACTCCCGCCGCCGGCGGATCTGATCTCCGCCGGCGACCAGCCGGGAGTCGACCACGCGGGTTTCTTCGGCGCCGCAGAAGGGACAGTGCATGGGAAGCGCGGAACGGTCGGATATCGGGCGACCGTCAGTCTAACACGCAGCCCCGCCCGCCCGGACGGCGCGGGATCAGCCGTAGACGGGAAAGCGCGCGCAGATCGCCTGGACCTTGGCGCGCACCTCGGCGATGGCCGCGTCCGCGCTGCCGGCTTCCAACGCCGCCAGCAGATCGCAGATCCAGTGGGTCAGCTCGATCGCCTCCGCCGTGCCGAAGCCGCGCGTGGTAATCGCCGGAGTACCCACCCTCAGCCCGCTGGTCACGAAAGGCGAGCGCGGATCGCCGGGCACGGCATTCTTGTTGACGGTGATGTGGGCGCGGCCCAGGGTCTCGTCGGCATCCTTTCCCGTGTAGCTCTTGCCGATCAGATCGACCAGCATCAGGTGGTTATCGGTACCGCCGGAGACGATGTGAAAGCCGCGCGCGGTGAAGGTCGCGGCCATGGCCCGGGCATTGGCCACCACCTGGCGCTGATAGGCGCGGAACGCCTCGCTCTGGGCCTCCCTGAAGCACACCGCCTTGGCGGCGATCACGTGCATCAGCGGACCGCCCTGCTGGCCGGGGAAGACCGCCGAGTCGAGCTTCTTTTCGAGGTCCGGGTTGGCGCGGGCGAGGATCAGCCCGCCGCGCGGGCCGCGCAGGGTCTTGTGGGTCGTGGAGGTGACCACGTCGGCCACCGGCACCGGGTTGGGATAGCACCCCGCCGCGACCAGGCCGGCGACATGGGCCATGTCCACCATCAGCCAGGCCCCGACCTCGTCGGCGGCGGCGCGGAACCGGGCCCAGTCCATGATCCGCGAATAGGCGGAGAAGCCGGCCACGATGACCCTGGGCCGGTGCTCGCGGGCCAGTTCGGCGACCCGGTCGTAGTCGACCTCGCCGGTGGCCGGATCCAGGCCATACTGCACGGCGTGGTAGGTCTTGCCGGAAAAGTTGGGCTTGGCGCCGTGGGTGAGGTGGCCGCCGTCGGCGAGGCTCATGCCCAGAATCACGTCCCCGGGCTGACAGAGCGCCTGGTAGACAGCGGCATTGGCCTGCGAGCCGGAGTGCGGCTGTACATTGGCGTAAGCGGCGCCGAACAGCGCCTTGGCCCGCTCGATCGCCAGCTCCTCGGCGCGATCGACGTATTCACAGCCCCCATAGTAGCGGCGCCCCGGATAGCCCTCGGCGTATTTGTTGGTCAGCACGCTCCCCTGGGCCTGCAGTACCAGGGGACTGGCGTAGTTCTCCGAGGCGATCAATTCGATGTGGTCTTCCTGACGCTGCTCTTCGCCGGCCACCGCAGCGGCCAGCTCGGGGTCGAAATCGGCGAGCGAAAGGTCGTTGGCGAACATGGGGATTCCGCTGGGCTGGAGCGAGCGCGGATTCTACACGAGGGGTCCGGCCCCGCCTATCGCCGCCGGGCGCGGGCGGCGGTCATCGACCCGGCAGCACCAACCGTCGAGCCGTCAACCGCCCACGCCGTAGCTGTCGCGCCGCGCCAGCAATGCCTTGACGTCCACCGCCATGCGCAGCACGTCGTGGAGCTTGCCGGAGCGGTCCTTGACCTCGTTCTCGTGCAGTGCCTCCGGGCGGAACCCCAGCTCCTGAAACAGGGAACGGGCCGCGGTCTGATCCAGGGTCATGCGCGCGATCACCTTCTCGACGCCGCGGTCCAGGGCCAGGCGAAACACCTCCCGGATCATGGCCCGACCCAGTCCCGTCTCCCGGACCTCGGGGTGCACCAAGACCCGCAGTTCGGCCAGGTGTCGGCTCCAGTCCAGGTCGTTGAGGCTCAGCATCCCGTAGCCGACCATGCGGCCGTCGATCTCGGCGACCACGATCAACGCCAGCCCGCGCTCGATTTCATCGAGCCAGTCTTCGACGGTCCGCGGATTGGTGATGTCCCGGCGTAAAAACATCAGGTCATGGACCGGCAATGAGCGGGCGAAGGTCAGCACCTCCTCGGCGTCATCCCGGGTCAGCGGGCGCAGCACCGCCGAGCCGCTGCGCAGGGCCACGGTTTTTGGATAGGCGTCCAAGATTTCCTCCTCAGATACAGCGTTCGGACAGCCAGCCGGAAAGCTTGGGCCACAGCCGGTAGACGGCATTGCCACCCGCCACCAGGCTGACGTGCCCACCCTTGAGCACCACCTCCTCCTTGTCCTCGCTGCCAATCAGGTCGAGGACCCCGCGGGAGGCGGCGGCGGGAACGATGTGGTCGTGCTGCGCGGCGATGTGCAGGAACGGAACCCGGATGCGAGCCAGGTCCACCCGCCGCCCCTTGATCTCCATCTGGCTCTTCAAGAACTTGTTGTCGCGCAGGAAATCCTTGAACAGCTGCTTGGCGGTCTCCCCGGCCATGGGAATCTGGTCGGACGCCCAGCGTTCGAAGCGGTAGTGCGCTTCCACGAACTGGTCGTCGTCGACATGGTTCAGCAGGCCCATGCGGTTGGCCGTCTTCTGCAGCGGGCGCAGCGCCTGCAACACCGCATCCATCATCTGTCCCGGAATGTTGCCCAGCTTGTCGACCAGGGCGTCGATATCGAAATGCTCGCTCTCCGCCCAGGCCTTGTACAGCCGCATGCCATTGGTGTCGATGGGCGTGGTGAAACAGGCCAGCGCCTTGACCTGGCCGGGCGGCGCGAGCGCGGCGTGCATCATCGACAGCACCCCGCCGAGACAGTACCCGACCAGGGCGACATCGGCCTCGCCGGTCTCCTCGTGCACCCGTTCGAGGCATTCCGGCAGCACTTCGCCCACATAGTGATCCAGCGTGAGCTGGCGGTGCTCGGGACGGGGAATGCCCCAATCGATCAAATAGACATCGAAGCCCTGGTTGGTCAGGTATTCCACCAGACTCTGGCCGGGCGCCAGGTCGAGAATGTAGTAGCGGCTGACCAGCGACATCACCAGCACCACCGGCACCCGGTAGACCTCCTCGCAGGTCGGCGTGTAGTGATACAGGCGGGTGGTGGCGCGCGAGTGGATGATTTCCTTGGGCGTGGACCCGAAGTCCATCGCGATGTCTTCGAGCGTCTTGAGGCCGGCGATGTTGCGCGACAGCACCCGCTCGACGGCCTCGCGAATCCTGGCTTCCTGCTTGCTGTACCCATCGGTACCGGGCATGACCTGCTCTCCTGCCCTCCGGGCATCGCTGAACCTGAACACGTCGCGTGGGCGGCTATGGTCGGGCCGTCGGCTTCCGCACGCGGCGGGGTGCCGCCCGGATGCGCCCGACGCCGTTCGCCGCTTGGCCGCAGGCTACATCGCCCGCATGACATCCGCGCGACATCATTATTTCTAACAATTCCCGTGCCACCAGCGGGCAGCCGGCAACGGCTCAGTGCTTGACCCCGCCATCTTCGCCCGGGGATACGACGGATTCGGAATTCGCCTTGCCCGGCTTGCGCGTGCGCTTGACGGCAGGGCGGGCGGTTTCGGGGGCCGCCACCACCGCCCGGCCGGCAAGCGAGCGCCGCAGCTGAGTGATTTCCGCAGCCAGCTGACCCAGCCCATCTTCGACCTCCCCAAGCCGGTCCCGCACCTCGAGGATGTCTGCCCGGGAAGGCAGGTTGAAAGCCGCCAACTGCTGCCCGATCAGCTCCGAGATCATGTGTTGGGCGTGCAGCCACTCCTGAAACAGGTGCCCGAAGCTCTTGCCGAATTTTTCGTCGGCCATGATGTCGGTCAGCATCTCGCTCCATTGCTTTTCCGACTTCTGGTACCACTCTCGCCACATCCGCATGGGTTCGAGCAGGCGGTCGCGGTGGTCGTCACTCATGGCTTTTTCCTCGCTCTTGAAGTAGTGCCGCGAGCCCGGCTCCGCCCCGCGGATTTGGCGGCGGCGCCTGGTTTCGGCGCCGCTTCGCCACCGGTTGCTGCCGGCTCGCCCCGGTTGCCGTCGAGATAAATGTCCAATGCCCGGCGATGGAAATCCAGCATCGCGATCCAACTGTCCAGAAACAACTGCCCGGCCCTGGTCATGCTGTACATGCGCCGGGCCGGTCCCGCGGTGCTGGTATCCCAAAAGGACGAGATCAGTCCAAGCCCCTCCATCTGCCTCAGGGTGCGATACAGGGATCCCGAGTTGTAGGCACCGAAACCCGCCTCTTCCAGGCGCTGGGCCAGCTCGTAGCCGTAGCCGGACCAGTCCTTGAGCAGCGCGAGAAGATGCGCCATCAGCATTTCGCCGGGCAGCCGGGGATCCTTGCGCTCACCGCTGTCCGCACCCGGCGCGCGCCCGGCGCCTGAGCTGCGGCCCCGGCCCGTTTTGTTGGTGGCAGCCATGTGCGACGCTATCCTCCATCGGTCCAAGCACGGTTGACATTTAACTGCCTTTCGCATATACATGCAACACAGGCGGCCAGGACCTTGTCGACCGCCCCGTCACAACGACCAATTCCTACAGGAGATGCCCATGAGCGAGACCACAGCTGCCGCCAAGACCTCCGGTGGTGCGGCAAAAATCAAACCCAAGGCGTCCGAAGTGCAGCGCTTCTTCGACGCGCTCACCGCCAATCAGGACCTGATGTGGGAGACCATGGAAAGCGCACGCAAGCGCGGTGTGCGCATCAGCGACACGCTGGCCGCATCGTTCGCCAAGAACCAACAGGACGTGGTCGGCCTGATGCGCAAGGTGACGCTGAGCCCACGCGACTACAAGGGCAACTTCACCGCCGCGATGGAGGCGATCACCGAATCCCAGAGCCATGCCCTGGAAATGTTCAAGACGATGCTCGCGGAATACACCCAGAGCCGCGAAGCGGCCAAGACCAGCGCCCTGGCGTTCTACGAGAACAACCGGGAGATCGCTGCCGCAGGCATCGAGGTGGCCCAATCCTGGGCATCCGCCAATCCGTTGACCGAATCCTTCAGGAAAACCATCGCGGGCGTGAAGAAGGTAGCCGACGCCACCCGGGAAGCGCTCGCCTGACGATTCGCGCCCGCGCCGGCCTCCGGGGAAACCCGGTGGCGGCACGGGCGGATTTCCGGCCACCCGCAGCAGCAGGCGGATGACATGCACACGAGCCCGGGCGAAGGGGTGTACGCTCTCGATGCGCAGGATCTGGAGGGTTTGGAGGATCTCGATGCGCTGGTCGACCCCGATGAGGATCCCAATCCCTTCGATCACGACCCGGGTGTCGAGCCGGTCTACACGCCGCTGTGGCGGGAGTTTCTCTGGCCGACCGAGCTCGCGCGCCTGCTGTGCAGTCCGCTCTACCGTGGCGTGGGCGTGCCGCGCGGGCATGGCGAACCGGTGCTGGTGATCCCCGGCTTTCTGGCCAACGATCTGATGATGATCCCGTTGCGGCACTGGCTCGGCCGCATCGGCTACCGCCCCTATCACTCCGATATCACCTGGAACACGGACTGTCCCAACAAGACCGCCCTGCGTCTGCTGCAGAAGATCAAGGTCATCCACCGCAAGACCGGGCGCCGGGTCATCCTGCTCGGGCACAGCCTCGGCGGCATGCTCGCCAAGTCGATCCTGCAGCACGCCCCGGAACTGATCGATCGGGTGATCACCCTGGGATCGCCATTCCGCGACCACGTGCGCGCGCATCCCGCGGTCACCGGGATCTGGGAATATCTGCTCAGAGGGCAGGGCAAACTGGTCGGGCGAAACCTGCACGCCTCCTGCGGCACCGGATTCTGCATGTGCGATTTCGTCCGCCACATGCTGCAGCCCGAGGCCCGGGATATCCCCCAGTTCGCCATCTACTCCCGCAACGACGGCGTGGTCGACTGGACGAGTTGTGCGGAGGAGGACCCCGGTGCCAACATCGAAGTCAACGAAGCCACGCATATCGGCCTGATCTTTCACCCCCGCGCCCTGGCAGCGATCGCACAACGGCTGGCCGAGCCGGTTGCGGGCGCGGACCCCGGCTGATCGCCGCGGCCGTCCAACCCCCGCCCGCCCCCGTGGCCGAGGCCTGATCGGGCCGGGAACTCATCCCGGAACCACCGGCAACTCGATGCGCGACGGGTACGCCGCGGAATGGAACACCAGTTGCAGCGCGGGTTCGCCGCGGGTGGCGGACGCCGGATTCTCCCCGGTGTTGGGATTGCGGTCGTAGCGCGGGAAATCACTGGACGTCACGATCACCCGTAGCCGATATCCGGCCGGAATCACCGCCGCGGTCGACCACAGCGAAATCTCCCAGCAGCGCGGCTCGCCGGGCTGGTATTCGCTACCCGAGAGGCGGCTCTGGCAGGAGGCGCGCACCACGCCATCACACAGATTGACCGTGCGGCCGGCCAGATCCAGTTGGCAGAATTTCACCACCCAGTCGGTATCCCGGCCGGAGCTGCTCGCGTACAGCAGCATGCGAACCTCGCCGGCGATTTCCAGGTCTGCATCGAGCGGCTCCGAGGTGTAGACCAGCAGATCCCGGCGGCCGAGGATGGGCGCCTGATCCACCGGACCCGGGGTGTACTGCATCGGCATCAGCAGATTGCCCCCGCAGGTCGGGCACGGGTTCTCCGGGTCGTAGACGTAGGCGTCGGGCGCTTCATCCGGCGCCGGCGGGAGCGCGCGCAGGCTGCCATTGGTGCCCAGGTACCAGGGCCGGGCGCGGGCCCGCGGATCCGGCCAGTCGTCCAGCTCGCGCCAGCGGTTGCGGCCCTGCACGAAGACCCGCACCCGCTGCCCGTCCGGAGTTCCGGCGCCGCGCAGCCAGCGATCGAACCAGCGCAACTGGAGTTGGGTGAGGTCCTCGCGCAGATCCAGCAGGTAGCCGCTGCTGCGGAATCCGAAATCCACCTGCCCCACCTGGTTGAGAAACATGGCGTGGGACCAGGGGCCGATCACCAGGCGGGTGTGTTCCCGTGCCGCCGGCGAGCCCCCGTGGCGCCGCATCCCCGCGTAGTGGCTCAGGTCCGCGTTGAGCAGCAGGTCGTACCAGCCGGCGATGATCAGCGCCGGCACCTTCACCCGCTGGTGGCGGTCGCTGAACAACAGCGAGCGGGTCCAGTCATCGGGCAGGGGATGGCGCAGGATCTCGAACAAGAAGGGGACGAAGCGCGGGTCCTCCGGATGGGCGGCGGCCAGCGCATTTACCGGACGCTGGCGCAGCGTCGCTTCGAAGTGGTCGAGCGCATCGACCAGTTCGACCAGCCGGCCGCCGAGCGTCGCCGGATCCAACCCCATGCGCAGCAGAGCCGCCGGACCTATGGTGCGCAGCGCCCACATCGCCAGGGTGCCCAGATGGGCCACGCCGTCGCGCCAGAAATGGTCGCGCCAGAAGTCGTTGGGCGCCGTGGTCGGCGAGATGGCCTTCAGGGCCGGATGGCCGGAGACCGCGCACAGCCAGGTTGTACCGCCCATGTAGGAGAGGCCGTAGGCGCCGATATTGCCGTCACAGAACGGCTGGCTCGCGATCCATTCCAGCGTGTCGGCGCCATCGGCCTCCTCGTGGACATAGGGGAAGAACACCTCGCCCGCCGATGCCCAGCGCGCGCGGACGTCCTGAATCACCACCGCGTAACCCGCAGCCGCGGCGCGAATCGGATCCAGCGTCAGCGCCACGATGGGCAGGAATTCCTTGTTGTAGGGCGTGCGCTGGAGCAGCACGGGAAAGGCGCTGCCCTGCGCCGGCCGATAGATGTCGGCGCGCAGCAGGGTGCCGTCGCGCATGGGCACGGCCAGGTTCTTGTCGATCACAACGCTCATGCTTCGCCTCCGGATCCACCGGCGCCGACAGATCCGCCCGCGCCGGCGAGGATCGCTGGATTGTCAACCAAGGTGCAGCAATTCCCGTTCCAGACCCCGAGCGCTTGTGTTCGCTCCCTTTTGTCCGGAAAGTATGTACCTGACGACATGACAGCGAGGTGATGCAGCCATGAACAGATCCTTGGTTACCGGTATCGTCATCGGGGCCGCGGTCGCGGCGACGGCCGGCGCCATCGGCGGCTATCGGCTGCTCGGACCGGCGCAGCCGGAATTTGCCGAGGTGCTCGCAGTCACCGAGGCGACGACGGAAGTACCGGTCAGCCGCGAGGTCTGCCGGGATGTGCCGGTCACCCGCCGCAAACCGGTCAAGGATCAGCACCAGATCCTGGGCACGGTCGCCGGCGCGGTGCTCGGCGGGGTTGCCGGAAGCCAGATCGGCGGCGGCAGCGGCAAGAAGATCGCCACCGCGGCCGGAGCCATCGCCGGCGGCGTGGCCGGCAAGAAAACCCAGGAGAACATCCAGGCCGGCGCCACCTACACCACCACCGAGCGCCGCTGCGAAACCGTGCAGGAGACCCGTACCGAGGTCATCGGCTACGACGTCCGCTACCGGCTCGGCGAACGGGAGGGCGAGGTCCGCATGAGCCATCGGCCGGGCGAGCGGATCCCGGTGCGCGACGGCGAACTGGTCCTGGAACCGCAGGCCCCCAGTTCCTGACCGCCTCGTGAGCGACCCGCCCCGCCCCACCCCGCCCGCTCCACCGCATTCTGCCGCCCCCTCCGGGGCCCCCCGGGGGCGGCTGCTCGGCGCCATCGAGACCCTGGGCAACCGCCTGCCCGACCCGGCGCTGCTGTTCCTCTTGCTGTTGTTCGCGGTCTGGGGACTGTCGGCGCTGCTGGCGACGGTGGAATTTGCCCTCCCGCACCCCCAGACCGGCGCGCCGATCGCGGTCGTCAATCTGCTGTCGGGCGCCGAATTGGCCCGCTTTCTGACCGGGATGGTGCCGACCTTCACGGGATTCGCGCCGCTCGGGATCGTGCTGGTTGCGCTGCTTGGCGTCGGGGTCGCCGAACATTCCGGACTCATCGACAGTTGCCTGCGGGGTCTGCTCGGCATTGCGGCACGGCGCTGGCTGACGCCCCTGGTGGTCCTCGTGGCCATCATCAGCCACACCGCAGCGGATGCCGGCTACGTGGTGGTGATCCCGCTGGCGGCCGCCATTTTCCACGCCGCCGGCCGCCATCCCCTGGCCGGCATCGCCGCGGCCTTCGCCGGGGTCTCCGGCGGGTTTTCCGCCAACTTCATCCCCTCGGCGCTGGATCCACTGCTGCAGGGCATCACCCAGGAAGCCGGGCGACTGGTGGATCCGCAATTGACGGTCAACCCGCTGTGCAACTGGTTCTTCATGAGCGTCTCCTGCCTGCTGGTGACCGGCGTGGCCTGGTGGCTCACCGACCGGGTGGTGGAGCCCCGACTGCTGCGCGAACACCCCGGGGTGGCCGCCGCCCCGGTGCCGGGATCGGCCGCCATCTCGGCCCGGGAAAGGCGCGGATTGCGCTGGGCTGCCTGGGGACTGGCGCTGACGTCAGCCGCCCTGGCCGCCGCCGCCCTGCCCGCCGATTCGGCGCTGCGCGATCCGGCCACCGGGCAACTGGCATCCTTCGGTGCGCCCCTCATGCAGGCCATAGTGCCGCTCATCCTGCTGTTCTTCCTGGTCCCCGGGGTGCTCTACGGGGTGGCCGCGGGCACCATCCGCAGCCACCGAGACGTGATCGCCGGCATGACCAAGTCCATGGCAACCATGGGCTATTACATCGTGATGGCATTTTTCGCCGCCCAGTTCATTGCGGCCTTCGGCCGCTCCAACCTCGGGATCCTGCTCGCGGCCAGCGGCGCCGAGGCGCTGGGCACCTTGGCCCTGCCGCCGCAGCTCACGGTGATCGGTGTCATCCTGCTGTCGGCGCTCATCGACCTGTTCGTCGGCTCGGCCTCCGCCAAGTGGCTGCTGATCGCGCCCGTGTTCGTCCCCATGCTGATGCAATTGGGGATCTCGCCGGAACTCACCCAGGCGGCGTACCGGATCGGCGACTCCAGCGCCAACATCATCACTCCCCTGATGCCCTACTTCCCGCTGGTCGTGGCCTTCTGCCGCCGCTACCAGGCACAGGCCGGGATCGGGACCCTGGCCGCCATGATGCTGCCCTATGCCCTGGCGCTGCTGATCGGCTGGAGCCTGCTGCTGCTGGGTTACTGGGCGCTGGGTCTGCCCCTGGGACTGCAGGCGCGCTACGGCTATCCCGCCTAGCCGCCAGCACGGGGGAAACCGGGAGTCGCGAATCCCGGCGACCTCGCCTTGACACCCCCCGGGGCTTGGGCAAGACTCGTTTTTACCCCAAGGTAACCTTCCATCGTGCAGGCGTGGGCGGAACGCCCCGCATCGTCCCACGACCGTTCACGGAGCGCGGATTCCAGGCCATGCGCAGCAGCGAAAGGGAAAGGATCTCGCACTCCCCGACCCCCGGCCAGCGCAAGCCGCGGGTGATCGCGATCCGCCGGGCGGTCGGGGACCTGTATGGACAGGCGGCCGGCGGCGGCGAGCCGGGACGACGACCTTCGCCCGCCCGAACCGGCCGGCCGCCGCACCGGCACCCAACACTACAACCAGTATCCGGGGCTGTGCGGCAACCTGCCCTCGCACCATCACCAGTGAGGAGTGCTGCGAGGCCATTCTCCCCACCGCAGACGCGGTGCAGGTGGTTTTCCATCCGCCGGGGGCGGGGCGCGGCACTGGGGGGAACGCGGCCCGCACCAGGTGTATCCTGTGCACCGCCGAAAGTCGTGAAGAGCCCCTCCGGCGCAGGATCGAGCGGGTAGACTCGAGCTGCGGCGGCTGCGAGCGCGGGGTCGACGCCTGCTCGGCCCTATCAACAACCGGCCCCGCGACCAGGGGGCTGCAGACCAGGAGGTGTGAGTTGTCCGGCATTCTGCGCTATGGTTCCTACATCCCCTTCTATCGCCTCGACCGGCACCGGGCCGGGATCGGACGCGGCGAGCGCGCGATCGCCAGCTACGACGAGGACGCGGTATCCATGGCGGTCGAGGCGGGCCGCCAGGCGCTCGGCGAATGCCGTCCCGACACCCTGATGTTCGCCACCACCAGCCCGCCCTATGCGGAAAAGCTCAACGCCGCCGCAGTCGCGGCGGCGCTGGACCTCGCGCCGCACACCCGCTCTGTGGAGCTGGGCAGCAACAGCCGGATGGGCCTTGCCGGCCTGAGTCTGGCGAGCGAGCTGGCAACCGCCGGGCGCACCACCCTGGTGTGCGCCGGCGACGTGGTCATCGGCGCACCGGGCGGCAGTCGAGAGCGGGACAGCGGCGATGCCGCGGTGGCCTTCGTGACCGGGCCCGGCGACCGCCCGATTGCCCGGATTCTGGGCAGCGCTTCGGCCTCCTCCGAGGTACTCGACGTCTGGCGCACCCCCGGCGAGCCCTTCGCCCGGCAGTGGGAGGAGCGGTTCGGCGTCGAGGTGCTCGGCCCGGTGAGCCTGGATACCGCCCAGCGGGCACTCGCCGCCGCCGGCGTCGCACCCGCCGCGCTGGCCAAGGTGGTACTCGATGCCACCAACCGCAGGGATGTCGCCGAGATCCCCAGGGCGCTGGGACTCAAGCCGGAACAACTGGCCGATCCCCTGGTGGACAGCGTCGGCCGCAGCGGGGTCGCGCATGCCGGGCTCCTGCTGGCCCAGGCGCTGGATACCGCCGCGCCCGGCGACCGCATCCTGGTGCTGTCCACCGCCGATGGCTGCGACGCCCTGGTGATCGAGGTCACCCAATGGATCGGGGCGGGCCGGCCCGGCCGCAGCGTCGCCCACTGGCTGGATTCCAAGTGCACCGACCTCCCCTACAACACCTACCTCAAGTGGCGGGGAATTCTGCCCTTCGAGCCGCCGCGCCGCCCCGACCCCGCGCGGCCGGCGGCGCCGATCATGAAGCGCCACGAACGCTGGAAGTACGCCTTTCACGGGTCGCGCTGCCAGCAGTGCGGCCAGGGTCACCTGCCACCGCAACGGGTGTGCGTCAAGTGCCGCTCCGTCGACCAGATGAAAGACGAGCGCTTCGCGGACCAGTCCTGCCGCATCACCACCTTTACCCTGGATCACCTGGCCTACAGCCTGCAACCTCCGGTGATTTCGACGGTGGTGGACTTCGATTGCGGGGGCCGGATGGCCTGCGAACTCACCGATGCCGATCCCAAGGAGGTCCGCATCGGCGACAACCTGGAGATGACCTTCCGCCGGTTCTATACCGGCCAGGGCGTCCACAACTATTTCTGGAAAGCGCGCCCGGTGCGCTAGGGGCTATTGCTATGGCGAGTAACGGTATCAAAGACAGAGTGGCCATTGTCGGCATGGGCTGCACGGCATTTGGCGAACATTGGGACAAGGACGCCTCCGACATGCTCATCGAGGCCGCCACCGAGGCCTACCGCTCGGCCGGCGTCGATCCGCAGGCCGTCGACGCCTACTGGCTGGGCACCTTTGCCAGCGGCATTTCCGGCATGGTGTTCGCGGAGGCGCTCAAAACGCCCTACAAGCCGGTCACCCGGCTGGAAAACATGTGCGCCACCGGCAGCGAGGCATTGCGCAACGCCGCCTACGCGGTGGCGAGCGGAGCCTACGATCTGGTCATGGCGGTGGGCGTCGAGAAGCTCAAGGACGGGGGCTACTCGGGCCTGGTGGTGCCGGCCCCGGACGGCGACGGCACCGAGTCGAGCATGACGGCGCCGGCCATGTTCTCGCTGCTGGTTCCGGCCTACTGCAAGAAATACGGCGTGGATGAGCGGGAGCTCAAGGACGTGCTGTCGCGCATCGCGTGGAAAAACCATGTCGCCGGCGCCAAGAATCCCAAGGCGCAGTTTCGCAAGGAGGTGCCCATGGACACCATCTGCAATTCACCGCGGGTGGCGGGCATGTTCGGGGTATTCGACTGCTCCGGGGTGGCCGACGGCGCCGCCGCCGCGATCCTGTGCCGCGCCGAAGACGCCCACAAGTACACCGACCGGCCGATCTACCTCAAGGCGTTCTCCATCGCCGCCGGCCCCAACGAGGGCTTCATCAGCGGGGACTACGACTTCACGACCTTCAAGGAGGTCGTGGTCTCGGCGCAGGACGCCTACCAGCAGGCAGGGGTGACCAATCCGCGTGAGCAGATCAGCATGGCCGAGGTCCACGACTGCTTCACTGCCACGGAACTGGTGTTGATGGAAGACATGGGCTTTTCGGAGCGCGGCCAGGGCTGGCGGGACGTGCTCGAAGGACGCTTCGACGGCGACGGCCCACAGCCGGTCAACCCGGACGGCGGCCTGAAGAGCTTCGGCCACCCGATCGGGGCCAGCGGGCTGCGGATGATGTACGAAATGTGGCTGCAGCTGCGCGGCGAGGCGGGCGCGCGCCAGATCGACAATCCCAAGCTGGGGTTGACCCACAACTTGGGCGGACAGCCCGGACGCTGCGTCAGCTTCGTGTCGATCGTGGGCAAAGAGATCGGTTGATTCCGGCGGCCAACCGCGGAGCTTGCGGCCCGGGTCGGAAGCTCCGCGCCATCACTTGCGGCGCATGGCGTCGAAGAATTCGTTGTTGCTCTTGAAACCCTTGAGCTTGTCGACCAGAAACTCAGTTGCCGCCAGATCCTCCATGTCGTGCAGCAGCTTGCGCAGGATCCACACGCGCTGCAACTCGCCCTCGCCCATCAGCAGCTCCTCCCGCCGGGTTCCGGAGCGGCGCACATTGATGGCCGGATAGATGCGCTTCTCGGCAATCTTGCGGTCGAGATGCAGTTCCATGTTGCCGGTGCCCTTGAATTCCTCGTAGATCACCTCGTCCATCTTGGACCCGGTGTCGATCAGGGCGGTGGCGATGATGGTGAGACTGCCGCCGTGCTCGATATTGCGCGCCGCGCCGAAGAACCGCTTGGGCTTTTCCAGCGCATGGGCATCGACGCCGCCGGTCAGCACCTTGCCCGAGGACGGGATCACGGTGTTGTAGGCCCTGGCGAGGCGGGTGATGGAGTCGAGCAGGATCACCACATCCTTCTTGTGCTCGACCAGCCGCTTGGCCTTCTCGATGACCATCTCCGCGACCTGGACGTGACGGGTGGGCGGCTCGTCGAAGGTGGAGGCCACCACCTCGCCGCGCACCGTGCGCTGCATTTCGGTGACCTCTTCGGGGCGCTCATCGATCAGCAGAACGATGAGCATGGTCTCCGGATTGTTGCGCGAGATAGCCTGGGCGATGTGCTGCATCATGATCGTCTTGCCGGCCTTGGGCGGCGCCACAATCAGGCCACGCTGGCCTTTGCCGATCGGCGCGACCAGATCGATGATGCGCCCGGTCAGGTCTTCCGAGCTGCCGTTGCCCGCTTCGAGAACCATCCGCTGGTTGGGAAACAGCGGCGTCAGGTTTTCGAACAGGATTTTGTTGCGGGCGTTTTCCGGCTTCTCCAGATTGATGTCGTCGACCTTGAGCAGGGCGAAGTAGCGTTCGCCCTCCTTGGGCGGGCGAATCTTGCCGGAGATGGTGTCGCCGGTGCGCAGATTGAAGCGGCGGATCTGGCTGGGCGATACATAGATGTCATCGGGGCCCGCAAGATAGGAGGAATCCGCCGATCTCAAAAACCCGAAGCCGTCGGGCAGAATCTCCAGCACACCATCCCCGGAAATATCCTCCCCACTTTTTGCGTGGCGCTTGAGGATGGTGAAGATGATGTCCTGTTTGCGGGAGCGGGCGAGATTTTCCAGGCCGGTGGCGGTGCCGAGCTGGATCAGCTCATCGATCGGTTTGGCTTTGAGGTCGGTCAGATTCATGCAGTTGCTATCGAGGTCAGGAGGACGGGGTTGAACGGAAGCCTGGTTGGGATACACCGAGGCGCTCGATATCTGGACGGGGCGAAAAGGATCTGGGGATCTGGCCCGACGAGCGCCGACTGCGAGACAGCGGGGGGTGGACTACCGGTGGAAGTATAGCCGGCGCATCGCCTTTGGCAAGCCGTTTTTACGCGGTCCGATGCGCTGGGTCAACGCGGGATCAGACCGCGCCTATAAATGCGGTCAATTGGGCCTTCGACAGCGCGCCGACCTGGGTGCCGCGCAACTCGCCATCCTTGAACAGCATCAGCGTCGGAATGCCGCGCACGCCATACTGGGCGGCGGTATCGCGGTTGGCGTCCACATCGATCTTGCAGACCTTCAGCCGCCCGGCGTACTCGTCGGCGATTTCGTCAAGCACCGGCGCAATCATCTTGCACGGGCCGCACCAACTGGCCCAGAAATCCACCAGCACCGGCAACTCGGCATCCAGCACGTCGGCCTTGAAGCTCGCATCACTGACATGGACGATCTTGTTACTCACCAGAGCCTCCGCAATCGACGGGAACCTGCCGCTATCTGCGACCTGTGGGAAACCATAGAATGGCGCCATCATAGCACCCCAGCCGGAGTCGACGAAGTCCTGCCAATGGCGACCCGCGACCCCTCCGAACCGCTCCCCGCACCCGACCCCGGACTCCTGGCGGCGATCGATATCGGCTCCAACAGCTTCCACCTGCTGGTGGCGGCAGTCAACCACGGGGAACTGAGACCCCTGGAGGCGCGGGGTGAAAAGGTACAACTCGCCGCCGGCCTGTGCGCCGGCCGCCTGGAACCCGCGGCCATCCGGCGCGGCCTTGAGGCGCTGTCCCGCTTCCGCCAGGTGCTCGATACCCTGCGGCCCGACACGGTCCGGGTGGTGGGCACCAACACCCTGCGCGCCGCCAAGAATGCCGCGGAATTCATCACCCCGGCCCAGGAGTTGCTGGGATACCCGGTGGAAGTCGTGGCGGGCCGAGAGGAAGCCCGCCTCATCTACCTGGGCGTCGCCCACAGCGAAGCCGATGACAATGTCGCGCGGCTGGTGGTGGATATCGGCGGCGGCAGTACCGAACTGATCATCGGCGAGCGGTTCGAGCCACGTCTGCTGGAGAGCCTGCACATGGGCTGTGTAGGCTACCAGCAGCGGTTCTTCCCCGACGGCGCCATTACCTCCGAGCGCTTCGAGCGCGCCTACCAGGCGGCTTACCTGGAACTGCTCAACATTCGCGAGGACTTCCGGGCGGTGGGGTGGTCCGATTGCGTGGGTTCTTCGGGCACCTATCTCGCACTGGCCGATATTCTCCGCGCCCAGGGCTGGACCAGCGGCGCCATTACCGGTGCCGGCCTGCGGGAACTGCGCAAACTGCTGATCGACCGCGGGCATGTCGAGCGGCTGGACAACATCGCCGGCCTCAAGCCGGCCCGCCAGGGCGTCATCCCCGCCGGCACCGCCATTGCCTGTGCAGTCGTCGATGCCCTGGGCATCGACGCCATGCGCGCCTCTCCCGGTGCCTTGCGGGAAGGGGTCATCTACGACCTCATCGGGCGCCTGCACCACGAGGATGTCCGCGAGCGGACCGTGAATGCGTTGCTCAAGCGCTCGGGACTGCCGGAACTGCACGCCCGGCGCGTCGAACAGGTGGCCGAACTGCTCCTCGCTCAGGTTCGGGCGACACTGGGCCTCGGCGACCGGCATCGGGAGTTGCTGCGCTGGGCCGCGCGACTGCATGAGATCGGGCTCACCATAGCCCACAGCCAATTCCACAAGCACGGCCAGTACATCGTGCAGAATGCGGATCTGCCGGGATTTTCCCAGGACGAGCAGCGCCTGCTCGCGACCCTGGTGCGCGGCCACCGGCGCAAGTTTCCGCGCGCGCTGATCGACGGCTTTCCGATCGCGCAGCGGCAGGTGCTGACCCACCTGTGCGTGCTGTTGCGGTTGGCGGTGGTGTTCAAGTACGCATCGCCCCTGGATGGCATGCCGCCACTGGAATTTGCGGCGGCTCCGGGCCGTTACCGGTTGCGATTCCCGGACGACTGGCTGCGCCGCCATACGCTGACTGCCGCGGAATTGGGCCAGGAGCGAGCCTATCTGGCCGAGGCGGGCATCTCCCTGTCGTTCGAATGATCCGCTTCAGCGATCGGCGAGTTGTTCGAGCAATCTCGATTGTGCCCGGCGCTCCTCTTCCCCCGGCGCCGGCCGCCGCAGCACATAGCTGCCATCCTGCTGCAGACTCCAGCTTTGGCAGTTGTCGGCGAGCAGGGTCTCCAACTCGCCCAGCACGCGCTCGGCGAGCCGCTGATCGAGCAGCGGAAAGGCGATCTCCAGCCGGTTGTGCAGGTTCCGCTCCATGAGGTCCGCACTGGAGCAATACACCGCCGGCTGGCTGTGCCGAAAATAATAGACGCGGGAGTGTTCGAGAAACCGACCGATGATGGAAACCACCCGGATCCGTTCGGATACCCCGGGGATGCCCGGACGCAGGCAGCACATGCCGCGGATGATCAGATCCACCTGAACCCCGGCGTTGCTCGCCCGGTACAACGCCTCGATGATACTGGCGTCGGTCAGGCCATTGGCCTTGAAAATGATCCGCGCCGGCTCGCCCCGCACCGCCGCGGCGATCTCCCCGTCGATCAGCTCCAGGAGCCGCGCCCGCAGCGTGAAGGGCGCGCAGAACAGGCGGTCGGTATGCTCCACCTGGCCCATGCCGGTAAGCTGCTGGAAAAAGCGGTGGACATCGGCGCCCAACTCCGGATGGGCGCTGAGCAGGCTGTAATCGGTATAGAGCCGGGCGTTGCCAGCGTGATAGTTGCCCGTCCCCAGATGGACGTAGCGTTTCAATTGACGGCCCTCGCGCCGCACCACGAGCAGCGCCTTGGCGTGCGTCTTGTGGCCGACCACCCCATAGGTGACCACCGCGCCCGCCTCCTGCAATTGACTGGCCAACTGCAGATTCTCGGCCTCATCGAAGCGCGCTCGCAATTCGATGACCACGGTGACTTCCTTGCCCGCCCGGGCGGCGTCGGCGAGCAGGTCGACCAGTTCGGAGCGCAACCCGGTCCGATACAGCGTCATCTTGATCGCCAGCACCTGGGGATCGCGGCCGGCCTGGCGCAGCAGATCCACCACAGGGGTGAAGGACTGATAGGGGTGGTGGAGGAGAAAGTCCCGCTCCGCCAATGCCTGAAAACAATTCGGCGTTTCGCGCAGGGCTTCCGGCAGACTCGGAGTGAACGGCGGGAACACCAGGTCCGGCCGATTCAACATGCCCCGCAGCTGCATCATCCGGCCCAGATTGACCGGGCCATGGACGCGATACAGGTCGCCGGCCTCCAGATTGAACTGATCGAGTAGGAAATCGACCAGCGCGTCGGGGCAGTCGGCGGCGATCTCCAGGCGTACCGCGCTGCCGAACCTGCGGGTGTGCAACTCACCGCGCAGCGCCCGGGCCAGGTCCTCCACCTCGGCGGCGTTGAGATCGAGGTCCGCATCCCGGGTGAGCCGGAACTGGTAGCAACCCGTGGCCCGCATGCCCGGAAACAGTAGGTCCACGTGGGCGTGAATCACGGAAGACAGGAAGACGAAATGGTCTCCTGGCGGACAGAGTTCGTCCGGCACCCGAATGATGCGCGGCAGCGAACGCGGCGCGGGCACGATGGCGAGCCCGCTCTCCCTGCCGAACGCATCCCGCCCCTCGAGGCTGACGATGAAGTTCAGGCTCTTGTTGACCAGCCGCGGAAACGGATGGGCGGGATCCAGGCCGATCGGGCTGATCACCGGCAGCACCTGCTCGCGCAGGTAGTCCTGCGCCCAGTGGTCGATCTCCGGCGTCCAGGTTCCTCTGGCCAGGAATCGAATCCGCTCCCGGTCCAACGCCGGCAGCAGGATTTCGTTGAGAATCCGGTATTGCCGATCGATGGCACTGTGACACAGCCGGCACAGCTCCCGCAGCACATCCTGGGGCTGCATGCCATCCGCAGCCAGTACCTCGCGGGAAAAACTGATCTGGCGTTTCAGCCAGGCGACACGGATTTCATAGAACTCGTCGAGATTGGAACTGAAGATCAGCAGGAACTGCAGCCGCTCGAGCAGCGGATAGTTCTCGTTCAGCGCCTGCTCGAGCACCCGAAGATTGAACTGCATCAAACTCAGGTGGCGGTTGATGTACAGCTCAGGGCGATGGAACTCCCCCGGCTCGCCGCAGGGCGCGGATATCCCGACGTCGACCTCTGACGGATGCGGTGCCGATGAGTTCATCGCCTTCTGTTCAACGGATAGGAATGATGGTGCATTGTTCCGCCGGACCCGTGTCAATTCTATGTCAGGCGCGGCCCGCGGCACAGCGCTAGCCCGGATAGCTCACCGATGTTCGTCGCGAGACGGTTCAAGGGTGGGTCATGGGCGGCTTTTGCGACCGAGAAGCGCGCAGGCATAGTCGACACTATGGCGAGCGGTTCGACCGAGCAAAAGCCGGTCAGGGCGTGCCATTGGGCCGTCGCAGCAGGAGATCGGTGAGCTATCCGGGCTGGCCATCCGGCGGCTGCGGACACTTCCTGTCCCTGCCGGCGCGCTGCGCGGAGCGGGCACCTTCGATCTGCTGGGCGGCGAGCGCCTGCGGAATGCCGAGCAGCTCCAGCGCCTGGGCCGCGATCAGCAGGCTCGCCTCCAGCATCTCCGGGATCACGTGGTCGGCGCCCATGGTGATCAACTCCTCCACACCGTCGCTCTCCCGGCAGCGCGCAATGATCAGCGTATCGATCCCCCGGCCGCGAATGCCCGCCACCGTGGCCCGCGCCACTTCCCTGGATGAAAAGGTCAGCACCGCGAGCCGCGCTCGGTCGATGTGACAACCCGACAGGATTTCGAGCCGCGCGAAGTCGCCCAGGATCACGTTGTAGCCGGCCTCGCGTGCGGCCTGAACCCGCTCGATATCGCGGTCGATGCCGATATAGGGGATGCCGTTGAGATCCAGCAACTGCGCGAGCGTTTCACCCACCCGCCCGAAACCGCCGATCACCACATGATCTCCGCGGGGCAATCGCAGCGGAGTTGCACTGCTCGATTCGAGCGCCGCCCGTCCCAGCAGGCGCAGCATCCGCGGCGCGAGCGCACCGCTGTGGCGGATCAGCAGCGGGCTCGCCATCATGCTGAATACCACCAGCAGGATCACGAAGGAAGCCTGGTCGGAGGGCACCAGCCCGTGCAGCAGCGCCAGGGTGATCAGCGCCAGGCCGAACTCTCCCGCCTGCGCCAATACCAGGCCGACACGCACCGCATCCCGGGCTCCGCCGGCACCCAGGCTCCGCACCACAGCGGCCACCGCCGCGCCCTTGATCGCCACCAGGCCCGCGGTAAACAGCAGCAGGCGCAGCCAGTGATCCGCGAGCAGATCGAGCTCGACATTCATGCCCACGGTGACGAAGAACAGCCCGAGCAGAATGTCGCGAAACGGTCGGATATCGCTGATCACCTGATGTTTGAATGGCGTCTCGCTGAGCATCATGCCGATCACGAAACTGCCCAGCGCCATCGACAGGCCCAGGGCCTGGGTCAACCAGGCTGCGGTCAATGCGATCACCAGGGTGGCCAGCACAAAGATTTCGTCGGCACCGGCACGGGCCACATCGCGATAAAGACGCGGCAGCACCCACTTCCCGGCCGCCATCAAGATGCCGAACAGCACCGCCCCCTTGAGCACCGAAGCGGCCAGCAACCAGGCGAAGGACTCGGCGCCGATGTCGCCGAGTACCGGGATCAGCACCAGGAACAATATCGCCACCAGGTCCTGGAACAGCAGTACCCCCAGTGCGGTCTGCGCGTAGCCGGCCTGCAGCTGGCGGGCTTCGCTCAGCTCCCGGGAGACCAGCGCCGTCGAGGAAAATGCCAGGGCCGCCGCGAGCAGCAGCGCCGCGACCGGGCCGGCACCCCACAGGTAGATGGCGGCGCCGAAGATGAGGCCGCACGCCGCCACCTGCAGCGATCCCACGCCGAAGACCGCGAATCGCAGTTGCCACAGCCTGGGCAGGGAAAATTCGAGCCCGATGGAGAACAACAGGAAGGCCACCCCGAACTCGGCCATGGTCGAGAAGGCCCCCGGCGTGCTCACCCACCCCAGGGCGTGCGGACCGATGATCGCCCCGGCCACCAGATAGGCCACCACCGGCGGCAGGCGCAGGCGTCGAAAGCCGAGCGTGGCGGCCAGGGAGGCCACCAGCACCAGGAGGAATTGCTGCAGAAAATTCATGGCGGGGCGCGCCTGCAAGTGCCCGCGGACAGCATAGCCGCGCGAACCCGGCTCAGTCGCCGACCGCCCAGGAAGCGAGCACGGTGTCCAGGAAACGATGCCCGCGCGGGGTGGCGGCCAGCCTGTCCCCGAGGGGTTCGAGCAGTCCGCGGCGCGCCAGATCCTCCCAGGGCGCCCGCAGCGCGGCCAGCGGCCTGCCGGTGCGCTCCGGAAAATACGCCGCCGGGACGCCCGCGTTGAGGCGCAGGGCGTTCATGAGGAATTCCAGCGGCAGCTCGGGGTCCGGCACCGCGGCGCGGGCCACACAGGGATCCGCGGCGGCGAGATACTGCCGCGGCTGGCGGGTCTTGCGCGACCGCAGGATACGGTGCGACCAGAGTTCGGTCAGCTTGCCGTGAGCGCCCGCGCCGATGCCGATGTAATCGCCGAACTCCCAATAGTTGCGATTGTGGGCACTGGCATGCCCCGGCCGCGCGTAGGCGGACACCTCGTACTGGAGATGGCCCTGCGCGGCCAGCAGCTCTGCGCCGCGACGGCCGATCGCATCCAGAATCGGCTCGTCCGGCAGCGGCGGTGGACGACGGTGGAATTGCGTATTGGGCTCGATCGTGAGCTGGTACCAGGAGACGTGGCCGGGATCCAGGGCCAGGGCCCGTTCGAGATCGGCCAAGGCCTCGCGCTCGGTCTGGCCGGGCAGTCCGTGCATCAAATCCAGATTCAGCCGCTCGAAGCCGGCGCGGCGGGCGAACTCCACCGCCCGCAGCGCCTGGGCGCCGGAATGGATGCGCCCCAGCGCGGCCAGCGCCGGATCGGAAAACGATTGCACGCCGATCGACAGGCGGTTGACCCCAACAGCCCGGTAGTCGCGGAATCGCGCCGCCTCGGCGGTGCCCGGGTTGGCCTCCAGGGTGATCTCGATGCCCTCCGCAAACCCGATGCGGCTTGCGGCGGCCTCCAAGATGGTGCCGATCGCCTGCGCCGAAAACAGGCTCGGCGTGCCGCCTCCAAAAAACACGCTGCGCAACCGGCGGCCCTGGACCCAGGGCAGCTCGCTTTCCAGATCGGCGCACAAGGCCGCCACATAGGCCGCCTCCGGCAGCGGGCCGGCGGCGGCGTGGGAATTGAAGTCACAGTAGGGACACTTGCGCACGCACCATGGGATGTGCACGTACAGCGTCAGCGGCGGCAGCTTCAGCAATCCGGGGGGTTCTCCCGCAGTCGCGCCACCAGGGAGCGCAGCGCCTGGCCACGATGGCTCACGACGTTCTTCTCCTCCAGCGAGAGTTCCGCCGCACTGCGCCCCAGTTCGGGAACCCAGAACAGCGGATCATAGCCGAAGCCGGCGGCGCCCCGGGGCGCCTCCAGGATGCGCCCTCGCCAGATCCCCTCGCAAATCAGCGGGCTGGGATCTTCAGCGGCGCGCAGATAGACCAACACACAGTGGAAGCAGGCGCTTCTGCGCTCCTCCGGGACCCCTCTGAGGCGCTCGAGCAGCAGCGCATTGTTGTCGGCATCGCCAGCATTGGGCCCGGCGAATCGCGCCGAGTGGACGCCGGGAGCGCCGCCGAGCGCCTCCACCGCAAGGCCTGAGTCATCCGCCAATGCCGGCCTGCCGCTCAGGCGCGCGGCGTGGCGCGCCTTGATCAGCGCGTTGGACAGAAAGCTGTCGCCGGTTTCCTCGGGCACCTCCTCGGCGAATTCGCGCACGGGCAACACCCGCAGTCCGCACCGGTCCAGCAGGATGCGGAACTCCGCCAGCTTGCCGGCATTGCCGCTGGCCAGTACCACCTCGCCGCTCACGAGTCACCGGTCGTGATAAAACGTCTGCTGGAAGGACAGCGTATGGGAGGGGAGGTCGGGGGCCGGTTTCACGGTCACGTCGAAGGTCAGCGAGTCCTCGTTATCGAACCGGAACGGGGCCAGATAGTAGACCGCCTCCCCCTCGCGAACCTCTATGAATTCAAGCTTCTGGCGCTGCGCGAAGATGTTGGAAACATGGCCGCTAACCAGCGCCGGACGCCCACCGATCGCGTTGGCCGGCACCACGGCGATATTGACCAGCCCCCGGTCGCGACCGCGTTCGATCTGGTAGGCGGCAGCCACCCCGGCGGTCACGAAGGAACTGTTGAAGGCGCTGTAGTACACCCGGTAACTGCCGAATTCCCGGAACGGCCGATCGTCCGCCTCGGCGCTTCCCACCAGCCACAACGCAGCGATCAACCCCGCCAGCCAAAGCCTGCTTTTCATCGCGTTCATCCTGGGCTCCCCCCGGCACTTCGCTCATCTTGCCAGATGATAGATCGCAGTGGCACAGAACAGATTGGGCCACACGCCTTTGATCAGCCGGTCGGGAAATTGTTCGGCGACGAATTCCCGATCGAGGATCCTTATCCGCTGTTGGCTGCACAGGTCTTCGAAGTCCCGGACCGTACAGAAGTGGATGTTCGGGGTGTCGTACCACTGGTAGGGCAACTGCCGCGTGACCGGCATGCGCCCCCTGGCGACAAGGGAAATGCGGGTGCGGATGGTGCCGAAATTGGGGAAGGTGACCACGCATTCCTCCCCGATCCGCAACATCTCGGCGATCGCCCGGTCCGGTCGACGCAGCACCTGGAGGGAATTGGTCATCAGCACCGTATCGAAGCTCTTGTCGGGGAAATCCGCGAGCCCCTGATCGAGGTCGGCCTCGATGACGTTGATGCCGCGCGCTATGCACTGGGCGATCTTTTCCGGGTCGATCTCGATGCCGTAGCCTTCGATGTTGCGGCTGTCCTGCAGCATGGCGAGGAGGGCGCCGTCGCCGCAGCCGAGATCCAGCACCCGGCTGTCCGGGGCAACCCAGCGTTGCACGATATCCAGGTCGACGCGCAGCATCAGCAGGTCTCCGCCACACGGCGCAGGTAAGCCCCGAGCAGCGTTTCATAACGGGCATTGGGCAGCAGGAAGGCATCGTGTCCCAGGTCGGACTCGATGCAGCCATAGCTGACGTCCCGGTTGGCGGCCACCAAGGCCCGGACGATCTCCCGGGAGCGCTCCGGCGAGAAACGCCAATCGCTGGAGAAGGAAATCACCAGAAAACGCGCCCGCGCCCCGGCGAAGGCCCGCACCGGATCGTCGCCGTACTCCCGGGCGAGATCGAAGTAGTCCAGCATCTTGGTGATCAGAATATAGGTATTGGCGTCGAAACTCTCCGCGAATTTCTCGCCCTGGCGATGCAGGTAGCTCTCCACCGCGAACTGTACCGGAGCCTCGAACCCGCGCTGCAGGGAACCCGACCGCAGCTCCCTTCCGAAACGCACGCCCATGAGTGCATCCGACAGGTAGGTCACATGGCCCACCATGCGCGCCAACGCCAGGCCATTGCGCGGCACCACACCCTGTTCGGCGAAATCGCCGTCGCGAAAATCGGGATCCGAGCGAATGGCACGGCGGGCGATCTCGTTGAAAGCGATGTTTTGTGCGGTCAGCTTCATGGCGGAAGCGATCACCACGCAGTGGCGCACCCGCTCCGGGTACTCGACCGCCCAGCGCATGGCGTTCATGCCCCCGAGACTGCCGCCGACCACCGCCGCCCACTGTTCGATCCCGAGCCGATCCGCCAGCAGCGCCTGGGACTTCACCCAATCCCGCACCCGCAACGGCGGGAAGTGTTTACCCCAGGGCTTGCCGGTCGCCGGGTTCAGACTTCGCGGACCGGTGCTGCCATGGCAGCCGCCGATGTTGTTGAGGCACACCACATGGAATCGATCGGTGTCGATGGGCTTGCCCGGACCGATGTAATCATCCCACCAGCCGGGTTTGGCATCCTCGGCCGCGTGGTAGCCGGCGGCGTGGTGGTGGCCGCTGAGCGCGTGGCAGATCAGCACCGCGTTGCTGCGCGCCTGGTTGAGCTCACCATAGGTTTCCACCACCAGCTCGAAGGCCGGCAGCGAACGGCCGCAACTGAGTTCGAGGGGGCAATCGAAGCGGTGGATTTCGGGGACGACCAGACCGACGGAACCCGGGGGAAAACTGTCCGGCATGGATATCAGGCTCTTGAATCGGCGAAAGTCTAAAGAGCCGGTCAGACCCAGGCAAGCGAAGCCGCCAATGGTCCGGGCCGCGCCTCACCGGGCGGGATGCGCGTGGCGTGGTGGCGTGACCCCGGCGAGCGCCCGGGTCGCCGGCGCCGCACCGGGCGTGGCGCCGCGGGTTCAGACATTGAAACGAAAGTGGATGATGTCGCCATCCTGAACCACGTAGTCCCTGCCCTCCAGCCGCCACTTGCCGGCCTCGCGGGCACCGGCCTCGCCCTGGCAGCGGACAAAATCCTCATAGCCCACCACCTCGGCGCGGATGAAGCCCCGCTCGAAGTCGCTGTGGATGCGGCCCGCAGCCTGGGGCGCGGTGGCCCCCACCGGGATGGTCCAGGCGCGCACTTCCTTGACTCCGGCAGTAAAGAAGGTGTGCAGCCGCAGCAGGCTGTAACCGCTGCGGATCAACCGGTCGAGCCCCGACTCTTCCCAGCCGAGGTCGGCGAGAAATTCCCGCTTGTCCGCCGGATCCAATTCGGCGATCTCGGCTTCGAGCTGATTGCAGATCGCTACCACCCCGGCGCCTTCCGCCGCGGCGATGGCCTCCACCTGGCGCAGGTGCGGGTTGTCCGCAAAACCGTCCTCGGCGACGTTGGCGACATACAGCATGGGCTTGGCGGTCAGCAGCCCCAGTTCGCGCAACTCCCGCTGCGCATCGGCATCGAGCCCCAGGCTGCGCACGGGCCGCGCGGCATCCAGGTGCGGCAGCAGCCGCTCGAGCAGGGCCTTGCGCGCCAGCGCCGCCTTGTCGCCGCCCTTGGCGGCCCTGGCGGCGCGTTGCAGGGCGCGATCCACGGTTTCCAGATCGGCCAGGGCCAGCTCGGTATTGATGACTTCGATATCGGCGACCGGATCCACCCGGTCGGCGACATGGATGACCCCGGCATCCTCGAAACAGCGCACCACCTGGGCGATGGCGTCGGTCTCGCGGATGTGGGCCAGGAACTGGTTGCCGAGGCCTTCACCCTGCGCGGCGCCCGCCACCAGCCCGGCGATGTCGACGAACTCCATGGTGGTCGCCAGCACGCGCTGCGGATTTACGATCGCGGCGATCCGGTCGAGGCGGTGATCCGGCACCGGCACCACCCCGGTATTGGGCTCGATGGTGCAGAAGGGAAAGTTCTCGGCGCCGACCCCCGCCCTGGTCAGGGCGTTGAACAAGGTGGACTTGCCGACGTTGGGCAGCCCCACGATCCCGCACTTGAAACCCAAGGTCTGTCCCCCCGGCAGGTCGCCGAAAAACTACCTGCGCTGCCTCTGCGGCGCTGAAAATCGCCTCGAGGTGCTCATTTACAGCCGGCAAACTCCGTCTGTCCGGCCATTCTTGCCTTGCATCCGCTGCCTCGCCAAGGGTTTTCGGCAGCGCGCTAGCGAGTGTCGCGGTCGCCGGTATGGAGTTCGCGCACGGCGCGATCCCAGTCCCCGGATACCAGTGCCGGCAGGATGTCCAGGCTGCAGGCGCAACCGGCGTCTATCCGTTCGCGCTCCTCGGGAGTGGGCCTGCGCAGCACGTAACCGACCACGTCGCCGCCGGGCCCGGGATGTCCGATGCCGATGCGCAGCCGGATGAAATCGCGCGCGCCGCCCAGGGCCTGCATGATGTCGCGCAGCCCGTTGTGGCCGCCGTGGCCACCGCCGCGCTTGAGCCGCACCGTGCCGGGCGGAAGATCGAGATCATCATGCGCCACGAGCATTTCGGCCGGGTTGACCCGGTGAAAGTGGAGCAGGGCGGCCACCGCCTGACCGCTGCGGTTCATATAGGTGTCGGGCACCAGGAGCCAGAGCGAGCGGCCATGGACATCGACTCGCGCCGTGTCGCCAAAAAAGCGCGCCTCCCGGCGCCACTGGGCGCCGCGGGCGGCACCCACCAGCCGCACCCAATCGGCGCCGGCATTGTGCCGGCTGCGTTCGTAGGCCGGCCCCGGATTGCCGAGGCCGACGATCACCCGGAGGCCGTCCACGGCGGGCGGGCCGCATCAATCCCCGGATTGGCCCTCGCCGGGCTCGGGCTCCCCTGCGGCCGCCGCTTCGCCACCCCCCCTGGGCTTGTTCACGGCGACCACCGGCAGATCGTGGTCGGCCCCATGGGCCAGGGCAACGCTCTCCACCCCGTCGGGCAGCCGCAGATCCGAGATGTGCAGAATCTGTCCCAACTCGACGCCGGCCATATCGACCTCGATGTATTCGGGCAGGTCGGCCGGCAGGCACTGCACCTCGATGTCCACCAGATTGTGCTGGATGAGACCACCCTGCTGCTTGACGCCGATGCAGCTGTCTTCGTTGACGAAGTGCAGCGGCACCCTGGTGGTCAGTTTGTGGGTCTTGCTGACGCGGAGGAAATCGGCGTGCAGAATCACCGGCCGGGCGGGATGGCGCTGCAGATCCTTGAGGATCACGTCCTGCGCCTCGCCGTCCACCCGCAGCGCGATGATGTGCGAATAGAACGCCTCATTCTCGAGCGCATGGGCCAGCTCGCGATGCTCGAGACTGATGGGTTGGGGCTCGGCGCCCCCGCCATAGACGATGGCGGGCACTTGATCCGCGATGCGACGCAGGCGGCGGCTCGCACCTTTCCCCTTGTCGGCTCGCGTCCGGGCATTGAGAACGAATTCGGTCATTGCCTAGGCTCCTGAAAAGATCCCGCCGTCATCACCTGGCGACCTGGATGGCGGCGGGCGGTTGTGGTTGACCACAGGGGTCGTTGCCGCAGCGCGCTCAATCGAACATGGCGCTGATGGATTCCTCGTTGCTGACGCGGCGAATGGCCTCGCCCAGCATGGCGCTGATCGACAGCTGGCGAATGCGGGGGCAGTCCCGGGCGCGCTCCGACAGCGGGATACTGTTGGTCACGACCAGCGCATCGAGCGCCGAGGCTTCGATGTTGTCGATCGCCGGGCCCGACAGCACCGCATGGGTGCAGTACGCGATCACCTGCGCCGCGCCATGCTCCTTCAGCGCGTCGGCTGCCTTGCACAGGGTGCCCGCGGTGTCGACGATATCGTCGACCAGCAGACAGGTGCGGTCCTCCACCTCGCCGATCACGTTCATCACCTGCGCCAGGTTGGCTTCCGGGCGCCGCTTGTCGATGATCGCGAGATCCGTGTTGAGCAGCTTGGCGATGGCCCGCGCCCGCACCACCCCGCCGATATCCGGAGAGACCACCAACAGGTTGGCGTAGTTCTGCCGCTCGATGTCGGCGACCAGCACCGGCGCCCCATAGACGTTGTCCACCGGGCACTCGAAAAACCCCTGGATCTGCTCGGCGTGCAGATCCACCGTCAGCACCCGGCTGACGCCGGCGTTGTCGATCATGTCGGCCACCACCCGGGCGCTGATCGGCACCCGCGCCGAGCGCACCCGCCGATCCTGGCGCCCATAGCCGAAATAGGGCAGCACCGCGGTCACCCGACTCGCCGAGGCGCGGCGCAGGGCATCCACCATCAGCACCAGCTCCATCAGGTTCTTGTGGGTGGGGGCGCAGGTCGGCTGAATGATGAACACGTCGCGGCCGCGCACGTTCTCGCGGATCTCGATGTTGATTTCGCCGTCGGAAAACTGGGAGACCAGGGCGTTGCCCATGGGCAGGCCGAGGTAGCGGGCAATTTCCCGCGCCAGCTCCGGGTTCCCGTTGCCGGAAAAAACCATCAGGTTGGCCATCGACTTACCCTGGACGCCTTGTCTGTCTGGCGGGAACTATGGCTGGGGCGGGAGGACTCGAACCTCCGAATGGCGGGATCAAAACCCGCTGCCTTGGCCGCTTGGCGACGCCCCATTGGACACAACTATCGACCCGACTCCCGGTATACCCTGGCCAGGGGCGAGCGGTTGATACCGCGCGCCACGAATCCAGACCACTCTGCCGGCAGTTCGGCGAGTATCGCACTCGCCTGGTCGCGGCGCTCGAAGCGTGCGAACAGGCAGGCGCCGGTACCGGTAAGCCGCGGCTGCGCGTAACGTTCCAGCCAGCGCCGCGCCGCGCGAACCTGAGGGTACAGGGCCTCGACCACCGCAGTGCAGTCGTTGCCGGCACCCTCGCCGAAAAAGGCGCGTATTTTCAGCGGCGGAGTATCCCTTGTCAATTGCGGATGAGCGAAGACCGCGGCGGTGGCCACCGTACAGTCGGGCTTCACCACCAGGTACCAGGCGGGCGGCAGGGCGACTGGGGTCAGCCGCTCGCCGACCCCCTCCCCCCAGGCGGTATGCCCGCGGAGAAACACCGGCACGTCGGCACCGAGGGTCAGCCCCAGCGCGCACAGCGTCTCGAGGTCGAGCCCCAGGCCCCAGAGTCGGTTGAGACCGGCCAGCGCCGTGGCGGCATCGCTGCTGCCGCCGCCCAGGCCGCCGCCCACCGGTAACCGCTTGCGTATCCGGATGGAAACGCCCTCCGGGCCCGGGCAGTGGCGGCGCAGCGCGCAGGCGGCCCGATGGACGATGTTGTCCGCCTCCGACACCCCGGCCAGCGGCGGATCGACCGCCACCGCGATGACCCCGTCCGGGCGCCGGCGAAACGCCAGCTCGTCGCCGTGATCGAGCAGTTGAAACAGGGTCTGCAGGTCGTGATAACCATCCGGCCGGCGCCCGAGAATGTGCAGAAAGAGGTTGAGCTTGGCCGGCGCCGGCAGCGACAGATCCCAGCCGGACTTCCCTACCGAGGCTCGAAGTACCATCGCTTGATCACCATCCGGATGCGCAATCGGCCATCGTCGGCGTCGATCCTCCCGGGCAGATAGCCGGCCCCGGTGCCGCGGTAATCGGCAAACCTCAGCACCCAGCCTTGCTGGCGCAGTTCCTGCAGCCGCCCCTGCGGGTCCAGGATCAGCGCGTCCACCGGGGCCTCGCGATAGGGGATGCCGCGCACCCAGTCGCGCAATTCCCGCGCCGGCAGCGGCCAGCCGAGCAACTCCCGGCTCAGGGTCTCGGCGGACGCCGCCCGGCGCTCGCCGGCGCCGGGCTGCCGCAGCACAGCCTCCCCGGGCTCGATCTCCAGCAGTGCGCTCCCGGCTCCGAACGGCCCGCGCAGGCCCACCTCGGAGCGCGCCCCGCGCTGCATCCAATCGAGCCGCACCGAGCCGCCGTCCTGCGGGGTGCGATAGCCGATCTTGGCCTCCAACCGCCAATCTTCGAGCGCCGCCATCGCCGCGCGATGCGCCTGCCAGGCGACCGGCTCCGCGGGCGGCAGCCGCGCACAGCCGTACAGCAACAGCCCCAGCGCGCAGACTGCAGCGATGCGCACCATGATCAGGAGTCGGCCTGCAACCGCCGCATGGTTTCCCGGATCAGCCGGTCGTCGGGAAACCGCTCCAGCGCCTCCTCCCAGACCGACCGCGCCTGCTGGCGCTCGCCGACGACCCAGAGCACCTCGCCGAGGTGCGCCGCGACCTCCGGATCCGGCAGCAGCTCGGCCGCGCGCCGGAGCTCGACGATCGCCCGCTGATGCTGGCCGCGGCGATAGAGCACCCAACCCAGGCTGTCGATGATCGCGGCATCGTCGGGGGCGAGGGCCAGGGCGCGCTCGATCAGCCGCTGGGCCTCCTCGTAGCGGTCGGTATGATTGGTCAGCGAGTAGCCGAGCGCATTCAGCGCCGCGGCATTGTCGGCATCCATGGCCAGGA
>JBMOPO010000051.1:0-43926 GCA_049325095.1 Pseudomonadota bacterium | reverse complement strand
AGCCTTTTCCAATGACACATGAGCCTGAAGGGGGCGTCGTGATTCCACCGTGAGGTGAGCCTGAAGGGTCCGGTTCCGGGATCATCGGAGGATGATCGTGAACCTCGACACTCGACGCCTGAAGACCCTGGAAGCTATCCGCGCGTTCCTCGGCGGTAGCACCCAGTTCGACCTCTCCATCACCGATCGCGCAGCGGCCTATCGGTGGATCGAAGTCACCCTACGGCAGCTGCGCTACGCCACGCTGGACAAAGTCGACAAGGGCACCGTCCGGGCCTACCTCGAGAAGGTCACCGGCCTCTCCCGCGCCCAGGTCACGCGCTTGATCGGCCAGTTCCTGTACAGCGGCAAGGTCCGCGACCGGCGTGGCCCGCCGGCCAAGCCCTTCCTGCACCGGTACACGCCGGCCGACATCCGGCTACTCGCCGCAACCGACGTCCTGCACGAGCAGCCGGCAGGACCGGCGGTTCGCAAGCTCTGTGAACGCGCCTTCAAGCTCTTCGGTGACGCGGACTACGAGCACCTCGCCCGGATCTCCAGCAGCCACGTGTACAACCTGCGCAAGTCCACCGGCTATCGGCGCCAGCGACACGTCGTCGAGAAGACCCAACCCACCACGGTCAAAATCGGCGAGCGACGCAAGCCCAGGCCCGAGGGCAAGCCCGGATTCCTGCGCATCGACCGCGTTCACCAGGGCGATTTCGATGGCATCAAGGGGCTCTACCACGTCAACGCCGTCGACAAGGTCACGCAATGGCAGGGCCTCTTCAGCATCCCGAAGATCAGCGAACGCTTCCTGGTGCCCAACCTCGAAGCCCTCATCCTGAGCTTCCCCTTCCGCATCCTCGGATTCCACTCCGACAACGGCTCGGAGTACGTCAACCACAAGGTCGCAGCCCTCCTGTCCAAGCTCCACATCGAGTTCACCAAGTCACGGTCACGACAGACCAACGACAATGCGCTGGCCGAGAGCAAGAACGGCTCCGTGGTCCGCAAGCAGTTCGGCTACGCCCACATCCCAGCCGCCTATGCCGACCAGGTCAATCAGTTCGCGGTCGAGGTCCTCTCCCCCTACCTCAATTTCCACAGACCCTGCTTCTTCCCCGAAACCATCACCGATGCCAAGGGGCGGGAGCGCAAACGCTATCCCTACGAGCGCCTCATGACGCCCTACGAAAAGCTCAGGTCACTGACCAAGGCCGAGACCTTCCTCAAACCCGGCATCAGCTTCGAACAACTGGATGCAATCGCCTTCGCGCAATCCGATAATACCGCTGCCCGCCGCCTCCAAAGGGCGCGGGCAGCGCTCCTTCAGTCCATCAACCCTTCCCGGAAATCCGGGTCCTGAAGCCCTACATCCGACCCCCCGCTTCAGGCTCATTTCAGGATTGGAAAACACTCTCTCCACCACCGCCGCCAAATCAGCAGCCGGCCGGCAGGGCCGCGCCATCCACCCAGTCGAACCATCGGGGGAGCAACCCCTCCAGCGGCAGCATGAAGTGGCTCACGGGCTCCAGCACACGGCCGTCGCCGTCGAACCTCGCCCTCACACCCCACTGGCCGCGGCTGGCGTCGGCGGCCAGACCGTAGCGCAAATCGGAGAGTTCGACCCGCCAACCCCCAGCTTCCGGGGTCACCAACCAGGTTTCCACACCATCGGTGAACCAGGAAAAGATCGCCCCTTCGCGGGTTGCGCGCAGCGCATCGACCAGCGGATGCGGCCGGCGCGGGGCTCGATCCCAGGCGATGCACCCGGGATTTGCGGCGTCGACGAAACCCACCCAGACCTCCTGCTCGGCAAACCCGACCACCCGCCGCTGCGCCATTTGAAAGAACGCCGGAAAGGCGTGCACTTCAGCGGCCACCCCGCGTGCCGCGAGCTGGGTCTCGCCGGCCTCGATGGCGCGCTGGTTCAGCCACCAACCCCAGCCCAAATAGAGACTGGAAAGCATCACCGTGAGCCCGGAAATCACCGGCGCCCAGCGGCGCAGCCACCAGCCGGCGGCCAGCCCGACGAGCAGGATCAGGGTGTAGCGGGGCTCGATCACCGGCACCGCGTGCCAGGCGAACCGCGCGTTCGAAAAGGGCGCCAGCAACTGGGTGCCGTAGGAGGTGCAGACGTCGAGCAGCGGATGCGACAGCAACGCCAGCCCGAAGGTTGCGAACCAGGGCGCGAAGGGAGCGGACCGGCCTTTGCGGCGCTGCCGCCGCACATGCAGCCAGGCCCAGAGCGCGCCCGCAACCGGCCCGAACCACAGGGCATGGGTGATGCCCCGATGCCAGCGCAACTGGGAGAAAAAATCGAATCCGAACAGCATGTCGAGATCGGGCGCCGCGCCCGCCGCCGCACCCCAGAGCGCGGCGCGCCGGCCGAGCCGGCGGCCGGCCGCAGCCTGGGCGACCACGGCGCCGAGCAGCGCCTGACTGAAAGGATCCATGACCGTACTGCGACCTGCTGCGGGTGCGACGGCGATGTTCCCAGCCGTGCGCCGTTGTTGAACAATAGCCGCTGGCCGACATTCTAAGCTCGGCGACCGATGCTGACCGCAAGTGGTGAAAGCTGGTGGCGAAAGTATGACAGGCTCGGGCACCCCCCGGGGAGGGCGAGTTCGGCGGTGAAACACTTCCCCGGGATCATTTCCATCTCCATCGGCTGCGGCCCGCGTTCGCGGGGGGCGCTGCGAAGTGCTGCGCTGGTGCTGTGCGCTCAGGCAGTCGCAGCGGCGGACCCGGCCGGTTCCCCCAACCCCGCGGACCTCGACGCCGAGATGCGCGAACTCGCCGCCTACCGGCAGGCGCTGGACGATGCCATCGCCGAGCGCGGCCCCTACAGCCCGGAACTCGCGGAAACCTACCAGGGCTTCAGCCACTACCTGCAACAGCGCGGCCGGCACGCGGATGCCCTGGCGATGTTGCGCAAGGCCCGGCACCTGGAGAGGGTGAACCATGGCATCAACAGTGCCGCGCAGATCCCGGTGCTGCACGGCATGCTCGCGAGCTACCGGGCGACCGGGCAGGTGGAGGCCACCACCGACGTCCACCGGGAGCTGCTGCGCCTGGCCGAGCGGGGCCTGGCCGCGGGCGACCCGGCCCGCATCACCCTGTTGCACGACGCCGCGCGCTGGCATCTCGCGGCGCACCTGATCGATGCCGATGCACTGCGCCTCGCCCACCTGCAGGCGGCCGACGAGCTGCTCGAGCGCGCCTGGCGTCTGGCCGAGACACAGGCCGCGGCCACCGCGATCCGGGCCGCCCTGCTGCGCGACCGCGCCCTGCTCCACTTCCACGTGCTGCGCGATCGCGACAACCGCAGCCGCGAGCCGCAGGCCCCGGCGGGCTACCGGCTGGCCAGCGAAGTGCCGGGCACCGGGGTGCACACCCTGACCGCCAGCATCGGCGGGGGCCGGGAGCTGCTCGAAGCGCGGATTGCGCTGCTGGAGCGCGAGACCCCCGCCGCGACCGCGGAGTTGCGCCGCGCCCGGCTCGATCTCGCCGACTGGGAACTGCTGTTCGACGGCGCGAAACCGGCGGTGCGGTCGTACCGGAAGCTGCTCGCCGAAGGGCCCGACGCCGACGCCCTCTTCGCGGCGCCGCTGCCCCTGCCGGCGGCGCGCGCCGACGGCGACCCGCAACTGACCGCCCGCATCCGCCTCGACGTATCCGCGGACGGCCGGCCGGACCATATCGAACTGCTCGACAGCGCGCCCTTCAGCGATCCCGAACAGCGCCACCGGATCCTGCGCGCCGTGCGGGAGACGCGCTTCCGGCCGGTATTCTCCGGCGGAGAACCCGTGGCCAGCGCAGGCGCGGTCATTGCCTTTCCTCTTGCGGACTGAACCCCATGAAAGATCCCGCCATGCGCCGCCCGCTGCGCGCTTCGGTGTTCGCCCTCTGCGGCAGCCTGTTCCTGCTGGCGCTCGCCGGATGCCAGACCAGCCAGACCGCGCCCGAGAGCCCGCCCGAAGCGGAACCGATCCCCGAATCCCAGCCGGCGGTAGGGGAAACCGAACCCGCGCCAGCCCCGGCGACCAGCCCCAAGGCGGAACCGGCGGCGCCCGTGGGGGAGCCCGCCCAGCCGGCCGTCGGCGTCACCGCCGGGGAGCGCATCGAGGCGCTGGACCGGAAACTGGAGGCTTCCCTCGATGAGCACGACGCCATGCTGCGCGACCAGCAGGCAAACGCCCGCGCCGAGGCCGCGGCGATCGCTGCCCAGCAGCCCCCCGGCGGCGGTGCCAACCCGGAAGAGGAGGCCTTCGAGCAGGGCGACCTGTACGAGGGATTGCCGGGTTTCGGCACCCCGCCGCCGGAGGCCAATCAGGGCGGCGGCAGCGACGGCGGGGCAACCGCCGCGGAGCCTGAGGAACCGGGCGCGACCGCGGCGGCGGCGAGCACCGCCGGTGCGCGTGCGACCCAGGGCCAGCCGGGCGGCGCCACCGTTCCGGCCGACATCCCCGACGGCCGCGACGACGACATCGTGGCGCGGCAGTTGCGCGAGGCCGCGCAGATGGAAAAGGATCCGAAACTGCGGGAGAAGCTGTGGGACGAATATCGCAAGTACAAGAACCAGCAGGCGGCACAATGAAGCCCGGCCTGCTGCCGTGGGTGGCGTGCGTCGGCCTGGCGCTGCTCTCGGCCTGCGGCACCACCACGGTCAAGAGCACCCGGCACACCCCCCTGGTCCAGGAAACCCGGGCACTGCCCCAGTCGCAACTGCTCGACGTCGGCGTGATCGCCCTGGAGCCGGGCATCCAACCGCAGGACGGCCAGCCCGCCGACGCCACCCCGGCGACCATTCGCAACGCCGAAGGCTACTATCTCGCCAACCAGCTGCGCCAGGCGATCGAAAGCTCCGCCGGCTGGGGCTCCGTGCGCCTGCTGCCCTCGACCGTCCCGGTGGTGGATGTCTATGTCAGCGGCCGCATCCTGCACTCGGACGGCGAAACCCTGCGGGTCGAGATCGAAGCCCGCGACAGCGCCGGCGAGCGCTGGTTTCAGCGCAAATACGAGGCAGTGGCCAGCAAGTACGCCTATGAGCGGCGCGAGGCGCTCGGCCGCGAACCCTTCGCCAGCCTCTTCAACCAGATCGCCAACGACCTGCTGGAACATCGGCGCGGGCTGAAGGGGGCCGAACTGGAGCGGCTGCGGACCATTTCGGAGCTGCGCTTCGCGGCGGATTTCGCTCCCGAATCCTTCTCCGGCTACCTGACCGAAGACCGCGGCGGGAAGCGCGAGATCGCCCGCCTGCCGGCGCACGACGATCCCACCCTGGCGCGCATCCGCGCCATGCGCGAGCGCGACTACGAGTACATCGACACCCTGCAGCAGTATTACGACAATTTTTCCGGGCGCATGGAGGAGCCCTATTTCACCTGGCGCAGCGAGCGCTACGACGAGCTGATCGCCACCCGGGAGCTCAAGCGCCAGTCGCTGGTGCGCACCGTCGGCGGGATCGCCGCCATCGTCGCCGGGGTGGCGCTGGCCAGCAACAGCAAATCCGGCGCCGGTCAGGTGGGGGGCATCGCCGCGGTCGGCGCCGGCGCAGTGATGGTGCAGAGCGGCCTGCAGAAGCGCTCCGAAGCCAAGCTGCACGAATCCGCGCTCGAAGAACTCGGCGCCTCCCTGGCCGCCGAGCTCAAGCCGCGGATCGTGGAACTGGAAGACCGCACCGTGACCCTGACCGGCAACGTCGATGCACAGTACCAGCAATGGCGCGCCCTGCTGCGGGAGATCTATCAGGCCGAGAGGGGGCAGCTCTGAACCATCCCCATCCGGGTGCCGGCGATGGGGCCGATCCCATCGTACCGGCCAGCTTCGATCCCGCCGCCACGGACCCGTCCATCCGGCAGGCCGCCGGGCGGCGGTGGATGCCCGGCCTGGCGCTCGGGCTCTGCGCGCTGCTGGCGCTCGCGGTCCTGTTCGCCCTGCCGCGACTGGTGCGCCACCCGGCGCCGAACCCGCAGGAATCCGCTCCCGCAAGCGTCCCGGCACCGACCCCGGCACCGCCCGCGCCCCCGGCGGACGGGGTCGACACCGAAGCGCGGCGCAGCGCCCAGGATGCCCTGGCCCGGGTGAGCGAGCTGCGCGCCGGGCTGGAAGCCGCCGCGGTAACCTCCTGGGCCGCCGAGCCCTTCGCCGCCGCACTGGCCGAGATCGAGCGCGGCGCCGCCGCCTACCGCGCCCGGGATTATGCGGCGGCGCAGGCGGCCTATGCGGACGCGGCATCCCGCCTCGCGGACCTGCACGCGCAGCTCGAGCCCCGCGCCACGCAACTGCTGGAAACCGGCGAGGCGGCGCTCGCCGCCGGCGACGGCCCGGCAGCGCAGCGGTCCTTCGCGCAGGTGCTGGCCATGATCCCCGGGCAGCCGCGAGCGCAGGCGGGCCTGGCGCGGGTGGCGGTGCTGCCCCAGGTGCGCGAGCTGACCGCCCGCGGTCAGCGGCTGCTGGAGAGCGGGGACGCCGCCGGCGCGGGCGCGGCATTCCAGGCCGCCCTGGCGCTGGACGCGGCGGACCCGGCGGCCCGGGAGGGCGCGGCCCGGGCGGCCGCGCTGGGCGTCCGCCAGCGCCTCGGCGCAGTGCTGGACAAGGGATTTGCGCACCTCCAGGCCGGTCGCCACCAGGCCGCGGCGGCGGACTTCGAGCGCGCACTGCAGATCGCCCCGGACTCCCGTGAGGCCCGCGAGGGGCTCGCCGAGGCGCGCAACCGGGCGCGCGCGGCCCGCATCCAGGAGCTGCTCGACGAGGCGCGGCAGGCGGCGGCCGCCGAGGAGTGGCATCGCGCCGCCGACCGCTATCGCGAACTGCTGGCGCTGGACGCCGGCCTGGTCGCCGCCAGCGACGGCCTCACCGCCGCCGAGGCGCGGGCCGGACTCGACGCCCGGCTGCAGGCCACCCTGGCCGATCCGCAGCGGCTGGGCAGCGCCGAGGTGCAGCGCGCCGCCCAGGCCCTGCTCGACGAGGCGGGCGCGCTGCCCGAACCCGGGCCGCGGCTGCGCGGCCAGCTCCAGGCGCTGCGCGAGGCCTTGGCGACGGCGCGGATCCCGGTACCGGTGGCGCTGCGCTCCGACGGCGCGACCCGGGTCACGGTGCTGCGGGTCGGCGCTCTGGGAGCCTTCGAGAACCACCGTCTGGAACTGCCGCCCGGCGCCTATGTCGCGCTCGGCGAGCGCCCCGGCTACCGCGATGTCCGGGTGCGCTTCGAGGTCCGCGCCGGCAGCCCGCCACCGCCGGTGGTGGTGATCTGCCGGGAAACCATCTGAACCCCCATCACCGGCGAGGAAACCTCCCCTGGACCGCCCCACCGATCCCGAACGCCCGATCGACCCGATCGCCTTTCGCCCGCTCCCCGGTGGCCCGGGGCGGTCCAGGCCGCGCCGCCGGCCCCACCTGCCGGCGCTGGCCATGGGGGGCGCACTGCTCGGCGCCGTCGCGGTGCTGGGTTTCCTCACTGGCGCCCGGAGCCTGATCCTCGAGGTCGAACCGGCCGACGCCCGGGTGGCACTCGACGGCGGGCCCGCCTGGCACTGGGGCGACCGCTGGCTCGCCTGGCCGGGGACCTACCGCATTCGCGCCAGCGCACCCGGCCACCGGGACCTGGTCCGGGACCTGGAGATCACCGAGGCCACCGGCCAGCGCCATCGGCTGATCCTGGAGAAGCTCCCCGGCCACCTGGCGCTGACCACGAATCCCGCCGGCGCCGAAGTCGAACTCGACGGCGAGCGGCGCGGCACCACCCCCCTGACCCTGCGCGATCTGCCCCCGGGAGCGCACCGGTTGCGGATCCGGCACCCCCGCTACCAGACGCTTGAGCAGGACCTGGAGATCGAGGGGCTGGACCGCACCCAGGCGCTCGACCTCGAGCTCGCGCCTGCCTGGGGTCGGGTGCGCATCGACTCGGCACCGGGCGGCGCCCGCATCCTGGTGGCCGGCACCGCAGCCGGCACCACCCCGGCCGAGGTGGCGGTGGTCGCCGGCGAAGAGCTGCGCCTGGAGCTGCCCGGCCACCGCAGTTGGCGGCGCGAACTGGAGATCGCCCCGGGCGAGACCCGGGATCTGGGCGTGGTGCAACTGGCGCCCGCCGACGCCAGCCTCCGGGTGATCAGCGATCCCGCCGGCGCCAGCGTGACCCTCGACGGCCAGCATCAGGGCCGCGCCCCGCTGACCCTGGAGATCGCTCCGGGCCGGGAGCACCAGGTGGCACTCTTTCTGCCCGGCTACGCCGACGCCACCCGCTCGGTGCGGCTGGGGTCCGGGCAGACCCGGGAGCTGGAGGTGAAGCTCGAACCGCGCCTGGGTGAGGTCGCCATCAGCCTGGAGCCGGCAGATGCCCGGCTCTACATCGACGACCGCCTGCTGCCGGGTGCCCGCCATCGCCTAGAACTGCCGGCCCGGCCACACCGACTGCGGGTCGAGCGCGCCGGCCATGTCACCCAAGAGCACACCCTGACACCCACCCCGGGGACTCCCCAGGCGCTGCACTTTCGACTGGTCACCCCCGAGCAGCAGCGCCAGGCGGCGCTGCCGGCCAGCATCGAAAGCCCGGTCGGCGGCACCCTGCGGCTGTTTCGGCCGGCCGCCACCTTCACCATGGGCGCCGGCCGCCGCGAGCAGGGCCGGCGCAGCGATCAGGTGGAATACCAGGTCCGCCTGCAGCGGCCGTTCTACCTGGGCACCCACGAAGTGACCAATGCCCAGTACCGGCGCTTCGCGCCCGGGCACAGCTCCAGCCATGCCGGCGGCAAGACCCTGGATCTGGCCCGCCAGCCGGTGGTGCGGGTGTCCTGGATCGAGGCGGCGCGCTTCTGCAACTGGTTGAGCGAACAGGCCGGACTCAAGCCGTTCTACCAGTTGCGCGGCGGGCAGCTGGCCGGCGTCGACCCCGCCGCCACCGGCTACCGGCTGCCCACCGAGGCCGAATGGGCCTGGGCGGCGCGCATCGACGCATCCGGCGGGCGGCGCACTTTTTCCTGGGGCGAAGGGTTTCCACCCCGGACCGCCGCCGAGAACCTCGCCGGCACCGAGGCCGGCGAGCTGGTACCGGCGCGGATTCCCGACCTCGACGACGGCTTTGCGGTCAGCGCGCCGGTGGGCAGCTTCCCGGCCAATGACAAGGGTCTCCACGACCTGGGCGGCAATGTCGCCGAGTGGATCCACGATCGCTACGCGGTACCCGTGGCCGGCGCTTCGCCGGTGCTCGACCCCCTGGGCCCGGACCGCGGCGGCGCCCATGTGATCCGCGGCCCGAGCTGGCGCAGCGGGGGGCTCGCAGAGGTGCGCCTGGCCCATCGCGACCAGGGCGAGGCGGGCCGCGACGACCTCGGCTTCCGCCTCGCCCGCTACGCCGAATAGGAGACCGCCATGGCAGCGCGCAGCTATTCCCTGCTGTTGATCCTCGGCCTCGCCGGTTCCGGCTGGGCCGAACCACCCGCCCCCGCCGCCGGCGGCGACCGCCCGCCGGCGGCCACCGATGAGGAGCCCGCCGAACCCACCCCCGGCGCGCCGGCTCCCCGCGCGGCGCCGCCGGCGCCACGGGTGATCTTCCGGCCCAGCGAGACCATTTCCGAGGACACCGCCGTGCCCTTCCCCGCCGACATCTGATAGTGTCCGGCGCCACGCTTCCGGAAACTCCCATGGCCCACAAACCTTCGCACGAACTGCTCTATCAGGTGTTCGCCCTGCTGCTCGCGGTGATCCTGGTGCACGCGCTCTATGTGCTCTGGATCCGGCCCCAGGCGGAATTGGCGCTCGCCGCGCAACTGGCGGCGGCCGTCGACCCCGGCGCCGGCCAGCAGTCGCTGTTCGTGATCCTCAAGGACTACGAGCAGGAAACCTGCCTGATCCTCGCCCTCTGGGCGCTGGCGATCATGGCCTACAAGGCGCGCGACGGCCTCCTCGAACGGCGCCTCCTGGCGCGGCACCTGCTGCCCACCGAGGAGGGCACGCGCATCCTGCCGGAGGACACCCGGCAACTGTCGCGGCCGCTGGAGGCACTGGCCCCGCACGAGCGCGAACTGCTGCTGCCGCGCGCCCTGCGCGCCGGGCTGCGCCGCTTCCACGCCACCCGCAGCATCCAGGACACCGCGGCGAGCGTCGGCCAGCAGTGCGACAGTGAGGCCGACCGCCTCGACTCCGAGCTGGCGATGATCCGCTACATCACCTGGGCGATCCCCTCGATCGGCTTCATCGGCACGGTCCGCGGGATCGGCATGGCGCTCAGCCGCGCCCACGAAGCGGTGGGCGGCAACATCGCCGGGGTCACCGAAGCCCTGGGAGTGGCCTTCAACTCCACCTTCGTCGCCCTGGTGCTCAGCATCGTGGTGATGTTCTGCATGCACCAACTGCAACTGCTTCAGGAGCGCCTGGTGCTGGACACTCAGAGCTACTGCGAACTGCACCTGATCGACCGGCTGAAGGCGGACTGAGATGGCCATCGCCGTCATCGAACTCCACGACTTCGCCCTGCGCTGCGGCACCGGCACGCAACTGATCGAAGTCCCGGGCCACGCACTGGTCACGCCCCGCGGCATTCTGACCGGCGCCGAGGCCCGCGCCCGGGCCTGGCTGGAGCCCCGGCACAGCTTCGACCAGCACTGGCAGCAGTTGGGCATGGCCGCGCTGCCGGTGGCCAGCCGCCACGCGCGCCATTTCGCCGATCTCGCCCACGCCCAGCTGCTCGCCCTGCACCAGGCCGCCGGGGCTCCGGAGCGGGTGGTGTTCGCGGTGCCCGGCAGCATGGGTCGCGAGCAGCTCGCCGTCCTGCTCGGCATCGCCAACGCGGCGCCCTTCGCGGTCGCCGGACTGGTCGATGCGGCGCTCGCCGCGGCAGTGCACGGCGGCGTCAGCGGCAGCGCGGTGCACCTCGAGCTGCTGCGCCACTGCGCGGTGCTCACCGCTTTGCACGCCGGCGCGCGGGTGGAGCGCCGCGGCGTCACGGTGCTGCCCGAGCTGGGCCTCAACCGGCTCCACGAGCTCTGGGCGCGGCACATCGCCGAGCGCTTCATCGCCGGCCATCGTTACGACCCCCTGCACACCGGCGCCGGCGAACAGGCCCTGCGCGAGGCCCTGCCCGGCTGGCTGGCGGCCCTCGCCGTCCAGCCGGATGCCGCCGCGATACTGCGCGGCCCCCGCGGGCCGCTCGCGGTCACCCTCACCGCCGCGGAGCTCGCCGCCGCCGCCGATGCGGTCTACGCCCGGCTGGCGGCCGCGGTCCGCGAAGCCGCGCCGGGCGAGCGCCTGCTCGCCGCCCAGGTCGCGGCACTGCCCGGCATCGGCGAGCGGCTCCGGGGCCGCGCCCTGCCGGCGGCGGCCAGCATCGCCGGCTGTCTGGCGCGGATCGACGTCATCACCGCGCGCCCCGCCAATGTCCTGATCACCCAACTGCCGGCTGGGGTGGAGCAACCCCGGGCCCCCGATCGACCGCTGCCCAGCCACCTGCTGTGGGGCCATCGGGCCCATGCCATCGGCAGCGGACTGGCGCTGGCGCTGGACGGCGACCCGCCGCACCTGCGCGGCCTGTCGCCGGCCGCGGCGGGCACCGGGTCCGGCCCGCTGCTGGCGCCGGCCGATGGCCGACTGACGCTGCGCGGGGCGCCGGCGGGCCTCCGCATCGAGGGCGATCCCGAGGACCTGCGCGCCGGCGACCGGCTGCGCATCGGCGGGGAGTCGCTGGAGTTGATCGAGGTGCTCTGATGCGGCGCGCCCGGCGGTCGGAGGCTCCCCTCAGCCTGTCCTTCCTCGACATCATGGCCTGCGGTTTCGGCGCCGCCACCCTGCTGTTCCTGCTGCTCAAGCACGAGGAGACCAGGCGCCAGCCGACCCCGGATCCGGCGGCGGGATCCGAAATCAACCTGCTGATCGCCGACCTTCGCGAGGGCGAGCGCGAGCTGGCGGCGCTGCGCAACGCGCGCACCGAGCTGGAGCGGGAAGTGCGCGAGGCCCGGGGCCGGGCGCGGCAGGTCAGCGAGCAGCCGCCGGAACCCGAGCGCGCCGAGCGCGCCGACCCGCAAACCGAGCTCGCGGCCCTGCGCGCCGACATCGCCCGGCTGGAGCGGGAGACCGCGCAACTGCGCAGCGAGGGCACCGGCAGGGCGGCCCTGCAGGTGACCGGCGAGGGCGACCGCCAATACCTCACCGGGCTCAAGCTCGGCGGCCAGCGGGTGCTGATCCTGGTCGACGCCTCGGCGAGCATGCTCGACGAGACCATCGTCGAGATCATCCGCCGCCGCATCCGCGACCCGGCCGAGCGGCTGCGGGCCCCCAAGTGGCAGCGCGCCACCCGCACCGCGGCCTGGCTGGTCGCGCACCTGCCGCAGACCAGCAGATTCCAGCTCTACACCTTTGCCACCGAGGCCCGCCCCACCACTCCGAACAGCGCCGGGCGCTGGCTCGAGGTCGCCGATCGGGCGGCCGCCGACACCGCGGTGCGCCAGCTGCGCGGCATCGCGCCGGACGGCGGCACCAGCCTGATCAACGCCTTCGCCGCACTGCGCACCCTCCAGCCGCCGCCGGACAATCTGATCCTGATCACCGACGGCCTGCCCACCTGGGGCCAGGGCGCGCCGCGCGGCAACACCGTGTCCCCGGAGCGCCGCGAACAACTGTTTCGCGAAGCGCTCGACGCGCTGCCCGCCGGGCTGCCGGTCAACGTGATCCTGTTTCCCATGGAGGGCGACCCGGCCGCAGCGGGCCTGTTCTGGCAGCTCGGCGTGGCGACCCGGGGCGCGTTCCTCAGCCCGGCGCGGGACTGGCCATGAGCCGTCGCCGCCGCCGCCGCGATCCACCGGAGAGCAGCATCGCGTTCCTGGACGTGATCAGCAGCGGCTTCGGGGCGATCCTGCTGTTGCTGCTGATCGCGCGCATCGCCCCGCCCGCGGGACCCATGGACACCGCGGCCGACGCCGGGCGCATCGAAACCCTGCAGCGGGAGCTGTTCGAGATCCGCGGCCAGACCCGGGTGGTGAACCGCGAGCTCAGCGCGCTGCGCGAGCAGCTCTCGCGGGAGCAGCGCCGCATCGCCCGCGCCCAGTCCCGGCCGGCCAGCGCGCCGCCCGCTCCGCCCGCGGCGGCGCCCGCAACCGGCGAGCGCGACCGCCTGCTCGCCGCGCGCCAGAGTCTCACCGAGGAGATGCGCCGGCTGCTCGCCCAACGCGAGCGGCCCGCCGACGACCTGATCGGCGGCCTGCCGGTGGACAGCGAATACATCATCTTCATCATCGATACCTCGGGTAGCATGTACAACTACGCGTGGCGGCGGGTGCGCAAGGAGCTGATCCACATTCTCGATATCCATCCCCGGGTGAAGGGCATCCAGGTGATGAGCGACGAGGGCGGCTACATGTTTCCCAGCTATCAGGGCAAGTGGATCCCCGACAGCCCGGCCCGCCGCCAGGCGGTGATCGACCGGCTGGCGAGCTGGACGCCGTTCAGCAATTCCAGCCCGGTGGAGGGCATCGAGCGCGCGATCCGCGCCTACTATGCGGCCGACAAGAAGATCAGCCTCTATGTGTTCGGCGACGACTTCACCGGCGGCGCCATCGCGCCGGTACTCGACACCGTGGCGCGCATCAATCGCGAGCGCCGCGGCGGCGGGCGCCTGGTGCGCATTCATGCGGTCGGCTTTCCGGTGCACTTCCTGGCGCCCGGCGGCAACCGCCGCACCGCGGCCCGGTTCTCCCACCTGATGCGCGAGCTGAGCCTGGCCAATGGCGGCACTTTCGTGGGCCTGAACGGCCTGGACTGACCGGGCCCCGAGATGCTCTCCCACCACATTTTCCCGCACTTCTGCATCCGGCCCGATCACCGCCGTGCGGGAATCCGCTCCCCGCCCCGGCGCGGCGCCCTGCTGATCGCCCTGGCGCTGGCCGCCGCACTGGCCGGCTGCGCCACCCAGGTCGAGGTCTCCGGCACCTTTCCCGCACCCGTCACCCGCCGGCTGCCGGTGTCGGTCACCCTGGTGCTGGAGCCGGACTTCCGCGCCTACCGCCTGGAGGTGACCGAGCCCAATGAGATCAGCCTGGCCCTGGGCGAATCCCAGGCCGAACTGTTTCGCACCGTGACCGGCGCCATGTTTCGCGAGCTGCAGGTCGGCAGCGCGGCGACACCGCCCGCCGCCACCGACCTGATCCTGGTGCCGCGAGTCGAGGACGTGCAGATCGCCACGCCGACGGAGACCCAACTGAAGATCTTCGAGGTCTGGGTTCGCTACCGGCTGCAGCTGCTCGACCGGGCCGGCAACCCGGTCGCCGACTGGTCGCTGGCCGCCTACGGCAAGACGCCCTCGCGGATGCTCGAAAGCGCCGGCGATGCCCTCCACCAGGCCAGCATCATGGCGCTGCGCGACGCCGGCGCGGCGCTGATCACCGGCTTCACCCAGGCGCCGGGGGTAGCGGCCTGGCTCGCCGCCCACGGCGCCCTGCCGGCGGGCGAACGCCCGCCGCAATGACCCCTGGTCAGCGCAGGGTGACGAGTTCCTCGGCCAGCGTGGGGTGGATGCCGAGGGTGCGGTCGAAATCCGCCTTGGTGGCACCCAGCTGCAGGGCCACCGCGAAGCCCTGAATGATCTCGCCGGCCTGGTCGCCCAGCAGGTGGCAGCCGAGCACGCGATCGGTATCGGCATCGACCACCAGCTTGACCAGTGCCCGGTCGTCGCCGCCCAGGCTGGCCTTGAGGGGCCGGAATTCGCTGCGATGGATGCGGACGTTGGCAAACCGCTCGCGGGCCTGGGCTTCGCTGAGACCGACGGTGCCGATGGGGGGCTGGCTGAACACCGCGCTGGGGACGTTCTCGTAGCTCATCCGCGCACCCCCGCCGCCGAACAGATTGCGGGTCAGCACCATGGCCTCGCGGATCGCCACCGGCGTCAGCTCGAGGCGCCCGGTGACATCGCCGATGGCATAAATGGAGGGCTCGGCGGTGGCAAAGCCGTCATCGACCCGGATGGCGCCGCGCGCGTCGGTCTCCACCCGGGTGTTTTCCAGGCCCAGCCCCGCGGTGTTGGGCCGGCGTCCGGTGGCGTAGAGGATCTGGCCGGCGAGCAGCTCGGCGCCGGTGTCCAGAATGGCGCGCAACCCCTGGGGAACCGGCTCGATGCGCTCGACCCGGGTGTCGAAGTGGATCCGTACCCCGCGCTTGGCCATTTCCTTGGCCAGTGCGTCGCCCAGCTCGCTGTCGAAGCCGCGCAGCAGGCGATCGCGGCGATGAATCAGATGAGTTTCCACGCCCAACCCATTGCAAATCCCGGCGAATTCGACCGCGATGTAGCCGCCGCCGACGATCGCGATGCGCTCGGGCAGCCGCTCCAGGTAGAACATGTCGTCGGAGCGCAGCACATGTTCGCGACCGGGCACCTCGGGGATATCTGGCACCCCGCCGGTGGCGATCAGGATATACCTGGCACTGTGGCGGGTGTCGCCGACCGCCAGGGTGTGGGGGTCAAGCAGGCGGGCGCGGCCGCGCACCAGGGTCGCTCCGGAACTTTCCAGCAATTTCTGATAAATATCGTTCAACCGATGGATTTCTTTGGTTTTGTTATCCCGCAATGTCGCCCAGTCGAAGCCGGGCCGCGGAACCTGCCAGCCGTAATGGCCGGCCGCTGCGACGGCGTGGGAAAACTCCGCCGCATAGACGAACAGTTTCTTGGGCACGCAGCCGACATTGACGCAGGTACCGCCCAGGTCCCGGTCCTCGGCGATCGCCACCCGGGCGCCGTACTGCGCGGCCATGCGCGCGGCGCGCACCCCGCCGGATCCGGCACCGACCACGAACAAATCCCAATCGAAGCCGCTCATCGCTCCTCCTCCGCTTCGGTGTCGGCGCGCCCCTCGAACCAGGCCAGCCGGTCGCGCAGGCGCACCACCTCGCCGACGATCAGCAGCGTCGGGGCATGCACCTCCGCCCGGGCGACCTGGTCCGGCAGGGTCGCCAGGGTGCCGGTGAACACCCGCTGCTCGGGGCGGGTGCCGCGCTCGATCAGGGCCGCGGGCAGGCTCGCCGGCAGACCCTGGCCGATGAGCTGCGCGCAGATGATGCCGAGGCCTTCGAGCGGCATGTAGAACACCAGGGTCTGGCCCGGGCGGGCCAGGGCTTCCCAATCCAGATCGACCCGGTCGCCGCGCCGGTGGCCGGTCTGGAAGCGCACCGCCTGGGCATGGTCGCGGTGGGTGAGCGGAATCCCCGCGTAGCTGGCGCAGCCCGCCGCCGCGGTGATCCCGGGCACCACCTGAAAGGGGATCCCGGCGGCGGCCAGCTGTTCGATCTCCTCGCCGCCGCGGCCGAAAATGAAGGGGTCGCCGCCCTTCAGGCGCAGCACCCGCCGGCCGGCGCGTGCGTATTCCACCAGGCGGGCGTTGATGTCCCCCTGTGCCAGCTCGTGCCGGCCGGCGCGCTTGCCGACGTAGATGCGCTCGGCATCGCGGCGCACCAAGGCGAGCACCGGCTCCGACACCAGGCGGTCGTAGAGCACCACGTCGGCCTGCTGCATCAGGCGCAGGGCGCGCAGGGTGAGCAGATCCGGATCGCCCGGCCCGGCGCCCACCAGGTACACCTCGCCCTGCGCCGCCGGCGGGTTCGCGATCCCGTCGAGCTGCGCCTGCAACTGGCGGCGCGCGGCCCGCGGCCGGCCGGCATAGACCAGTTCGGCCACCCTGCCCTGCAGGATCTGTTCCCAGAATGCCCGCCGCGCCGCCGGGTCCGGCAGGCGTTCGCGCACCAGCGCGCGGAATTCGCGGGCCAGGCGCGCCAACTCTCCGGTGCGGGCCGGCAGCAGGGCTTCGAGCCGGGTGCGCAGCAGCCGCGCCAGGACCGGCGAGGATCCGCCGGTACCGATCGCCACGCACACCGGATCCCGATCGACCACGGCCGGAAAGGTCACCGTGCAGAGCTCAGGGCGATCGACCACGTTGACCGGGATGCCGCGCGCACGCGCGGCGCGGGAAACCGCGCGATTGACCGCCGGATCGGAAGTGGCGGCGACCGCCAGCACCGCCCGATCGAGATCGCCGGCCCGGAACCGGCGCCGCACCAGGACCAGCCTTTCCGCCGCGGCCAGGCGCTCGAATTCCGCGGTGCAGGCCGGCGCCACCACCTTCAACCGGGCGCCGGCGGCGAGCAGCAACTCGAGTTTGCGGGCGGCGACTCTGCCGGCGCCGACCAGCACGCAGTCCGCCCCGCGAATCCGGTGAAACAGCGGCAGGCTGTCCATCAACCGCCGAGGCGTTCGCTGCCGTCCAGGTAGGGGCGCAGGGCGGCGGGGATGGCGATGCTGCCGTCTTCCTGCTGGTGGTTTTCCAGCACCGCGACCAGGGTGCGCCCCACCGCCAGGCCGGAGCCGTTCAGGGTGTGCAGGAGCTCCGGCCTGCCGGTCTGCGCGTTGCGCCAGCGGGCCTGCAGACGGCGCGCCTGGAAATCGCGGAAATTGCTGCACGAGGAGATCTCGCGATAGGTCTGCTGCGAGGGCAGCCAGACCTCCAGGTCATAGGTCCGGGCGGCGGCGAACCCCAGATCGCCAGCGCACAGGGCGACGGTGCGATAGGGCAGCTCCAGGAGCTCCAGTACCGTCTCGGCGTGGCGGCGCAGCTCTTCCAGGGCCGCGGCCGATTGGTCCGGCCGGACCAGTTGCACCAGCTCCACCTTCTCGAACTGGTGCTGGCGGATCATGCCGCGGGTGTCACGGCCGTGGCTGCCGGCCTCGCTGCGAAAGCAGGGGCTGTGGCAGACGTAGCGCAGCGGCAGTTCGCCGGCGGCCAGGATCCGATCGCGGGCGAGATTGGTGACCGGCACTTCCGCGGTCGGGATCAGGTACCAGGGCGGATCGACGGCGATGCGGAACAGGTCCTCGGCGAACTTGGGCAACTGGCCGGTGCCGAACAGCGACTGGGCGTTGGCCAGATAGGGGACATACACCTCCAGGTAGCCGTGCCTGGTGGTGTGCAGGTCGAGCATGAACTGGGTGAGCGCCCGCTGCAGGCGCGCCAGCCCGCCGCTCAGCACGGTGAAGCGCGCGCCCGCGATGCGCGCGGCGGCCTCAAAATCGAGCTGCCCCAGGGCAGTGCCGAGATCGACATGGTCGCGCACCGGAAAATCGAAGGTGCGCGGCGCTCCCCAGCGATGCACCTCCCGATTGTCGGCATCCGAGCTGCCGTCCGGCACCTCGGGATCCGGCAGGTTGGGTAGGCGGCTCAGAAAATCGTCCAGCCGCCGCTGGACTTCCTGGAGCTGCCCGCCGAGCTGTTCCAGGCGCGCCTTGCCGGCTTCCACCGCGGCCAGCAGGGGGGCGATGTCCTCGCCGGCGGCCTTGGCCCTGCCGATCTCCCGGGCGCTGGCGTTGCGTTGCGCCTGGAGTCGCTCGGTCTCCACCTGCAACGCCTTGCGCTCCGCCTCCAGGGCGGCGAAGGCTTGGGTGTCGAGGTGGAAACCGCGGCGGCGCAGCGCCTCGCCGACCGCGGGAAGTTCGGAACGCAACAGCCTGGCGTCAAGCATGGACGGGGGATTCCGGTCGATGGGTCATGAATCGCGCGTCACAGCCGGGTCAGTGCCATCGCGGTGGCCGCCGCCCCCAGAGAGAGCACGAGGTTGGCCGCCACATTGACCACGGCGAGCAGCGGCTGGTGATTTTGCCACAGGCCCAGAGTGTCGATGGAAAAGGTCGAAAAGGTGGTGAAGCCGCCGAGCACGCCGATCATGAGCAGTTCCCGCCAGACCGCGGGAACCAGGGCCCGCTCCACGATCAGCACGTGCAGGATGCCGATCAGGGCGCAGCCCAGGACATTGGCCAGCAGGGTCGCGAACGGGAAGCGGCCGGCGCTCACCGGCGCCAGCCAGGCGCTCAGACCATAGCGCCCCAGCGCGCCCAGGGCACCGCCGGCGGCGACCGCCAGCCAGGCGGTCACGGTTCCTTCCGCCCCGCGCCGCGGCGGGCGGCCGCATTCCGCTCCCGCAACTGGCGCAGCTTTTCGCCGATCTGCCGCTCCAGGCCGCGGTCGGTCGGCCGGTAGTACTGGCGCTCGCCCAGGGCATCGGGAAAATAGCTTTCACCGGCGGCGAAGGCATCGGCTTCGTCGTGGGCGTAGCGATAGCCGGCGCCGTAATCGAGCTCCTGCATCAGCCGGGTGGGCGCATTGCGCAGGCGCAGCGGGACTTCGTGGCTGGGCTGGGCGCGGACCTCGCGCAGCGCCTCGTTGTAGGCGGTGTAGAGCGCATTGCTCTTGGCGGCCACCGCCAGGTACACCACCGCCTGGGCGAGGCTGAGCTCGCCCTCCGGACTGCCCAGCCGCTCCTGGACGTCCCAGGCCGCCAGCGCCAGGTGCAGCGCCCGGGGGTCGGCGTTGCCGATGTCCTCGCTGGCCATGCGCACCACCCGGCGGGCGATGTAGAGCGGATCGCAGCCGCCGTCGAGCATGCGCACCAGCCAGTACAGGGCGGCGTCCGGCGAGGAGCCGCGCACCGCCTTGTGCAGCGCCGAGATCTGATCGTAGAAATACTCGCCGCCCTTGTCGAAGCGGCGGGTGCCACCAGCCGCCACCTCGCGCATCAAGCCGCTGTCGATAAGGCCCTGCGGCGCGAGGTCGGCGGCGATTTCCAGCAGGTTGAGCGCCCGGCGGGCATCCCCATCGGCGCTCTGGACCAAGAGCTCCAGCGCCTCCGCAGCCAGGGCCACCGCACCGCCGAGACCGTGCTCGGCATCGGCCAGGGCGCGCTCGATCACCGCGCGGAGGTCGTCGTCCGCCAGCGGCTTGAGGGTATAGACCCGGCAGCGGGAGAGCAGCGCGTTGTTGAGTTCGAAGGAGGGATTCTCGGTGGTCGCCCCGATCAGCAGGATGGTGCCGTTCTCGACATAAGGCAGGAAGGCGTCCTGCTGGCTCTTGTTGAAGCGGTGCACCTCGTCGACGAACACGATGGTGTCGCGGCCGTTGGCGGCGCGCTCAACCTCGGCGCGGGCGATCGCCGCGCGGATCTCCCGGACGCCCGCCAGCACCGCCGACACGGCCTCGAAATGGGCGTCCATCCGCGCCGCGATCAGCCGCGCCAGGGTGGTCTTGCCGGTGCCGGGCGGCCCCCAGAACACCATGGAATGGCAGTGGCCCTGCTCGATCGCGCTGCGCAGCGGCTTGCCGGGGCCGAGCAGATGACCCTGGCCGGCGAATTCGGCCAGGGTCCGGGGCCGCATGCGATCGGCGAGCGGGGCGCCGGCTGCCGCCCGGGGCTCAGTCATCGCGGAACACGTCGACCCCGGGCGGCGGGGTGAACTGGAACAGCCCGGGCTCCAGCGGCTGGTTGATCTCCACCTCGCTCAACGCGATCCGGGTGCGCTGGCCGAGGCTGTCGGTCATCCGGATCGCCAGGGGTCGATCGGCGGCGAACTCCAGTTCCACCTCGCGATAGATGGCCTCGGCGACCAGCGGGCGCAGTAGGATGCGGGTGTGCTGCCCCGCGCTGAAGGCGCACACCCGGAACTCCTCCAGAACCCGGCCGGGATCGCCCACCAGCAGGGCGGCGGGCGAGTTGTCGAGTTGGGAGTGCAGGGTGCGAACGGTCACCTGCTCCAGATCCGGATCATAGACCCAGATGCGCGTGCCGTCGGCGACCACGGTCTGTTCGAACGGCGGCTCCGCGACCCAATAGATGCGGCCCGGCCTGGCGAGCTGCAGGATCCCGGTACTGGTCTGCAACGGATGGCCGTCGGCAGCCTCCACCTGCTGCTCGAAGTTCGCCCTCAGGGTCCGCAGTCCGGCGAGCCGCGCCTCCAGGACGGCCGCTCCGGGCGGGCAGGCTCCCGCTTCCGACCCCAGGCCCGGCGAGCCCGCCAGCGCCAGCGCCACCCCCACCAGCCAGCGCCGCATTCAGTCGCGCTCCCGGGCCGGCACCATCACTTCGCGGCTGCCGTTGCTGTTCATCGCGGTCACCACGCCGGCAGCCTCCATGGCCTCGATCAGGCGCGCCGCGCGGTTGTAGCCGATGCGCAGCTTGCGCTGCACCGAGGAGATCGAGGCGCGACCGCTGTCGATCACGAACGCCACGGCCTCGTCATAGAGCGCATCCCGCTCCGCATCGCCGTCCCCGTCACCGCCCTCCGCATCGGCATAGCCCGGCACCGCAATGGCCCCGGCGGCGGTTTCATCCGTGATCTCGGCGAGATAGTCGGGCCGGCCCCGCCGGCGCCACTCATCGGCGACCTTGTGCACCTCGTGATCGTCGACGAAGGCGCCGTGCACCCGGATCGGCACCGAGGTGCCGGTGGGCAGATACAGCATGTCGCCGTGGCCGAGCAGTTGTTCGGCGCCGCCCTGGTCGAGGATGGTGCGCGAGTCGATCTTGGACGACACCTGGAAGGCGATGCGGGTCGGCACATTGGCTTTGATGAGCCCGGTGATCACGTCCACCGACGGCCGCTGGGTGGCGAGGATGAGGTGGATGCCGGCCGCCCGGGCCTTCTGGGCGATGCGCGCGATCAGCTGTTCGACCTTCTTGCCGACGATCATCATCATGTCGGCGAACTCGTCGATCACCACCACGATGTAGGGCAACTTGTCCAGCTCCGGCGCGGTCGCGGGATCATGCCCGGTGGCGAAGGGTTCGCTGGGATTCCAGGTGGGGTCGCGCAGCGGCTCGCCCGCGGCGCGGGCCTCCTCGATCTTGCGGTTGTAGCCGGCCAGGTTGCGCACCCCCAACTGGGCCATCAACCGGTAGCGGCGCTCCATCTCGCCGACGCACCAGCGCAGCCCGGTGGCGGCGTCCTTCATGTCGGTGATCACCGGCGTCAGCAGGTGCGGGATGGCGTCGTAGACCGACAGCTCCAGCATCTTCGGATCGACCAGGATCAGCCGCAATTCCTCGGGCGTGGCCTTGAACAGCAGACTCAGCAGCATGGCATTGATGCCCACCGATTTCCCCGAACCCGTGGTGCCCGCCACCAGCAAATGGGGCATCCGGGTCAGATCGACGATCACCGGCTCACCGGCGATGTCCTCCCCCAGCGCCAGACTGAGCGGCGAGCGCGCGCTGTCATAGGCCTCCGACGACAACACCTGGCGCAGGTAGACGGTTTCCCGCACTTCGTTGGGAATCTCGATGCCGACCACCGACTTGCCTGGGATGACCTCCACCACGCGCACGCTGACCACCGCCAGGGAGCGCGCCAGATCCTTGGCGAGATTGGCGATCCGGCTGGCCTTGACCCCGGGTGCGGGTTGCAGCTCGAAGCGGGTGATCACCGGCCCCGGCAGCACCTCGACCACCTCGGCGGCAATGCCGAAATCCTGCAGTTTCAATTCCAGCTTGCGCGAGATGGCCTCCAGGGCGGCCGGAGAAAAGCCGCCGCCGGGACCGGCCGGCGGGGCATCCAGCAGATCGATGGGTGGCAGCCCCGCGGCGACGGCCTCGGGAAACAGCGGCCGCTGGCGCTCCCGCTCGACGCGCGCGCTGGGCTCGGGCTTCTCCGCGGCGAGGGTGATCACCGGCTCCCGGCGCTGGGAGCGCAATTCCCGGTCGCGTTGCAGGGATTCGCGGCGCCGCTCCACCACGGCGCGCGTCTGCTCCTGCTCCTCTACGCTGTGCCGGCGGGCGCGCACCCACTCCGCGCCGCGCTGCCAGGCCAGCAGGCACAGGCGGCCGATCCGGTCGGCGACCTCCAGCCAGGACAGGTCAGTAAACACGGTGACGCCGAACAGGAACGCTCCCAGCAGCAGCAGCGTGCTCCCGGCCAGGCCGAAGGTATGCTCCGCCGCCTGGCCGATGGCGGCGCCGACGATACCGCCCCCGCCGAAGGGCAGTTGCCCCCCGGCGGCGCCGTACTGGATGTCGACGAGCGCGCTGCCGGCAGCCATCAGCAGTACCACGCCCACCAGGCGCAGCACGAAGGTCAGGCGGTCGAAGGTCCAGGCGCCGCGCTGCCGGGCGCGGAATGCCTGCCAGGCGCGGATCGCGACCAGCATCGGAATCAGCAGCGCGAGCCAGCCGAGCAGCGAGTAGCCGAAATCCGCCAGCCAGGCCCCGAAGGGGCCGCCCAGGTTGTGATAGCGATCGCCGCTGCCGGTACTCGACCAGCCCGGATCGGCGGGATCGTGGGATGCCATGGCCAGCAGCAGATAGCCCGCCACCAGCATCCAGCCGATGAACGCGCCCTCGCGCCGTACCAGGGAGATGCGCCGGCGCAACCCCTCCGGGACCGCCGGCGGCTGGCGTCTCGATGACCTGGATTTCGTCGACACGGCTCCGGATTCGGACAGGTAGGTAGCGCTCTAGTGTAATGCATCGCGACCGCCCGCCTCCCCGACCTCCCTGCCCCGGGACGTTATTCACTATCATACCGGCCCGCGTCGGAACACCGACTTTCCAGGACTGTGCACATGGCCGATACCCAGCATCACCGCCTCATCATCCTCGGCTCCGGGCCCGCCGGATGGACGGCGGCGGTCTACGCGGCGCGGGCCAATCTGCAGCCCGCGGTGATCACCGGCATCCAGCGGGGCGGCCAACTGACCACCACCACGGACGTCGACAACTGGCCGGGCGATCCCGCCGGCGTGCAGGGTCCTGACCTGATGATTCGCATGCAGAAACATGCAGAACGCTTTGATACAAAAGTAATTGTTGACCACATCGAACAGGTGGATCTGAGTGGCCGCCCGTTCCGGCTCCAGGGCAGCGGCCACTACAGCTGCGATGCCCTGATCATCGCCACCGGGGCCAGTGCGCGCTATCTGGGCCTCCCGTCGGAGCGGGCATTCCTCGGCAAGGGGGTCAGCGCCTGCGCCACCTGCGACGGCTTTTTCTATCGCGATCGCAAGGTGGCGGTGATCGGCGGCGGCAACACCGCGGTCGAGGAGGCGCTGTACCTCTCCAACATCTGCGCCGAAGTCACTCTGGTCCACCGCCGCGACCGGCTGCGCGCCGAGAAGATCATGCAGCAGAAGCTGTTCGAGCGCGCCCGGTCCGGCAGGGTGCGGCTGCTGTGGAACCACACCCTCGACGAGGTTCTGGGCGATACCGGCGGGGTGACCGGCGTGCGGCTGCGCGCCGTCGACAGCGGCGCGACCCGGGATCTCGCTGTGGAGGGCGTCTTCATCGCCATCGGCCACAGCCCCAATACCGATCTGTTCGCCGGCCAGCTCGACATGGAAAATGGCTATCTCCGGGTTCGGGGCGGCCTCGACGGGGACGCCACCGCCACCAGCGTACCGGGGGTGTTTGCCGCCGGCGATGTCGCCGATCACGTCTACCGGCAGGCGGTGACTTCGGCCGGCACCGGCTGCATGGCGGCGCTGGATGCGGAGCGCTTTCTCGATCAGGGTTGAGCGCGCCCCGATGCGCCTGCCGGTGCTGGATCCGCGGCATCCGGTGTTCCCGCCGCCGCAGCGGGCCGCCCGCAAGCCCAACGGCCTGCTCGCTGCGGGCGGCAACCTGGGCCCGGATACGCTGCTCGCTGCCTATCGGCAGGGCATCTTTCCCTGGTTCGAACCCGGCCAGCCGCTGCTGTGGTGGAGTCCGGACCCGCGGGCGGTGATCCCTCCGGGGCAGGTCCACGTCAGCCGCTCGATGGCACGCCAGGGTCGGCGCGGCGGCTACCGGATCACCTCCGACCAGGCCTTCGGCGCGGTGATCCGGCGCTGCGCCGCACCCCGCCGCGGCAGCTCCGGAACCTGGATCGGGCCGGAAATGATCGCCGCCTACGAGGCGCTGCACACTGCCGGGCACGCGCACAGCGTCGAGTGCTGGATGGACGGCGAATTGGCGGGCGGACTCTACGGCGTGGCGGTGGGCTCGGTGTTCAGCGGTGAATCCATGTTCAGCGTCCGCCCCAACGCCTCCAAACTGGCGCTGATCCGGCTCGGCCGGGCGCTGGCCGAGGCCGGCTTCGCACTGATCGACTGCCAGATCCCGAACCCCCACCTCTCCGCCATGGGGGCGGTCGAGATCCCGCGCGCCCGCTTCCTGGCGGTGCTGCGCCAGGGTCTGGAGCACCCGCCCCCCGCTTGGCCGGAAGCCGCCCTATCCGGTATGGTTGACACCTAGCCGACACCGGAACCGCACGATGACCCGGGATGTCACTCCAGACCTGGAGAAACTCCGCCTCTACCTGACCGAACCCCATCCGTGCAGTTATCTGCCCGATCGCCAGGCCACCACGGCCTTCGTCGATCCCCGGGTGGTGGTGGATGCCGATCTGTACAACCGGCTCTCCGACCTGGGCTTTCGCCGCAGCGGCCGCTACATCTACACGCCGCGCTGCGCGAGCTGCAAGGCCTGCATCCCCATCCGCCTCGATGCGGTGGATTTCCAGCCCTCGCGAGTCCAGCGCAAGTGCCTCAACCGCAACCGGGATGTCGCGGTGGAACTGGTCGATCGCGTCGACATCGACGAGCACTATCCGCTCTATGAACAGTACATCGGTGCACGCCACAGCGAAGGCGACATGTATCCGCCCTCGCGGGCGCAGTACCAGGATTTCATCGGCCGGCCCTGGCATTCGACCACCTTCATCGAATTCCGCGCCCAGGGGCGCCTGCTGGGCTGTGCGGTCACCGACTGGCTGCGCAACGGCCTGTCGGCGATCTACACCTATTTCGATCCCGACGAAAGCCGGCGCAGCCTGGGCACGCTGGCGATTCTCAAGCAGATCGAGACCGTGCTCGCGCGCGGCAAGCGCTACGTGTATCTGGGCTTCTGGATCCGCGACTCGGCCAAGATGAACTACAAGATCCGCTATCGGCCGGCCGAGCTGTTCGTCGAGGACCGCTGGCTGCGCGTGAGCTGAGCGCCGCCTGGCCCGGATAGCTCACCGATGTTCGTCGCGAGACGGTTGAAGGGCGGGTCATGGGCGGCTTTTGCGACCGAGAAGCGCGCAGGCATAGTCGACACTATGTCGAGCGGTTCGACCGAGCAAAAGCCGGTCAGGGCGTGCCATTGGGCCGTCGCAGTAGGAGAGCGGTGAGCTATCCGGGCTAAGATACCCTCGCGGCCTCGGGGTTGACGCAATTGAGCGGCAGTTCGCCGCGGCGCAAGCGTTCGATGTTCTCCGCCACCTTGCGCGCGATGCCGCGCAGGCCGAGATCGGTGGCGCCACCGATGTGCGGCGTGCCGATGACGTTGTAGGCAAAAATCGGATCCTCCGGATCGACCGGCTCTTCCCAGAACACATCCAGACCGGCCCCGGCGATGCGCCCCTCGCGCAAGGCATCCAGCAATGCCTGATAGTCGATGACCCCGCCGCGGGCGACGTTGATCACATAGGCCGAAGGCTTGAGGCAGGCGAATTCGGCCGCGCCGATCAGCCCGCGGGTGGCATCGTTCAGCGGCGGCGCCAGCACCACGAAATCCGCCTCCCGCAGCGCCGCGTGCAGGCCGTCCTCCGGATAATGGTGCGCCACGGGGATCGCCATTTCCTCCGGATCGGACTTGGGGCCGCGCCGGGACACCGCCAGCACCCGCATCTCGAAACCGGCCAGGCGCCGCGCCATTTCGCGGCCTATGCCGCCGTAGCCGACCACCGCCACCGTCTTGCCCTTGAGCGACCGGCCGATGGGCGTGGCCACCCGGCGTTCGCGGATGCTCTGCTGCGTAGCGGGAAATTTCCGGGCCAGGGTCAACATGTGCAGCAGCGCGACCTCCGCGACGGACTCCGCATTGCCAGTACCGGCGGCCGGCACATTGGCCACGTACACGCCGTTGGCCGTGGCGGCCGGCACATCCACGGGATCCAGGCCGGCGCCGAACTGCTGCACCAGCCTCGCCTTGGTGGCGGTGAGGATCTCCGCCGACAGCGGCGTGATGGTGGGGATCAGTACGTCGGCGTCCGCCGCGGCGGCGGCCAGTCGCTGCGGGCCGCATTCCAGAATCTCGTCTTCGGGCAACTCCTGTTGCAGCAGTTCGCCGATGACCCGCAATCCCTCGCGACAAAAAAGGATCTTCATGATCCCCGCTCCCGCCCGCCGGCCTGGACCAACTCCGGATCCTGTTGAAACTCGACGGTATTGCCCGCCGGATCGGTGGTGAAAATGAACCGGTCGAAGCGGTCGAAGGGCACCCCATTCGCCTCCAGATGCCGCGCCGCGGCCTCGATGTCGGCGACGAAGAACGCGGTATGCGGCCCCATCGGCCTGGCGTGCCGGCAATTCATCCCCGGAAGCGGTTCGTCGGACCTGGCGGGATCGTACTGGATCACGTGCACCTGGCCGTTGGGAAACTGCATCCAGAAGCCGGGAATCCGCTCGGCGAAGCGGGCGGGAATGTCGCGCTCGACGGTGCGCACTCCCAACACCTCGACGTAGAAACGGCGCATCGCCTCCAGTTCGTCCCGGGTGTTGATGGCACTGTGGTTGATTCGGGTGATTTCCAGCATGGCGTGGCCCCAAGGGTTTCCCCGGAGTGTAGCCAAAAGCTCCCGGGGGATGCCCGGCGGCACTCACCTATAATGCGACCCACAGGCCGCACGGGATTTCTGCATGGGCACTCTGGGCATCATCGTCAACCCTATGTCGGGGCGCGACAGCCGGCGCCTGACGGCGCGAGCCGATACCGTCAGCCACGAGAGCAAGCGCAACCAGATCGCCCGCATCGCCGTGGCCGCAGCGGCGGCGGGCTGCCAGCGCCTGCTGGTGCCCTGGGAGCCCAGACGCCTGGCGATTGCGGCGGTGGAACATCTGCAGATCGGCGCGACCGTCGAACAGATCCGCACGCCGATCGAGCACAGCGCGCAGGATACCGCCGCCGCGGTAACCGCCATGCGCGAGCACGGCTGCGACGTGCTGGTCGTCCTGGGCGGCGACGGCACCAGCCGGGCGGTCGCCAAAACCTGGCCGGATGCGGTGCTGATGCCCCTCTCCACCGGCACCAACAATGTTTTCCCCTGGTGGATCGAGCCCACCGTCGCCGGGTTTGCCGCGGGACTGGTCGCAGCCGGCAGACTGCCTGCGGCCGAGGTCGCGCCCCGCGCCAAGCTCGTGGAACTGGCCATCGACGGGGCTGCGCCCGATCTGGCGCTGATCGACGCCCTGCTGCTGCGCGGCGACCGGATCGGCAATCTGGGCCCCTTCGAGCCGCGCTTCATGGCGACCCTGGTGTTGACCCGCGCCGAACCCGACGCGGTCGGCATGTCGCCGCTGGGCGGCCTGCTCTGTCCGGCCGGATTCGCCGACGATTTCGGCGTGCGGGTCGATTTCTGCGGCCACGATCAAGGCGGCCGCCTGCTGCGCGCACCGGTTGCGCCGGGCCTGTTCCGCTCCGCCCACATCCGGAATTGCCGGCGCCTGCCCCTGGGCGAGAGCACCCTGATTGAAGGCCCCGGCGTGCTGGCCTTCGACGGCGATCGCGAGCGCCAACTGGCGCCCGGTCAGGGCGCAGTTCTGCAGGTCACCCGCAACGGTCCCAGGGTCATCGATCCCCGGTTGACGCTGCGCCTGGCGGCAGAGCGGGGGCTCATGCTGGATCTGCCCCACTGGGTCGATCCCTACGACGGCGGCACCGGCGGCGGCTGCTGCTGACACCCATGGCCAAAGACCCTGCCGACTACCGCCGCGAACTGCGCGAACTGCAGATCGAACTGGCGAGCCTGCAACGCGACATCATCGCCGAAGGCCGCAAGCTGTTGGTCGTGCTGGAGGGGCGCGACGCCGCCGGCAAGGACGGCGTCATCAAGCGCATCGTCCAGCACCTGAGCCCCCGCGACACCCGGGTGGTGGCGCTGGGCAAGCCGTCGGATCGCGAACGCGGCAGCTGGTACTTCCAGCGTTTCGTTCCCTACCTGCCCAGCGCCGGAGAGTTCGTCCTGTTCAACCGCAGTTGGTACAACCGCGCCGGCGTCGAGCGGGTGATGGGTTTTTGCACCGAGGCGGAATACCGCGAGTTCATCGATACCGTGATCGAATTCGAATCCATGCTGGTCCTCTCCGGCATCCAACTGCTCAAGTACTATCTCGACATCGAGCGCGACACCCAGCGCAAACGGCTCGAGGAACGCCGCACAGACCCGCTGAAACAGTGGAAGCGCAGCCCCATCGACGACAGCGCGCAACAGCATTGGGACGCCTACAGCGCCGCGCGCGACGCGATGCTGGCGCGAACCCACCACCCGCTGGCACCCTGGATCCTGGTGCGCGCGGACCACAGGCGCAGCGCGCGACTGAATCTGATTCGCGACCTGCTGTCCCGCCAGGGGTACGCCGGCCAGCGCGACGAATTGCTGCTCGCCGACCGCAGCCTGGTTTTCGAATACGACCCCCTGTACCTCGAGCGCGGCCTGCTGGCCCGCTGAGGCCCGCACCACCGGCCTTGTCGCCCCACCGGTCGAAGGTATAATGGCCGCCCGCCGGAGGGGTGGCTGAGCGGTCAAAAGCACCGGTCTTGAAAACCGGCGTGTCGAAAGGCACCCAGGGTTCGAATCCCTGCCCCTCCGCCACTTCGCCTTTGGAATCAACAACCACGCAAAATCATCCGGCGCCGTTCCAGGGCCGGGCACACCACCGGCAGGCAGCCGAAAGGCCGGAAATCCGGCGTTGAAGGACTTCTTCGGAGCCTGGGCAGGCAGGGCGTGCCCGCCCTGTCCCTGTCCGGCAGCCGGGATTCGGCCGCGACCTCCAACCCCGGGCGGCACGATGCCTGACCACCTGCCGGCAACCATCGACGGCTGAATGAAAATCGAGCCGGAAATGGACCATTCGATCGAACGGGAAGAACCGCTTCGCGCAGAACTGGCGGTGAGGGAGGGATTCGAACCCTCGATACCGGATAAGGGTATACTCCCTTAGCAGGGGAGCGCCTTCAGCCGCTCGGCCACCTCACCTGAGTGAAAAGCTTTCTTTATAGGAAGTCGCCGGACAGGCTCCGGAAATCCGCGCCGCTGACCCCCACCAAGCGGCGCGAATGTTACCACAGCGGGCGCCGGGATAAAGCCGGTTCCAGCCAGGATGGATGATGGCGGGTTCAGAGCCCTGCAGCCGCGGACCGCTTTTCCTGCTGGATCCGCTCGTAGATTTCTTCCCTGTGCACAGGCAGATCACGCGGCGCGTTGACGCCGAGACGCACCTGATTGCCCTTCACCCCCAGCACGGTAACGGTCACATCATCTCCAATGACCAGGGTTTCCCCCACCCGTCGTGTCAATATCAGCATTGCTGCCTCCGATTCTCCATGAATGCCAAGTAAAAAGGCGCTTCAAAACCAAGGGTTGAACGCCTTTTTAGTCATATGGTTATTATTTTCCGGGCAGGTGGACCGATCGCGGAACTGATAGAACTGCCCAAGAGTTAGTCTAGCAAACGGACCTCAAAGTTTCACCAATCGCCAATATTGTCTCCACAATCGACCATCTGCCGCGCCACTAGCCGGCCGGCGCGTCCGGGGGCGGTACGTCGAGTTCGAACTCGGTGTGCAGGGCGCGCACCCCCAGTTCGAGGTATTTTTCCTCGATCACCACGGTGATCTTGATCTCCGAGGTGCTGATCATCTGGATATTGATATTGTGCTCGGCCAGGGTCCGAAACATCCGTGCCGCGACCCCGGCGTGGGAGCGCATCCCGACCCCGACCAGCGACAGCTTGGCGATGCGGTCGTCGACCACGATCGCGGTGGCGCCCAAGCTCTCGCGCAGCGATTCCAGGATGCGCTGCGCCTTCTTCATCTCGTTGCGATGCACGGTGAAGGTCAATGCGGTCGTGCCATCCTCGGCCACGTTCTGCACGATGACGTCGACTTCGATGTTGGCTTCGCTGATCGGCCCCAGAATGCGATAGGCGACTCCAGGCACGTCGGGCACCCCGATCACGGTGAGCTTGGCCTCGTCCCGGTTGAAGGCGATGCCGGACACCAGCGGCTTTTCCATATCGTCCTCGTCATCCAGAGAGATCAGGGTGCCCGGCCCGTCGGTGAAGCTGGACAGCACCCGCAGGGGAACCTGGTACTTGCCGGCGAATTCGACCGACCGGATCTGCAGCACCTTCGAACCCTGGCTCGCCATCTCCAGCATTTCCTCGAAAGTGATGCGGTCGAGCCGGCGGGCACGCTCCACTACCCGGGGGTCGGTGGTATAGACGCCATCGACGTCGGTGTAGATCTGGCATTCGTCGGCCCGCAACGCAGCCGCCAGCGCGACCCCGGTGGTATCGGAGCCGCCGCGACCCAGGGTGGTGATGTTGCCGGCGGCATCGACCCCCTGAAAGCCCGCCACCACCACCACCCGGCCGGCGGCGAGATCGGCACGGATCGGCGCCACCTCGATGTGTTCGATGCGCGCCTTGGTGTGGGCGCTGTCGGTCAGAATGCGGATCTGCCCACCGGTGTAGGAACGGGCCGGGCAACCGAGCTCCTCCAGGGCCATCGCCAGCAGGGCGATGGTGACCTGCTCGCCGGTGGACACCAGCACGTCCAGTTCACGCTGCGAGGGTTGCTCGGCGATTTCGTGGGCGAGCGCGATCAGCCGATTGGTTTCGCCGCTCATCGCCGAAACCACCACTACCAAGTCGTGACCCTGGGCGCGGAGGGCCGCGACCCGGCGCGCCACGGCGCGGATGCGCTCGGTGGAGCCCACGGAAGTACCACCGTATTTCTGCACCAGAAGACTCATCGGCGTTCGATCCAACGACCCGCGCCCGGGCGGCCGCGCAAATGGCGCGCGACTTTATCACCAACCCCGGGCCAGTAGAACAGCCGTGGCATCAACCGCGGAGTCGATCGTTCAGCCAGTCCGGTACCGAGGCGAGGGCCGCGTCCAGCGCCGCGACCTCCGGACCCCCGCCCTGCGCCAGATCGGGACGGCCGCCGCCCTTTCCGCCCACCCGGGCCGCGAGCTGCTGCAGCAACTCGCCGGCGCCGATGCGGTCGGTCAGATCCCTGGTGACCCCGACGACCAGCAGTACCCGGTTGTTCTCCACCGCCGCCAGTACCACCACCCCGCTGCCCAGCCGGGATTTCAGCCGATCGGCGGCTTCCCGCAAACTGCGTGCATCGGCGTCCTCGATGCGCTGCACCACCACCGGAACACCCGCCACCCGCAGGGCGTTCGCCAGCGGATCGGCAGCGCCCGCACCCGTGGCGATGCGGGTCCTCAGGGCGTCGAGTTCCCGGGCCAGCTGGCGGTTCTGTTCGACTATCTGCACGGCGCGGTCGACGACCTGGGCGGGATTGGTCCGCAACGCGCCCGCCACCTCGGCGAGCCGCGCCTCCAGCGCCTCGACATGGGCCAGTGCCGCTGCGCCGGCCAGGGCCTCGATGCGGCGCACGCCGGATGCGATTCCGGATTCGGCCAGGATCTTGAACAGCCCGATGTCGCCGGTCCGCCGCACGTGGGTACCGCCGCACAACTCGACCGAAAAGCCGTGCCCCATGGTCAACACGCGCACCTGGTCGCCGTACTTCTCGCCGAACAGGGCCATCGCGCCGCGCTTGCGGGCCTCGTCCATGGTCATCAGTTCGGTATCGACCGGGGTGTTGGCGAGCACCTCCGCATTGACCCGCCGCTCGATCGCGAGCAGTTGCTCCCGGGTGAGCGCCCGGTCATGGGAAAAATCGAACCGCAGCCGCTCGGCATCCACCAGCGACCCCTTTTGTGATACGTGTTCATCCAGCACTTCGCGCAGCGCGGCGTGCAGCAGATGGGTCGCCGAATGATGCCTCGCAGTGGCCGCCCGGGACTGCGGGTCGACGGCCGCCACAACCCGGTCGCCAACCGCGAGCGACCCCTCCTCCATGCGCCCGAAATGGAGTTGCGTGTCGCCCTGGCGACGGCAATCCCGCACCAGAAAGCGCCCCCGGGGGAGGCGCAGCTCGCCATGATCGCCGACCTGCCCACCGCCCTCACCGTAAAACGGGGTCGCGGCGAGCGCCACGACGCCCTCTTCACCGCTGCTCAGCGCCGCCACCGCCTCGCCGTCACGCGCCAGCGCCACCACTTCGGACTCGGCTTCCAGCCGGTCGTAACCGAGAAAGCGGGTGCTGCCGACCTCCTCCGGCAAAACGACCCGTTCGGCCCGAAAGCGGCTGCCGCTGCGCGCACGCTCCCGCTGGGCCTCCATGCAGGCCTCATAGCCCGCCAGGTCCAGGGTATAGCCGCGTTCGCGGGCGACGTCGTTGGTCAGATCCACCGGAAATCCGTAGGTGTCGTACAGCAGAAAGACCAGGTCGCCGGGAAGCTCGGTACCGGAAAGCCGAGCGAACTCGTCCTCCAGGATCGCCATCCCGGCCTCGAGCGTGCGGGCGAACTGCTCCTCTTCCCGGAGCAGCACCTCCTCGACGCGGGTGCGGGCCGCCACCAGTTCCGGGTAGGCCTCGCCCATCTCCCGGGCGAGCGGCACCACCAGCCGGTGGAAGAAGGGTTGGGTCCGGCCCAGCCTGTGCCCGTGCCGCAGTGCGCGGCGGATGATCCGGCGCAGCACATAGCCCCGCCCCTCGTTGCCGGGCACCACGCCATCGGCGATCAGGAAGGCGCTGGAGCGGATGTGGTCGGCGATCACCCGCAGCGAACTCGAACCGCGATCCGCGCTCCCGGTGACCTCGGCGGCGGCATCGATCAGGCGGGCGAACAGGTCGATGTCGTAGTTGCTGTGCACGCCCTGCAGTACCGCAGCGATCCGTTCGAGCCCCATGCCGGTGTCGATGGAGGGTTTGGGCAGCGGATGCAGCCGGCCCTGGCCATCCCGCTCATACTGCATGAACACCAGGTTCCAGATCTCGATATAGCGGTCGAGATCCGCACCTTGGCTGCCCGGCGGCCCCCCGGGCACTTCCGGGCCATGGTCGTAGAAGATCTCCGAGCAGGGTCCGCACGGGCCGGTGTCGCCCATCTGCCAGAAATTGTCTTCGTCGAGCCGCGAGAAGCGCTCGGGGCTCACGCCCACTTCGCGCAGCCAGATGTCGGCGGCTTCATCGTCGGACACATGGACGGTCACCCAGAGACGCTCGGCGGGCAGCCCGAGGCGTCGGGTCAGAAACTCCCAGGCGTAGCCGATGGCTTCGCGCTTGAAGTAGTCGCCAAAGCTGAAATTGCCGAGCATTTCGAAAAAGGTGTGGTGGCGCGCGGTGAAACCGACGTTTTCCAGGTCGTTGTGCTTGCCGCCGGCGCGCACGCAGCGCTGGGCGGAAGCGGCCCTGCGATAGGGCCGGTGCTCGGTGCCCAGAAACACGTCCTTGAACTGAACCATCCCCGCGTTGGTGAACAGCAGCGTGGGATCGCCGGCGGGTATCAGGCTGCTGCTGGGCACGATCTGATGGTCCCGGTCGGCAAAGAATTTCAGGAATGCCTGCCGTATGTCCGCGCTCTTCAAGCCTGGGCTCCGTGATGGGGGATGGCGCGCCGGCTCAGAAACCGAGCTGCGACTCGGCGAATCGCTTGCCGGCCAGCAGATGCAGGTGCAGGTGGAACACGGTCTGCCCGGCTTCGGGGCCATTGTTGACGATCAGCCGGAAGGCATCGTCCACACCGACGCGGCGCGCCACCTCCCCGGCCGCCAGCAGCATGTGGCCCAGCAGCTCCAGGTCGTCGGGCGTGGCGTCGCTCAGGCGGGGGATCACCTTGCGCGGAATGATCAGCAGATGCACCGGCGCCTTGGGGGCGATGTCCTTGATGGCGATGCAGTGCTCATCCTCGTAGATGATTTCGGCCGGCAATTCGCGGTTGATGATCCTGAGAAAAATGCTGTCAGCCATGATGCGGCTCCGAAAAGATAAAAAAGCGTTCCCCGGCGGCCTGCGCTCAGGGGTGGCGCGGCGCACCGGACCGCTGCTGCATCCGGATTGCCGCGGTTCGTCGCCCTGCACCAATCGCGCTCAGGGGTGACGCGGCGCACCGGGCCGCTGCTGCTCTTCCGGGGTCAGCCGGCGCGCCTCGCTCTCCAGCATCACTGGAATGCCGTCGCGGATGGGATAGGCGAGCCCGCTCGCCCGGCAGACCAACTCCTGGCGCTCGCGGTCATATTCGAGCGGCCCCTTGGTGACCGGGCAGACGAGAATGCTGAGCAACTGCTTGTCCACGAAATCTGGCCCCTGCGCCGCCGGGCGGCGTCCGGCGCTCCTGAATGAAGCTGGTCCGAGGCCGGAATTCTACGGGAAAGGCCGCGCCCGCTCTACGGCCTCAAGCCGAGCATAGGGGTCTGGACGCCGGCCGGAAAATCGCGCAGGACCAGTTCGGGATCGATCCGCTCGCCGCGCCAGTTCATGCGCCAGTCGAGGTGGGGCCCGGTCGCCCGCCCGGTCGCACCGACCCTGGCGATCGGATCGCCACGCCGGAGTTCGTCCCCCTCCGCGACCAGAATCTCGCTCAGATGGATGAACGTCGAACTCAGGCCCTGGCCGTGATCGACGATCAGCGTGCCCCCGGAAAAATACAGGTCGGGCTGCACCAGCCGCACCACGCCGGAAGCCGGCGCCCGCACCAGGGCGCCGGCCGGCGCGGCGATGTCCAGCCCGTAGTGGGGGCTCCTGGGCACGCCGTTGTAGATGCGGGCGCTGCCGTACACCCCGGTCACCGGGCCCTCCAGGGGACGGCTGAAGCCGTCGAGAAAATCCTGGCGCGGCGATACCGCCGCGCGGGCGCGATCGACCAGCTCCTGCTCGCGGCGGATCCGCCGCAGGACCTCGGGCGGGGGGGTCACGGTGCGCTCCGGGACCCCATCGACGCGTTGCACCGGATACTCCCGCCGCTGCACCGCGAAGCGATAGGTGCGGCTGCCGAGCGGATCGGTCAGGGTCAGCTCCGCCTCCCCCGGGGCATCGCGCCCCAGGCCGACGAGGAACCAGCCGTCCCTGCCCACCGTCACCTCCGCCCCGGCCAGACTGACCCTGACCGCCGGGGCGACCCGGCCCAGGATCAGGCCCCCCTGGAGCCAACTGCCGCGAAACTGCAGCTCGTCCGCCGCAGCCCAGGCGGCAGTCATGGCGGCGAGCAGCGCGACCGGCAACCACGCCCCCTCCGCCCGCCGGCGCCTGCGCATCACCCCGCCTCCCCCCGCTCGACCGCCGCCAGCGCCGCGCGAATGACCGCGCCGTCGAATCCGCGCTGGCCGAGAAAGCGCGCCCGGCGGGCCTGCTCGGCCCATGCCGAAGCCCGTCCGTAGCCGAATTTGCGCCGGCAGACCGCTGCGGCCAGGGCCACCCAGTCGACCGCTGCGCGTTCGAGCGCGGCGTCGATCACCTCGGCCGCGACCCCGGCTTCGGCGAGTTCGTGGCGGATGCGCAGTTCGCCCTGCCCGCGGCGCACCCGGCTGGCCACCACGGCCTCCGCAAAGCGCGCGTCGCTCTGCAGACCGCGTTGGGCAAGCTCGTCGAGAACGGCGTCCACCGGGGCGCGCTCATCGCCCTCGCGGGCCAATCGGCGGCCGAGCTCCCGGCGGCTGTGCTCGCGCCGCGCAAGCCGCCGCAGGGCAGCCCGCAACAGCGCGGCGCGCGCGGTCTCCGCCGGTGGAGCCTGCCGGCCGGTCATCGCATCCCCCCGCCGCATTCGGGGTTGGGGATGGCCTCCGCCCGCCGGGCCGCTGCCTGCTGAACGCGACCGGAAGCGAGCATCTATTCGCAATCCTCCCGGGCAGCCTCCGCGACCAGGCCGGGGTCGGCCGCCGGCCCCAGCAACTTGGTGCGCAGGCGGGCATCGAGCTCGGCCGCCACCCCCGGGTTCTGGCGCAGAAAGTCGCAGGCGTTGTTCTTCCCCTGGCCGATCTTGTCGCCGCCGTAGGCATACCAGGCGCCCGACTTCTCGACCAACCCGCACTTGACGCCCAGATCGATCAGCTCGCCCATGGCGTTGATCCCGGACCCGTAGAGAATCTGAAATTCGGCCTGGCGAAACGGCGGCGATACCTTGTTCTTGACCACCTTGACCCGGGTTTCGCTGCCGATGACCTCCTCGCCCTCCTTGACCGCGCCGATGCGGCGGATGTCCAGGCGCACCGAAGCGTAGAACTTGAGGGCATTGCCGCCGGTGGTGGTCTCCGGGTTGCCGAACATCACGCCGATTTTCATGCGGATCTGGTTGATGAAGATCACCAGGCAGTTGGAGCTCTTGATGTTGCCGGTGAGCTTGCGCAGCGCCTGGGACATCAGCCGCGCCTGCAATCCGACATGGGCATCGCCCATCTCGCCCTCGATCTCGGCGCGGGGCACCAGGGCCGCCACCGAGTCCACCACCAGCACGTCGACCGCCCCCGAGCGCACCAGCATGTCGGTGACCTCGAGCGCCTGCTCGCCGGTGTCCGGCTGGGACAGGATCAGGTCCTCGATGTTGACGCCGAGCTTCTCGGCGTAGATGGGATCGAGGGCATGCTCGGCATCGACGAAGGCGCAGGTGCCGCCCTGCTTCTGCGCCTGGGCGATCACCGAGAGGGTCAGGGTGGTCTTGCCGGAGGACTCCGGCCCGTAGATCTCCACCACCCGGCCGCGCGGCAGGCCGCCGACGCCCAGGGCGACGTCGAGCCCCAGCGAGCCCGTGGAGATACTGGGGATCGCGACCAACTCCCTGTCGCCCATGCGCATCACCGTGCCCTTGCCGAACTGGCGCTCGATCTGGCTCAGGGCCGCCTGCAATGCCTTTTCCTTGTTGGGATCCATGAACTGTACCTCGCCTCTGTTCGCTGGTTTGGTTGCCGGCGCCCGCCTGCCGCAGGAGAACGCTCATCACTGTACGATCATACAGTAGTTGGGGCGGACCGCGATGCGGGATGCCGCCGGACACCGGCAAGGTAAGATAGCCGGCGAACCCTGACAAGGCGCGCCGGCCCGGGCGCGCCGCGACGCACCCCGAACGGCTGGCGGAGATCTGCCCATGGACCCCGAATTCTGGCACCAGCGCTGGCAGAACCGGGAGATCGGCTTTCACCTCGATCACCCCAACCCCCGGTTGACACAGCATTGGGACGCATTGGAACTGCCGCCCGGCAGCCGCATCCTGGTGCCCCTGTGCGGCAAATCGCAGGATCTCGCCTGGCTCGCGCGGCGCGGCCATCGCGTGCTGGGGGTGGAACTGAGCCCGATCGCGGTGGCGGAGTTCTTCGCCGAACACGAGTTGCAGCCGCAGCGGTTGCGCCGGGGCCCTTTCGAGAGCCTGGCCGCGGGGGACATCGAAATCCTGTGCGGCGACTTCTTCGCCCTCGACCGGAACCTCACCGGCCCCATCGACGCCGTCTACGATCGCGCGGCCCTGGTCGCGCTGCCCGAACCCCTGCGTCGGCGCTACGCAGAGCAGATCGCCGAACTGGTGCCGGCGGGCGCGCAACTGCTGCTGGTAACCTTCGATTACGCCCAGCGGGAAATGCCGGGGCCACCCTTCGCGGTCGGCCCCGAAGCGGTCCGGGATCTGTACGCGGCGCAGTTCTCCATCGAACACCTGGCCGGCGCAGACGTCCTGGATGCCGAGCCCAGATTCCGCGAGCGCGGCCTGAGCGCGCTGCGCGAGGAAGTGTTCCGGCTGCGCCGCCGGTGAACGGCGCGAATTGACAGTTTTCGAGCGCCTCACTTACTGTGCGGCCCCTTTCCCCGCCCGGAGATCGCCATGCCCAAGTCCGTCGAAATCGCCCCCGGCCGCTATCGCGAGTCCTACGGCCGCTACCTGGAGGACTTCAAGGTCGGCGACATCTACGAGCATCGCCCCGGGCGCACGGTCACCGAGACCGACAACACTTGGTTCACCCTGCTGACCATGAACCAGCACCCGCTGCACTTCGACAAGGAGTACGCCCGGCACAGCGAATTCGGCCGAGTGCTGGTCAACAGCACCTTCACCGTGGCGGTGATCGCCGGAATGAGCGTTTCCGACGTCAGCCAGAAGACCATCGCCAACCTGGGCTGGAAGGAAATCCGCCTGCCGGCGCCGGTCTTCGTCGGCGACACCCTCTACGCCGAATCCGAAGTGCTCGAAATCCGCGAATCCAGGAGCCGGCCGAATGCCGGCCTGGTCACCGTGCGCACCCTGGGCAAGAATCAGGACGGCGTCATCGTCTGCGACTTCGTCCGCACCATGCTGATTCCCAAGACCGGCCACGCCGTGGACGACAAGGCCGGCTACTGACGCCCGTCCGCCCTTCGACACCGAGAACCCCCATGGCCAGTGAAGACGACAACCTGATCCTCGACAGCGTGCGCCGGTGGCTGGAGCGCGAGGTCGCGCCCTACGCCCACGATCTGGAACAGGCCGACGAGTACCCCCACGCCATGGTCGAGCAGATGAAGGAGCTCGGCCTGTTCGGCGCCACCATCGCACCCGAATACGGCGGCCTGGGGCTGTCCGCCTCGACCTACGCCCGGATCGTGGCGGCGGTGTCGGAAGTCTGGATGTCGCTGTCCGGGATCTTCAATTCCCACCTGATCATGGCCCGCTGCGTGCAGAGCTACGGCACCGAGCAGCAGAAGCGGGACTACCTGCCCCGCTTCGCCAGCGGCGAACTGCGCGGCGGCATCGGCCTCACCGAACCCGACGCCGGCACCGATCTGCAGGGCATTCGCTGCGCGGCGCGGCGCGACGGCGACCACTATGTGATCAACGGTGCCAAGACCTGGATCACCAACTCCCTTGAAGGCGACTGCCTCGCCCTGCTGGTCAAGACCGATCCCGAAGCCCAGCCACCACGCAAGGGCATGAGCATGTTCATCGCCGAGAAGGGGCCCGGCTTCCGGGTGATGCGCAAGCTCAAGAAGCTCGGCTACCGCGGCATCGACACCGCCGAGATCCTATTCGAGGACTACCGCGTGCACCGCGACTGCCTGATCGGCGGCGAGGAGGGCCGCGGCTTCTATCATGCGGTCGGCGGCCTCGAACTGGGCCGCATCAATGTCGCCGCGCGCGGCGTGGGCGTGGCCACCGCCGCGCTCAAGCAGGCCGTCGCCTACTCCCAGCAGCGCAAGACCTTCGGCAAACCGATCTGCGAACATCAGGCGATCCAGCTCAAGCTGGGCGAGATGGCGACCCGGGCCGAGGCCGCCCGCCTGCTGGTCGAGCAGGCCGCCCAGGCCTACGACCGCGGCGAGCGCTGCGACATGGAGGCCGGCATGGCCAAGTACTTCGCCAGCGAGGCCGCGGCCAGGAACGCCGACGAGAACCTGCGCATCCACGGCGCCTACGGCTACTCCTGCGAATTCGACGCCGAGCGCCTCTACCGCGATGCGCCGCTGATGATCATCGGCGAGGGCACCAACGAGATGCAGCGCATCATCATCGCCCGGCAGTTGATCGAGCGAAACCCGGTGTGATGCCGGCGGCGATTGTCATCGCCAACCATTCGGCCTAGATTGCCCCGACCCATAACAATCGACCTGCGAGGAAACCATGAGCGATCGACTCCACCAACAACTCTCCTGGCGGATCGGCGACGTCTCCATCACCCGCCTCGTCGAGGTGGTGCTGGATGCGCCCATCAACTCCCTGTTCCCCGACAATCGTGTAGAGGAACTCGCCGAGCACTTCAGCTGGCTCAAGCCCGACTTCATCAACGCCGCCGGCAACATGAACCTGAGCATCCACGCCTTTCTGATCGAGGCCGGCGGCCTCAAGCTGATCGTCGACACCTGTGCCGGCAACAACAAGAACCTGCCGCTGTTCCCGGAATGGAACCGGATGAACAACCCCTTCCTGGAGAACATGACCAGGCTGGGCTTCGCGCCGGAGACCATCGACCGGGTCATGTGCACCCACATGCACTTCGACCATGTGGGCTGGAACACCATCGAGGTGGACGGCAAATGGATCCCCACCTTCCCCAACGCCCGCTACCTGTACGCCAGAAGCGAATGGGAGTTCTGGAAAGACCACGAGGATCCCTACGGCGCCAACACCATCCAACACGCCCTACTGCCGGTCATCGACGCCGGGCTGGTGGACCTGGTCGAAACCAATCACCGGGTATGCGATGAAATCAGCCTCATCCCCACCCCCGGGCATACCCCGGGCCACGTCAGCGTGCTGATCCAGTCCCGGGGCCAGGAGGCGGTGATCACCGGCGACATGTTCCATCACCCCCTGCAGATGGCCCATCCGGAGTGGCTCGACATGGCCGACGCCTCCAGCGAGCTCGCCGAAAAGACCCGCCGCGAGTTCATGGCCCGCTTCGGCAACAAGCCCTCGCTGGTCCTGGGCACCCACTTCGCCACCCCCACGGCCGGCCATGTCGTCGGCGACGCGAGCGGCTACCGATTCGAGACCTGAGCCCCGCGCAACCCCTCCGGCGCCGGGCCGGGCGGCCGCGGCCCGGATCGGCGCAATCACCCGACTCGATCATCCATTTCGGAGGCGACCCATGAAACGCGCATTGGTGATCGGCGGCACCGGACCCACGGGCCCCCACGTGATCGAGGGACTGCTCGCGCGGGGCTACGAGACCGTCATCTTCCATCGCGGCGCCCACGAGCCCCCCGGCCTGCCCGAGGTCGAGCACATCCACGGCGACCCGCACTTCGCCGAGACCATCGCCGCGGCGCTCGCCGGCCGCGAATTCGACCTGGTGATGGCCATGTACGGCCGCATCCGCCTGCTGGCCGAACATTTCGCCAACCGCTGCGAGCGCTTCATCGGCGTCGGCGGCATCCCGGTCTACGCCGGCCTGATGGACCCCGACGGCGCCCGCCCCTGGGGCCTGCCGGTACCGGTGCCCGAAACCGCGCCGCTGTCGGATTATCCCGGCGACACCGAGGGCACCCGCTTCGCCCACTTGATCTGGCGCACCGAGCGCCACGTGCTCGATCTGGGCGAGGCCGGCGCCTTCAATGCCGCCTATTTCCGCTATCCGGCGATCTACGGCCCACGCCAGCCGACACCCCAGGAGTGGTCCATCATCCGCCGGGTGCGCGACGGCCGACCCTGGATCATCCTGCCCAACGGCGGGCTGATCCTCACCAGCCGCTGCGCGGCACGCAACGCCGCCCACTGCCTGCTGCTCGCGGTCGACAATCCGCAGGCCAGCCGCAACCAGGCTTACAACTGCGCCGACGACCGGCAGTTCACCCAGCGCCAGTGGGTGGAACTGCTCTCGGAATTCGCCGGCCGCAAGCTCGAGATCCTGCCGCTGCCGGAAGAACTGGCGACCCCGTCGGAAGTGCTCACCCGCCAACTGGGCGGCCACAACCACTGCCTGCTCGACACCACCAAGGCGCGCCGCGAGCTGGGCTACCGGGACGTCGTGGACCCCCTCGATGCCCTGCGCGAGACCGCCGAGTGGTACCTGGCCAACCCGCTCGGCGCCGGCGACCACCACCCAGACCCCTTCGACTACGCCGCCGAGGACCGGCTCGCGGCAGCCTATCGCCGCGCGGTGGAACAGGTCCGGGAGGAAGCCCCCTTCCCGAAAGCCGAGTATCACCACTCCTACGCCCACCCCAAACAACCCGGCCAGGGACCCGATCACCGCGGGCGTTGAGCTCCTTCCCCACCCGATCGGCCGGATAGCAGGCGACGCACACTTCGAGGCTGGTTCTTACCCCCGGCTTTCATCCAGGAGATGCGGGGTGGCGCAATCGCCGCGGACTTCGAGACCGTGAATTTTCACGGCATGACCCCCTTCAAACCCCAAGGACGCGGACATGCCCCACGCGGCCGTAATCGATGATCTTGCGATCTGCGGTCACCAACGTCAGACCACTGACGCGCGCTTCGGCAATCAGGAAACGGTCCGCCGGGTCGGCGTGAGGAACTCCGGGCAGCACGGTGCTTTCAATGGCGACTTCGGTTGTCAATGTGCGCACACTTAGCCCAGGTAATGCCGTTCCCGCTTTTACCCATTCTTGTAACGGCGCAGAGAGAACGATTCGGCTCTTGGTCAATAACAAGCCAATCTCCCAGACGCTCACCACGCTGACATGAGCGCGCCGTTGTTTGCGCGCCTCCTCGATGCGCGCGACGACGTCGGGCGCCAGGAAGTCCGGGACGCCTTCGGCGTACCAGAGCCAGATGTGGGTATCGAGCAACAGGTCGTTCATGACTCGGGTCGCTCGCGTGGTGTCAGGGCACGGTAGAACTCGTCCTCGTCACCGGTTTCAGCAGAGAGTGGATCGTGGGGCACATCGATGATGTCGCCCAGAATGGTGACGGTGCCTCGCATGTAGCCAAACATGGATTCGGGAGTGTCCTCATCGATCGGCACGAGCTTGGCAACCGGCTTGCCGCGCTTGGTGATGACGAGCGGCTCGTGCGTGGCGGCGACCTGGTCGAGCAGCTTCAGGCACTTGGCCTTGAATTCGGCGGCGTTGATTTCCATTGCGATCACCTCATGACCAGTTTCAGTGGTCATGATAGGGGTGCGGTGTTTCTCACACAATCAGCAGCGCCGGTCCGCGCGGTCTCCCGGATTTCAAAAAATCCAATCAAGTGCTTATTGAGACTTACATAAATACATGACATATTCACAACGGCAACTCGGCCTGTTTCCAGAAAGCGCTGACCCGCGTTGGGCGGCGCTGCATGGAACGCAACCGTCGTCTGGCAAAGTCACTGACCTGATGCAAAGTGCTGGCGCAGAGGTTGCCGATCTCATGGGTCTTCAGATAGCCCCACAGGTATTCCACCGGGTTGAGCTCGGGCGCATAGGCCGGCAGAAACGCCAGCTGGATATCCACGCCGTCACCTTCCACATACCGGCGCACGAGCTTGCTTCGATGCGCCTGCAGACCATCCCAAATGATGAGCAAAGGCCCCGGGATCTGGCGCCGCAAGGCCTGAAGAAATGCCACGATCTGCGGTCCTTTGATCATGCCCGGAAACAGCCGGAAGTAGAACTGCCAGAAGGTGACACCGGCGATGGCCGAGAGTTGATGCCAGGAGAAGTTGTATTGCAGCACCGGGGTTTGCCCGCGTGGCGCCCAGGTGCGTACCCTCGTGGGGCGTTCGGAGAGACCGGATTCGTCGATGAAGATTATGGTTTGGCCGCGTTTTTCGGCGTTTTTTTTAGCGCCGGCCATTGGCAGCGCTTCCATTGCCGAATCGCCTGCTCGTCGCGTTGGATGGCGCGCCCCGTCGGTCGCTGGCAGCTGAAGCCCATC
>JBMOPO010000050.1:0-3166 GCA_049325095.1 Pseudomonadota bacterium | reverse complement strand
ACCCCGGCTTTCGCCGGGGTGACGGTGAATGGGCGGTGGGGTGACGGGCTTGGGGGTTGCCCTCGGAGGAAAACGCCGGATGCGCCGCTGCGCGGCTTATCCGACCTGCGAAAACCGCGAAAGCGCGCGCTCGCCGGCACAGGGCGATCGTCATTCCGGCGCAAGCCGGAATCCAGAGGGGTGGCGATTCCGATGCCGGGCGCGCCGGGCCGGCGTCTGGGTGTGCGTCTGGGCAGTCCATGGGAAATCCTCCTTTGCCGCCCGGGCTATTGAAAGGTGGTGAATACCTGGTTGTTGCGCGGCACCGTGGCGGTGAACACGCGCCGGTAGAACTGATCGTTGGTGGTCAGGATCTGGCTGCCGAGGTTCCAGGTGCGGCTCGCCGCGGCCGCGATGCGCACCGGTTCGAGGCTGCGCACCAGCAGGTGCACGCGCATCGACAGCACGGTGTCGGCATCCACCGCGCCGGGCGCGTCGGCGACCTCGTCGGAGATGAATTCGTCGGGGATGGCGTCGCCGTCGGTGTCCACCCCCAGTTCCACTTGCAGGCTCTCGATGCCGTTCACCAGGCAGGTCTGGGCGGTGTTCTCGACGCTGCGCACGCACAGGCTGGGCACCCCGCCCTCGGTGCCGATGTAGTAGATGCGGCCCTGATAGGCCCAGAGGTCGGCTTCGGAACCCGGCGCGGTCAACGCGCCGGTATTGATGGCGGTGTCGATGGCGATGCGCGAGGTGCCCAGCCCGGAGGCTTCGTTGTGCAGGTAATAGCGGCCGGTGGTCAGGGCGCTGAAGCCCGGGCGCCATTCGCCGTTCTGGATCAGGGGCGCGTCCGAGGCGCGGCGCACGGCGATGATGTCGGTGCCGGCGCCGTCGATGGCGGCGCCGAAGCAATTGTTGAAGGCGGCGGTTTCGCCGCCGTCGGCGTCGTCGTAGACCTCGATCACTTCATCCGGATTGAGCAGCCAGGTTTGGCAGTCGCTGACCACCGGGGAGGTGATCTTGTCCAGTTCGGTGACGCCGCCGAAGAACCCGGCCATGGTGATCTCGCGCGCCAGCAGGTTCAGGGCATAGCGGCCGTTCTCCTGGACCCGGGCGATGGCCTCGTCCTGCACGAAGCCGCGCTTGCTCTCCAGGTAGACGGCCACGATGCCGCTCATCAGCAGCAGGCCGAGCAGCAGCGCCACCATCAGCTCGATGAGCGAGAAGCCGGCCTGGGCGCGGGCGGGGAAGGCGGGGGCTGCCATGCCGGGTCCTCAGCGATTGGCCAGGAAGGTGGAGATGACGACCGCCTGGCGGCGGGCGTCGCCGGTGCCGTACTGGCCGTCACCGCATTCGAGCGCCGCCGGCATGCGCGCGATCAACTGGGTCTGGTCCAGATCCACCCGGCTCTCCCAGGCCACCATCACGGTCACCAGACTGCCGTCGGCGGCACTGGTGTCGACGTCGATGCAGCCGGTGGGGTTGACCAGGCCGTTGCTGGTCACGGCATCGTCGAGCTGCGCCTCCCAGGCCGCCAGGTCGAAGGCCGCGAGCTGGACGGGTGTGCAGGCCGCGCCGACCGCGGCGCAGTCGGTCGGCGGGGCGGCCACCTGGCCACCGCCTACGCCGTCGCCGTTGCTGGCGTAGGTCCCTTTGCCGGTGTCGTAGTTGTCGTCGAGAAAGGTCACGGTGGGCGCCACATTGGGGTTGGCGCGCATGCGGTTGAGCATGTCCTGGGCCAGATTGACCGCCGCGCTGCGCTGCAGCGCCTCGTAGGTGGTGCGCTTGCCGTTGATCTGCAGGCCCATCAGCCCGAGGATGCCCACTGCCAGCACCAGCACCGAGATCAGCACCTCGATCAGGGTGGCGCCCCGGTTGCCGGGGCCGGCGGGAGCGGCGCAGCGCTGCGCCGGTCGCGGCATGCCGTTCATGGGCAGGCTCCCTTGGTGACCCGGGGACGGCCGGTGACATCGATCTCGATACAGCGGCCGTGTTCGGTGTCGCCGCCCGGTGCGGCCAGCTCGAAGGCGGTGGCGGCGGCGACCGATCCATCGGGACGGTAGGTGATGGAGGTGATGGAGGAATCCGTGGTGCTGAGGTCGAACCTGCCCTGCAGGGGTTCCTGGGCCTGGAGAATCATCTCCTCTCCCGGCTCCGGAATGCCGTCGCCGTCGTCCGGGTCCAGGGTGTCATCGCGGTCCATGTCCGCCCACAGGATCCAGCCGTCCTCCCATTCGCTGCCGGCGCAACTGGTGCCGGTATTCGACCGGCACAGCACCACGGGCGCGTTGCGTTTGACCGCCTCGCTGCGCGCCAGCATCAGCGAACCGACCAGGGCATTGGCCAGGGCGGCGGCGCGGCTGTCGCGCAACACCCCCTGGAAGGAGGGTGCGACCAGGGCGATCAGGATCGCGAGCAGGGTCAGGGTCACCATCATCTCGATGAGGGTGAAGCCGGCGGCGCGCGGCGCGGGTGAGGTGCAGGGCGAACTGTCCATGGCAGCCTTGTTAGCAAAAGAAAAGCGGGTTCGGCCCGCGTCCCGACCAACGGTGAAACAGCCCGACGAAAAACCGTTGACGACGACGGGCGGTCGATTTTTCGGACGAACGGCGGGTTGCGGTGCGGAAACCCGGGGTCTGGCCATGGCGCTAGTCATGCCGCCCGGGGTTTTTCGGGGTCAGGGGCTCGCCTTCGAAGCACACTCCACGCCAGCCGTGGCGCCGGAAGGCGCGGATATTGGCGTGGTCGCTGCCCTCGGGGTTTTCGAGCACCTTGCGGTGGTGCTCGGCGAACAGCGCCAGGGTTTCCGCTTCATCGAGGCGCTGGCGACGGGCGAAGGCCAGCACCCGGCAGGAGCCTTCATTCACCCCGGCGGGGTTGTGGACGCAGTCCTCGCCCAGGCCATTGGCGAACGCCGTGGGGGTGTAATGGTAGTGCGCGTCGATCACCGCCAGGACCCCGGCGAAGGTCAGGGTTTCGGGCGCGGCGCGCAGGCGCCGGATCAGTTCGGCCGGGGTCACGGCGGTGCTCGGTGTTCTCGACGGGCCATTGGAAGTCCAAATGGGGCGCCGCGCAAGCGGCCGTTCAGAGTTTGTGAAGAAATGCGCGTCCTGTGCATTTCTTCTGTCGCGAGTCCGGTACAGGCCCGGACTCGCTCGCGCGGATCGAGCACTGGCGTGCTCGATCC
>JBMOPO010000049.1:0-47695 GCA_049325095.1 Pseudomonadota bacterium | reverse complement strand
CCGAAAGAGGCCGAAAATGGCCTCCGATGGCGCTCAACCGCTCGTTTTCCGCTCAAATTTCTGATGCTTCGAGCCAATTTCATCAATCCGGACCTCGACACGCCGGCCTGTGCAGAGGTTCCCTAGCGGATCCGGGTCGCCCCGGGCCCGTGGACTGCGGGGCCGGGCGCGCACCGCGATCCCGGAGCAGCCCTCTCGACGGCCGCCGCGCAACCCGGTGTATGCTGCGATTCGGTGAAGGTCGCGAGCTGCGGGCTGTGCCATCGGAACGGAGGATTGTCGCGATGCCGAGGATTTCCGGAAGGTGGGGGAGGGCCGTCGGGGTACGGATCCTGCTCGCGATGGGCTGGCTGGCCGCGCCGCTCGCAGCGGTCGCGGAGGATGCCGCGCTGCGCGCCGCCATCGCGGGCGATCACCGGACCCCGGAATTCGCGGCCCGGGACGCCTATCGCCACCCCTACGAAACGCTGCGGTTCTTCGGCCTCCGGCCGGACGCCACCGTGGTCGAGATCTGGCCCGGCGGCGGCTGGTACACCGAGATCCTGGCACCCTATTTGCGCGAGCGCGGCCGGCTGTACGCGGCGCATTTTCCCGAATCTGCCCCGGTAGCTTTCTACCGCGAGCTGCGCGGGCAGTTCGCGGCCAAACTGGCCGCGGCGCCGGACCTCTATGACCGGGTGGAGCTGACCGAATTCCTGCCGCCGGAGCAGTTGGATATCGCCCCGCCGGGCAGCGCCGATCTGGTGCTCACCTTCCGCAACGTCCACAACTGGGTGATGCGCGGCGGCGGCGAAGCGCGCGCGCTGGCCGCCTTTCGCGCCTTCCACCGGGCGCTGAAGCCCGGCGGCGTGCTCGGTGTGGTCGACCATCGCCTGCCTCCCGGCCGGCCCCTGGCCGACCAGGAGGAGAGCGGCTATGTGCGCGAGGACTTCGTGATCGGTGTCGCTGCGCAGGCGGGATTCGAGCTCGCCGCCCGCAGCGAGATCAACGCCAATCCCCGCGATTCCGCCGACCATCCCCTGGGCGTGTGGAGTCTGCCGCCGGTGCTGCGCGGCGGGGACCGGGACCGCGAGCGCTATCTGGCCATCGGCGAGAGCGACCGCATGACCCTGAAGTTCGTCAAGCCGGCGCATTGATCGTTGCGACCCTGCCGCGTTCTGTCCGGCACCGCGGTCTGGCCGCGGCGGTCGTCGCGCTGGCGGCACTGACCCGGCCGCCGATCGCCGCCGCGGGCTGGACCGCCGAGTTGAGCCTCGGCGGCCTGGACTACCCCGGTCTCTCCATCCAGGGCCTGCAACTGGCTGTCGCCGGGGGTGGTGGCGAGTTGCGCATCGCCCGCCTGCGGCTGGCGGAGCGGGAGTGGCATGACCTGCGCCTGAGCTGTGCCCGCCTGCAACTGGGCGCTGAGGGCCTGGCCTGCACTGCCGGCCGCCTGCGGGCCCCCGCCCCGCTGGACGGCGCCCGCATCGATTTCGCGGTGGCGCCGACCGGCTCGACCGGCAGCCTGACCCTGACCCTGGCCGACGGCGGTTCGGTGCGCGCCGAACTGGCGCCCGCCGGCACCCTGGCGGTGAGGATTCGCGATCTGAATGCGGCGCTGCTGACCGCCGTGCTGCCGCCGCTGGCGGCCTGGAAGCCGGCCGGTGCCCTGGATTGCGACCTGCGCCTGGCCACAGGCGCCGGCGCGCCGGCGGTGACCGCGCACTGCGCGTTGCGCGCCGGCGGCTTCGCGAGCGCCGACGGCCTGCGCGCCGGGGAGCAGCTCGACCTGGCATTCGATATCAGCGCCGCATCCGGAGCCGCGGGTTGGCGCTGGCGCCTGGCCGGCGAATGGTCGAATGGGGCGATATACCTGCATCCGGTCTACCTGCCGGCGGGGGCGCGCCTGGCGGCGGCCGGCGATCTGCCGGGCGGACACCTGAGGGTCGCCGCGGCGGAGCTGGCGGTGGACGGCATCGGCAGCGTGCGGGGCAATGGGCTGCTGGGCCTCGAACCCCCGGCGGTGCAGCGGCTGGAGGCGGCGGCGCGGGATCTCGACCTCGAGGTGCTGGGGCGCCGCGTGCTGGCGCCCCTGGCGTTGCCCGCCCAGGCCGGGGAGCTGGATTTCTCCGGCCGCGCGGATGCCTGGCTGCGGCTGGCCGCGGGGCGGCCGGCGGCATTCGGCGCGCGGCTGGCGGGGGCCGGCGTCCGGCACCGGGCGCTGAACATGGGGCTGGGGCCGGCGACCGGCACTCTGGACTGGCCGGGCGATGGCACCGGGGCGCTGGCGCTGCAACTCGAGGGCGCCCACTGGCGCGGCCTGGCGTTCGGCGCCTTCCCGCTGCGCGCCAGCCTGAGCGGGGAGCGGGTGGCGATCGAACCCCTGGCGATCCCGCTGCTCGACGGCGCCCTGCGGCTGAGTGGACTGGCGCTGTGGCGGGAGGGCGCGGCCTGGAAGGGCGCGGGCCAGGCGGCGATCGATCCCATCTCCCTGCCGGAATTGTCGGCCGCGGCCGGGCTGCCGGTGCTGGGCGGCGCGCTGGCCGCGCGCTTTCCCCGCGTCCGCATCGGGCCCGGCGAGATCGCGGTCGACGGCGGGATCGATATCGAGGTGTTCGACGGCCGGGTGCGGGTGTCCGGTCTGCGCCTGATCGAGCCCTTCGGCGTCGGCGCCTACGCGCGCGCCGAACTCGGCGCCGAGCGCCTGGATCTGGGTCTGCTGACCGATTCCTTCGACTTCGGCAGCATCCAGGGTCGCGTCGATGTCCGGGTCCGGGATCTGGAGCTGGCCGGCTGGCGCCCGGTGCGTTTCGCCGCCCGCATCGAGAGCAGCCCGGGCCGCTACCGGCGCCGCATCAGCCAGCGCGCGGTGCAGAATCTGGGCGCGCTGGGCGGCCTGGGGGTGGTCAACGCCATCCAGCGCAGCGCGTTGCGATTCTTCGACAGCTTCGGCTATCGCCGCCTCGGCTGGTCCTGTGTGCTCGAATCCGGGGTGTGCGAGATGGCGGGGGTCGATCCGCAGGCGCGGCGCGAGGATGGCGGTTTCGTGATCGTCGAGGGCCGCGGCGTCCCGGCGCTGGATGTGGTCGGCTACAATCGCCGCGTCGATTGGGACGTGCTGCTCCGCAGGCTGCACCGGGTGACCGGAGCCGGTGGCCCAGTGGTGGTCGAGTAGGCTTGGCGACGGAAGGAGATGCGGATGAAAGCGGCGGGTGCACTGATCCTCGGGGCGACCGCGGCTGTACTGGCGGCCTGCGTGACCATCAATATCTATTTCCCGGCCGCCGCGGCGGAGCGCGCCGCCGACCGGGTGATCGAGGAGGTCTGGCAGTTGCAGGAGCCGCCGGCCGGGCAGCCATCGCAAACCCCAGAGACAGGAGAGACCCCATGAAATCCGCAGCCGGTGTCGGGCGATGGCTGGTGCTGGCCTTGGCGGCGGCGCTGGTCGCCGCCGGGGCGCTCGCCCAGGTCGATCTCGATATCGATACGCCCGCGGTTCGCGCGCTGACGGCCGCCATGAAACAGCGCCACGACCAGCTCGAACCCCATTACGGCTCCGGCGCCCTGGGGCTGGCGGCGGACGGCAACCTGGTATTGCGCGATGCCGCGCTGGTACCGCTGCCGCAGCGGGCCGCGGTGAACGCCCTGGTGGCCGCCGAGAACGCCGACCGCGCTGCCCTCTACCGGGAGATCGCCCGCGCCAACGGGCATCCGGAGTGGGAGGCGCAGATTCGCGCCACCTTTGCGCAGCGCTTCATCGAGCGCGCTCCGGCCGGCTGGTGGGTGGAGCGCGCCGGCGGCTGGGCGCGGAAAAATTGAGCCGGGACCGTGATCCGGTTCCCAGGCCGCGGGGGTCGTGCTTGGCGAGATAGTGGCCGGGTTCGACCATGGGCTGATCGGCGCATCGGCGTCGAGCGTTGGAGAGTCGCACAGATGGGTATCCTGAAAAAACTGCTGTTGTCCTCGTTGCTCGTGCTGCCCGGCTACGGACTGGCCGGCGACCGCACCCTGGATGCCGCCGTGGGCGGGGCCGTGGGTGGGGCCATCGGGGGCGCCGTGGGGGAGACGGTGGGCGGCCGTGACGGGGCCATCATCGGCGCCGGGGTCGGCGCCGCGGCCGGGGCGGCGGTCAATACCGACGACGACGGCCACGACCATCGCCATGGCGATCACGGGGATGATGATTACCACGGGCATGGGGAGTACCACCACCACGGAGGTCACTTCTGCCCGCCCGGGCAGGCCAAGAAGGGCAACTGCTGACCCCAGCGTTGGTGAAGCCATGCACGTCCTGTGCATGGCTTCTCTCGCAAGTCCGCTACCTGCCCGGATCTGCGCCCGCGAATCAGGCCCTGGCGCGCCGGATTCGCGTCCGGCCGTCCCCGACCGGGCATCAACCCGTCCTTAATCCCGGCCGTGCCTGCGGCGCGGTGGTCGAAGCCCGGCGCGCCCGATGCAACGGGCCGCGCGGCGGTTTGCCGGACCGGGCAGCCGGCGCTCTCCCGGCCGGTCAGCGGGCCGGCAGGCCCAGTGAGTGGGAGGAAGCGGTCGCGGGCGCCCGGCAGTCGGGCGCCGGCCGGCCGGCGGTTTTCAGCAGCTGATCGATCGCCCGCCAGAGCTGCCAGGCGTCGGCCAATCCCGGCGCCACATCCACGTGCTGGAGGCCATCCGCCTCGAACAGCAGCGCCCGGTCGCCGCCCAGCCGGGCGCGGAGCGCGCGGCTGTGGGAGGCCGGAATCGCGGTATCGCCGGTGCCGTGAATCAGCAGCAGCCGGGCGCGCAGCGGGCTCAGATCCCGGCGCGCCAGATCGAGCGCCTCCAACTGGCGCCGGACCGCCTCCGGCAGGGCGGCGATCAGCCCTGGGACGCGCTGCGGATCCCTGTTCGCGGCGAGGGCGTGGAGGGCGCGGCCCTCGGGGCCGAGCCGGTCGGTCAGATCGCCCACGGCAGCGTCCGGATCGGCCAGTCGCCGGCGTGCCAGGGCGATCAGCAGCGCCCGGTCTTCCGGGTCCGACAGCCGCTCGGTCTGGCTTTGCAGCAGCCACCAGCGGCCTTCCGCGGCCGGCGGCGTGCCGCGGTGCCCCGCCAGTGGATCGAACCCGGTGGTGGCGTAGGTGATGGCGGCGCCGAGGTCATGGTAGCCGCCCACCGCGACCACGAAGGCCAGGCCGTCGCGGATGCCGGGCTCGAGCGCGGCGATCAATGCCGGTCCGACCGCGAAACTGACCGCCAGCTCGCCGACCGCGTGACAGGGGTCGGGCCGGCCGTCGAGGGCATGGCGCAGCGCCGCGCCGATGTCCCGAACGTCCTCCGTCCCCACGGCCAGGGACTTCATGCCGGGCAGCTCCGGGACCAGCACCGTGAAGCCGGCGCGGGCCAGGGTCTGGGCGAAGCGCGCCAGCCGCGGCTCGCGCCGTCCTGCGGGGGTCAGACCGTGCAGCAATACCAGGGTGGCGACGGCCGGGCGGTCGGCGGGCAGATAGCGGTCCGCCGGGAGATGGCGCCCGTCGAGGGTGAAATCCGCCGCGGTGCGCAGCGGCGGCGCGGTGCGCTCCTTGAGCCGGCTGGGAGCGGCGCCGGCCTGGAGGTCGAGCAGGATCAACGCCGCCAGCGCGGCGCGCTCCAGGGCCGGGGCGGCGGCCAGCAGCAGCGCCGCCAGGGTGGCGGGGATCAGAACGCCGTACCGGACGGCCCGCGGCACGCGCAATTCAGCGCTCTCCGGAGAGGGACTCCACCGCGCGCTCGGTGGAGATGTGGATCCGGCCCTGGCCCAGGCGGTCGGCGAGGGCGGTGCCGCGCAGGCGGTCGAGCACCGGCCCCTTGACCTCGGCCAGATGCAGGCGGATGCCGGCCTCGGCGAGGCTGGTTTCCAGGCTCTCCAGCATTTCCAGGGCGCTGGCGTCGATGTAGGCGACGCCGGAGAGGATCAGCACCACGGCCTTGAGGCCGGTGCGGTCGACCACCAGATTCTGCAACTCCGATTCCACCCGCGGGGTATTGGCGAAGTACAGGTTCTCGTCGATGCGCACCAGCAGCAGCTGCGGCCAGGTCTCCACCAGGTGGCGGTGGATGTTGCGGAAGTGCTCGGTGCCGGGGATGCGCCCGACCACCGCGATATGGGGCCGGCTGGTGCGGTACAGGAACAGCAGCAGGGCGAGGCCGACCCCGATCGACAGGCCGAGCTCGATCCCCAGCGCCAGCACCCCGATCAGGGTGGCGGCCTGGGCCAGGCCGTCGCCGCGGTCGTAGCGCCAGGTATGGCGCAGCGCCGCGAAATCGATCAGTTGCCATACCGCCACCACGATAATCGCGGCCAGCACCGCCTTGGGCAGATCGTGCAGCAGGCCGGTGAACAGCAGCGCCGCCAGCCCCACCCAGAGCGCGGTGAACACGGCCGCGAGCTGGGTGCGGGCGCCGGCATCGAAATTCACCATGGAGCGGGCGAAGCCGCCGGCCACCGGCATGGCGCCGGCCCAGGCGGCGGCCATGTTGGTCACCCCCAGGGCGCGCAGCTCCTGGTCGGGGTCGATCTTCTCGCGGCGGCGAAAGGCCAGCGCCTTGGCCACGGAAATGCTCTCCACATAGGCGATCAGCGCGATCAGCGCCGCCGAGGGCAGCAGTTCCAGCCAGCCCGGGGCGGCGAGGAAATCCAGCCGCGGTTGCGGCAGACCGCCGGGTACTGCGCCCACGATCGCCACGCCCCAGCGCTGCCGGGCATCCAGGGCGCCCGCGCAGAGAATGGCCAGGATCACCAGCACCAGGGGCGCCGTGCGCACCACCACGGCGGCCCTGGCGCGGTCCACTCCGGCGCGCTCCAGGGCGCGCACCAGGGGCCCGCGCGCCAGTATCAGCGCCGCCACGGCGCTCAGCCCGAACGCCGCAGTGGCCGGATTCAGGTCCGGCAGGGAGCGGACCAGGGTCGCCAGCAGTTCCGGCAGGCCGGCATCCCGGGGGACGCCGATCCCCGCCAGCGCCGGCAGTTGCGAGCCGACGATGAAGATCGCGGCGCCGGTGGTGAACCCCGACAGCACCGGGTGGCTGATGAAGGCGGTCAGCCAGCCCAGCCGCAGCAGGCCCAGGCCCAGCATCAGCAACCCCACCAGCGCCGAGAGGATGAGGGCGCCGGTGAGGTATTTGTCGGAGTCGTCCCCGGCGTAGGGCGTCAGCGCGGCGGCCACCATCACGGCCGCCACCGCCACCGGTCCCACCGCCAGGGTGCGGCTGGTGCCGAGCAGGGCGTAGACGATGGGCGGGACGATGCTGGCGTACAGACCCACTTGCGGAGGCAGGCCGGCCAGCAGCGCGTAGGCCAGCGCCTGGGGAATCAGCAGGATGGCGGTGATGGTGCCGGCGAGGAGATCCTCGGCGAGCATCCCGCGATCGAACCCGCGCAGGTCCGCATACAGTGGCGACAGCCGGCGCCAGCGCGATGCAGCGGCGGGCGGCGAGGGTTCCGTTTTCATGCGGGCGGTCTCCGCGGCGGGGTTCCCGGCTACTGGGCCGGCTGTGCCGGTTTCCGCGAGCCCCGGCGACCGGTATCGGTAACAACCCAAAGCAATAAGGTTATTCTACTATCACGTCCTGCGGATCGACCGCCGCCGGCGGACCCGCCGCCCGCACCCCGAATGGAGGCCACCATGAACGATTCCAGCGCGCGCCATGTAGTCGTCATCGTCGGCGGCGGGGCCGGCGGCCTCACGGTCGCCGGCCTGCTGCGCCGGACCCAGCCGGATCTCGATGTCGCCGTGATCGAGCCCTCCGAGTACCACTACTATCAGCCGGCCTGGACGCTGGTCGGCGGCGGCGCCTACGCCATCGCCCGCACCCGGCGGCGGACCGCCGACTGCATGCCCGCGGGCGTGACCTGGATCCAGGACCGGGTGACCGGCTTCGCGCCCGAGCGCAATCGGGTCGAACTGGCTTCCGGGGTGGCGGTCGAGTACCGCTATCTGGTGGTGGCCGCCGGCCTGCAACTCGATTGGGGCCGGATCCAAGGGCTGGAGGCCACCCTGGGCCGCAATGGCGTCACCAGCAATTACCGCTACGACCTCGCCCCCTACACCTGGGAATGCCTGCGCGGCCTGCGCGGCGGCGACGCCCTGTTCACCCAACCGGTGATGCCGATCAAGTGTGCCGGAGCGCCGCAGAAGATCCTCTACCTCGCCGCGGATCACTGCCGGCGCGCCGGGATCGCCGCGGGCCTGCATTTTTTCACCCCGGGGCCGGCGATGTTCGGCGTGCCCTTTTACTCCCGGGCACTCGATAAGGTAGTGGAGCATTACGGCATCCAGCCCCACTTCGGCCACAACCTGGTGGCGGTCGACGGCCCGGCCCGCAGGGCGGTGTTCGAAGTGACCGAAGGCGAGGAAAAGCACCGCGTCGAGCGGTCGTTCGACCTGCTGCACGTGGTGCCGCCCCAGTCGGCGCCGGATTTCATCAAGGCCAGCCCGCTGGCCGATGCCTCGGGCTGGATGAGCGTCGACAAGCACAGCCTGCGGCACACCGGTTTCGACAACGTGTTCGGCCTGGGCGACTGCACCACCACGCCCAACAGCAAGACCGCCGCCGCGGTGCGCTGCCAGGCGCCGGTGGTGGCCGCCAACCTGCTCCATGCCCTGCACGGCAAGGGCGCGGAGCGCAGCTACGACGGCTACGCCTCCTGTCCGCTGACCACCTCCAACGGCCGCATCATGCTCGCCGAATTTCTCTACGACGGCGTGGTGGCGCCCAGCTTTCCCCTCGATCCGCGCATCCCGCGCCGCGCCTACTGGTGGCTGAAGAAGTACTACCTGCCCTTCCTGTACTGGCGGATGCTGAAGGGCCATCTCGGCCTGGACTGGCACCGGCAGCGCAGCTTTCCCGAGGCGGTGCCGGCCATCGAGCCCTGAGTATCGGTTCAGTAGTAGGACAGGGGCTCGGCCTTGCCGCCAAACACCCGGTAGCAGTAGGCCGAATACCCGATCACCGCGGGCACGGCGACCAGGATGCCCCAGAGCACGAACCACAGGGATTCGGTGGCGCTGGCCGCCTGCCACAGGGTCAGGCGGTCGAGCACCAGGTAGGGGAACATGCTGTGGGCGAGACCCAGAAAAGCGAGCGCGAACAGTGATGCCGAGCCCGCGAAGGGCGCCCAGGCCCAGCGCTGGAGGCCGAACTGGTTGCGGTTGCGGGTGTCCTGCGCCAGTCGCGCGAGAAACACCGCGAGCAGCGCCACCAGGGCGACGCTCATCAGCGGGATGGGCAGCAGCGCGAACAGGGTTTCCAGGGAAAACCATTTGGCGAAGATGCGCGGGCTCACCAGGGGCGTCGCCACCGACACCGCGGCGATCCCCGCGGCGGTGAACCAGAGCGCGAACCTGGCCCAGGACACCGCGCGCTCCTGGAGCTCGCCGTCGCTCTTGAGGATCAGCCAGCCGGCGCCGAGCAGGGCGTAGCCGCCGGCCAGGGCCACGCCGATGCCCAGGGCAAAGCCGGTGGCGCCGAAGCCGGTGATCCAGTAGCCGAGCATGGTGCCCTGCGCCAGGGCGGCGAGCAGGCTGCCGGCGAAGAAGGCGTGATCCCAGAGCCGCTTGCGCCTGGCCTCTACCTTTACCCGGAAGTCGAAGGCCACGCCGCGCAGGATCAGCCCGGCGAGCATCAGCGCCACCGGCAGGTAGAGATTGGTCAGGATGATCCCGTGGGCCCGGGGGAAGGCCACCAGCAGGATGCCCACGCCCAGCACCAGCCAGGTTTCGTTGGCGTCCCAGAAGGGGCCGATGGCCGCGATCATGGTGTCCCGCTGCCGCTCGCCGCGCGCCAGGGGCAGCAGGATGCCCACCCCCAGGTCGTAGCCGTCGAGGATCACGTAGACCAGCATGGCGAAGGCCATCAGCCCCGCGAACAGCAGCGGCAGCAGCAGGTCGGCGCCGGCGAGGTCCGTGGGGATCACGGCGTTCGCCCCCGCAGGATCAGGCGCCTGGGTTCCGGCAGGGCCGGCGCATCGGCGCGCCGGGCCAGCGAGAACAGCACCGTCACGAAGGCCAGGATCAACGCGGCATACAGGGTCAGATAGATACTCAGCGACACGCCGATCTGGGCCGCGCTGACATTGGGCGCGACCGCGTCGGCGGTGCGCAGCACCCCGGTGACCAGCCAGGGCTGGCGGCCCACCTCGGTGGTGTACCAGCCGGCCAGCACCGCCGCCCAGCCCGAGAAGGTGGCCGCGGTCAGGGCGAGCAGCAGCCATCTTGGCGGTGCGCGCCGGCGCAACAGCACGCCCGCCGCGGTCCAGCTCAGGGCCAGCATCAGCAGGCCGATCCCGACCATGATGCGAAAACTCCAAAATACCGGGGCCACCGGCGGATGGTCCGCGAAGTCGTCGAGGCCCCGCACCTCGCCGTCCCAGGCGTGGGTCAGGTACAGGGAGGCCAGGCCGGGGATGGCGATCTCATGGCGGTTCTCCCGGGTCTGTTCGTCGGGCAGGGCGAAGAGTACCGCCGGGGCGCCGCGCCGGGTCTCCCAGATGCCCTCCATGGCGGCGATCTTGGCGGGTTGGTGGGCCAGGGTGTTGAGCCCATGGAGATCGCCGAGGAGAATCTGCAGCGGGATCAGCGCGGCGCCCAGGTAGACCCCGACCTTCAGTCCCAGGCGGGCGTCGGCCGCGCCCGAGCCCCGCGCCAGGCGATAGGCGGACAGCCCGGCGACCAGAAAGGCGGCGGTGAGCCCGGACGCCACCAGCATGTGGGCGAGGCGATAGGGAAACGAGGGGTTGAAGATCACCGCCGTCCAGTCGGCGGCATGGGCGACGCCGTCGCGCAGCACATGGCCCGCTGGGGTGTGCATCCAGGAATTGAGCGCCAGGATCCAGAACGCCGACAGGGTGGTGCCCGCGCACACCAGCGCCGTCGCCAGGGTGTGCACCCGGTTCGATACCCGTTGCCGGCCGAACAGCATGATCGCCAGGAAGGTCGCCTCCAGAAAGAAGGCGGTCAATACCTCGTAGGCCAGCAGCGGCCCGGCGATATTGCCCACGGTTTCCATGAAGCCCGGCCAGTTGGTGCCGAACTGGAAGCTCATGGTTACCCCGCTGACCACGCCCAGGGCGAAGGAGAGGGCGAAGATCTTCACCCAGAACTGATAGAGGTCGGCCCAGGGGTTGTCGCCGTCGCCCTGCCGCAATTTGAACAACAGCAGCAACCAGGCCAGCGCCATGGTGATGGTGGGAAACAGGATGTGGAAGCTGATGTTGGCCGCGAACTGGATCCGCGCCAGGGTCATTGCATCGAGCGCCATGTCCGGGTCGCCGTCTCCGGGAGATTCGCTGCGCAGCAGGCGGCGCCATGATAGCAGCCTGGCCGCGCCGAGACCGGTGACTGCCGGCTTGGTGCCCGGGGCCGGACGACGACATCGGTGCCGCCGGCCGCATCGCCGCGGCGCGCGTCAGGGGAGTGCCGCTGTTGGTCGAGCGCGGCGGAATCCACCCCGGGCAGCGCCCTGGATCCGCCTCGGCAGTCTCGGCCCGCGGATTATCGAGCCGGTTCGGGAAGCGGGGCGTTCGCCCTTCGCCAACGGCTTCAGCCGCGACGCCGATGTCTCCCAGGGCCGTTCGACGACGGCTCCCGGCTCGAGGGGTGCAACCATACCGGCCGCCATGGCGTGTTCCAGGCTGCCGGCGGGGTGCGGGCTTCGCCCCGGCGGCGGGTGTGATCGCGGTACCGGCGCCGATCGATCCGGCGGCGCGGTACGCAAGCGGTCTCCACCTTCAGGGCCCCCGATGCAGGGCGTTGGGCTGCAGCAGGGTGGGATCGATCGGCGTTTGGTAATCGATGTCGCTGAAGCGAAACTCGGTGCGGTGGCCGGTCTTGTGGTTCTCCACAATGATCCGGTGCGGGGTCCAGATGTCCTGAACCTGGCGGATGTCGGTGGTCCTGGCGGTCTTCAGGGGATTGCCCGCGAGATCCCAGAAGCGGGCCTCGCGGGCGATCCAGATGGCGCTGTCGATGCAGCTCTCGACGCGGCTGTAACCCAGTTCGCGGGCCAGGGACTCGCTTTTGGGTACCGCCTCCAGCCACAGGCAGTCGTGATCGTCCACCCGGCCGGCGCGCAGGGTGCGGTAGCGGTAGTCGTCCGAAATCCGGGTCTCCAGCTTGATGTCCTCGTAGGTCATGTCGGTGCCCAGGAAGTAGTCGCCGCGGTCGGTTGCCGAGATGCGCCGCACCTTGCGCAGTGCCGGCAGGTACAACCAGCGATCATCGTCCCGGCCGGCGGCGCGGTAGTCGTAGGTCAGGAATGCGGTGCCACGGAGATTGCCGGGCGCTTCGAAGTAGATTGCGGTCTGCTTCTGATCGGCGAGATAGAGGCGCAGGCCCAGGGTTTCGCGCACCCGGGACTTGCCGTTGCGGTCGGTCAGTATCATGGTCATCCTGCGGGACAACTGCCGGCCCTCGTCGCGGGCGTTGACGCGCTCCACCACCTGGTCGCCGGAGGGCAGGGCCGGCGGCTTCCGGGCGGCCAGGGAAGCTGCCAACAGGCAGCAGAGCAGGGCGAGCGGGGCTTTCATGGTGCGGCACTCCGGGGTGGCGGCGGACTGGGGTCGATGCGCCCGCGCGGGCGGGGGCCGCACAGCGCGGGAAAATACCTGGCCAGCGCCGGCAGCAACAGCAGGCTGGAGCAGAAGCTCAGCGCGATGGCCAGCGCCACCGTGAGGCCGAATTCATTCAGCACCCGGACCTTGCTGATCGCCAGCACGCCAAAGCCGCCGGCCAGGGTCAGGAAGTTGAACAGCAGCGCGCGGCCGGTCCCAGGATAGAGTTCGGCGACGATGGCGCGCACATCCAGCGGGAGTCCGCCGTGCGGCCGGCGCAGGCGCTCCATGGTATGGATGGCGAAATCGACACCGAGGCCGATGGCGATGGCGGCGAACATGACGGTGCTGGCCGACAGCCACAGGCCCCCGAAGCCCATGTAGGCATGGATGCCCAGCACCGTGATGGCGATCGGCGCCAGGGTGGCCAGCCCCGCACCCACCGACCGGAAACTGATGATCGACATCGCCAGCACCAGGGCCAGCGACAACAATATGCTGTTGGTCTGCGCCGCGGCGAGTTGTCCCATCCACACCGAATTGAGGAACGCGCGTCCCGCGGGCCGGGCGCTGATGTCGGCGGTGTTGAATTCCGTCCGGAGATAGCCTTGCAGGTCGTCGATCACCTGGCGCAGCTGCGCGTAGTGGTCGGATTTCAGGGTGATCCGCACGTTCGCCAGCCGGTAGTCGTAGTCCACCAGGTGATCGAAATCGCGGGGATCGCTCATCCCCGAATAGAGCAGAAAGTACTGGGCGATCAGCTCCGCATCCCCGGGCAGTCGATGGTAGGCGGGGTCATCGCCGTGCATGGCCCGATGCATCTGCTTGAGGTAGTCGACGATCGATACGGTGTCCGCCACCAGGGGGTGGCCGGCCAGGTGGCGCTGCAGCGCCTCGATGCGGCGCAGATGCGCCGGGCGAAACAGATCCTCGGCGGCGGGCGTGGACACCAGGAGGTCGAGAAAGTAGGTGCCATCGAAGCGCTGGTTGAGGACGCGGTCGGCGATCACTATGGGTTCGCGGTCCTGGAATGCGCGCAACAGGCTGTCGTTCACCTCGATGCGCGAGGCGCCGGCGAGGCCGGCGATAGCGACCGCTGCGGCGACCATCACCACCGGTGCGGGGAAGCGCACGGCGACGCCGCCCAGCGCCGCGAGCAGGCGGCCCGGGCGGTCGGCCGCCGCCGCCTCGCCGCTCCCCGCGGGATAGGCGCTGCTGCGTTGCGGCGGCAGCAGGGCCAGCAGCGCCGGCAGCAGGGTGATGGTGTAGATCCAGGCCAGACCCACGCCGAGCAGGGCAAACCAGCCGAACCAGCGCATCGGCGGCATCAGCGCCGACAGCGCCAGGCTGAGGAAGCCGGCCATGGTGGTCGCCGTGGTCAGGCCAATGGGTCGAAAAAGGTTGCACAGTGCCGTCGTCGCCAGTTGCCGACCGCTCCAGTGGGGATGGCGCGCGGCCAGTTGATAGTACTCGGTGAGGACGTGGATGGAGTCGGCGACCCCGATCCCGATCAGGGCCACCGGCAGCGCGTTGGTGATCACATAGAAGGGCACGCCGCACAGGGCCATCAGTCCCAAAGTGGAGACGGTGGTCGCCAGCACGATCAATCCCGGGAGCAGCATGCCGCGCAGGGTCCGGAAGGCCGCCAGGCACAGCAGCAGGATCACCAGCGCGGACACCGGGTTGAGGCGCGTCGCATCGGCATCGATATAGGCGCCCAGGTGCCCGGCCAGGGCGCCCTCGCCGGCGACATGCACCTGGTCGCCGGGGCCCAGTGGGGCCCGGGACACCAGGCGCATGACGGCCTCGTAGGTGGCCTGGGCGCGATCCTGGTCGAGCTGTTCGGCGACGATCAGCGCGCCGCTGCCGTCGGCGGCGACCAGGGAGCCCAGGTGCAGGGGAAAATCCATGACCGCGGCGCGGACCGCGTCGGCCGCGGCCTGGGTGGTGGGCGGCTCGGCCAGCAGGGGCGTGACCTCCATGCCCTCCGCTGTGCCGCGGATGTCCTGTTCGGTGGCCAGGCTGGTGATCCGCTCCGGATCGATGTTCGGCACCTGCTCCAGTTGCCGGCTCAGCCAGTGGACCAGCGCCAGGGACCGGGGGTTGAAAATTCCCTGGGGTCCGGGGTTCACCACCGCGATCACCAGGGGGTCGCCGAGCCCGAAAATCTCCCGGAATTCGCGGTTCAGTACCCGCGCCGGATGATCGGCGGGGACGAAGGCATCGGCGCGGGTGTCCTTGCGCAATCCGGGCAGGGCCGCGGCCAGCGCCAGGGTGGCCAGCGCGACCAGGATCACCACGCTCCAGGGTCGCGCCGTGACCGCGGCAAACCAGGCGGTGTGGAAAGCCGCCGCGCGGGCGTTCGGCCGGGGTTCACTCATGGTCCGGGTTCCGCAGGTTGCGGCTGTCTGGGAGCCGGCTCGCCGGTGCCGGATGTCGTGATCGGCGGATGGCGAGTGCCGGGCCGGGTGCCGCATTGTAGTCGGGCGCCGGGCGGTGAACGGCGAGCGCGTTGCAACTTTCGGCAGGGTTGCCAATCATAGCCGCGGGTCCCGTGAAAGAAAGCGCCTTGCGTCGCGACTGATCGGGGCCATCAACCCAAAGGAGATCACCATGGCAACACCATCCGGAAAACCGCTCGCAGCCGCCGTCGGCACCGCCTTTCTGGCGTCCGCGGCCCTGGCCCCGCTGGCATCGGCGGCCGACAATCCCTTCCAGGTCGACCGACTCGCCGGCGGTTACAGCCTGGCGGAAAAGAGTGCAGCCGAAGGCAAGTGCGGCGAGGGCAAGTGCGGTGAAGGCAAGTGCGGCGAGGGCAAGGCCAAGAGTGAAGCCGAAGGCAAGTGCGGCGAGGGCAAGGCCAAGAGTGAAGCCGAAGGCAAATGCGGCCAAGGCAAGACCAAATCCGAAACCGAAGGCAAGTGCGGGGGCAGCAACTGATCCCCGCCGCCGCCCGACCGGGGCGGTTCGATGACCGCGACTAGCGGCATCGAGGGTGCCGGGCTGGGGCTGCGGCGGACCCTGCTGGGTTCGCTGCAGTCCTGGACCGGACCGGCGCCCGACTTCCTGGAGGTCGCGCCGGAAAACTGGATGCGGGTCGGCGGCCGCCTGGGCCGCGACTTTCGCTGGTTTACCGAGCGCTACCCCTTCGTCTGCCATGGCCTGTCCCTCTCACTCGGCGCCACGGATCCGCTGGATCTGGCTTTTCTCGGTGAGTTGAAACGGTTTCTGCGCCGCCACGGGGTGCGCTGCTACTCCGAGCATCTGAGCTATTGCAGCGATCAGGGCCACCTCTACGACCTGATGCCCATCCCGTTCACCGAGGCCGCCGTGCGCCATGTCGCGGGCCGCATCCGCCAGGTGCAGGATCTGCTGGGGCAGCGGATCGCGATCGAAAACGTCTCCTACTACGCCGCCCCGGCCCGCGAGCTGACCGAGCTGGAATTTCTCAACGCGGTGCTGGAGGAGGCGGACTGCGATCTGCTCCTGGATATCAACAACCTCTATGTCAATTCGATCAACCAGGGTTACGACGCGGAGGCCTTTCTCGCCGGCATTCCCGGATCGCGGATCGCCTATGGGCATGTCGCGGGGCATTTCGTGGAGGCCGAGGATCTGCTGATCGACACCCACGGCGCCGAGGTGATCGATCCGGTGTGGCGGCTGCTGGCTTCCGCCTATCGCCGCTTCGGTCGTTTCCCCACCTTGCTCGAGCGGGATTTCAACCTTCCGCCCCTGGCGGAGCTCATGGCGGAGGTGGGACAGATTTCCCGGGCGCAACTGGTGTCCGAGCGGCAGCCGGCATGAGCGGCGCGGATTTCGCCCGACTGCAGCGGGAGTTCGCGGGGCACCTTCGCGATCCGGACCACCGGCCCCCGCCGCCCGGGATCGAGCCGCGGCGCATGCAGGTCTACCGGGAGCTCATTTTCAACAATATCGTGGGGTTCATCCGCAACGGCTTTCCGGTGCTGTGCGGGTTGCTCGGCACCGCCCGGGTGGAGCGGCTGGTGCGGGATTTCATCGTCCGCCATCGCGCCGAGACCCCTTATTTTCTGGAGATCGGCCGGGAGTTTCTGGCCTATCTGCACGACGAGTACCGGCCGGAGCCGGACGATCCCGGCTATCTGCCGGAACTGGCCCACTACGAGTGGGTGGAACTGGCGCTCGAGGTGGCCGAAACCGCGATTCCCGAGGCGGGCATCGATCCCCGCGGCGACCTGCTGCACGGTGTTCCGGTGCTTTCGCCGCTGGCCTGGGTGCTGACCTACAGCTATCCGGTGCACCGGCTCGGGCCGAGCTTCCAGCCCGCCGCGCCGCCTCCGCAGCCGACCCATCTGGTGGTCCATCGCAATCGGGCCGGCGAAGTGAAATTCCTGGAGATCAATGCGGTCACCGCACGATTGCTGCAGTTGCTGCGCCACGACGGCGGGACGGCGCTCACCGGCGCGCAGGCCTTGCAGCGCATCGCAGCCGAGCTGCGCCATCCGGATCCGGAGCTGGTGATGGCTGCGGGGCGGGATACCCTGCACGAGTTGCGCACCGCGGAAGTCATTCTGGGCAGTGCCGCGGACTGAGCGCCGCGTGCGACCCGCCTACCGCAGCAGGGCCGGTGTCGCCAGGCTGTGCCGCAGCTCGGGATCCAGACGGGCGAGCATTTCGCGCCAGCGCTGCAACTGGCCCGGATGGCCGGCCAACTGCTGTTCGTGGCGGGAGCGGGCCAGCCACAGGCTGTCGGCATTGAAGCTGTAGATGGGCCGCAGGTCGCGGCGCTCGCCGGCGGGCTTGATGCGCCGGTTGAGGTTGTCGAGGATCAGGGGTTCCGCCCGGGGATCGGGATAATAGGCCAGCACCATGTGCGCCTGCTGCAGGGTGGCCACCTTCACGTAGGTGATGCGCAACTTCTCGGGCGCCATGCCCATGGCCTTCAGCGTGATGTACTTGGCGATCGCGAAGTCCTCGCAGTCACCCGCGTCGCGGGCCAGGAATTCGTCCGGCGTCGCCCAGTAGTCGGACTCCAGCCAGAGATCGGCGTCATCGACGAAGCGGGCGCCGTTGAAGAACTCGTTGACCGCCTCCAGTTGCGCGCGTTCATCGAGATTGCGGCCCTCGCGCATCAGCTGGTGCCAGCGCTCCAGGCGGTTCTGGGTGGCGTCCGCCCCCGTATCGGGGTACGGGGCAGGCCCCGTATCGGGGTACGGGGCAGGCGACGGGGTTTCCGCACCGGTCGACCTGCCTGCCGCGCTCCGCTCGGCGCAGGCAGGTCCCGCGCCGAGCGAAGCGCTCATCACCAGGACGCCCAGCAGCAGCGCCCGGAACCCGCCCCGTACTCCGCTACGGAAGCAGCGCATGCGGGTTGCGAAACGAACGCCGGAATCCAGGGGTGTGCGGTCCATGGCGGGATCCTAGCACCGGGTTTTCTGCGCACGATTCGCGCGCTGCGCAAACTGTGAACCGGCGCCCATTTGGCAGCATTTCGGCGATTCGCTAGACTGCGGCGGTCTTTTGCCAGCGGTGCTGCCGTGACCCTGTTCCGTCAATTGGTGTTGGCAGTGGTGGCGCTCATGGCACTGCTCTTCGGGGTCAACAGCGCGCTCAGCCTGGCGAATGCGCGGGCGCTGATCGATGGCCAGATGTCGGTCCACGCCGCCGACGCGGCCACCGCGCTGGCGGTCGCCATCTCGCAGAGTGATGCCGCTGCCGATGCCACCCTGCTCGAAGCCCTGTTCAACGCCCTCGCCGACAGCGGTTATTACCAGTTGGTCGAGTTTGTCGATCCCCAGGGCCGGACGCTGATCCGGCGCCAGTTTCCGGTGGCGGGCCCCGCGGTCCCCCAATGGTTCATGAACTGGGTGGCGCTGCCCGAACGGGTGGGCAGAGCCGATGTGGTCAGCGGCTGGGCCCATGCCGGCGAAGTGGTGGTGATCAGCCATCCGGGACAGGCCTACTTGCAGCTCTGGCGATTGGTCGTCCGCCAGCTCGGCGGCTTTGCCCTGGCAGCGGTGTTGATCAGCGCCCTCGGCGTCGTCGCGCTGCGCCGGCTGCTGGCTCCGGTGCAGCGGATCGCCGCGCAGGCGGACGCCATTCGGGAGCGGCATTTCGCCGTGCAGGAAACCCTGCCCAGGGCTCGCGAGCTGCGCTCGGTGGTGGAGGCGATGAACCGCATGGTCGCGCAACTGCAGCGGCTGTTCGCCGATCAGGCCGGCCTGATCGGCGATCTGCGCCGGGCGGCGGCGGTGGATCCGGTCACCGGGCTCGCCAACCGCGCCGATTTCGATGCCCGTCTGCAGGCGCTGATCGAGGATGCCGCCGGGCGGCGCGGCGGCCTGCTGGCGATCCTGGCGCTCGATGGATTGGCGCGCATCAATGAACGCTGGGGACGGATCGAGGGCAATGCCCTGTTGCGGGCCCTCGGCGGGGAGCTGCAGGACGCGCTGGCCGAGTATCCCGGTGCGCTGCTGGCCCGCCGCCAGGGCGGCGAGTTCGCCGTCTTCGTGCCGGATGTGGAGGAGGCGCAGGCCGATGCCCTGGCGCGCATGCTGCTCGACCGTGCGGCGGCGGTTCCCTTTGCGCACCGCGAAGCCGCGCCCCTGGTGCTGCGGCTGGGCTACACCCTGGGGGAGACCATCGAACGGGGCGCGGATCTGCTGCAGGAAGCCGACTACGCACTGGCCCAGATATCACCCCAGTCGCAACAGGGTTTGCAGCGCTACCGGCCCGGCGCGGGCGCAGAGATTCCGCTGGTGTCCCAACCCGGGCTCGACTGGGAGCGGATCATCGATACACTGCTGGCGCAGCGCGGGCTGACCCTGCTGTACCAGCCGGCGGTGTCGGTGCCGGAGCGGGTCGTGGTCGGCTGCGAGCTGTATTCCCGCGCGGTCCCCGAGGTGGCGGGGGCGGCGTTCAGTGCCGCGGCCCTGTTGCCGATGGTGGAACGGACGGGGCGCTTCGCCGCCTATGATCGACTCGTGCTGGAACTGCTGGCCGCCGGCGACCCCCAGGCATTTCCCTGGTATGCGGTCAATCTCGGCCTGCCGTCGCTGCGCGCGACGGAATTTCTCGGCTGGCTGGAAGAGTTTCTCGGCGTCCACCGGGACCTGGCCAACCGCCTGGTGTTCGAAGTCCCGGAGCGGGCGATGGCGGCCTTCCCCGAGCGGGTTCGGGAATTCCAACGCCGGATCGAGCGTCACGGCTGCGGTCTGGGGCTCGATGGCTTCGGTCTCGAGGCTTCCAATTTTTCCTATCTGGGCAGTTTGCCGCTCGCCCATGTCAAGCTGCACCGCAGCCTGACCCGGGATCTGCACGAGAACAGCGACCACCGGTTTTACGTGAAATCCCTGGCCCAGCTCACCCACACCCGCGACATTCCCCTGATCGTGGAAGGTGTCGAACTCGAGGCGCAGTGGCGCATCCTGGGCGACCTGAATGTCGATGCCGCTCAGGGTTTCCTGCTGGGCGGGCTGAACCCGCGGCCGGAGACGGCTCTATAATCCGCGCCCCGCGCCCGGGAGTCCGCCATGACCGTCCGCACCCGAATTGCGCCTTCGCCTACCGGCGATCCCCATCTGGGGACGGCCTATGTGGCGCTGTTCAACTATTGCTTCGCCCGCCAGCACGGCGGAAGTTTCGTGCTGCGGATCGAGGATACCGACCGCGCGCGCAGCACCCCGGCCTCGGAGACGCTGATTCTCGGCGCCCTGCGCTGGCTGGGTCTGGAATGGGACGAAGGGCCGGATATCGGCGGGCCCCACGGTCCCTACCGGCAGAGCGAGCGGGGCGAACTCTATCGAGCCTACGCCGGGCAGTTGCTGGCGCAGGGCGATGCCTTCCGTTGTTTTGCGACCCCGGACGAGCTGGCCGCCATGCGCCGCGACCAGCTCGCCCGCGGCGAAACCCCGCGCTACGACGGGCGCGGGCTGCGGTTGTCGGTCGCCGAGGCCGAGGCGCGGGCGGCGCGCGGCGAACCCCACGTGATCCGCATGAAGGTGCCCGCCGAGGGCGTGTGCCGGATCTCCGACCGGTTGCGCGGGGAGATCGACATCCCCTGGTCGCAGGTGGACATGCAGGTGCTGCTCAAGGCCGACGGCATGCCCACCTATCATCTGGCCAATGTGGTGGACGACCACCTGATGGGCATCACCCACGTGATCCGCGGCGAGGAGTGGATCAACTCCGCCCCCAAGCATCAGTTGCTCTACCGCTACTTCGGCTGGCGGATGCCGGAGCTGTGTCACCTGCCGCTGCTGCGCAACCCGGACCACAGCAAGCTCAGCAAGCGCCGCAATCCGACCAGCATCAATTACTACCGGGCCATGGGCTATCTGCCCGAAGCCGTGCTCAACTACCTGGGGCGGATGGGCTGGTCGATGCCCGACGAAGCCGAAAAATTCAGCCTCGCCGAAATGCTGGCCAACTTCGATCTGGACAAGATTCGCCTGGGGGGGCCCGTGTTCGACGTCGAGAAGCTGGACTGGCTGAACGGGCGGTGGATTCGCGAAAACCTGGATGAGCGCACCTTTGCCGATCGGGTCGCCGAGTGGGCACTCAACCGCCGGCGACTGGAGCCGGTGGTGCCGCTGATCAAGGAGCGGATCGAAAAATTCACCGATATCGTGCCCCTGGCCGGCTTTCTGTTCTCCGGTTTGCCCGCCTATGGCGAGCGCGCCTTCGAGCACAAAACGCTCGAACAAGCCGATTGCGTGCGCATCCTCCAGTTTGCGAGCTGGCTGCTGGATGAGCACCGCGACTGGCGGCGCGATGCGCTGCTGGCCGCAGTACGGGCGCTCGCCGAGGCCCTGGGCTACAAGCTGCGCGATTTCACCGCGCCCCTGTACGTGGCCATCGCCGGCTCGCCGGCCGCGCCGCCGCTGTTCGATGCGATGGTGCTGCTGGGACCGGATCTGGTGAGGGCGAGACTGCGCCACGCCCTGGCCCATCTGGGCGGGCCTGCCAAGAAGCAGGCCAAACAGTGGCAGCGGGAGTTTGCCCACCTGGTCGCCGGCACCGGCCAAGGCGGGGATCCGGAGGCGGTTGACACCCCTGGGGGGGATTCCTAGAATGCCGCTCCTCGCGCGCCGGCACGGGCGCTCGAGGTTCGGGGCTATAGCTCAGCTGGGAGAGCGCTACAATGGCATTGTAGAGGTCGGCGGTTCGATCCCGCCTAGCTCCACCAACGACAAGCGCTGCCGGTATCCGGGAGCGCTTTTTTATTGTTTCTGTTCGGCTGGGCGCAGGCGGCGCGATGCTTGTCCCGGTATGCGGCCGTGGCTAACATGGCTCGATTGCGTGGAGCGCCCATGATCACCGGCAGTATCGTCGCCCTGGTTACACCCATGTTGCCCGGATCGGCGGCCATCGATTATCCGGCGCTGGGCAGACTGGTGGAATGGCATGTGGCCCAGGGCAGTGATGCCCTGGTGGCGGTGGGCACCACCGGGGAGTCGCCCACCCTGGCGGTCGATGAGCATCTGCAGGTCATCGAATTCTGCGTGCGCCAGGCCGCGGGCCGGATCCCGGTCATCGCCGGCACCGGGGCCAACAGCACCGCGGAAGCGATCGAGCTCACCGGGGGAGCCCGGGAGGCCGGAGCCGATGCCTGTCTGCTGGTCACGCCCTACTACAACAAGCCCACCCAGGAGGGCCTGTACCTCCACCACCGGGCAATCGCCGAGGCGGTGGCCATTCCGCAGATCCTCTACAACGTCCCGTCGCGCACCGCCTGCGACATGCAGCCAGAAACCGTGTTGCGGCTGGCCGGCGTGCCCAATATCGTCGGGATCAAGGAGGCCACCGGCAATCTGGACCGGGCGCGCCGCTTGATCGCCGCCGCGCCGCCGGATTTCGCCGTCTATTCCGGCGACGATGCATCGGCCATGGAATTGATGCTACTCGGCGGTCGTGGCAACGTATCCGTCACCGCCAACGTGGCGCCGGCGTTGATGGCCCGGATGTGCGCTGCGGCCCTGCGGGGCGATCGGCCGGAGGCCGAGCGCCTGAACCGGCGCTTGCAGGGCCTCAACCGCGCGCTGTTTCTGGAATCCAATCCGATTCCGGTGAAGTGGGCCCTGGCCCGTCTGGGACTGATTTCCGAGGCCATCCGCCTGCCGATGACCCCGCTGTCGGCTGATTTGCATCAACCGGTGTACGAGGCGATGATCGCCGCCGGCGCCGTGGAGAACCCGCCCGCGGCGATGCTGTCTGATGGCCACCGAGCGGACCGCAGATGAGGCCACACCCATGAGAAAAATGCTGTCGATGAAAATGCTGTCGATGCTGCTGGCGCCGGCGCTTGCCGGCTGTGGCATGTTCTCCGACGACGGCACGTTTCGAGACCGCAGCAGGGATTACCTGAGCGCTCGGGAGTATCCCGTGATTCGCGTACCCGAAGGGCTCGACGACGAGGCGCTGGGCCAGCTCTATGCCATCCCCCAGGTCAGCGCGCCCCTGCTCGCCGGCGAGGAGCGCACCCTGCCGCGACCGCAACCCCTGGGCACCTCGCTGCTAGAGGAGGACATCCGGGTGCAGTCGCTGGGAGATCGGCGCTGGGTGTGGATCAACCGCAGCCCCGCCGAAGTCTGGCCCCGGGTGCGCAATCTGCTCAACACCAACAACATTGTCACCGATCGATCCGATGCGGCCGCGGGGGTCATCGAGACCGCCTGGGTCGAGTTCGACGACGACCCCGGCAATCAGCATCGCTATCGGCTGCGCATCGAGGAGGGGATGCAACCCGATACCTCCGAGATCGCGGTCCAGCACCTGGTCGCACCCAGGGGCGGGCGGGCGCCGTCCTGGGATGAGGCGGCCGCGGGGGACCGCCGCACGCTGGACATGATCGATTTCGTGGCCAGCGGACTTGCGGGCGGGGATACCCTGGGCTCGGTTTCGCTGCTCGCCCAGTCGATCGGGGGAGGCGCCAAGGTGGAAATGGTGGCCGCCGGCGATGCGCCGCCCTATCTCCTCATCAAGATGGGCTACGATCGCTCCTGGGCATCGGTGGCCTACTCGGTGAGCCGGGAGGACTTCCAGTTGGTCGATCAGGATCGCGGTCGCGGACTGTTCTTCGTCAACCTGAAGACCGAGTTGGAGGAAGATCGGCCCGGCTTCTTCGCCCGCATGCTGGGCGCTGAGTCCGGAGCGGGCGAGCAGCCGGTGGCGGCCCGCTACCGGATCGAACTCAAGGAAACCCAGGACGGCGTTCTGGTGCGGGTGGAGAGCGAGGAGGCGGAGCTCGAGCGCGCCCGCCAACTGGAATTGCTGCAGCGCATCCGCGCCAATCTGGCGTGACCGGGCGTCATGCGGGTAGCCTCGCTGGGTAGCGGAAGCCGGGGCAATGCCACACTGATCCAGACCGCCGACGCCTGCGTACTGGTCGATTGCGGATTCCCGGTCCGCGAGACGGAGCGCCGGCTCGCTGGGCGCGGTGTGGATCCCGCCGCACTGACGGCGCTGCTCGTTACCCACGAACACAGCGATCACCTGAGCGGCGTGCTGCCCTTGGCGCGCCGCTACCGGGTGCCGGTGTACATGACTGCCGGCACCGCGCGGGCGGCCCGGCCGCGGGCCGGCGATCCGGTCGAGTTGCTCGGTGCCGGAGACCGGATGAGCCTGTGTGGACTGGCGATCGAGGCCGTCGAGGTTCCCCACGATGCCCGTGAACCCGTGCAATACATTTTTGCCGCAGGCGGCATCCGCTTCGGGGTGCTCACCGATCTGGGCAGCGTTACCCCCCACGTCATCGATCGCTACCGGCATTGCGATGCCCTCCTGCTGGAGGCCAATCACGACCGCGATCTGCTCGCGACCGGGGTATACCCGCCGGCGCTCAAGCGCCGCGTGGGCGGCGACTGGGGACATCTCAGCAATTGCCAGGCCGCCCAGTTGTTGCAGCGCCTGGCCGGAGGTGCGCTGCGGCAGCTGGTGATCGGTCACGTCAGCCGGCAGAACAACAGCCCGGATCATGTGCGGGCTGCGCTCGGTCCCGTGACCGGGTCTATCGAGCGTACCCTGTACGCCGACCAGGACAACGGGTTCGGCTGGTTGTCACTGTCCTGATTTCTTCGACGAGGTGCGAGATGCAGAAGGGGCAAGAGCTGTATGCCGGCAAGGCGAAATCCGTCTACGGCACCGATGATCCGGAGCTGTTGGTTCTGGTATTTCGCGACGATACCTCGGCCTTCGATGGCAAGAAACGCCAGCAGCTCGCCCGCAAGGGGAAGGTGAACAACAGATTCAACGCCTTCGTGATGGAGCGGCTGGCGGCTGCCGGGATCCCCACCCATTTCGAGCGCCTGCTCGACGATAGCGAATGCCTGGTCAAGCGCTTGCAGATGCTGCCGCTCGAATGCGTGGTCCGCAACCTCGCCGCCGGTTCGCTGTGCCGTCGCTATGGGGTCGAGGAGGGGCGGGTACTGTCGCCGCCGACTTTCGAATTTTTCCTCAAGAGTGATCCGCTCGGCGATCCCATGGTGAATGAATTCCACATCCGCAGCCTGGGCTGGGCCGAGGCCTGGCAGGTCGAACGGATGCAGGAGCTCAGCTTTCGCGTGAACGACATTCTCACACCGCTGTTCGCTGCCGCGGGCCTGCTGCTGGTGGATTACAAGCTGGAGTTCGGGATGTTCCGGGGCGAGTTGCTCCTCGGCGACGAGGTGACGCCGGACGGCTGCCGGGTGTGGGACGCGAAGACCCGGGAAAAGCTCGACAAGGACCGCTTTCGCCAGGATCTGGGGCAGGTGGTGGAATCGTACGAGCTGGTGGGGCGCCGCCTGGGCGTCCCCTTGGATTGAGGTTCGGGCCAGCGCAGGTCCTCAGACGGCGGCGGCGCGAAGCATTGTGCAGGGGCCCATGCCACAAAATGGGGCGCACAAGACTGCGAAGAGCCATCTTTTTCCACAGTTGGCCCCTCGACTTCAGGATGACTTTGCAAAAACTTCGCAACTCGTTGATTTTTATTTTTGTTCTACGTAACAAATTGATTTGCAATATTTTTTATTTTTGATGAAAAAATAACCATTCTGGGACATGTCCGCGCGTTGCAAGGTTCTCGGCGCACTTTCTTCACTTTGCCCACAAAGTTATCCACAGAAACTGTGCATAACCGGCCGGGGTAACACGGGACTTCAAGGAGCCGTGGCACAGTGGGGAGGGATCGTGGCCGCTACCCCGCGCGCTGTCAAGGCAGTGGCCTGCCGACAATCGAGACCGGGATTGCCCCTCAGGTCGACCTGGGTCAATGAAGGCAGGGCCAACAGCGGTGCTATCGAACTCAGGGCATTGTTGGAGAGATTCAGCACTTCCAGTCCACTGAAGATCCCGAGTCCGTCCAGGGAGGTGATGCCCGCGTTGGAGCAGACCAGCCGGCGCAGGTCCTGCGCCGCGGCGATTCCTTGGTCGTGAATGGTTTGCGCCACGCAATCGCGTAGCGCGGGATCGGGTATCTGGTAGCCGGCAAACAACTTGGGCGGGGTATGAATGGGCTGCTCGTTGAAGGTGACCTGGTAGCGATTGCAGCCCATCAGCAGGAGCGGCAGCAGGAGCGGCAGCAGAAACACTGTTGGAAACCGCCGCGCCATCCAGCACCTCCGAATCTGTGACCTGCATTGTAGCGGTGTCCCCTTGCCCGGCGCTAGGATGCCGCGGACGGGATCGGGCGAGTGCAATTTGTTCCGGCGGATCGGCAGGCGCCGGGCCGGGAGGGCAGATGGATGACCATGATGGCTGAGGTACCAGGGGCAACGGCCGGCAACCCTGTCGCGGCCGCGGCCGCGGTGGTGGTCGCGGCCGACAGCCTCAATCGCGGCGCCGGCCTCGAGCTTGCCGAGCGGCTCGGCCTCGCCTTTCTGGATGTCCGCGCGGGTGCCGCGGGGGCTGCGCCCTTCCTGTTGAGCCTGGGGCCCGACGGGCTGGCGCTGCACTGCGCCGAGGGCGGGTTCGGACCCATCAGCTGCGATTTTGCCGGAGGGCGGTTGTGGCACCGCCACCACTTCGGTGGTGGCCTGGGGCAGGGCATCGCGCGCGCCGTCGGCCTTAAGCAGAGCGCGGACCTGTGGGTGGCGGATCTCACCGCGGGGCTGGGGGAGGACGCCTTCGTGCTCGCTGGGCTGGGTGCGCGGGTGGTGCTGCTGGAGCGCCATCCGGTGATTGGCGCGCTGCTCGAAGATGGTTTGCGCCGGGCCCGGCAACTGGCCGGGAACTCCTCTACGGCGGCGACCATCGAGCGCATGGACCTGATCCTCTGCGACGCCTTTGCCTGGCTCCAGGCGCGGACCGGCGACAACTGTCCCGATGTGGCCTACCTGGACCCCATGTTTCCCGAACGTACCAAGAGCGCGCGGGTGCGCAAGGAGATGCAGGCGCTGCAGCGCATCGTCGGCGCGGATGGCGACAGCGCCGCCCTGCTGGAACTGGCGCTGGACAGGGCCCGTTATCGGGTGGTGGTCAAACGGCCCCGCCATGCGCCGCCGCTGGGCACGCGATCGCCCTCTTTTGCCGTGACCGGCCGCTCCACCCGCTACGACGTCTACGCGTTGCGCCGGTTGCCCGGCCGGGGTTGATGGTCGCCCCGGGCCGGCCGGCATGGCGGTGCCGGTCGCCGCAGTTGGGGCACTGACACCTTTGCTAGAATGCCGGCTCTGCATTCCTGGCGGGCGGGATTCGACTTGACCACTCCAGGCCCGGAATTTGGCGCGGCCTATTTCGAACCACCGCCGGCGGTAGAAAACGAGCCCCGGAGCTGGCGGGGAATCCTCGACGCGGCCTATTGCATCTCCCTGCAGAGCCGGCCGGACCGCGCCGCGGCGGCACGGGCGGAACTGGCGCGCGCCGGACTGCTGGCCATCACCACTTTCTATCGGCCGCCGCGTCATCCGCAGCGCCCGGTGCAGGGCATCTGGGAGAGTCATCGCGCGGTGGCCCGCCATGCCCTGGAGCGGGGATTGCGGAGGGTGTTGATTCTGGAGGACGACGTCTGCTTCCGACGCGCTCCCGATCCCGCCCGCCTGGGCCGGCAACTGGACCGCCTGCCGGACGATTGGCGCATCCTGTTTCTGGGGCACTGGCCATTCCGCGCGCGCTTCGTGGCGCGCGATCTGCTGGCAGTGGAGTCGGCCTGCGCGCATGCCTATATCGCCGGCGAGCCGCTGCTGCGCTGGCTGGCCGGCACGCCTTTCGGCGCGCCCGGGGTGAGCCTGCGCAAGGGCGCCGGCAAGGGTATCGACTCGGCGTACTCGATGCTGCCCGGCTGCTATGCGATTTTCCCCATGCTGGCGGTCCAGGGCAGCAGTCCCAGCGATCACTTCGCCCACCTGCGCGTCAAGCAGGGCCGCAAGTTGCACCACCGCCTGATGCGCGCGCTGCCGGTGGAGCGCTTCTATGCCCTGGGCATGCGCGGCGCGGAACTGCTCGCGGTATTGCGCGCATTGCCGGGCGGGCTGGCGCGGCGCCGGCGGAATGCGTCCTGAACCGCGGCACGAACCGCGGCACGCCTTGCGGCGGGAAGGTGCCGCTTCCTAGCCCGGAGTGTTGAGCAGCAGGTCTTCGAGCAGGCGTCGGTAGATGTGCACCAGTTGCTCCAGATCGGCCACCGCGACCTGTTCGTCGATCCGGTGGATGCTGGCGTTGACCGGGCCCAATTCGATCACCTGGGAGCCCAGGGGGGCGATGAAGCGGCCGTCCGAGGTGCCGCCGCCGGTGGACAGCACCGGCCGGCGCCCGGTGATCGCGGCGATGGCATCGCTCGCGGCCTCCGCCAGCCGGCCGGGCGGGGTGACGAAGGGTTCGCCGCCGAGCTGCCAGTCGATCTCGAAGGTCAGGCCGTGGGCGGCCAGCAGGGCTTGGGTGCGCCGCTGCAATTCGGCGGCGCTGACCGCCGGCGAAAAGCGGAAGTTGAACATCGCTTCCAGCTCGCCGGGAATGACATTGGCCGCCCCAGTGCCGGCGCGGAGGTTCGAAATCTGCAAGCTGGTGGGGGGGAACTGGTCGGTGCCGCGATCCCAGATTTCGCCGGCCAGCGCGGCCAGCGCGGGCGCCGCCCGGTGGATGGGGTTGTCGGCCGACTCCGGGTAGGCCACGTGGCCCTGGATGCCGCGGACCCTCAGAGTGCCGTTGAGGGAACCGCGGCGCCCGTTGCGCAGGGTGTCCCCCAGCAGCCGGGTGCTCGATGGCTCGCCGACGATGCACCAGTCCGGCACCAGATGCGCCGCCCGCAGCCAGTCCACCACCCGGGCGGTGCCGTCCACCGCCGGGCCCTCTTCGTCGCTGGTCAGCAGAAAGGCGATCCGGCCGGGAGCCTCGGGGCAGGCGGCGACGAACTCCTCCACCGCGGTCACCATGGCCGCCAGCGCGCCCTTCATGTCCGCCGCGCCGCGGCCGTAGAGCAGTCCGTCCTCGATCCTGGGGACAAAGGGCGGGGACCGCCAGGCGCTCTCCGGCCCGGGGGGCACCACATCGGTATGGCCGGCGAAACACAGCAGCGGCCCCCGCTCGCCGCGCAGCGCCCAGAGGTTGCGGACGCGCCCGAACGGCAGCGGTGTCAGGGCGAAGCCGGCGGCGGCGAGGCGCGCGCCCAGGATGTCGAGACATCCGGCATCCTCCGGGGTGACCGAAGGGCGGCGGATGAGCTCGCAGGCCAGCGCCAGCACAGGATGGGTGGGGCCCATGGGGCGAACCTCAGTTGTGGCTGTGCAGCGCCTCGTTCAGCGCGACGGCGGTGCGGTTGGTCAGGCACTCCACCGCCCCGGTGATGGAATTGCGGCGAAACAGCAGATCGGAGCGCCCGGCGAGCTCCCGCGCCTTGACGCTGCCGACCGGCTGCCGGCGATCGTCGAGCAGGGCGACCTTGGTGCCGGCCGTGACATAGAGCCCGGCCTCCACGGTGCACCGGTCGCCCAGGGGGATGCCGATCCCGGCGTTGGCGCCGATCAGGCATTCGCGGCCCACCGAAATCACCAGATTGCCGCCCCCCGACAGGGTGCCCATGGTGGAGCTGCCGCCGCCGAGGTCCGAGCCGGCACCGACGAACACCCCCGCCGAGATGCGCCCTTCCACCATGTTGGGGCCTTCGGTTCCGGCATTGAAGTTGATGAAGCCCTCGTGCATCACGGTGGTCCCCTCGCCGAGGTAGGCGCCGAGCCTGACCCGGGCGGTGTCAGCGATGCGGACCCCGGCGGGCACCACATAATCCGTGAGGCGCGGAAACTTGTCGACGCTGTGCACCGAGAGGCTCCGGCCCGCCAGGCGGGCGCGCCACTGCCGCCGGGGCAGCTCGGCGAGGTCGATCGCCCCCTCGCTGGTCCAGGCGACATTGGGCAGACAGCCGAAGATCCCGGTCAGGTTCAGGCCGTGGGGGCGGACCAGGCGATGGGAGAGCAGGTGCAGCTTGAGATAGGCCTCCGCGACCGAGGCCGGCGGGGCGTCGCTGGCGAGCAGCGTGAGCACCGCGACACGGCTGCCGTCGCGCAGCTCCCGGGCCTGTTCCGCCAGCGCCGGCGCTCCGCTCCCGGCGAGTGCGGCCGCGAGGGCGTCGAGCCGGGCCGCGTCGGGTCGGATAACCTGATTGCCGCCGCGGTAGCCGACTGCGCCGGCGACCGCGGCGCACAGCGCCGCAGCCGGGTGCAGCAGGGGCTGGGGGTAGTAGACTTCCAGCAGCTCGCCGCCGGCGTTGGTGGTGCCGACGCCGAGCCCCAGGCCAAAAAGTTCCGCCATGATGGTGCTCCTGTGTGGGCCGCTTCAGCCGGCGCCGAGGATTCGTTGGTAGGACTCGGGGCTGAAGCCGACGTGAACCGCGCCGCGATGTTCCAGCACCGGCCGGCGCAGCAGCGTGGGTGCGGCGCGCAGCAGATCCGCCGCGGTGGCCGCCGCGAGCCGCGCCCTGGTGGCGGCATCCAGCTGTCGCCAGGTGGCGCTGCGGCGGTTGACCAGAGCCTCCCAGCCCAGGGCCGCGATCCACTCGGCCAGGCGGCCGGGTTCCAGCCCGGCGGCGCGCACATCGTGAAACCGGCAGGCGATGCCATGGCCGGCCAGCCAGCGCCGTGCCTGGCGGGTGTGGTCGCAGTTGGGGATGCCGTAAATGCTGGTGGTCACTGGCCCGCTGTGGTTGCCGCGGCGGCGGAAAATCGCCCGGCAGGATAGCGCAAAATCGATGCTTCGAGCACGCGAACCCGCTGGCAGTCAGGCCTTGCGGAGCTGCGGCGCGGTCCGGCGGCGCGGATAGCAGGTGCGGCAGATCTCGCAGCGGGTGCCGTCACAGCCCCGGGCGGTGCAGTGCTCGCGGCCGTAGTAGATGATCTGGAGATGCAGGTCGCGCCAGGATTCTGGTGGGAACAGTCGCTTCAGGTCGCGCTCGGTGTGCGCCACACTGCGGCCGTCGCTCAGCCCCCAGCGCTGCGCCAGGCGGTGAATGTGGGTGTCGACCGGAAACGCCGGGTGCCCGAAAGCCTGCGCCATGACCACGCTGGCGGTCTTGTGGCCCACCCCGGGCAGCCGCTCCAGCGCGGCGAAACTCTCGGGCACCCGGCCGCCGTGCTCGGCGAGCAGGATCCGCGACAGGGCCACGATGGCCTTCGCCTTGCCGGGGGCGAGCCCGCAGCTGCGGATCAGCTCCAGCACGCCGGCCTCGCCCAGTTCGACCATTCGCTGCGGGTCGGGGGCGCGGGCGAACAGCGCCGGGGTCACCTGATTGACCCGGGCGTCGGTGCACTGCGCCGACAGCAATACCGCGATCAGCAGGGTGTAGGGATCCCGGTGCGCCAGGGGGATCTGCGGGTCCGGGTACAGCTCCCCCAGGCGCCGGGCGATGTAGCGCGCCCGTTCCGCTCGGCGCATCAGCCGCCCGCCACCAGCCGGCGGATGCGCAGCGCGGCGTCCCGGCAGCTGTCCAGGGGGGCCACCAGGGCGATGCGCACCCGGTATTCCCCTGGATTGCAGCCGTCGCCGCCGGTGCGCGCCAGGTAGCGGCCGGGCACCAGGGTCACCCGCTGCTCGGCATACAGGCGGCGGGCGAAGGTCTCGTCATCGATGGGGGTGCGCGGCCAGAGGTAAAAGCCGGCATCGGGCCTGGCGACCTCGAGGCAGCCGCCGAGCAGATCCAGGACCACCGCGAATTTTTCCCGATATAGGCGCCGATTTTCCCGCACGTGTGCCTCGTCGCCCCAGGCGGCGATGCTGGCGCGCTGGTGGGGAAGCGGCATGGCACAGCCGTGGTAGGTGCGATAGCGCAAAAATTCCCGCAGCACCCGGGCATCTCCGGCGACGAATCCGGAGCGCAGGCCGGGCAGGTTGGAGCGCTTGGACAGGCTGTGGAACACCAGGCAGCGGCGGAAATCGTCGCGGCCCAGTTCGGCGCAAGCCTGCAGCAGTCCCGGCGGAGGCCGGTCTTCGTCGGGATAGAGCTCGCTGTAGCACTCGTCGCTGGCGATCAGAAAGTCGTGGCGGTCGGCGAGCTCGATCACCCGCTTGAGGGTGGTGAGCGGCGTCACCGCCCCGGTGGGGTTGCCCGGGGAGCAGAGGTAGAGCAACTGGCAGCGCTTCCAGACCTGGTCCGGCACCGAGTCGTAGTCCGGCACGAAGCCCGCGGCGGCGTCACAGGCGAGGTAGTGGGGCTCGGCCCCGGCCAGCAGGGCGGCCCCCTCGTAGATCTGGTAGAAGGGGTTGGGCATGGCCACCAGGGCACCGGGGATGGGGCTGACGACACACTGGGCCAGCGCGAACAGCCCCTCGCGGGTGCCGCCGAGGGGCAGGATCTCCCGCTCCGGATCCGGTGGGGCGGCCAGTCCGAAGCGCCGCTGCAGCCAGCGGGCGATCGCCTCGCGAAGCTCGCCGCTGCCCAGGGTGGCGGGATAGACCGACAGTTGTTCCAGGCTGGCGGCCAGCGCTTCGCGGACGAAGTCGGGCGCCGGGTGCCGGGGTTCGCCGATCGAGAGATCGATGGGCTCCAGCCCGGCGGCGCCCGACTGCCCGGCGAGCAGGGCGCGCAGTTTTTCGAACGGATAGGGCTGGAGTGCGTGCAGGCGGGGATTCATCGAGCCTCCTCGGTGCCGCGCCGGTCAATCGCGCAGGGCGATTTCCCGCGGGGGGATCTCGCGCAGTTGGGCGCCGGCCGCCATTTCCTCGCGGTTGCGCCGGTCGAGCTGGTCGCAGATGTCGCGGCGCAGTCGTTCGCAGCGCTCCGGGTCGCGCAAGGGCTCACCGCCGGCGCCGGTGACGTAAAAGATGTCCTCCACCCGCTCCCCCAGGGTGGCGATCTTGGCGCTGTGCACCTGGAGCTGGTGGGCCACGAAGATGCGCCCGAGATGGGCGAGCAGGCCGGGGCGGTCGGGGGTGAGGACCGTGATCCGGGTGTGGCCCTGATCTTCCGGGCTGATGAAGGCAGCGGTGCCGGTGGTGAGCTGCTTGAGCTGCCGCGATATGCGCCGGGTGGGCTTGGGCAGGGCGTCGAGCGGTCCCATGAGCAGCTCCCGCAAGACCTTGGTGACCTGCCGCACCTTGAGCGCGTTCTCGGCGAACGCCTGGCCCCGCTCGTCCAGCGCGTAGAACAGGTTGAGGGTGCGGCCCTCGCCGGGGGCGTAGAGCCGCGCGTCGACCACGTTGAGGTGCAACTGGTCGAGCGCCGCGGCGATCTTCGGGAACACGTTGCCGATGCCCCTGGTATAGACGAACACCCGGGTTGCGGTGGCGTCCTCGACCCCGGCGTTTTCCAGATGGATGACCGGATTGCGATCGGCCTGTTCGTGTACCTGCCAGGTGCAGCGGCGGATCACGGAGGCCTTTTCCTTGAGGAAAAAGTCCTCGCCGATCGCACCCCAGATCGCCTGGCAGCGGGCCTCGGAAAGCCCGTCCGCGGCGAGCAGCTCCAGGGCCTCGGTGCGGGCGTTCTCGATCCATTCGCGGCGGTTGATCGGATTTTCGAGGCCGCGGTCGAGCGCCTCCCGGGTGGCCAGGTAGAGCTGGCGCATCAGCGCGCCCTTCCACTGGTTCCAGAGCGTGGGATTGGTGGCGTTCATGTCGGCGACGGTCAGCACGAACAGGTAGTCGAGGTGGATCTGGTCGCCCACCAGGCGGGCGAACCTGTGGATGACGTCGGGATCGTCGATGTCCTCGCGCTGGGAGGTCGCCGACATCAGCAGGTGGTGTTCCACCAGCCAGCTCAGCAGGCGAACCTCCTGTTCGCTGAAGCCGTGGCGGCGGGCGAACAGCGCCACCTCGGTCGCGCCCAGTTGGGAGTGATCGCCGCCGCGCCCCTTGGCGATGTCGTGATAGAGGCCCGCCACGTAGAGCAACTCCGGTTTGGGCAGGTTCTTGGCGACATAGGCTGCGATCGGAAACCGTTCGGCATCCGCCTGGTTGGCCAGGCGGCGCATGTTGCGGACCACCTGGATGGTGTGTGCGTCGACCGGATAGACGTGGAACAGATCGTGCTGCATCTGGCCGACGATGCGGCCGAACTCGGGGAGGTAGGCGCCGAGCACCCCATAGCGGGACATGCGCTGCAACTGGTTGGAGAGGTTGCCCTTGCACTCGAGCAGGCGCACGAACAGCGCCTGGTTGCGCGGGTCGTCCCGGAACCGATCGTCGATGCGCCACTGGTTGGCCAGGATGTTGCGGATCGTGGTGGAGCGGATGCCGCCCAGTTCCGGGTGTTCGCCGAGCAGCACGAACACCTCCAGCAGCGCCGAGGGATCGCGCTCGAACAGATCGGCATCGATGGCTTCCAGGTAGTGGTTGCGGATCTGGAAGCGGGCGTTGAGGCGCAGGATGCGGCCGCGCCTGCCGCCGTGCAGGATCTCCTCGTCGAGGTATTGCAGCAGCATGTCGTTGAGGCGCCGCACGGTGAGCACGGTGCGGTAGTAGCGCTGCATGAACTGCTCCACCGCCAGGCTCTGCGGCGTGTCGCGGTACCCGAACTGCTGGGCCAGCATGCGCTGGTGGTCGAAATACAGGCACTCTTCTGCGCGTCCCGCGAGCAGGTGAAGCCCGTAGCGCACCCGCCAGAGAAACTCCTCAGCCTCCTGCAACTGGTCGAACTCGTCCCGGGTGAGCAGATCGCCGTTGGCCAGCAGCTTGAGGGAGTCGACCCCGAAGTGGCGCTGCGCGATCCAGTGGATGGTCTGGATGTCGCGCAGCCCGCCGGGCGCTTCCTTGATGTTGGGCTCCAGGTTGTACTCCGTGTTGCCGTGGCGTTCGTGGCGTTCGCGCTGTTCGTCGCGCTTGGCGAGGAAGAACTTCGGCGACGGCCAGAGCTTCGCCGGGCCGGTGCGCGCGCGCATCTCCCGCTCGATGTCCGGATTGCCGGCGATGGTGCGGGTCTCCATCAGATTGGTGGCGATGGTGATGTCGGTGCGCGCGGCCGATACGCAGCCGCCCAGGGTCCGGACGCTGTGCCCGATCTTGAGCTGCAGGTCCCAGAGGGTGGCGACGAACGCCGAGATGGCGTCCCGGTAGCGATCCGGGCCGCGCCGGCTGGTGAGGAGCAGCAGGTCGATGTCGGAATGGGGATGGAGTTCGCCGCGCCCGTAGCCGCCCACCGCCAGCAGGGCGATGCGCTCGTCCCAGGGAAAGCGCGCCCAGACGGCGCCGACCACCAGGTCGAGGAACGCGGCGCGCTCGGCGACCAGCAGGCGCACCGGCTCGCCGCACCGGTAACGAAGGTCGAAGGATTCGCCGGCCGTGCGCAGCAACCCGCGCAGCTCCGCCACCGGGGTCGAGGCCGAGATGCCGGCGGCGAGCTGGATCAGCGCGGGGGTGTGCAGGGCGGCGATGCGCGGCGACATGGCGGTGGTGGCGGGTCCTCAGAAGTGCTCGTCGCGCCGCGCAGTGAGCACCTCGACGCCGTCGGCGGTGACCGCCACGGTGTGCTCCCACTGGGCGGACAGGCGGCCGTCGCGGGTTTCCACGGTCCAGCCATCGGACTTGAGGCGGGTGTGGTGGCGGCCCGCGTTGATCATGGGCTCGATGGTAAAGACCATGCCCGGCTCCAGCGCCATGCCGGTGCCGGGCTGGCCGTAGTGGAGCACCTGGGGATCTTCGTGGAAGGCCCGGCCGATCCCGTGGCCGCAGTACTCCCGGACCACCGAATAATAGTTGCTCTCCGCATGCTGCTGGATCGCGTGGCCGATGTCGCCGAGGCGGCAGCCGGGCCGCACCAGGGCGATGGCCTTGCAGAGACATTCCCGGCTGACCCGCATCAGGCGCGCCGCGTGCTCGGCGACCTTGCCCACCCCGAACATCATGCTGGTATCCCCGTGATAGCCGTCCTTGATCACCGTGATGTCGATGTTGAGGATGTCGCCGTTCTTCAATACCCGGCTGTCGGTCGGGATCCCGTGGCAGACCACCTGATTGATCGAGGTGCAGATCGACTTGGGGAAGCCGCGGTAGTTGAGCGGCGCCGGGATGGCGCCCTGGACGCGGACGATGTAGTCATGGCAGATGCGGTCGAGCTCACCGGTGGAGACGCCCGGTTCGACATGGGGCGCGATCATTTCCAGCACCTCGGCCGCCAGCCGCCCGGCGATCCGCATCTTGTCGAGTTCTGCCGGGGATTTGATGCTGACCGCCATGTTCTGGATCCGGGGTCCGGGGTGCCGGGGAGCGGCCGCCCAGTGTACCCGATGTCGCCGGGGCCGGGCTGAGCCGGTTCCCACCGCCGGGCGCTGCCGGGGTCGGCGCAGCGCCCGGGCGCGGGATTTTCCGGCCCTCCGGTGCCCGCTGCGGGCTAGAATCCTGGGGTATCCGGACCACCGGCAGCGGGGCGGAGTGCCCTGGGCCAGAAGGAAGCAGCGCATGAAATTCATCTTCGAGGTACGGGTCAAGCCGGGCTACAGCGTCGAGGAATACGCGGCCGCCTGGGTGCAGGCCAGCGAAATCATCCAGCGCTCCCCGGGCGCGCGCGGGACCTACCTGCACCGCAGGATCGGCGACCCCGACTGTGTGCTGGCCATCGCCCACTGGGATTCCAAGGCGGCGCGCGACGCCAAGGACGACCGCCGCGACGAGACCGTGCGGGCGATTCTCGAAAAACACGCGCAGACCTGCGAAATTCGGGTCATCGGCGAGTTCGAGGACCCGGAGTGGCAGGTGCTGCCCGAGCGCCCGGAAGACGCCGCCGACTGAGCCGGATGGTGGATGCACCCGTTCATCCGTCGAGTCCCCGGCCACCGACCGCCGGCCCCAACCGGATGGGCGCGCGGGCCGATCTGGACCGGGGCCGGACGCGGCGCTACATTGAAGGCGCTTGCCCCGCGGTAGCGCACGATGTCCGGGTTCCTGTTCGCCGATTCACAGCAACCGCCGGCATATCCCTTTCTCGCCCGGCGGCGGGCCGATGAGGACATCCTGGCGGACGAACTGTTGGCGGCGGCCGAGGCCGCCGGACTGCCTCCCGCCGGCGCGGCAGTCCAGGCCGCGCACTGGGTGGCGGCGGTGCGCGCCGATCCCGGCCAGCGCCAGGGCGTCAACGCCCTGCTGCGCGAATACGATCTGTCCACCGCCGAAGGCATCGCCCTGCTGTGCCTGGCGGAGGCCCTGCTGCGGATACCGGATACGGATTCCGCCGATCTGCTGATCCACGAAAAGCTGACCGCGCCCGACTGGGCGCGCCACCTGGGCCACAGCGATTCGCTGTTCGTCAACGCCACCACCTGGGCGCTGCTGTTCGGGGAGCGCCTGGCGGACGTTCCCGAGCACGGCGGGCTGGGGGCGGTGCTGCACCGGCTGGCGGCGCGGGTCGGGGAGCCGCTGATCCGCGTCGTCGCCCGGCGGATGATGCGGGTACTGGGCGAGGCCTTCGTGCTGGGCGAGGACTTGGACGAGGCGCTGCGCCGCGCCGCGCGCCAGGCCGCCGCCGGCTACCGCCACTCCTTCGACATGCTCGGCGAGGCGGCCCGCACCGCCGCCGATGCAGCGGACTACCTGGCCGCCTACCGGGAGGCGATCGCCGCTGCGGGCGCCCTGGGTGGCGCCACCCTGTGCGAGCGACCGGGCGTATCGATCAAGCTGTCCGCCCTGCATCCGCGCTACGAGTTCGCGCAGCGCGGGCGGGTGCTCGCCGAGTTGCTGCCGCGCCTGCGGGAGCTGTGCCGGGAGGCGCGCGCCGCCGGCATCGCCCTGACCCTGGACGCCGAGGAGGCCGACCGCCTGCCGCTGCAGATCGAGCTCCTGGAAGCGGTGGGCGGGGAGGCGGAGCTGCGCGACTGGAACGGACTGGGCCTGGCGGTGCAGGCCTACCAGAAATGCGCGCTGCCGCTGCTCGACCATCTCGCCGCCTGGGCCCGGCGCGGCGGGCGGCAGTTGCAGGTGCGCCTGGTCAAGGGCGCCTACTGGGACAGCGAGATCAAGCACACCCAGGAGCAGGGCCTGGCGGACTACCCGGTGTTCACCCGCAAGGCCGCCACCGACCTGCACTATCTGCTGTGCGCGCAGCGCCTGCTGGCGGCGCCGGAGGCCTTCTACCCCCAGTTCGCCACCCACAACGCCCATACCCTGGCCGCGGTGCTGGCCCTGGCGCCGGCCGGGGCCGCATTCGAGTGCCAGCGCTTGCACGGCATGGGCGAAGCGCTCTACGGACAGGTCCGGCGCGAACATCCCGAACTCGCCTGCCGCATCTACGCCCCGGTGGGCAGTCACGATCGGCTGCTCGCCTACCTGGTGCGCCGGCTGCTCGAGAACGGCGCCAACAGCTCCTTCGTCAACCGCATCCAGGATCCGGCGGTGCCGATCGCCGAGTTGGTCGAGGATCCGGCGACGGCCCTGCGCGCCGCGCGTCCGCGCCGCCATCCGCGCATCCCGGTGCCGGCCGACCTGCTGCCCGGGCGGCGCAATTCCGCCGGCGTGGATCTGACCGCCCCCGAGACCCTGGCCGAACTGGGCGCAGCCATGCAGGAAGCGCTGCACCGGCGCTGGCAGGGCGGCCCGCTGATCGACGGCCGGCTGGCGGCGGGCGATGCGCGCCCGGTGCGCGATCCGGCCGCGCGCGAGCGGATCCTCGGCGAGACCATCGACACCGGCGCCGAGGACGTGGCGCGGGCGCTGACCGCGGCGCAGGATGCCGCAGCCGACTGGGAGCGCACCCCGGCCGAGGCGCGCGCCGGGCTGCTGGAGCGCATCGCCGATGCCTACGAGGCACAGCGCCCGGCACTGCTGGCGCTGCTGGTGCGCGAGGCCGGCAAGACCCTGCCGGACGCCGTCGCCGAAGTGCGCGAAGCCGTGGACTTCTGCCGCTATTACGCGGCCGAGGCGCGGCGCCTGCTGGCCGCGCCCCAGGCACTGCCGGGGCCGACCGGTGAGCGCAACAGCCTGGCACTGCGCGGGCGCGGGCCCTTCGTCTGCATCAGCCCCTGGAACTTTCCGCTGGCGATCTTCACCGGGCAGATCGCCGCGGCCCTGGCGGCCGGCAACCCGGTGCTCGCCAAGCCGGCCGAGCAGACTTCGTTGATCGCCACCTTCGCCACCCGGCTCATGCACCAGGCCGGGGTGCCGGGTGCGGTGCTGCAACTGCTGCCCGGCGATGGCGCGACCCTGGGCAGCCTGCTGCTGGCGGACGCCCGGGTGCAGGGCGTGGCCTTCACCGGCTCCACCGCCGTGGCGCGGCTGCTGGCCCGCCAACTGGCCGCGCGGGACGGGCCCCTGGTGCCCCTGATCGCCGAGACCGGCGGCCAGAACGCCATGATCGTGGACTCCACGGCGTTGCCCGAGCAGGTCACCCGCGATGTGCTGCGCTCGGCCTTCACCAGCGCCGGCCAGCGCTGCTCGGCGCTGCGCGTGCTGTGCCTGCAGGAGGAGATCGCCGAGCGCACTCTGGCAATGCTGCGCGGCGCGATCGCCGAACTGCGGGTCGGCGACCCCGGGCTGCTGGCCACCGACGTCGGCCCGGTGATCGACGCGCCGGCACGCGCGGCCTTGCTCGAGCACCGCGCGCGCCTCGCCGCGCAGGGGCGCTTGCTGGCCGAGGCGCCCCTGCCGGAGGCCGCCGCACACGGCTGCTTCGTGGCCCCGGCACTGTTCGCCCTGGAGCGCATCGACGAACTGGCCGGCGAGGTGTTCGGCCCTTTCGTGCACCTGCTGCGCTACCGGGCCGCGGCGCTCGACGAACTGGTCGACCGGATCAACGCCACCGGTTACGGCCTCACCCTGGGCGTGCACTCGCGCATCGACGCCCGCGCCGAGCGGATCCGCAGCCGCGCCCGGGTGGGGAATGTCTACGTCAACCGCAACCTGATCGGCGCCGTGGTCGGCTGCCAGCCGTTCGGCGGCGTGGGGCTCTCCGGCACCGGACCCAAGGCCGGCGGGCCGCACTATCTGCCCCGCTTCACCTGGGAGCAGACCCTGAGCGTCGACACCACCGCCGCCGGCGGCAACGCCAGCCTGTTCGCGCAAGCCGCGGACTGAGCTCGCGGGTGGGCCGGCCAGGGATCGATGGCTGCCGGGCACTCCCGAGACCACCGGTGGGCCTGCGGCTCGCCCTCCTCAGGGCCAGACGACGCGGTCCCGCCAGGCCGCGCCCAGGACGCGCGCCACCGCGCCCGGGGTGACCGCCGCCAGGGCCGCCCTGCGCTGGTCGACTCCGGGTAGCCCGGGCAGGTACCACAGCTCCCGGCCCAGGCGCTGGACCAGGGCCAGGGGCTCCCCGGTCGCGTCCAGTCGGGCGCCCAGGGCCGCGACCGCCCGCGCCAGATCCCCCGGCGCCGCGGCGCCGGCGGCCAGCGCCGCCAAGGCGCGTTCCACCGCCGCCCGGCACTCCGCGCGCCGCCGCGGGGGGGCGGCGGCCTCGACCAGCAACAGGCCGGCATCGCCGAACAGGGTCAGGCGCGCGCCCAGCGCGCAATCCCGGGCGCCTTCCCCCGCCAGCCTGCCGAACAGACCGGAGGTTCCGCCGACGAGCTGCCCGGCGAGCAGCAGGGCGTGCAGGTTCGGATCCGACCAGCCCGCGGTGGGCAGCGCCCAGAGGGGGTTTTCCCGACCCACCGGGCGGTGCCGGGGTCCGGGGATGCGCGGCGGCCGGCGGACCTCGGGCAGGGTGCCGGCGGCCAGTTCCCCGAGCGGGGCGCAGGCGTCGACCAGCAGCCGGTGGGCGACCGGTCCGACCGCGGTGACGCCGAGCCGGGCGCCGCACAGGAGCTCCCGATGGTAGCGGTGCAGGCTCGCCGCATCGGCCGAGGCCAGTGCGCCGGGCGGGCCCGCGACCGGACGCCCCAGGGGATGGTCGGGCCACAGGGCGGCACAGGCCAGGTCCTCGGTGCGTCCCGGCTCATGGCAGCGCCGCTCGCAGGCGATGGCGGTCCGCTCCCGGGCCAGATCCGCGTCGCTGAAGCGCGGGTTCAGCAGCAGGGTGCCGAGCCGTTCCGTGAGTTCGCGCCAGCGGGGTGCCGGGATGCTGCCGTACAGGCCGGTCAGTTCGCGCCCGGTGCGGGCGTTGAGTTGATCCGGACCGGTGGCGGCGCCGCAGATCCCGGCCAGCCAGAGGTGTTCGAGGAGGTGGGTGTGGCCCCGGCGGTCGGCCGCTTCATGGCGGCTGCCGTGGCGCAGCCAGAGGCCCAGCGCGAACCGGTCGCCGGGCTGCCGGCAACTGAGAATCCGCACGCCGTTGGCCAGTGCAGTCTGTTCGAGGGCGCCGGGCATGGGCGGATTATGCCGGCCCGCGGCGGGCGGTGCGCGCCCCGGCATCGGCCCGGTCGTCCGGCACGTGATTTGCCTGGCTTTGCGCAGGTCCAATTGCATCTAGGGTTCCGGTCCCCTGTCACCCGACACGGGGGATGTCTGGTCCGAGAGATGCAGGTCCCGCGCCTTGTGCGCGGGATACACGGCGGGACAAAAGCCCGGGAGAGGACGACCTTGGAGGCTGCCGTGCCGACCCGGTCCGTTCCCGAGCCGCCGGCCGGCACCTCCGACGCCGACACCGAGAAAAACTGGAGGTTGCCATGCCTGCTCGCACCAGCCGTATCCTGATCCCCATCCTGCTCTGCGCCGCGCTGGCGATCCTGGCGGCGGCGCCGGCCGCGGCCGCCGGGAAGGAAAAGTTCCGCATCGCCTGGTCGATCTACGTGGGCTGGATGCCCTGGGGCTACGCCGCGGATGCCGGCATCGTCGACCGATGGGCCGACAAGTACGGCATCGACATCGAGGTGGTGCAGATCAACGACTACATCGAATCCATCAACCAGTACACCGCGGGCGCCTTCGCCGGCTGCACCATGACCAACATGGATGCGCTGACCATCCCCGCCGCCGGCGGGGTGGATTCGACCGCGCTGATCGTCGGGGACTTCTCCAACGGCAATGACGCCGTGCTGCTCAAGGGACGCAAGGAGCTGAAGCAGATCAAGGGGTTGCCGGTCAATCTGGTGGAGCTTTCGGTCTCGCACTATCTGCTCGCCCGCGCCCTGGAGTCGGTCGGTCTCACCGAGCGCGACATCCGGGTGGTGAACACCTCGGACGCGGATATCGTGGGCGCCTACGCGACGCCCCAGGTGCAGGCGGTGGTGACCTGGAATCCGCAGAAGAACGAGCTCCTGAAGCAGCCGGACACCTACAGCGTGTTCGATTCCTCCGCCATCCCCGGGGAGATCATCGACCTGCTGGTGGTCAACACCGCGACCCTGGAGGCCAACCCCGCCCTCGGCAAGGCGCTGGTGGGCGCCTGGTACGAGACCCTGGCGATCCTGGCCGAGGACGGCGAGCGGGGTCGCGCCGCCCGCGCCGCCATGGCCAAGGCCGCGGGCACCGACCTGGCCGGGTTCGAGGCCCAGTTGGCGACCACCAGGATGTTCTATCGCCCGGCCGAGGCCGCGGCCTTCGCGCGCGCCCCCGAACTGCGCCGGACCATGGATCAGGTGCGCAGCTTTTCGTTCGCCCACGGCCTGCTCGGTGAGGGCGCGGCCAGCCCCGACGTCATCGGCATCGCCTTCCCCGGCGGCGAGGTGCTGGGCGATGCCGGCAACGTCAAGCTGCGCTTCGACGCGCGCTACCAGCAGTTGGCGGCCGACGGCGGGCTCTTAGGGGTGACGACCTCCTGTGCGGGGTTGGCTGGCGTGGCACCGGGCGGTGACCCGACCCCGCCGGGCGGCGGAGCGCTCCCGTGCCGCGCCTGATCAATCGGCGGCCGGGCCGGCTGGCGACCCTGGCCCTGGGCCTCGCGCCCTTCGCCCTGCTGGTGGCAGCCTATCTGGCCGGCTCCCACATCCGCCTGCGGGACAATCCCGCCGACCGCCTGTTGCCGCCGCCCTCGGCCATGGTCGCCGCGGTGGGGCGCATGGTCGAACCCAGCCAGCGCAGCGGCGAGCGGCTGCTGTGGGCCGATACCGGCGCGAGCCTCCGGCGGCTGGGGCTGGGCATGGGCGTGGCCGCCGCCCTGGGACTGGTGTTGGGCGTCGCCATCGGGGTGCTGCCCCAGGTCAGCGCTGCGCTGGGCCATTTCCTGGTGGTGCTCTCCATGATCCCGCCGCTCGCGATCCTGCCCATCCTGTTCATCGTGTTCGGGCTCGGCGAGCTGTCCAAGGTGATGCTGATCGTGATCGGCGTGGCGCCCTTCATCACCCGGGATCTGGCCGCGCGGGTGGCGGAACTGCCGCGCGAGCTGATGATCAAGGCGCAGACCCTGGGCGCCTCGACCTGGCAGATCGTCATCCGGGTGGTACTGCCGCAGCTGTGGCCGCGGCTGTTGCTCTCGGTGCGCCTGATGCTGGGGCCGGCCTGGCTGTTCCTGATCGCCGCCGAGGCCATTGCCGCCACCGAGGGGCTCGGCTACCGGATCTTTCTGGTGCGGCGCTACCTGGCCATGGACGTGATCCTGCCCTATGTGGCCTGGATCACCCTGCTCGCCTTCCTGTTCGACTGGCTGCTGCTGCAGGTGGTGCGGCGCGCCTTCCCCTGGGCCCGGGCGGACGCGGCATGAAAGCCTTCGCGGTCCGCAATCTGTGGAAGGAATACGACGGACAGGTGGTCCTGGAGCGCGTGAACCTGACCCTGACCGGCAACGAGTTCGTCACCATCGTCGGCGCCTCCGGCTGCGGCAAGACCACCTTCCTCAAGATACTGATGGGCGACGAGCGCCCCACCCGCGGGGAGCTCCTGCTGGACGGCGCGCCCCTGCCCGGCGAGCCCGGGCCCGAGCGCGGCGTGGTGTTCCAACGCTACTCCGTGTTTCCCCACCTCAGTGTGCTGGAGAACGTGATGCTGGGCCTGGAGTTGCAGGCGGCGCCGCTCACCGGCCGGCTGTTCGGGGCGGCCCGCGCCGAGGCCCGGGCGCGCGCCGAGCAGGGGCTGGCGGAGGTGGGCCTGAGCGCCGCCCGGGACAAGTATCCCCGCCAGTTGTCGGGCGGCATGCAGCAGCGCCTGGCCATCGCCCAGGCGGTGATCACCCGGCCGCGGGTGCTGCTGCTCGACGAGCCCTTTGGGGCGCTGGACCCCGGGATCCGCAGGGACATGCACGAGCTGATTCTCGGCCTCTGGCGGGAGGGCGACATGGGCGTGTTCCTGATCACCCACGATCTGCGGGAGGGCTTCGCACTGGGGACCCGCCTGCTGGTGTTCGACAAGGTGCGCCACGATCCCCAGGCGCCCGAGGCCTATGGCGCCACCATCACCTTCGACATCCCCCTGGACCGGCGCCCGTCGTCCGCGCTGATCGACGCGGTCTGCCACGCCGCGCAGGCCGTCGCTGCACCATCCTGAGCCGCTGCGCGTCGAATTGGTGCAACAGAGCGCCCGATTGGCCGCGCAGCGCGCCCGATCCGCCGCAGTGGGCTTGGCACAGGGGTTGCTGCACTGCCGGGAAGCGGGCAACTAGGGTTCCGGCCCCCACGCCGAAACGGCGTCGCGGGGTGCCTGGTCCGAGGGTTGCCGGCCTTGCCTGCGCAGGGTGACACGGCGGGACAAAAGCCCGGGAGATTTCCATCCCACTGCGACGAGGAGCGAGGCCATGCCGCGACTGACGATCCGTCCCCACGACCCCCTGGACCCGGCCGACGCCGGCTGGAACCACCATCCGACGTTCGACAAGACCCAATTGCAGGGCTGGAAGTCGCTGCAGAAGGAGCGCGACCTGCCCACCGCGGCCTGGGACGCCCATGTCCGGCACGGCCTGGAGCACGGCCTGACCGCGGCCGACAGCGTCCAGGATCGCTGGATCTCGACCTTCGTGCGCGGCGAGCTGCCGCACTTCGCCGGCATCAACACCTTCATGAAGGCACCGTTCTGCGACGACGTGCGCGAGATCGGCAAGTACGACGCCGCGATCGTCGGCGTGCCCTTCGACGGCGGCACCACCTACCGCCCCGGCACCCGCTTCGGGCCCCAGGGCATCCGCAAGATCAGCGCGCTCTATACGCCCTACAACTACGAGCTGGGCGTGGACCTGCGCGAGCAGATGAACCTCTGCGATGCCGGCGATGTGTTCGTGATTCCCGCCAACATCGAGAAGACCTTCGATCAGATCAGCCGCGGCATCGGCCATATCTTCGCCTCCGGCGCCCTGCCCATCGTGCTCGGCGGCGACCATTCGATCGGCTTCGCCACGGTGCGCGGCATCGCCGAACATACCGACAAAAAGATCGGCATCATCCATTTCGACCGCCACGCCGACATCCAGGAGAAGGATCTCGACGAGCGCATGCACACCACGCCCTGGTTCCACGCCACCGACCTGCCCAATGTGCCGGCGAAAAACCTGGTGCAGGTCGGCATCGGCGGCTGGCAGGTGCCGCGCCCCGCGGTCAAGGAGGCGCGCAAGCGCGGCACCACCATTCTGACCATGCACGATGTCACCGAGCTGGGTCTGGAGAAGACCGCCGAGATCGCCCTGGAAACCGCCTGGGACGGGACCGACGCGGTCTATCTGTCGTTCGACATAGACGCGGTGGACTGCGGCTTCGTGCCCGGCACCGGCTGGCCCGAACCGGGCGGCTTCCTGCCCCGCGAGATCCTCTATCTGCTGGGCGCGGTGGCCAAGGAGGGCATCTGCGGCATGGAGGTGGTGGAGGTGTCGCCGCCGTACGACCAGTCCGAGATCACCGCGCTGCTCGCCACCCGGGCGATCGTCGACGTGCTCGGCACCCTGGTCGCCCACGGCAAGCTGGGATCGCACCGCCCGATCATCCGCGGCTGGGACGGCTGATGGACGCGCCGCGCCCGCGGCGGCGCCGGCCGCCGGCCGTCGACCGCACCGGACCGGGACGGAGACCGCCGCGGTGAGCGGGTCCCTGACCCTGATCGCGAGCGCTCTGGCGCTGGGCATGCTCCACGCCCTGGATCCCGACCATCTGCTGGCGGTGGCCAACCTCGGCGATCCCCGCGCCGGGCGCCGCGCCCGGCTCCAGCTCTGCGGGCGCTGGGCCCTGGGCCACGGCGCGGTGCTGCTCGCCGTCGGCGCCCTGGTGCTGCTGGCCGGCATGGCGGTGCCGGTGGCGCTGAGCCTGTGGGCGGAGCGGGCGGTGGGCCTGGTGCTGGTACTGCTCGGCGTGGGCACGCTGTGGACGCTCATCGCCGGCGAGGCGCCGCTGCGCCTGCACGCCCATGGCGCGGCCGGTACTCACCTGCACCTGGCCGGCCTGCCGGCCCACCACGGGCGGCGCGCGCTGCTGGTCGGCGCCCTGCACGGCACCGCCGGCTCCGCCGCGCTGCTCGCCCTGGCGCCCCTGGCACTGGCCGCGAATCCCTGGCAGGGCCTGGGGTATCTGCTGGCGTTCGGCCTGGGCGTGGTGGCCGCCATGCTGGGCTGCGGCGGGCTGCTGGGTGCCGGGCTGGCCCGGCTGCGGGCGCGCACCGCGGCCTTTGCCGGCGCACGCGCCCTGCTGGCGCTGGCGGCCATGGCGCTCGGCCTGTACCTGCTGGGGGAGGGCGGGTAAGAGGTCGGACGCTCCGCCCGGCAGAGACCCCGGTCCGCTGCGCCGGCCGGTGGACGCCGAGGTCGGGATTTTGTTGGGACGGGGACGGCAGTCAGCCAGGGATCAAAGCTCGCGACAGATTCGCCATCGGCGAAAAAACGCGGGCCGGTAGCGGCCCGCGTCGCGGTACTCCAAAAGCTGTCGCTGTATGAGATCAGCAAATACGAACAGTAGTTGGTAGTCGGCTCCTTGCGTGATGCACTCAGGGCGCAGTGCGACGGAAATTCCGCAGCGCAGCGAACCCGAGCACGACCGCCAACAGCGCCAGAGCCCAGAGCGACAACGTGGGAATTGCGGCCGCCTCGCCCACCGGCACGATACCGGCGCCGCTGGCGAGGATATAGGGAATGCCGCTGGTGCCGTCGCCGAAGCTCATTTCCCCCGTTCCGGTTGCGCCTTCGGCGATGGCGAGCGGGATGAAAGTGGCGCCGGGGAAGGAGTTGAACACTTCGTGGACCGAACAACCCCAATTGGACAGCGAGGCATCGGTGGTTCCGCTCAGGGCCGGATGGAGGGCGACGATGTGCGCATCGTTGAAGCAGCCAGCGGAGCCGACCGTAAAGGCGCCGAACTGGTCCAGAACCGGCACCGGAGTCCCGGTGGCGGTACTGTCGTAGTAGCACGACAGGCTGATATAGAGGCCGGTCTCCGCCGGTTCGCTGGTGACGAAGCTGATTCCGCTTGCGATCAGCTGGGCGCCTCCTTGACCGAAATGGAATTGCTCGTCGGTGCCGATGACAATCTTGGGCCCGTCACCCACCGCGGCCGACCAGTTGGCGCGGTTGGCCTCGGCGGCAGCGATCGGCGAAGTGCCGACAACACAAGTCGGATCACCGAGAATGATGGCACGGAAGGATTCGAAGTCGGCCTGGGTATAGGTGGCCCAGTTGGCGGGCGTCTCGACCACCGCAGTGAAGCCTTGCGCAGTGGCCTCCGTCGAGTACGCCGAACCGCCGTCGGTAGAACTCAGAATCAATACCGAGTTGGCGTCGGGCGCGGGTGCCGCCCAGACACCGGACGCACCGGCCGCCGTCAGCAGGATGGAGCAAAATCGAAGCATCGATGATCTGCAGCGCTGGTTCATCAGCAAGTCCCTCAAAAGTCCCTGGTTGGTGTTGTGACGTCAGTCAGCCGGCAACACGCTGATATCTCTAAATGGCCTCTCTTGAATTCCGAGTGGGTGGATTCGGTGGTGTTTTGGCTGGCAGCCGGGGTCAAGGGCGGGCGCAGCCCGGCGCAGCGAACCCTTGACGCCGGATGCCGGCCGGTACGCTGGCGTCATGGC
>JBMOPO010000048.1:0-49194 GCA_049325095.1 Pseudomonadota bacterium | reverse complement strand
CGGGTCGCCTTGCGGTACTTCTCAAAGCCTTCACCGGCAAACGTCTTCTGGCGCATCGCGGACCGCTCCATGCAGTGGGATCGACAAGCATTATTATCGCCGATGTGGCGGATTAATCAGAGGTTCCTTAACGTACCGCCCGAGTGTGGCAACCCGGCCCGAGTTACGGGGCCGCGCCCAGCCTCATCCGGCGGATGAGCCGCGCCCGGATCTGCTCCAGCCTGGAGACCCATCCCGATGTCAGCCTACCTGTCGATGGCCGCGGTGTTCGTGATCGGCTATGCCTGTATCGCCCTCGAGCATCCGCTCAAGATCGACAAGGCCGCCTCGGCCATTCTCACCGCGGTGCTCTGCTGGACCATCCTGGTGCTGGGGGCCGAGCAGATTTTCGCCGGCGCATCCGGAGAGGTCCACGGGATCCCCGCCGAACTGCGCCACCACCTGGGCGAGATCGCCGAGATCCTGTTCTTTCTGCTGGGCGCCATGACCATCGTGGAACTGATCGATGCCCACGAGGGCTTCAAGGTCATCACCGATCGCATCGCCACCAGCAATCGCGTCGCCCTGCTGTGGCTGGTCAGTTTCATCACCTTCTTTCTGTCGGCGGTGCTCGACAACCTGACCACCACCATTGTCATGGTGTCGCTGCTCAGAAAGCTCGTGCGGCCGGGCGAGGAGCGCTGGCTGTTCGTGGGGCTGGTGGTGATCGCGGCCAACGCCGGCGGCGCCTGGTCGCCGATCGGGGATGTCACCACCACCATGCTGTGGATCGGCAACCAGATCACCACGCTGGGCATCATCCGGCAACTGTTCCTGCCCAGCCTGATCTGCCTGCTGGTGCCCCTGCTGCTGGTGAGTCCGCGGCTCAAGGGCGAGCTCGAGCGCCCGGCCGCCGCCCCGACCTTCGAAGAGGCGGGCGATCCGACCACGCCGTTCGAGCGCCGGCTGGTGTTCTTCATGGGCCTCGGCGCGCTGGTGTTCGTGCCGGTGTTCAAGACCCTCACCCATCTGCCCCCCTACATGGGCATGCTGTTGGGGCTGTCGGTGCTCTGGGTGACCACCGAGCTGCTGCATCGCGACAAGAACCAGGAGGACAAGCATCCGCTGTCGGTGGTCGGCGTACTGCGCCGCGTCGACACCACCAGTGTGCTGTTCTTTCTGGGCATTCTGCTCGCGGTCTCGAGCCTCGCCAGCGCCGGCCACCTGAACCAGGTCGCCGCCTGGCTCAGGGAGAGCCTCGGGAACATCTACGCGATCAATGTTGCCATTGGCCTGCTGTCCGCGGTGGTCGACAACGTGCCCCTGGTGGCCGGCGCCATGAAGATGTACCCCCTGATCGATCCGGCTGCCCTGGCCGGCGGTGCCGGCGATGCGCAATGGTTGCAGTATTTCGTCCGTGACGGCAAATTCTGGGAGCTGCTGGCCTATTGCGCCGGCACCGGCGGCAGTTGTCTGATCATCGGCTCTGCCGCCGGAGTGGCGGCCATGGGCATGGAGCGCATCGATTTCTTCTGGTATCTGCGGCGCATCAGCCTGTTGGCGCTGGCCGGCTACCTGGCCGGTGCCGCCGCCTTCATCGGCGCTGCGTTGCTCTGAGCGGCGGCCGGGCCCGGGGGTGGCGGCCCGCCGGCACCGCCCCGGGGACGCAGACCGGCGATCGGTTTCGGGTTAATCTGGCATCCGACCCGGCCGGCCGGCCGGCCGCCGCTCGCTGGCGGCGCGTCAAAAAAGCATAACCACTGGAGTTGACCATGAAACTGTCGCAGCCCCGAATCCCGCCCCTGGCCGAGAGCGAATGGACCGACGAGCAGCGCAAGGTGCTGGGTCCGGTCAAGGCTTCGCAGCCCTTCTACAACGTGCTCGGCACCCTGGCGCGGCACTGGGACGCGGCCCAGAAGTTCACCGTCTGGGCGTATCACGTGATGGGCGACACCAACCGCCTGCCGGCCCGCGACCGGGAGATCCTGATCCTGCGCGTCGGTTGGCTGTGCCAGGCCGAATACGAATGGGGGCAGCACGTGATTTTCGGCCGCGAGGCCGGACTGACGGACCCGGAGATCGCCCGCATCAAGAAGGGCCCGGACGCCGGGGGCTGGACCGCACTGGAATCGGCGCTGCTGCGCGCCGCCGACGAGCTCTACCACGATGCCTGCGTGAGCGACGCCACCTGGGCGGCGCTGGCCGGGCACTACGACACCCTGCAACTGATGGATGTGGTGTTCACCGTGGGCCAGTACCACTTGGTGTCCATGGCGCTGAATTCCTTCGGCGTGCAGCTGGACCCCGGCGTGGCGGGTTTCTGAGGCGGTTGGGGAGCTGCAGGCAGCGACAGATGTCCCGGCCGCTCAGGCCGGCAGCGGCTCCGCCACCAGCACGCCCTCGGCGGTGAGTTCCGCCAGGCGCCGGGCGCCGACACCCAACAGGCCGCCGAGAATTTCCGCATTGTGTTCGCCCAGGTAGGGCGCCTGCAGGTCGAGGTCGTTGGTGAAGGCCGAAAACCGCAGCGGCATGCCGGGGATGTCGAAGCGGCCCGCTCCGCGGTCGGTGATGGTGCGCACCGTGCCGCGCTGGCGCAGGTGCGGGAGGTTCATCGCCTGGCGGATCGACAGGATGGGCGCCACCGGCACATGGTGCCTGCCCAGCAGGCGGATGGTGTGCTCGTCGCTTTCCTGGGCCTGCAGCCAGGTCTCGATCAGCTCCTTGAGTTCGGCGTGGTGGGCGACCCGCGCCGCGTCGTCGACGAAACGCGGATCGGCGATCAGCTCCGGCCGGCCCATGGCCGCGCAGAAATCCTTCCAGCGGCCGAGGATGGCGATCAGGATCAGGTAGCCGTCCCTGCTCTTGTACACCCCGAGCGGGGCCACCGCCTGGTGGTGGCGGCCCGGCAGATAGGGGTCGATGGCGCCGCCGCTGGCGCTCACCGCGCCCACATTCATCTCGTGGCTGTGGAAATAGCAGTCGAGCAGCGAGATGTCGAGGAACTGTCCGCCGCCGCCGGCGGTGGCGCGGTGATACAGGGCGCCATTGATGGCGGCCAGGGCGTGGGCGCCGGTGGTGGTGTCGCCCAGCGCCGCGATGGGGATGTAGGGTCCGTTGTCGCGATCGCCGATCATCGAGGTGACGCCGGCATAGGCCTGGCCGATGAAGTCGTAGCCGGGCAGCCCGGCCAGCGGGCCCTCCTGGCCGAAGGTGGAGATCGAGCACATGATGCACTCGGGATTGAGCTCCCGGACCCGGGCCCAGGGCAGTCCCAGGCGGCCGATGGCGCCGGGGGCGAAATTCTCGACCACCACGTCGACCCGCTTGACCAGTTCGTAGACCAGCTCGCGGCCGGCAGGGCTTTTCATGTCCAGGCAGAGGCTTTTCTTGCCGCGATTCTGCTGGATGAAGTAGACGCTGCGGCCGTTGACCTTGAAGCCGACGTTGCGGATCTGTTCGCCGAGCGGCGCGAGTTCCAGCTTGATCACCTCGGCGCCCATCTCGGCCATCATCCGGGTGCAGGCGGGACCGGCCACGTGCTGGGAGAAATCGAGCACGCGCACGCCGTCGAGTACATGTCGCTTGGCCATGGGTTCCCCCGTTGTTCGGGTCGATTTTTATGTATGGGTCCAGGCTCTACGCCGATCAGGGGTAGAGCCTGGCGATGCAGTCCTGCCAGGCCTGCCAGCGTTCCGGGTGGTAGGGAAACTTGGGGTGGTCGTAGGCGGCGATGTGGAAGGTCTCGCCCTCCAGATGGCCGGAGCGGTAGCCGATGAATTTCATCTGCTCGGCGTACATGGGCTTGTGCTCGGCGGGCACGGTCTTGGCCGGGGCGGCGGACCAGAGCCCGGCGTGGCGCAGGGCGGCGATGATGCGCTGGGCGCCGGCGTCTCCCAGGGTGTCGTCGACACAGAGATAGAGGCTGGCGTTGGTCAGGTCCGCGCCGTCGAAATACAGCTCGAACTGCTGGATCAGGTCGGTTCCGGAAAGCCCCATGGCAGTGCCTCGATTGTCGGTTTCGCGTGGCGGGATTGCACCACAGCCGGGCGCGCCGCGGCAACCGAGAGTCGGTGTTAAGCTTCCCGCCCCAGATTGCCGGGAACTCGTCCAGGGAGCGTGTCGATGTTGCGCAACACTTTCCAAGGCTATGGACTGGTAGCCCGCGCGCTGCACTGGTCGGCGGCCGCACTGTTGGTCGGGGTGTTGGTCCTGGGCCTGGTGGTCGAGGAGATGGCTAAGGGTCCGGCCCGCACGGCGGCGATGAATTGGCACCAGTCGCTGGGATTTGTGCTGCTGGTGCTGATGGCGGTGCGGCTCATCTGGCGGCTGATCGACCCCCCGCCGGCTCCCGAGGGCGGCCCGCTCGCGCGGCGGCTCGCGCCGCTGCTGCACTGGGCGCTGTACGGGCTGGCCATCGCCCAGCCGCTGTCGGGCTGGCTGCTCACCCAGGCCGAAGGCCATGAACTGGCGCTGTTCGGCAGCATCCCGGTGCCGGTGCTGCTGGCGGCCAGTGAGCCGCTGGAGGAGATCCTGGAGGGCGTGCACGGCACCCTCTGGATCCTCCTCCTGATCGCCGTGCTGGGCCATGTCGGGGCGGCCCTCAAGCATCACTTTTTCGATCGCGACCGCACGCTGGTGCGCATGCTCAGGGGCTGAAGCGGGTCATTCCTCCGGATCGGCCTCGCCGCCGGCCGCTTCGTCGTCAATCACCTCCGCTTCGGGCGGTGGATCCAGGTCCTCGGTCTCGATCGGTTCTTCGGCAGCCGCTTCGATGCCGATGTGGTAGGCGGCGAAACCGGGCATCACCACCTGGCTGACGGCCATGCCGATCAGGCGTCCGGCGACGTCGGTGGAAATGGGGGTCCGCGCATTGGTGATGGGGTCGACCACCGTGCCCAGTTGCTGGCCTTGGGTCAGCTGGGCGCCAAGCTGTACCTCGTTGAGCAGGATGCCGCCGGTGGGCGCGCGGATCCACAGCGATTCGTAGTAGACCGGCTCGGGGGAGCCCAACTGGAACAGCCGCGCGTACATGCCCAGGTGCTGCAACAGGCGGTTGACGGCCCGCACCCCGGCGGCCACCGGCCTGGGCTGCAGGCGTTGCGACTCCCCGACTTCCAGGGTGACGGTCAGGATGCCGCGCGCCAGGGCCTCCGGGCGCAGCATGCCGCGCGCGCCGGGACTGTGCAGCACCACGATATGGCCGAATCCCCGGGTGAACTCGGCCAGGTCGTCGCGGCGCATGTCGGCGCGCACCTGGGGCAGATTGTCGCGCCCGAGCGAGCCGGTGTGGATGTCCACCAGATAATCGCACTGGTCCAGGACTTCCTCGAACAGCGAGTAGGCCATGCGCGAGGCCAGGCTGCCCCTGGGGTGGCCGGGGAAATGCCGGTTCAGGTCGCGGCGATCGGACAGATAGCGGGAGCCGCGCCGAAAGCCGTCGAGGTTGACGATCGGAATCCCGATCAGGCGGCCGCCGAGCCGTTGGGGCTGGATGTCGTACATCACCCGGCGCACGATTTCGATGCCGTTGAGTTCATCGCCGTGCACCGCCGCGGTCAGGCACAGGTTGGGGCCCGGGCGGGCGCCATTGATCACCAGCACCGGCGTGGGCGCGGCCAGGCCGCCGATGCCGCCGTCGGGCGTCCAGGCCAGCCGGGTGGCGGTGGCCGGAGGTACTTCGCTACCCAGCAGCAGGAAGTTTTGCGCCCTGCCGCCGGGGGGCAGCGGCGGGCCCATGACCTCCTCCCCGGCGGCCGCACCCGGGTCCGGCGGCGGGGCGATTTCCTGGAGGTCCAGATTGGGCGCGATGGGGTGTGCGGCCGAGTCGTCCGCGGCGCCGGCCGGCGAATGTCGATCGGCCTGGGCTGCGGCTGCGGGCGGGAGCGCGCCCAGCAGCAGGCAGAGCAGGGCGGCGAGGCGCCTGCGGATGGATGACTCCCGTCGTGGAGCCGGGGTACCGGCCATGTTCACTTCACCCGTTGGCGGCCTCCGGGGTGGAGGTATGGCCCGGCAATCTCTGCGCCAACTCCAGGCGTTCCTCGATCGAGGCCGGCAGGGTCGCCAGGCGCTCGACCTGGCGGAGATTGAGCAGCAGGCCGCGCTGGTTGGCGACCTGCACGGTGAGGCCGGGGCGGGCATTGAGTTCCAGCATCAACGGGCCGAGATCGCGGTCCATGACGATGTCGGCGCCCAGGTAACCGAGGCCGACGGTGTCGGCACATTGCATCGCCAGGCGCAGGATCCGCTCCCAGTGGGGGATGCGGACATCGGCGGTCGAGGCGCCGGTGTCGGGGTGGACCGCGCCGACCTGACCGCGGCACACGCCGCCGCGGCTGGTGCCGGTGGCCAGGTCGATGCCGATGCCCATGGCGCCCTGGTGCAGATTGGCCTTGCCGTCCGAGGCCCGGGTCGGCAGCCGCACCATGGCCGCCACCGGCACGCCGCGGAACACGATCACGCGGATGTCCGGCACGCCCTGGTAGCTGATGTGCTCAAACAGCGGATCGAAGCGCACCCGGTATTCGACGATCGCCTGGTCGGGCAGCCCGCCCAGGCTGTACATGCCGCTGAGGATGTTGGAGACATGGTGCTGCATGGCCTCCAGGGTGATCAGGTCTCCGCTGGGCTTGCGGAAACTGTTGCCGAAGCGGCCGGTGACCACCAGGATGCCGTTGCCGCCGCTGCCGTGGGCCGGCTTGATCACGAAGTCCTCGTGCCCGCCGAGCAGGCTCGACAGGTCCTTGCTCTCGTGCTGTTCCCGCACCAGTGCGTAGAGCGCCGGGACCGCGATGCCGTGCTCGATGGCCAGCTGCTTGGTCAGCAGCTTGTTGTCCACCAGCGGGTACAGCCGGCGCGGGTTGTAGCGCATGATGTAATCGGCGTTGCGCCGGTTCATGCCCAGCACGCCCAGGCGCCGCAGCCGCAGCGGCGAGGCGAGCAGGCTCACGCGCCGCCCTCGCCCCGGAAGTTGCGGAAGCGGCGCAGTTCGGAGAGCCGATAGCCGGTGTAGCGGCCCATCAGCAGGCTGAGCCCCAGTACCACCAGCAGCAGTTCGGGGAACACGAACATCAGATGCACCAGGTCGCGCTGGTTCATCACCAGGTAACTCAGCGCGGCGATCAGCAGGCTGCCCAGGCCGTGGAGAATGGCCTCCCGGGCACCGTTCTCCTCCCAGGTGATGGACATGCGCTCGATGGTCATGGCCAGGATCACCATGGGAAACAGCGCCACCGAGAGCGTGCGCTCGACCCCGAGCTTGTTGGTGATCAGACTGATGAGCAGCATCAGGCCGACCACGATGATGAGAATCGCGGTGAGCCTGGGCACCAGCAGCAGCATCAGCCGCTCCAGGTAGAACCGCAGCATCAGGCCGATCGACACGATCAGCGAGAACAGCACGATGCCCCACAGCAGTTGGGTCTCGCGAAAGGCCAGGGCGATCAGCACCGGCATGAAGGTGCCGAAGGTGCTGATGCCGACGAAGGTGCGCATCAGCACCACCACCAGGGCGCCCAGCGGCACCATGAGCAGCACCCGGTAGACGTTCTGGCTGTCCACCGGCAGTGCCAGCGGCGAAAAGTCGGCGAATATGGAATCCATGCGCTCGGCGCTGTCGCGGGCCACCTCGACCAGTTCCCGGTGGCTTCGGGCGACCGACAGCTTGACCTCCACCTGATGGCCGCCGGTCACGTGATACAGCGGCTCGTCGCCCACCCGCCAGGGCAGCAGGTCCCCGGGTATCCCGGATTCGCCGGTCTCCGCGTTGAAGGTCAGCCAGGTCTTGCCGTTGTGCACCTGCAGGAGCGGGATCAGCCGCAGGTCGCCGGCGGCGTCCTTGAGTGGCAGCGCCCACAGGATCCGCGCCGGGATCCGCACCCCCTTGAGGATCTCGATGATCTGTTGGGTCCAGGCCGCGGGAGAGTCCGCGGCCCGGCGCAGCAGCGCCACGTTCTGCTCGTCGCGACGCGCGTTGAGCTGGCGCAGCAGTTCGCGGGTGTAGGTGAAGACATCGGCCGATTCCTGGCGGACGTCGTTGATGATCACGCGGATCGCCGTCGCGTAGGGCTCCTCGTAATCCGGGGGCGACGGAAACGACGGGCGGTCCTGCCATGCGGCGGGTTGTTCGCTGCGGGTCACCGAGACCCGGTAGTAGAGGGTTTCGCGGCCCTGGGCGCGGCGCTTGACCCACTGGACCTTGCGCCGGTCGCCCTCCTCCTCGATGGCCATGCCGTAGCGGCTGGCCACGAAATGTTCATCGAGCTTGAGAAAGCCGGGATGGACCGAGGGCACCGCCAGATCGACGATCGCCGGGCCGCCGTCGGCCTGGAAGCCGACCCGGGCCTGCACGGTCCAGACCTCGGCCTCCTGGTCGGCGCGCACCGGCATGCCGAGCATCACGGCCTTGTAGGCGGACAGGGCGAGCCCGGCCAGGATCAACAGCATCGCCCAGCCGATCACCGCCGGCCGCTTCATGGCTGGTCGGCTCCGGTGCCGGACTCCGCGCAGTCCGGCTCGGTGAGAAAGGTCGCGCCGGGATCGATCAGCGCGACGCCGGCGAGAAACCGGCGGCCGAGCAGCACGGGATAATGGAACCTGGTGCGATCGACCAGGGAAAACTGGGCGCGGTGGAAACGCCCGACGAAACAGAACTCCAGTTCCACCACCGGCCGCCGGTCGTGATCGCCCCGGTGCTCCTTGATCCGCACATAGCGCGTCACCGGGCGCTCCATGGCGATCACCCGGGTCCGGTCATCCTCGTCCGGGAGCACCAACTCGAAGCGGACCCAGGGCCGGCCGTCCCGCTCGAAGTCCTCGACGTCGCGGGCGTTGACCGAGGAGGTCTTGGCGCCCGAGTCGAGCTTGGCCTTCACCTCGTGGCCGGGCGCCGCGGCGAAATACACCTTCTCCACCCAGCCGGCGATCACCTTGGCGTCGTCGGCCCGCGCGGCCGCGGAACCACCCAGCAGAGATAATACCGCGGCGATGCCGGCGCACCGGCGCATCGAAATCATTCACATCCCCCCAGAGTGCGACGGTGGCTGTTGCACTGCGTTTCGCGAACCGGTGCCGCTGCGGCCGGTACGGTGCAGCCGTGGCGCGCATGGTGCATAAAATCGCTGGCGTGCGCCAGTGTGGCGCGCCGGCGGTTCGCGGGGCGCGGCGTCTGCGCGCAGGGGTGGCGGCGGCCCGGGTCGCGGGATGGTCCGCCTTCAGTGGCGGCAGCCCGGGCCGTGCAGGTGGCCGTGACGCAGCTCTTCCTCGGTCGCTGCCCGCACCGCGGCGATGGTGACCTCGAAATGCAGCGTCTTCCCAGCGAGCGGATGATTGCCGTCCAGGGTGACCCGATCCCCCTCGATGCCGGTGACCACCACGGAGATCGGCCCTTGCGGCGTGCTGCCCGAAAAGCGCATGCCGACCGCGACGTCCTGGTCTTCCCGAAACAGGTTGCGCGGGACCTCCTGGACCAGCTCCTCGACGCGCTCGCCGTAGGCCTCCCGGGGCGGGATCACCGCGGTGAAGTGCTCCCCGGCGCCGCGCCCGGTGAGCTCCCGCTCCAGGGCGGGGATGAGGTTGCCGGCGCCGTGCAGATAGACCAGCGGTTGATCCGGGGCGCTGGCGTCGAGGGTGACGCCCCGCTCGTCGGTGAGCAGGTAGTGGATGGCCACCACGGAGTTGGCTGCGATCGTCATGGGGGGATGCCGGGGGCGGGTTCGCCGCCATTATGGGCGAGTCCCGGGCGGCTTTGCACCGGGGCCGGCGCGGGCAGGGTTTCAGAAGTGGTAGCGGACGCCGAATACCGCGCGGTCGTTGGCGTCGAACTGGCCGAAGATGCCCTGGCGATCGCCGTAGAACCAGTCGAGCCCGCTCCACAGGGTGATCCGGTCGTCCAGATCGTAGCTCAGCCGGGGCCGGAGCAGGCCGTCGCCGTCGTTGGCATTGACCAGCCAGCGCAGCTCCAGCGCCAGGGTGTCGCCAAGATACAGCCGGCGCAGCAGCAGGGTGCCGGTGGTGTCGGTCCGCGGGCGATGCAGGGGTCCGGGCGGATCGGCCACCTGGTCGACGAACACCTGGGCGCTGACCAGCCAGTCGTCGACGCCGTTCCAGTCCAGGCCGAGCACCGAGCCGATGGCGTCGCTCTCGGCCACGCCGTCCGGGTCGCCGCCGCGCAGGGCGAAGGCGCGGCCCAGGGTATAGCCCAGCTCGCCGCGCAGCGTCAGGGTGCCGAAGGATCTGGCGAAAGTGCCGCCCACCAGGTGCACCCGGTCGTAACCGGGGACCACTTCCGGCCCGGCGGGCCCGGTCTCCAGGCGCGGCACCGGAATGTCCTCGAAGTGGTACAGGTAGAACAGCGACAGGTCCCAGCCGCCCCGCAGGGTCGCCAGGCGCAGCCCGGCATCGGCGTCGGCCAGCGGACGGTCGGGGCGCTGCGGGGCGCGCAACTCGGCCGCGAGCCCGGGCGGCGGGGGGGCGAAGCGGGGCGCGGTGATCGCAAAGGGCGCGTCCGGGCCGGGGGTCTGGTGGTAGGTCTGCTCGGGGATCAGGATGAACTGGAGATCGGTGGCGCCGATCCGGGTCTCGGCGTCGAGGGTCCACAGCGGGATCCGCGAGTCCTCGAACTCGGCGAGGATGAACTCGCGGAAACTCTGCGGGTTCACCACATCCAGCACCTTGAGGCCGTCCGCCGCGCCCCAGACCACCTGCTGCTTGCCCAGGCGCAGGTAGAGATCGCCGGCGGTGGCTTCCAGATAGAGCTCGCGCAGCTCCAGCTCGGTGCGGTCGCCGAGCAACTGGGGCCTGGCGATGGGATCGATGGTCACCTGGTCCGGTTGCCCGGGTTCGAGGTGATCGAACAGGTCGGCGCGCGCGCGGCCGGCGGCGGTCAGGCGCATGCCGGCGGGCAGGTCGAATTCCAGTTCGGGCTTGATGCGCAGCTCGGTGGTCAGACCGTGGCGGGCCTGGCGGGGGATGGCGGCCTCCAGCTCCAGGGTGGCGGAAGCGCGATTCAGGGCGACCGGCTGGGCCGCCGCGAGCGACAGCGGCAGCGCCCAGGCGAGCGCCGGGAGCCAGCGGTGGCGCGCCGGCGGCAGCGCCCGGGCGCGGATCATGGCAGCATCCCGGAAACCGGGCGGGAAGAATTCCGCACGCGGTTACACGATGCGCGAGCCGGTCCGGCCCCAGTAGCGATCCTTGAGCAGGCGCTTGTAGAGCTTGCCGGTGGGCAGTCGGGGCAGTTCGTCGATGAAGTCCACGCTGCGCGGGCACTTGTAGTGGGCGATGTGCTGGCGTGCGTAGTCGATTAGTTCGGCCTCCAGCTCCGGACCGGGCTCGGCACCGGCCACCAGTTGCACGACCGCTTTGACCGCCTCGCCCATCTCCGGATCCGGCACGCCCACCACGGCCACGTCGGCGACCGCCGGATGCAGCACCAGGGCGTCCTCGATCTCCTGCGGATAGATGTTGACGCCGCCGGAGATGATCATGAAGGTGGCGCGGTCGGTGAGATACAGGAAGCCGTCCTCGTCGAGATGGCCGACATCGCCCAGGGCGCTCCAGTTGGGATGCCCGGGGTGCTGGGCCGAGCGGGTCTGGTCGGCGTCGCGATAGTACTCGAAGGGCATTCTCGGCAGCTCGAAATAGACGATGCCGTCCTCCCCCGGGGGCAGCTCGCGGCCGTCCTCGGCGCAGATGTGCAGCCTGCCGAGAATGGGTTTGCCCACGGTGCCGGGATGGGCGAGCCATTCCTCCGGCGTGCAGTGGGTGAGGCCGTTCAGCTCGGTGCCGCCGTAGTATTCGTAGAGGATCGGCCCCCACCAGTCGAACATCTGCCGCTTGATGCCCTCCGGGCAGGGCGCCGCGGCATGGATGGCGATCCGGTGCGAGGAGAGGTCGAAGGCGTTGCGTTCGGCTTCCGGTAGCTTCAGCATCCGGGTGAACATGGTCGGCACCCACTGGCTGTGGGTGACCCTGTAGCGCTCGATCGCCGCCAAGGCCGCCGTCTCGTCGAAGCGCGGCATCATCACCACGGTGCCGCCGTGGGACTGGATGCCGGTGCAGAACGACAGCGGCGCCGAGTGGTAGAGCGGCGCCGGCGACAGGTAGACCGCGTCGGCGTCGACCCGCCACAGCGCCTGCTGGAGCTTGGCCACCGGGCCCAGCTCGTCGGCGATGCCCGCGCCCGACAGCGGCCGCAGGATGCCCTTGGGCCGCCCGGTGGTGCCCGAGCTGTAGAGCATGAACTGGCCGGCCGGCTCCTGCGCCAGCGGCCGCGTCGGATACCGCGCGATGGCGTCCTCGTAGGCCTCATACTCGGCGCCGGCGCCGTCGGTCATCAGCCAGGTGTGGCAGCGGGGCGCGAGCCCTGGCAGTCCGGCGGCCGGTTCGGCCAGGTAGCTGGAAGTGACCAGCGCCTGGGCATCGCAGTTGTCGAGGATGTAACCCGCCTCCTCGCCGGTCAGGTAGCGGTTGATGGTGGTCAGATACAGCCCCGAGCGCAGCGCCGCCCAGATCACCTCGAAATAGCGCAGATGGTTTTCCATGAACACGGCGATATGGTCGCCGGGCCGCAGGCCGCGCGCCCAGAGCAGTTGCGCGAGCTGGTTGGAGCGGTCGTCGAGCTCGCGGTAGCTCAGGGTGGCGCCGCTGCCGCTGTCGATCGCTGCCGGTTTGTCGGGGGTGCGTTGCGCCCAGGTGCCTGGATACATGGGGTGATGCTCCTCGCGGTGCAGGTGGGTGGGTCGGCCGCCGCGGGTCAGGCCGGCGGCGGTTGCCGGGCGGCCGCATGCAGCACGCCGGCGGCTTCCAGGGCGTCGATGCGGTCGTCGCCCAGGTTCAGGATCTCCCCGAGCACGGTGCGGTTGTGTTCGCCCAGATCGGGCGCCTCCAGCTCCAGTTCCCCGGGAAACGCGGAGAAGCGCAGCGGCATGCCGGGGAGCTCGAGCTCGCCGAAACAGGGGTCGCTCACCTTGCGCACGATCCGGCGCTCGACGAAATGGGGATGGCGCATCGCCTCGGGCACCGACAGCACCGGGGCGCAGGCGAAGTGCGCCTCCTCCATCTTGGCCAGGATGACCTCGCGGCTGGGTTGGGCGCGCAGCCAGGCCTCGATGACCCCCACCAGCTCGGCATGATGGGCCATGCGCACCTCATTGGTGGCAAAGCGCGGGTCGGCGGCGAGCTCGGGCCGTTCGATCAGCTCGCAGAACGCCGGCCAGCGCAGCGGGGGTACCACCAGCATGTAGAACTCGTCTGCGCCGCGGCCCCGGTAGATGCCCAGCGGGTGCAGCACCAGGTGGTGGTGGCCTGAGCGCCTGGGCACGAAGGCTCCCGCCGAGGCGCTGTAGCTGTTGACCGCGACATCGTGCTGGTGGAAGTAGGAGTCGAGCAGCGAGATGTCGAGGAACTGGCCCTCGCCGCTGCGCTCGCGGTAGAGCAGGGCGGTGCTGATCGCCGCCAGGGCGTGCACGCCGGTGGTGCCGTCGCCGATCGCGAGCTGGGGAAACAGCGGGTAACCGTCGGGATAGCCGATCAGGTCGAGGACCCCGGCGTAGGCGGCGGCGACCGCGTCGTAACCGGGTTTGGCGGACAGCGGCCCAGCCTGCCCGAAACCCGAGATCGAGCACATCACCAGGCGCGGGTTGAGCTCGTGAACCCGCTCCCAGGACAGGCCCAGGCGGCCGATGACCCCGGCCGAGAAGTTCTCCACCAGCACGTCGCAGCGGCGCACCAGGTCTTCGAGCAGCCCTCTGGCCGCGGCCTTGCGGATATCCAGGCAGAGGCTCTTCTTGCCGCGATTCTGTTGCAGGAAATAGGAGCTGCGGCCGTTTCGGAGCACCGGCAGTTGGCGGGTCATGTCGCCCAGCGGGGCCAGTTCCACCTTGATCACCTCGGCGCCCATCTCGGCCAGCAGGCGGGTGGCGGTGGGGCCGGCCACCACCTGGGTGAAATCCAGTACCCGGTACCCGGTCATCACATGCTGCTGCGCGGTCATGGTTATTATCCCGGCGCGATACCAGGTGACGGCTTTACCAAGCCTGACCGCCAATTGCAAGCCGCGGCCGGCGCCGGTCCTCCGGCGGAGGGAATTCCGGCCGCGCGCCAGGGTCCCACTGCCACCGCCCCGGAGCCACCGCCATGCTGATCCGCGTCCCGCCGCCGCACCCGCTGCGCGAATCCGAGGTCACGCCCGAAAAGGTCTATCGCGACCGCCGCCGCTTGCTCGCCGCCCTGGGGCTGGCCGGCGCCGCCCTGGCGCTGCCGCCGGGGCTGGGCCGCGCTGCGGTCCGCCAGCCGGCGGAACTGGTGGTCGGCGCGCGCAGCGAACTGGCCGGGGGCGAGGCGCCGACCGACTATGAGACGGTCAGCACCTACAACAACTACTACGAATTCGGCACCGGCAAGGACGATCCGGCGCGCAACGCCCAGAGCCTGCGCATCAGGCCCTGGACGGTGCGCGTCGAGGGCGAATGCGCGGCGCCGGGCACGGTTGGCATCGAGGAGCTGCTGCACGGCCTGGAGGAGCGCATCTACCGCCACCGCTGCGTGGAGGCCTGGAGCATCGTGGTGCCCTGGGTGGGGTTTCCCCTGGGCCGCTTCCTGCAGCGCTTCCGGCCCACCGGCAATGCCAAATACGTGGCCTTCGAGACTCTGTACGACCCCGCGCAGATGCCGCTGACCCGCGCCGGGGTGCTCGACTGGCCCTACCGCGAGGGGCTGCGCCTCGACGAGGCCATGCACCCGCTGGCGTTCCTGTCGGTGGGCATGTACGGCCGGGTGCTGCCCAACCAGAACGGCGCGCCGCTGCGCCTGACCATGCCCTGGAAATACGGCTTCAAGAGCATCAAGTCGATCGTCGCCATCCGCTTCACCGAGCGCCGGCCGGCGACCACCTGGCAGACCCTGGCGCCGCGCGAGTACGGCTTCTACGCCAACGTCAACCCCGCGGTCGATCACCCGCGCTGGTCGCAGCGCCGCGAACGCCGCCTGGGCGAGCTGTGGAAGCGCGATACCCTGATGTTCAACGGCTATCCGGAGGTCGCCTCCCTGTATGCCGGGATGGATCTGACGCGGTACTACTGAGGTGCGCGGCGGGACGCTGCTCGCCTGGCGGCTGGCCGTCTGGCTGCTCGCCGGCGGCCCGTTGCTGTGGCTGGCGTGGCGGGTGGCGGGCGGCGGACTGGGTGCCAATCCGGTCGAGTTTCTCGAACACTATAGCGGCGACTGGGGCCTGCGCCTGCTGCTCGCCACCCTGGCGCTCACCCCGCTGCGGCGCTGGAGCGGGCGCGGCGAGGCGCTGCGCGTGCGCCGCCTGCTGGGCCTGTGGGCGTTCTTCTGGATCTGTCTGCACTTCGCCATCTATCTGACCTTCGATCTCGAGTGGTCGGCGGCGTTGCTCGCGGAGGATCTGGTGGAGCGCACCTACATCACCCTGGGATTCGCCGCCTGGCTGCTGCTCGTGCCCCTGGCGATCACCTCCACCCGCGGCTGGCAGCGCCGCCTGGGCTCGCGCTGGCGGCGCCTGCACCGGCTCGTCTACCCGGCCGCCCTGCTCGGCGCGCTGCATTTCCTGTGGCTGGTCAAGGCCGATGTACGCGAGCCTCTGGTCTACCTCGGGGTGCTGGCGCTCCTGTTGGGGCTGCGGTGCAGGTGCTTCCAAGCCCGCCGCCACCGCTGCTAGACTGCACTCATGATCCGCGGTCACCGACTTCAGGTTTGTATTCTGGCGCTGCTGTTTGCGGCGTTGCTGGTCGGTCCGGTGAGCGGAGCCCATCTGCATCTGTGTCTCGATGGCGCACAGCCGCCCGCCGGCCTGCATCTGTTTGAAGTGGGGCAGCATCACGGCGAATTCACCCCGGACCAGGGGCACAGTGATGTCGAGGTCATGGTCCTGGGGGAGCTGATCGCGAAAGGCAAGGGCGAGGGGCAGTTGCCGCTCTTCCTGCTTGCCGCCGCGGTCCTGCTGATCCTGCCGAGCATACCCCGGGGATCCCCGATGCCCCGGGTTGCTCGTTTCATCCCGTCTCCTCTGCCATTTCTGCGCCCGCCATTGTGCGGCCCGCCCCGCTGATCTCCCACTGACCCGAGGTTTCGCGCCCTGTGCCGGATTTGGCGCAGCGGCTCGATGAGGACATTTGTCGGCCTGCAGGCCGAGCTTTTCGGGAGATTGCCGTGGATCCCCTGGTTACACGGGTGTTTTGCGCCTGCTGCTGTGCGCTGGCGCTGCTCGCTGCGCCGGCGTTGTCCGCAAGCGCCCCGCTGACACTGCGCCAGGCCATTCAGGCAGCTCTGGCCGGCAATCCGGACCTCGCCGGGTTTGCCTTCGAGCTGCGGGCGCAGGAAGCCCGTACCGTCGCCGCCGGCCTGCGTCCGGCGCCGACGCTGAGTGTCGGTATCGAGAACGCGCCCGGCAACGGCGAGCACCGCCGTTTCGATGCGGCCGAGAGCACGTTCGCCCTCTCGCAGGTGGTCGAACTCGGCGGCAAGCGCGCGGCGCGTGTCGGCGCCGCGCAGGCGGGGCGCGAGCTGATCACCGTCGCCGAGCAGGCGGCGCAACTGGACGTGCTGGCCGAGGTCACGCGGCGGTTCATTCATGTGGCCGGCGACCAGGAACAGCTCGCCCTGACCCGGCAGGCCACCGCGCTGGCGCGGGAAACGGTCGCGGCCGTCAGCCTGCGCGTGCAGGCCGCCAAGGCGCCGCAGGCCGAGCTGCGCCGCGCCCGTATCACCCTGGCGCGCGCCGAGGTGGCGCAGGAGCACGCCGAGCACGAACTGCGCAGCTCACGGCGCAAGCTGGCGGCCCTGTGGGGCGACGACAGGGCGCGGTTTGGCAGCGTCACGGCCGATCTGTACGCCCTGCCCCGACCGGTGCCGTTCGAGGACCTGCTGGCGCGACTCGACCGCAACCCGGACTTCGTGCGCTTTGCCAGCGAGGCGCGGCTGCGCGATGCCGAGCTGCGCCTGGCGCAGGCCCGGCGGCGCGCCGATATCACCGTATCCGGCGGCCTGCGACACCTGGAAGCCACCGGCGATCAGGCGCTGGTGCTGGGCTTTTCCCTGCCGCTCGGCGCCGGCCGCCAGGCCGCGCCGGCGATCGCCGAAGCCGACGCGCTCCGGGGTCTGACCGGGGCCCGGCACGAGGCGGCCCGCGTGCGCGCCAGGGCGCAGTTGTTCGAGCTGTACCAGGAGCTGCGGCACGCCATCACCGAAACCGAGCTGCTGCGGCGCACGGTGCTGCCCGAAATGCAGGGCGCGCTCGAGGACACGCGCTACGCCTACGAGCGCGGCCGCTACGGCTACCTCGAGTGGGTGGAGGCGCAGCGCGATTTCCTGACCATCCGCCGCAGCCTCATCGAGGCCGCGGTCAACGCCCAGGTTTTTCAGGCCGAAATCGAGCGCCTGACCGGCGAGGCCGTCGCCACCCAAAGCTTGCAGGAGCACCCATGAACAGGTCGATTTTCAATGTGGCGGCAGGGTTGGCGCTGATCCTGGGGCTGGTCGGCTGCGGCGACCCGCAGACACCCGCCGACCCCCATGCCGGCGATGCCGCGGCCCAGGAAGTGCCCAAGGGCCCGCACAACGGCCGCCTGCTCACCGACGGCGACTTCGTGGTGGAACTCGCGATCTTCGAAGACGGCGTGCCGCCGGAGTACCGCGCCTGGGTGACGCACCAGGGCCAGCCCGTGGCGCCGGAGACCGTGCAGCTGACGGTCGAGCTCACCCGTCTGGATGGCGAAAAGAACCTGTTCCGCTTTGCGCCGCGCGACGATTTTCTGCGCGGCGACGGCGTGGTGACCGAACCGCATTCCTTCGATGTGACCGTGCAGGCGCAGTTCGAGGGCAAGACCCATCGCTGGACGTATGCGAGCTACGAGGGCCGCGTCACCATCACCGCGGAAAGCGCCAGGGCCGCCGGCATCGGGGTGGAAACCGCCGGCCCGCGCCTGATCCGCGACGTGCTGCCGCTGTACGGGCAGGTCGCCATCAACCCGGACGCGGTGCGCAACGTGGGCGCGCGCTTTCCCGGCGTGGTCAGGCACGTGAGCAAGACCGTGGGTGAGCCCGTGCGCGCCGGCGAGGTGCTGGCGCGGGTGGAATCCGACGATTCCCTTCAGGTGTACGCGGTGACGGCGCCGATCGGCGGGGTCGTCACGGCGCGCATGACCAACCCCGGCGAGCAGGCCGGCGCGGCGCCGCTGTTCACGGTCAGCGATCTAGCGCAGCCGTGGGCCGAGCTGGCGGTGTTTCCGCGCGACCTGGCGCGCATTCGCGTGGGCCAGGACCTGCGCCTGACGAGCGTGGACGGCGAGCGCACGACGCGCGGCACCATCACCCGCATCGCCCCCGCCGCCGGCGCGGCCAACCAGGCGCTGACGGTGTGGGCCAGTTTCGATGCCGGCGACGGCGGCTGGACGCCCGGCCTGTACGTCAACGCCGAGGTCATGGTCGGTGGCGCGCAGGTGCCGCTGGCGGTGAGGGCTTCCGGCTTGCAGGCGTTTCGGGATTTCACCGTGGTGTTCGCGCGCGTGGGCGAGACCTACGAGGTGCGCATGCTGGACCTCGGCCGCAGCGATGGCGAGTACGTGGAGGTGCTCGGCGGCCTCAAGCCGGGCACCGAGTACGTCAGCGAGAACAGCTACCTGATCAAGGCCGACATCGAAAAGTCGGGCGCCTCGCACGACCACTGAGCCGGCCATGGAAACGCTCGTCAAGTACGCGGTGTCGGCGGCGCTGGTGGTGGCGATTTCGGAAGCCGCCCGGCGCCTGAGCTGGGTCGGCGCGCTGCTGGCCTCGCTGCCGCTGGTGTCGGTGCTGGCGATGATCTGGCTGTGGCACGACACGCACGACCCGCAGCGCATCGCGCGCCTGTCGGTCGGCATCTTCTGGCTGGTGCTGCCGTCGCTGGTGCTGTTCGTGAGCCTGCCGGTGCTGCTGCGCCGCGGCGTCGGCTTCTACCCGGCCCTGCTGGTCGCCAGCGTACTCACGGCGCTTTCCTATTTTTTGATGCTGGCGCTGCTGCGGCGCGTCGGCATCGTCCTCTAAGGCCCATCCCATGCTCGAAGCACTGCTGCGTTTTTCCATCCACCGCCGCGGCCTGATGCTGGTGCTGGTGCTGGCGCTGGCCGGCCTTGGCGTGTGGAGTTTCCAGCGCCTGCCGATCGACGCCGTGCCGGACATCACCAACGTGCAGGTGCAAATCAACACCCAGGCGCCCGGCTACACGCCGCTGGAAGCCGAGCAGCGCGTGACCTTTGCCGTGGAAACCGCCATGGCCGGGCTGCCGCGCCTCGCCTACACGCGCTCGGTGTCGCGCTATGGGCTGTCGCAGGTGACGGTGGTGTTCGACGACGGCACCGACATCTACTTCGCGCGCCAGCTGGTCGCCGAGCGCCTGCGGGCGGTCCAGTCGCAGTTGCCGGCCGGCCTGGAGCCGGAGCTCGGGCCGATCGCCACCGGCCTTGGCGAGATCTTCATGTGGACGGTGGACTCAGCGCCCGGCGCGCGCAGCGCCGACGGCTCGCCCATCACGCCGACCGACCTGCGCCAGGCGCAGGACTGGATCCTGCGCCCGCAGCTGCTGCAGGTGCCGGGCGTGGTGGAGATCAACAGCATCGGCGGCTTCGCCCGGCAGTTCCAGATCCTGCCCGATCCGGGGCGCCTGCTGGCCTATGGCGTCGGTTTCGCCGACCTGGTGCGCGCGGTGCAGGCCAACAACGCCAACCGCGGCGCCGGCTACATCGAGCACAACGGCCAGCAGCAGCTGCTGCGCGTGCCCGGGCAGGCGGGCACGCTGGAGGACCTGGGCCGCATCGTGGTGGCGCAGCGCGGCGGCGCGCCGGTGCGCGTCAGCGACGTGGCGCAACTCACCATCGGCCCGGAGCTGCGCACCGGCGCGGCCACCCAGAACGGCCGCGAGGTGGTGCTGGGCACGGCCTTCATGCTGGTCGGCGAGAACAGCCGCGCGGTGTCGCGGGCAGTCGCCGCCAGGCTCGACCAGGCCCGGCGCAGCCTGCCGCCGGGCATCACCGTGAACGTGGTCTACGACCGCACCACGCTGGTCGACAAGACGCTGGCCACGGTCGAGAAGAACCTGCTCGAAGGCGCGCTGCTGGTCGTGGTGGTGCTGTTCCTGCTGCTGGGCAATGTGCGCGCCGCACTGCTCACTGCGGCAGTGATTCCGCTCGCCATGCTGATGACCTTCACCGGCATGGTGCAGTCGCGCACCTCGGCCAACCTGATGAGCCTGGGCGCGCTCGATTTCGGGCTGATCGTGGACGGCGCGGTGATCATCGTCGAGAACTGCCTGCGCCGGCTGGGGCTGGCCACCGCCGGCAACCGGACGCTGGGCGAGCGCGAGCGGCTCAAGGTGGTGTTCGAGGCCACCAACGAGGTGATCCGGCCCTCGCTGTTCGGTGTCGGCATCATCACCGCCGTGTACCTGCCGATCTTCGCGCTCACCGGCGTGGAAGGAAAAATGTTCCACCCGATGGCGATCACCGTGGTCACCGCGCTGACCGCCGCGCTGGTGCTGTCGCTGACCTTCGTGCCGGCGGCGGTGGCGCTGGCCTTTCGCGGCCCGGTGGCGGCGCACGACAACGCGCTGATGCGCATCGCAAGACGCGGCTACGCGCCGCTGCTGGCGCTGGCGCTGCGGGCGCGTTTTGTGTTGCTGGCGCTCGCGCTCGGCCTGGTCCTGACCTGCGCCTGGCTCGCCACGCGCATGGGCTCGGAGTTCATCCCGAGCCTGGACGAAGGCGACATCGCGCTGCACGCGCTGCGCATCCCCGGCACCAGCCTGACCCAGGCGGTACGGATGCAGGAGCAGCTCGAGGCGACGCTCAAGACCGCGCCCGAGGTCGAGCGCGTCTTCACCAAGATCGGCACCGCCGAGATCGCCACCGACCCCATGCCGCCCAACGTCGCCGACACCTTCGTCATCCTCAAGGCGCGCGGGGACTGGCCGGATCCGGGCAAGCCCAAGGCCGAGGTGGTCGAGGACCTGGAGCGCCTGGCCGCCGGCGTGCCCGGCAACAACTACGAGTTCACGCAGCCGATCCAGATGCGCTTCAACGAGCTGATCTCCGGCGTGCGCGCGGACGTGGCGGTGAAGGTCTACGGCGACGATCTGGATACCCTGAACACCGTCGCCGCGCAGATCGAAACGGTGCTCGGCAGCGTGCCCGGCGCGGCGGACGTCAAGACCGAGCAGACCACCGGCCTGCCGATCCTCACCGTCACCCCGCGGCGCGAGGTGCTGGCCCGCCATGGCCTGAATGTGGCCGATCTTCAGGACCTGGTCGCCGCCGCCTACGGCGGCGAAACCGCCGGCCTGATTTACGAGGGCGACCGGCGCAGCGACATCGTGGTGCGCCTGCCGGAACCCCTGCGCAGCGATGCCCGCGCCATGGCGCGCCTGCCGGTGATGCTGCCCGGCGGCGGCTATGTGCCGCTGGGGGAACTCGCGCAGGTCGAACTCGGCCTGGGACCGAACGCCATCAACCGCGAGCAGGGCAAGCGCCGCGTGGTGGTCACCGCCAACGTGCGCGGGCGGGACCTGGGCTCCTTCATCGCCGAGGTGCAGCAGCGCATGGGCACGCAGGTCGAGGTGCCGCCCGGCTACTGGCTCGACTACGGCGGCACCTTCGAGCAGCTTGAGTCCGCAGCGCAGCGCCTGGCGATCGTGGTGCCGGTCACCCTGGCGCTGATCCTGGGCCTGCTGTGGCTGGCGCTGGGCTCGGTGCGCGACGCGCTGGTGATCTTCAGCGGCGTGCCGCTGGCGCTGACCGGCGGGGTGCTGGCGCTGTGGGCGCGCGGCATTCCGCTGTCCATCTCCGCCGCGGTGGGCTTCATCGCCCTGTCCGGGGTGGCGGTGCTCAACGGCCTGGTGATGGTGAGCTTCATCCGGTCGCTGCGCCATGAGGGCGTGCCGCTGGATGACGCAATCACCCGGGGTGCGCTGACCCGCCTGCGCCCCGTGCTGATGACGGCGCTGGTGGCGAGCCTGGGCTTCGTGCCCATGGCGCTCAACACCGGCATCGGCAGCGAGGTGCAGCGCCCGCTGGCCACGGTGGTGATCGGCGGCATCGTTTCGTCGACACTGTTGACCCTGTTGGTACTGCCGGGCTTGTACCGGATGGTGTGGCGGCGGGGGCGCAACTCCCGAGCAATGGCGCAGGGATAGAAAGCCATGTGCGGTGCGCCGCGGTATCCGGGCGCGGCATCAACTGCCCGATGAGGGCAGGCACCGGGTATGGGGGAGCGTCCGCCAACCGCCGGCGCAGCCCCGGGATGCCGGCCACGCTTCCCCTGGTCTGCCTGCCCGGACCGGCGCGGCGGCAGGTATGATCGGGGGAGCGATAACACCAACAACCCGGAGCCCTTCCCATGACACCACAGCAGCCCTTGCTGGCCGGCCTCAGAGTGATCGAACTGGCGACTTTCGTATTCGGACCCGGCAGCACGGCGGTGATGGCCGACTTCGGCGCCGACGTCATCAAGGTCGAGGCGCCGGGGCTCGGCGACCCCTTCCGCCACGCCCATAACTCGCCGCCGTTCATGCCGCTCGATTTCGCCTACATGTGGCAGCAGGACAACCGCAACAAGCGCAGCATCGCCCTGGATCTGAAGGATCCGGACGGGCGCGAGGCGCTGCGCGCGCTGGTCCGCGGCGCGGATGTGCTGGTCACCAATTTCCCACCCCGGGTGCTCGCCAAACTGCAGATCACCTACGAGGACCTGCAGGCCGAGAATCCGCGGCTGATCTACGGCCAGATCACGGGATATGGGGAGCAGGGTCCGGATGCCGACAAGCCGGGCTTCGACGGCAACGCCTACTGGGCGCGCACCGGGCTGATGGACGTGGTGCGCACCGCCGAGGCGGATCCGACGCTGCCGGCCGCGGCCATGGGCGATCACCCCAGCGCCATGACCATGTTTGCGGGCGTCATGACGGCACTCTACCGCCGCGAGCGCACCGGGCTGGGCACCAAGGTGTCGACCAGCCTGATGGCCAACGGGCTGTGGGCGGCGTCGGCCATGCTCGCCGGGGTGTTGGCCGGCACCGCGCCCTTTCAGCGCTCGAGCCGGGTGGCGCCGCGCAACGCGCTGCTCAATCAGTACCGCACCCGGGACGATCGCTGGCTGTCGATCATCGTGCTGCAGGAGGACAAGAACTGGCCGGCCTTCGTGACCGCCATCGAGCGCCCGGATCTGCTGGAAGATCCCAGGTTTGCCGAAAAGACCGCGCGCCACGCCAATGCCAAGGCCCTGGCGGCCATTCTCGATGAGGTGTTCCGCACCCACACCTATGCGGAGTGGAGCCCGCGACTCCTCGCCCAGGGGGTGACCTTCAGCCTGGTGGCGACCATGGAGGAGGTGGTGGACGATCCCCAGGCGCTGCTCAACGACATGCTGGTCGAAGTGGAGGGCCACACCCACGGCCGCCGCCGGGCGGTCAACAGTCCCTTCTGGCTGCGCGATGCACCCAAGGTGCCCGCGCGGCTGGGTCCGGAGCTCGGCGCCCAGGGTGCCGAGATTCTGGCCGAAGCCGGTTACGACGAGCAGCGCATCGAGCAGTTGCTGGCACGGGGTGTGCTGGCCCGGTGAGTGCCGGCGCCTTGGCCAGGCGGCAATCCCGGCGCTACCATCGGGCCGGTCGGCGCCCGCGCAACGGGCGTCGCGGCGGCACACACTTCCGGGAGATGGGGTTCCCATGATGTTGAGCATCGATCAGATCCGCCGCGCCCTGCGCGGCCAGCGCCGGCGCGTCGCGCCCTTCGAGGCCGCGCCGTCCCAGGCCGCGGTGGCCGTGATCCTGGCCGAGGGCGATGCCGGCCTGGAGGTGTGCTTCATCCGCCGCGCCGAGCGCAGCGGGGATCCCTGGTCGGGGCAGGTGGCCTTTCCGGGCGGCCGCGCCGGCCCGGGCGATGCCGATGCCCCGGCGGTGGCCGAGCGCGAGACCTGGGAGGAGGTCGGCCTGCGCCTGGAGGCCGGGCATCGGGTCGGCGCGCTGCCGGCGCGCGCGGTCAGCCGGCCCCAGGCGGAGCTGACCCTGTCGCCCTTCGTGTACTACCTGGGCGGCGGCGTCCAGCACCTGGCCAGTCCGCGCCTCCCCCAGGAGGTGGCGGAGGTGTTCTGGGTGCCGCTCGGCCACCTGCGCGCCGATCAGGCCGCCACCGAGCTGGAGTATCCCATCGGCGGCGTGCCGGCCACTTTCCCCGGGATTCGCTTTGGCGAGCACGTCATCTGGGGCCTGACCCTGGGTGTGCTCGACAGCTTCTTCGAACTCGTCCTGGCGCCGCCGCGCGCCATGGGGGCGGGCCGATGACGGCCGCCGGCCCCACCGCCTGCCTGCTCAGCACCGGTGAGGAGGTGCTGCGCGGCGAGATCTTCGATACCAACAATCATTTTCTGGCCCGCACCCTGGGCGAGCGCGGCTTTCGGATCCAGCTGATGCTGACCGCGGGCGACCGCCGCGAGGATCTGGCCTTCGCCATCCGCACCGCCCTGGAGCGCGCCGACTACCTGTTCATGAGCGGCGGCCTGGGGCCCACCGACGACGATCTCACCACCGCGGTGGTGGCCGAGATCGCCGGGGTGGGACTGCGCTTCGACGAGGCGAGCTGGCAGGCGATCTGCGCGCTGTTTCGGCGCAACCATCTCGAGCCCGGGGCCAACAACCGCAAGCAGGCGCTGTTTCCCGAGGGCGCCGTCGTGCTGCCCAATGCGCAGGGCACCGCGCCCGGCTTCAGCCTGGATCTGCTGCTCGATGGCCGGCGCAAGACCCTGGTCGCCCTGCCCGGGCCGCCGCGCGAGTTGCAGCCCATGCTGCTCGCCCATCTGGATGCGATCGCCCCGCGCCGCGAGGCGCCGGGGGCCGATCTCTTCATCCGCTTTCTCGGCCTCGGCGAATCGCGCCTCGCCGAGCGCCTGGAACCCTGGTCGCGAGTCTGGGGGCCGGTGAGCTTCCGCCAGGCGTTTCCCGAGATCGAGGTGAAACTCTATCGGCCGGACGCCGAACGCGCCGCCGCCCTGCGCCGCTTCGCCGACGCGCAACTGGGCGACTGCATCCTGGACTTTTCGTCCGCTTCCACCGTCGAACTGATTGGGCAATTCCTGCGCGAAACCAGCCAGACCCTGGCCTTGGCGGAATCCTGCACCGGCGGGCTCGCCGCCAAGCTGATCACCGATGCCGCGGGGTCTTCGGCCTATTTCGTCGGCGGCGTGGTGTCTTACGCCAACTCGGTCAAGGAGCGGCTGCTCGGCGTCGACCCGGCCGCCCTGGCCGCGCACGGCGCGGTCTCCGAGGCCGTGGCGCTGCAGATGGCGGCCGCTGCCCGCGATCGCCTCGGCGCGGATCTCGCCCTGAGCTTTACGGGCATCGCGGGGCCCGCGGGCGGCACGGTGGAGAAACCCGTGGGTACGGTCTGGATGGCCAGAGCCGACGCCGGCGGCATTGCCGCGCGGCGGCTGCAGTTGGGGCAGAACCGCGAGCGGATCCGCCTGGCGGCGGTGGCGCACGGCTTCCGCTGGCTGCTGGAGGACTGGCTCGCGGCGCGCCGGCGGCGCGCGCTGGCGGTGGATTGAAGCATGGCCGATGAATCCCTGTTGCGCGCCGCCAACGACGCCTTCTACCAGGCATTCCGCGACCGCGATCGCGAGGCGATGGAGCGCCTCTGGGCGCGCCGCCGGCCGCTGCTGTGTGCGCACCCCGGGGCCCGGCCGTTGTACGAGTACCGTGCGGTGCTGGACAGTTGGGCCGGCATTCTCGGCAACCCGAACTGCCCGCGACTCGAATACCGGATCGAGCGCATCCTCCATTGGGGCGAACTGGCGCTGCTCAGTTGCTACGAATGGACCCGGGCCCAACCCGATGCGCTGCTCCTGGCCACCAACGGTTTCGTCTTCGAGGAAGGCGCCTACCGCATGGTGATCCACCAGGCGGGGCCGGTGCGCGGGCTGGTGCTGTCGGGGGGCCCCGAGACCGGCACCCGGTTGCATTGATCCCCGGGCCCCGGCGCCGCGCGGCGGCAGGTTCCGCGCCGGGCAGCGGTTTCCGGTATCCGCTCCGGACAGGTTGAGGACGCTCCGAATGCCCGGGTTCGAAACTCAGTTGCAGTTCAATCTCGCCATCGGTGGCGCCCTGGTGGCGGCCACCGTACTGGTGCACTTCTGGGGGCTGTTTGCGCTCAGCTGGCTGATGAACCGCCACGGTCACCGGTTGCGGCCCCACGCCAGCCACTTCCGTCAAATGACGGCCATCCTGCTGGTGGTGTTCGGCATTTTTCTGCTGCACTGCATCGAAATCTGGCTGTATGCGCTCCTGTACCTGGGGATCGGCGAAATGGACGCGCTGGAGGAGGCGCTCTATTTTTCCACCGCCTGTTTCACCACCCTGGGTTTCGGCGATCTGGTGCTGACGCCGCGCTGGCGGCTGGTGAGCGCGATCGAGGGCGCCAACGGCTGGATTCTGTTCGCCTGGTCGACCGCCTTTCTGTTGGCGGTGACCGGCAAGCTGCGGCTGCTGGAGCACCGCTGGCTGGATCGCGAGTGACCCGCGGCTTGCCGAGCGCCGCGCGGGGATGGCGCTCCGGCGCCGCGGATCTGGTACCTTGGGGGCCGGACATCGCGCCCGGTTCATCTCGGATCTGGAGTTGCTCCATGGGTATCGAAATGGGAGGCCTGCTCGGCCTGATCGTTCTCATCGCCGACGTCTGGGCCATTGTCAACGTGGTCCAGAGCGGTGCCGGCACCGGGGCCAAGGTGGCCTGGATCGTGCTGATCCTGCTGCTGCCGGTGCTCGGGTTGCTGATCTGGCTCATCCTGGGTCCGCGCGGCTGAGTCGGCCGGCATCCCGGCGCGCCCCGCAAGCTGCTACCATTCGGCCCGAAAAGTTTCGACCCCGGGCGGAATCGAACGGCGATGCAGTACGGTGTTTTCATCCAGGCCAACCACCGCCAGTGGCTGGGCGCCCTGGTGGCCGGGTATGCGCTGCGGCGCAATTCCCGCCACAGCGAGCGCTTTGCGGTTCACATCCTCCGGGCCGCCGACTTTCCCTGCCTGCGGGAGCGGGAGGGGCAGCGGTTCCTGCGCGACCGCGAGTGGCGGGCGTGGCGCAACGACGACCTGCAGTCGTTCACGCCGCTGCGCTTCGCCCCCCCGGAGCTGATGGGATATCGGGGCCGCGCCCTGGTGATCGATCCGGACGTGTTCGCCCAGGGCGACGTCTGGGAGCTGCTGTCGCGGGACATGGGCGGCAGGGCCATCCTCTGCCGCGCCAAAACCGGCCGCAAGGGCCGGGGCGGGGCCTTCGCCTCCAGCGTGATGCTGCTCGACTGCGAAAGGCTGCGCCACTGGAACCTGGAGCGGGATTTCGGCGCCCTGTTCCGCGGCGAGCGCGACTACATGGACTGGATCGGCCTGCGGCTGGAAGATCCCGCCACCATCGGCCCGCTGGAGCCGGAGTGGAACGATTTCGACCGCCTCACCCCCGCCACCCGCCTGCTGCACAACACCAAGCGCTGGACCCAGCCCTGGAAGACCGGCCTGCCGGTGGACTTCCGCCCGGCGGACAGCTTTCGCCTGTTTCCGCCCCGGCACTGGCTGCGGCGGGCGCGGCGGGCGCTGTTTGGAGACTACCGCTTCGCCGGCCGCTATCGGCCCCATCCGGATCCGGCCCAGGAGCGGTTCTTTTTCGGTCTGCTGGGCGAATGCCTCGCCCGGGGCGTGGTCGACGAGGCCCTGCTGCGCGCGGAGATCGAACGCGGCCACCTGCGGTCCGACGCCTTCGAAGTGCTGGCGCGGGCCGCCTGAGCGCCGGTGAATTTTTCCGGCACTCCGACCCTGAGCGGTCGCTCCGCACCCAATCCGGCCACCGGTCGACGGCGGGCGAGCGACGGGAACCCTGCATGAGAGCCCTGCTGTCCCGACTCCGGCAATTGCGGCGCACGCTGGCCAAGAAGGGCGCGCGGCGCCTGTTGCGCTGGCGGCTGCGCGGGCTCGACGAGGGCGCGCGGCTGGCGGCGGAGCGGCGGCTGCGGGGCGAGGAGCAGTACCACAGCCTGCGCCGGTGCGACCTCGCCGTGGTGTCGTTCGGCAAGAGCGGGCGCACCTGGCTGCGGGTGATGCTGTCGGAGGTGTTCCGCAGGCGGTACGGGCTGCCCCCGGACCTGGTGCTCGGGTTCGACAATTTCCACTGCCTCGACCCCCGGGTGCCCAGGATCTTTTTCACCCACGACAACTACATCAAGGACTTTACCGGGGCGCCGGACTCCAAGGCGCCCTTCTACGACAAACCCGTGGTGCTGCTGGTGCGCGATCCGCGCGATGTCTCGGTATCGAACTACTTCCAGTGGAAGTTCCGCATGAAACCGGACAAGAAAAAGATCAACGACTATCCCCCGGCGGATTCCGCGATCGGGGTCGCCGACTACCTGCTCAGCGACCACGGCGGCAGCCTCGCCGACGTCATCGGGTTTCTCAACCGCTGGGCCGCGGAGCTGCCGCGCATCCCCCGCCTGCACCTGCTGCGCTACGAGGACCTGCGCCGCGATCCGGAAAACCGGTTGCGCGCGCTGCTCGAATTCATGGGCGTGCCGGCCGACGAGCAGCTGGTGGGCGACGCGGTGGCCTACGCCTCCTACGAGCAGATGAAGGCGCGCGAGCAGCGCAGCGCCAGCGGCCCGGGGCGCTGGTTGGGCGGCCGGTTGCGGCCGCGCGACCGCGACAACCCCGACAGCTACAAGGTGCGCCGCGCCAAGGTGGGCGGTTACCGGGATTACTGCACCGACGCAGAGGTGGCGCGCATCGATGCCCTGGTCGCCGAACGGCTCCATCCCTGCTTCGGTTACGGGCCCCCGGCGGCGCACGGCGCGGCCGCGCGGGACGGCGCCGGGCCCGGCGGGCGCTGAGCCGCCGCCCGGCCCGCGGCGCGCCCCACCGGTGATCGCGGTGATCAGCAATCCGCGCAGCGGCCACAACCGCGATCGGTTTGCGGCGGTCGCGGCGGCTCTGGCGGCCCGCTCCCGGGTGCGCCACTTCATCACCGGGTCGGCCGGTGAATTGCCGGCGGTCTGCGCCGAACTGGCCGCGCAACCCCCCGAACTGCTGGTGGTCAACGGCGGCGACGGCACCGCCGCCGCGGTGTTCGCCGCGCTGCTGGAGACCTGCCCCGCGCAGCGCTGCCCGCTGCTGGCCCTGCTGCCCGGGGGCACCGCCAACATGACCGCCGGCGATGTGGGCATTCGCGGTTCGCTGCGCGCCGCGCTGCGCCGCCTGCTGGGCTGGATCGACGCGCCGGGCGGCGGGGCGGTGGTGGAGCGCGCCGTGCTGCGGGTGGAGATCCGGGGGGAACCCCGGCGCTACGGGATGTTCCTCGGCGCCGGGCTGATCATGGCCGGCACCGAATACGCGCATCGCGCCCTGCACGCGCGGGGGCTGCGCGACGACCTCAGCCTGGGCCTGAGCCTGGCGCGCGGCCTCTGGGGCCTGGCGCGCGGGGAACCCGGGTTTGGGCAGACGCAGCCGTTGGCGCTGGCGATCGATGGCGGCGAGCGGCGCGAATTCGACGCCCGGATCCTGGCGGTGAGCACCCTGGAGCGGCTGTTTCTCGGCCTCCGGCCGTTCTGGGGGCGGGAGCCCGGGCCCCTGGCGCTCAGCCTGGTCGAGGCCGACGCCCGCGGGTTGCTGCGCCGGCTTCCCGGCCTGCTGCGCGGCCGGCCGGGCGCCGGCGCCAGCGCCGCGCACGGGTATCACAGCCATCGGGGCGCGCGGCTGCGGCTGGAATTCGACGGCGCCTGCAATCTCGACGGCGAGATCCTGCACCTCTCCGGGCCCATGGCGATCGACGCCGCCGGCCCGCTGCGGTTTCTGCGCCTGTGAGCGGCGCCGCGGGGCCGGCTCCCGGGGGCACCGATTTTCGCCGCGCCCTGGCGCCGCTGCTGGATCGATTGCGGGCGCGCCACGGTCCGGGGATCCGCGCCGTGCTGCTCTACGGCTCCTGCCTGCGAAGCGGCGACGTGCACGACGGCCTGGTCGATCTCTATGTGCTGCTCGACGGTTATCGCGGCGCCGGGCTGCCGGCCTGGCAGGCGATCGCCAACCGGCTGCTGCCGCCCAACGTCTATTACCTGGAAGCGCCGGACGGTGGGCGCACCCTGCGCTGCAAGTACGCCACCCTGACCCTGGCAGAGTTCGAGCGGCGGCTGGGTCCGGGCAGTTTCGAGAGTTACTTCTGGGGCCGCTTCTGCCAGCCGCTGGCGGTGGTCGAGGCGCGGGATGCGGCGACCGCGGCGCGGCTGGCGCGCCTGCAGGAGCGGGCCGCGGCCACCCTGCTCGGCCGCGCGCTGCCGCTGGCGCCGCCGGCGGCTTCGGTCGCGTCACTCTGGGAGCTGGCCCTGGCGGCGAGCTACGGCACCGAATTGCGCGCCGAAGCGGGCACCCGCCCCGCGGAGGTGACGGCCTGGGGCCGGGAGCACTATGCGCGGTTGATCCGCCGCATCGCTGCGCGTCTGCCTTTCGATTTCCGGCTCTGGGAGGCCGATTCCGGGCTGCACTACAGCGCCGAGGTCGGCGCCCGTGCCCGGCGGCGCGCCCGGCTGGCCTGGCGGCTGCGCGCCGGGCTGGGCAAGACCCGCGCCCTGTTGCGGCTGGTGAAGGCTTTCTTTACCTTTGCCGGCGGCCTGGATTACCTGGCCTGGAAGCTGGAGCGGCACTCCGGGCAGCGGGTGCTGATCCCGGACAAGGTGCGGCGGCGGCCCTTGCTCTATGGTTGGGCCTTCTTCTGGCGTCTCTACCGCGGCGGGCTGTTCAAATGAAGCGGGTGACGAGAGCGGAATCATGAGCGAACCGGCGACGGCGATGGCCCAGCCTGCGGCGGACGAACCGCTGCGGGTGTTCATCCACACCAACGACCGCCAGTGGCTGGGCGCCCTGGTGGCGGCCCACGCGCTGCGGCGCAACGCCAGCGATCCGCAGCGCTTCGCCGTGGCATTCATCCACGTCCGCGATCACGACTTCCTGTGGGCGCGCGAGGGCCAGCCGTTCCTGCGCGGCGGCACCACCCGGATCTGGCGCATGGACGACCTGCAATCCTTCACCCCGCTGCGCTTCCTGGCGCCCCGCCTGGCCGGTTACCGGGGCCGCGCGCTGGTGATCGACCCGGACGTGTTCGCGGTCGGGGACGTGCTCGAACTGCTGACCCGCGACATGGGCGGCGCCGCGGTGATGGGCCGCCATCGCTCGGACCACCCCGACAAGTTCGCCCAGGTCGCCACCAGCGTGATGCTGCTCGACTGCGCCCGGCTGCGCCACTGGGACTGCGAGCGCGAGTTCGGCGAGCTGTTCGAATTCAAGCGCGACTACAAGGACTGGATGGTGCTGGCCCACGAGGCGCCGGAGAACATCGGCTGGCTGGAGCCGGAGTGGAACGATTTCGACCGCCTGACGCCGCAAACCCGGATGCTGCACAACACCAAGCGCCGCACCCAGCCCTGGAAGACCGGCCTGCCGGTGGATTTCACACCGGCCGACAAGCTCAGGGACCGGCCGTTGCTGGCGCGGCTCAACCGATTGCGCGCCGGGCTGTTCGGCGAATACGGTCTGCTCGGCCGCTACGCCCCCCATCCGGATCCGGCCCAGGAGCGGCTGTTTTTCACGCTGCTGGCCGAGTGCCTGGCCAACGGCAGCGTCAGCGAGGCGCTGCTGCGCGAGGAGATGGCGCGCAACCACATCCGCCACGACGCCCTGGCACTGGCCGAGAAGTACGCCCATGCCGCCTGAGTTCCGCTACCTGGATCCCGATCGCCTCGCCGCCGTCGATGCCGCCGCCTTCGCCCGCGTCCGCCCCTATCCCTGGCTGGCGCTGCCCGGTCTGATCACCGAGTCCGGCTACCGGGAGCTGCTCGCCAACCTGCCGCCGCTGGACTTGTTCGAGCGCAAGTTCGGCTACCGGCGCCGGGCCGGACAGGCGCCCCATGACCGCTATTCCCTGGAGTACACCCCGGACACGCCGGTAGCCGCGCCCTGGCGGGCCTTCATCGAGGAGCTGCGCAGCCCGGCCTACCGGCGGCAGATCATGCGCATCTTCGGCGTGCGGCGGCCGAGCTTTCGCTTCCACTGGCACTACACGCCGAGCGGCTGCTCGGTGTCGCCGCACTGCGATGCGCGGCGCGAGTACGGCTCGCACCTGTTCTATTTCAACGACGCCGACGACTGGCGGCCGGAATGGGGCGGTTCCACCCTCATCCTGGATGACGGCGGCCGGCTGAGCTGCGACTCGGCGCCGGCGCTGGAAGACTTCGCCGGCCTCGAGGAGGCGCCCTCGATCGGCAACCAGTCGACCCTGATCCGGCGCACCGATCGCGCCTGGCATGCGGTGCGCCCCATCGACTGCCCGGAAGACCGGTTGCGGCGCGTCTTCATCGTGGTGATCCATCCCGACACCCTGTACTGGCGGGCGCGCGACCGTCTGATCGGCAAGCGGGTACAGCGCCTGTGAATCCGGCGCCACTGGCGCCCTGGCGCACCTTTGCCGGTGGCGCCATCGGCCTGTGGGTCGCGCCGCTCGCCGAGCTGCCGGCCGCGGGGGATGACCTCGCCGCCGGGCACGACGCAGGGGAGCCGGGCGCGCGCCATCGCCATCCCGAGGCGCGCCGCCGGGCGCTGGCGGTGCGGCGGCTGGCGCGGCGGGCGCTGGCCTGGATCGATTCCCGGCACGCCTGGAAGATCGCGCACCGCGCCAGCGGCCAGCCGTATCTGCCCGACTCCAGGCTCGCGATCAGCCTGTCGCACAGCGGCACCCGCGTGGCCTGCGCCATCGGGCGGACGGCTGCCCTGGGCGTGGATCTGGAGGCGATTCGCCCGCGCCCGCGGCTTGCTGCCTTCGCGCGGCGCTTCTGTTCGGCTGCGGAGCTCGAGCGGCTGGAAGCGCTGGCTGGGGCGCGGCGCCGCGCGGCCTTTCACGAGATCTGGACCCTGCGCGAGGCCTGGCTGAAGGCCACCGGGGTCGGTCTCGCGGGCTACGCGGACTGTCCCTGCACCGAGCGCGCCCTGGCCGGCGCAGTGGCCGGCTGGCAGTGGGCGCGGGTCGGGGACATCCCCGGCTATCGGCTCGCCCTGTGCTGGCCGTCCTCCGCCGGCGGGCCCGATCGGGCGGCGCCGGTCAATAGCCAAACAGCGGGTCGAGCCGCCTGACCATGGCGTCGAGGGCGGCGCACTTGGCGTCGTCGAAATAGTCCCGATAACCGCCGACCTTGGCGCGCCGCACCTTGAAGGATTGCGGGTTGCCGGCATCCGCGGCGCGCACCCGGGCGCCGCTGGCGCGGAAAAAGCCGCTCGCCTCCAGCCGCTGCATGTTGTCGTAGGCCGCGAACTCGACCGCGGCGGCGATCTCCTGCGGAGTGCCGGGGGTGCCGGTGAACGCCAGGATGCGGCCCAGTTCGCGCCTGGGGTCGGCGCGCATGTCCTCGTAGCGCACCAGCAACAGGGCGCTCAGTTCGGCGCGCGAGGCCGCCCAGTCGTTGAAGTAGTCGATGACCCGCGGCAGCCCGACCTGTGGATCGGTCACGAAATCGAACAGTTCGATTGGGGTGCCGTGCGGCGGATAGCCGTTGAGCAGCTTCTTGCGCGGCTGCATGCGGAAGCGCCACTGGAAATACTGGGACACGGCGACGTCGCGGGGATCGCGCACCAGCAGCACCATGGGCTTGCCGGCGAAGTGGGCCTTGGACTGCCAGTTGCCGGTGTAGTCGCGCAGATAGTTGTTGTGGGTGAAGAACACCCGGGGCGCGGCCGGGTTGCGGCGGTGCAGGTTGTCGAAATCGAGCAGCTCGGATTCCGGCAGGTTGCAGCGCAGCTGGTAGAACCGCGACAGCATCACCCGCAGCCAGGTGCGGCCGCTCTTGCCCCAGGACATCAGCACCCAGTCGGCGCGCCGCAGGCGGCGGTATTCCGCCCAGCCGCGCAGCCAGCGCTCCGCGGCGCGGCGGCGGTCGGCCGGGCCGGGCAGCGCCGCGCGCGCCGCGTGCCAGGCGAGGCGCGCGAATTCAGGCACTGCGGCCGGCGGCATCGGTACCTGGGGCGCCATAGCCGAAGGCGGGATCCAGCTGCGCGGCGACCAGCGCGTCGATGCGCGCGAGCTGGTCGTCGTCGAAGTAGTCGCGGTAGCCGCCCACCTTGGCGCGGCGCACCTTGTAGGAATCGGGATTGTCCGGATCCGCGGCCTTGAGGCGGCTGCCGCTGCGCCAGAAGTAGTTGGTCTCCTCCTTCCTGCGCAGGTTTTCGACGGAGGCGAACTCCACCGCCGCGGCGATCGCCGCGGGATCGGGCGCCTTGCCCAGAAAGGCCACCAGGCGGCTCAGTTCCGGCTGGGGAGCGGCGCGCAGATCCTCGTAGCGCAACAGCAGCGAGTGGCGGATTTTCGGCAGCTCGCGGGCCCACAGGTTCATGAAGTCGAGGATGTGGGGCAGGCCCTGATGGGGATGCATGACGAAGTCGAAGATGGACAGCTCGGCGCCGTGTTCGGGATAGTTGTTGAGCGCCTTCTTGTAGGGCCGCATGCGGTGCTTCCACTGGAAGAACTGGGATACGGCCACGTCCTGCGGGCGGCGCACCAGGAGAATGGTGTCCTTGGCGTAGAAATCGCGCTTGGAATCCAGGTTGCCGGTGTAGGTGCGCAGGTAATTGTCGTGGGTGAAGAAAATTTTCGGCACCGCCGGGTTGATGCGGTGGTAGTTGTCGAAGCCGAACAGGATGTTGTCCGGGATGCCGCAGGTGAGCTGGAAATAGCGCGACAGCATGGCGCGCACCCAGGTGCGGCCGCTCTTGCCGTAGGAGGCGAACACCTGGTCGCAGCGGCGGTACTTCCAGAATTCCTCGCGCCCGCGCCGCCAGCGCTCCAGGACGTGGCCGCGGGCTTCCGGCAGGACCGCGCAGGCCAGGCGGACCAGCCGCTTGGTCAGGTGCTTGTTGACGGCGTGCAGGCTGGAACTCATGCGCAGCTTGGGCGAGGGCGACGGGAGGCGCGCAAGTGTAGCATCTGCGCCGGCATCCGGCGGCGATCAGCCGGCGGCCGGAGCCGGTTGCGCCGCCTTGGGCCAACGCCGCTTGAGGCACATCCACTGGGTGGGGTCGCGGCGAATCCAGGACTCGAAGCGGCGGTTCATCTCGGCGGTCATGGCGAGGGCGCGCGCGCCGTCGTCGTCGACGCCGGCGGGCGGCACCACCGGCGCTTCCACGTGCACCCGGTAGCGGCAGCCGGGCAGGCGTTCGGTCCACAGGGTGACCAGGGGCACGCCGGCGCGCAGCGCCAGCCGGGCGGCCAGGGTATTGGTGGGCGCGGGCACGCCGAACAGGGGGATGGGCTCGCCTTCGTCGAGCCGGGTGTCGATCAACAGGCCCACGTTGCGTCCGGCCTTCAGCTCGCGCTGCAGGCGCAGCAGGCCGCCGCTGTTGGGATAGAGGTGGATGCCGGGAATCTTGCGCAGCCGGTAGAACAGGTCGTGCAGGTGCGGGTTGGCTTCGCGGGCGTAGAGGTAGCTGGCCTCGAGGCCGTATTCCGGCACCAGGGCGTTGTTGAGGTGCCAGGCGCCGAGGTGCGCGGTGACCCAGAGTGCGGGCTGGCGCCGCGCCAGCAGCTCGGCGCTGCGCGGATCGACCTCAAACTCGAACCGGCTGGCGCGCTCGGCGAGCAGCCGGGGCGCCGCGAGCAGTTCGGCGGTGGCCAGGCCGAGATGGCGAAACACGCGCTTGACCATGGCCCGCCGCTGGCGCGCGTCCGCCGCGGGGCACACGAAGCGCAGGTTGGCATCCACCTTGGCCGCTTTCGCGGTGTGGGGGCCGAGCCATCCAAAGAGCGCGGCCAGCAGCCGCCCGGACCGCTCCGGCGGCAGGCGCTCGGCCAGGCCGAGCAGGGCCCCGAACAGCCGGCCCTCCAGCCACCAGGCGGCATTGCGCAGCCCCGGCCAGCGTTTCACCAGGGACTTGGGCAGGAGATAGAACTGGGGCACCGGGTTTCAGCGGCCGGTGGTGCGAAACACCAGGTCCCACAGCGGCGAGCTGACGCCGTAGCGGCCGGGGACGCCGGAAAAGTGGTGTTTCATGTGGTGCTGCTTGAGGCGCTGCAACAGCGGGTGGCGCATCGGGAAGTGATGGGTGGCGTAGTGGAGATAGTCGTAGGCCAGATAGCCGGCGATGAAGAAGGCGAGAAACGGCTGCATCCAGGGCGCCGGGATCAGCAGCCCGAACAGGCCCCAGATCAGCGCCATGATGGGGATGGCTCCGGCCGGCGGCATCACCAGCCGGGTCTTGTCCTGGGGCGCCTCGTGGTGCACGCCGTGAAACAGGAACACCAGCCATTTCCCGGCCCGCGAGCGCGCCGGAAAATGGAACACGAAGCGATGCAGTGCATACTCGGTGAGGGTCCACACCAGCAGTGCCGCGGCGGCGACCGGCAGCAGCCGGGCCGGGGTCAGGCCGTCGAGCACCACCGCCCGCCACAGCAACAGGGCCGCCACCGGGCCCCACACCAGCAGCGGCACCAGCGGATGGACGTGGGTCAGCGATTCCAGCAGGTCGTTGCGGAACAGGCGGATCGACAGGGACTCTGGAAGGGAATTTCGGGAAGCCATGGGCCGCTCAACTCCGGGTGGTGCGGGATGCCGCGGTGGTCGCGCCCAGCGTCCGGCGCAGGCCCTCCGCCAGGGTCACCTGTGGCTGCCAGTCGAGCACGCCCGCCAGTTCCCGCCAGCCGCACACCCAGTCGGGGTGGCGCAGCTCGCGCAGCTTGGCGGGGGTCAGCATCGGCGCATAGCCCAGCGCCGCCGCGCCCAGCCAGTTTACCCGCGCCGCGGCATCCAGCGCCATGGCCGGCAACGGCACCCGCCGCACCCGGCGGCCGAACTGGGCCCCGGCGATGGCGAGGATGTCCTGCCAGCTGTAACCCGCGTCGGTCGGGTCGCTGAGCGTGAAGATCCTCCGCGGCGGCGGTGCGCGCCGCAGCCAGGCGGCCGCGGCGGCGACCAGATCCGTGACGTACAGCAGCGATACCCGGGCGGTAACGTCCCCGGGCACCAGCGCCAGGCCCCGCGCCATCAGGCGAAACAGCGGCAGCAGTTCGCGGTCGCCGGGTCCGTACACCGCCGGCGGCCGCAGGACGGTCCAGGCAATCGCGCCCCCCTGCGCCAGCAATACCTGCTCGCCGGCGTACTTGCTGGCCGCGTAGGCGGAGAGCGTCGGTTCCCGGGCGGCGAGCGAGGACAGGGCGAGCAATCGGCACCCCGGCCGGTGGCGCAGCGCGGCGCACAGGGATTCGACGCCGCGGACATTGGCCGGCGCGAAGTCGGCGGGGGTGCGGCCGCGCACCGTCCCCGCGCAGTGGATGACCGCGGCGGCATCGGCGAGCAGTTCCCGGAGCGCAGCGGTTGCCGCCAGGTCGCCCGGCACCAGCTCGACGCCGGCACGCATCAACTGCGCGGCGCGGGCCGGGGAGCGCACCAGGGCGCGGACCCGATAGCCCTGATCGCGCAGGTGCAGGCAGAGCTGCCGGCCGATGAAGCCGGTCGCGCCGGTGACCGCGACTGCGGCGGCCGGCGCCACTGGGGCGGGGGGATCAACCGGAATTTGCGGCAACCCGATCCTCGAGCGCGGTCGGCTTCCGGTCCCGGGCGGCGACGAACAGCTCGCGCGCCTGGGCGCGGGACAGCTTGCCGGAAGAAGTGCGGGGCAGGTAGCGGACCGGGACCAGCTCGACCTGGCATTCCAGCGCCAGCTCGCGCTGCACCAGTTGGGCGAGCCGGGCCGCCAGCTCGGCGCGCCGCTCCGGCAGGGTTTCCCGGCATTCGATCATCAGCACGCAGGCGTCGTCGCCCTCGGCATCCGGGGCGGCGAAGGCCACGGCGCCGCCGGAGCGGACTTCGGGCTGGGTTTCGGCGATCTGTTCGATGTCCTGCGGCCAGATGTTGCGGCCCCGGATGATGATCAGATCCTTCTGGCGGCCGGTGACGGTGAGGCTGCCATCCGCGAGATAACCGATGTCGCCGGTGTTGAGCCAGCCCTCGACGTCGATCACGGCACGGGTTTCCTCGGGCATCTCGAAATACCCGGCCATCACGCTGGGGCCGCGCAGATGGATCACGCCCGCCTGGCAGTCGCCGAGCACCCGGCCGTCCTCGCTGCGAATCTGCACCTCGTAACCCGGCAGCGGGATGCCGCAGTTGACGAAATAGCGGCCGCGCCCGGCGCCGGCCCGCTGCGCTTCGAGGGGTACCACCCGCTGCTGTTCATACAGGGTCTTGGTGTCCACCAGGGTGGTGCGGAAGCCCAGGTACAGCGGCGAGAAGCTGATCCCCAGTGTGCATTCGGCCATCCCGTAGCAGGCCAGGAAGGCGCGCCGATCGAACCCCGCCGGGGCCAGCGCGGTGGCGAAGGATTCGAGGATCTCCGGCCGGATCATCTCGGCGCCCACCCCGGCGACCCGCCAGTGGCGCAGGTCGTACCTGGCCGCTTCGCCGGCCGCCAGTCGGCGCGCACAGAGATCGTAGCCAAACGGCGGGGCGAAGGAGATGGTGGCCCTGGTCTGGCTCATCAGGTTGAGCCACTGGCGCGGGCGCATGGCGAAGTCCCGGGTGTCGAGGTAATCCACCGAGGTCTGCGCCGCGACCGGCACCAGCACGAAACCGACCAGGCCCATGTCGTGATAGAAGGGCAGCCAGGAGAGGCAGCGGTCGCCCGGCACCAGCTTCACGCCGTGGCGCACGATCCCGGCCAGGTTGGCCATCGCGGTGCGCTGCGGGATGACCACGCCGCGCGGAAAGCGGGTGCTGCCCGAGGTGTACTGGATGTAGGCGATGCTGTCGGGATCGGGCTCGGGCAGTGGCTGGGCATCGGCGGCCGGCAGTCGATAGAACGCCTCCGGCGCGTCGATCCGGCGCAGGCCGAGCCCGGCGCCGGCCTCTTCCAGGAACGGCAGGTAGCCCGCGGAGGCCACCGCGATCGCGGCGCGGCTGCAGGTGAGCAGGCCGCGCAGTTGGGCGACATAGGAGGTGTGCGCGCCCAGTTTGACCGAGGCGGGCAGGGGTACGGGCACCAGGCCGGCGTACTGACAGGCGTAGAAGAAGCGCAGGAAATGCGGATCGGTTTCGGCGATCAATGCCACGCGATCGCCCTTGACCAAGCCCATGGCGAGCAGCTTGCGGGCGAGCGCGACCGCGTCGCGGCGCAGGCTGCGATAGCTCAGGCGGGCTTTCAGCTCACCCCGGCCGGAATAGAAATTGGCGCCGGTCGCGCCCTGCGCGGCATAGTCGAGCGCGGCGCAGAGCGTGGGAAAATCCGCGCCGCGGAACGGCAGGTGATGGTGGGTGGCGGTGGGGATCAGGCGCAAGCGGAATCCTCCAGGTCAGGCCAGCGAAGGATGTGCCGGGTACCGCCGCGGCGATTCCGATGGCAAGCGGTGGAGCGCCGGGCAGTCGCAGGGGCGGCCCCGGGGCCGGGAAAATCGAGGCGACGGCGGACGATGCAGATGGCTGGCGAAGCCTGTTGCGACGGGGTGGCGGGCGGCCGGGTTCAATCTGTGCATCGATGGCATCTGTCCCAGTTGGCCCACGGGCTCCAGCGGTGGCTCGGGGCCGCGAGCCGGGCCGGAAAGTGCAGGCGTTGCGCCAACATAGGGGGCCAATATTACAAAAAGCTTAACAATTGGCCGGTGCCGGACGCCGGGATGCCAGAAACTCGGCCAGCCCGGCCAGTGGGATGTCCTGCTGTTCACCGCCGCGCCGCGCCCGGTACTCGACGACGCCCTGCGCCAGGCCGCGCTCCCCGATGACCAGGAGGTGGGGAATGCCCAGCAGTTCGACGTCGGCGAGCGCCACCCCCAACCGCACTTTCGGCTTGTCCATGAACAAGACTTCGTGGCCCGCGGCGGACAGTTCTCCGTAGATCCGTTCGGCGGTTTCGCGCACCGCCGCCGACTGGTGAATGTTGACCGGTACGATGGCGACGGAAAAGGGCGCCAGGGCTTCGGGCCAGACGATGCCGCGCGCGTCGTGGTGCTGCTCGATCGCGGCGGCGACCACCCGGGTGACCCCGATCCCGTAGCAACCCATGATCATGGTCTGCTCGCGGCCGTTTTCATCGAGCACCCGCGCGTTCATCGCCTCGCTGTATTTGGTGCCCAATTGAAAGATGTGGCCGACTTCGATGCCGCGGCGGATCTGCAACTGGCCGCAGCCGTCCGGGCTCGGATCGCCCGCCACCACCTCGCGGATATCGGCGATTTCCGGCAGGGGGCAGTCGCGCAGCCAGTTGACTCCGGTCAGATGAAAGCCGTCGCGATTGGCGCCGCAGGCAAAATCGGCCAGCGCGGCTGCGGCCGGATCGACGATGGTCGGCAGCGGCAGCCCGACCGGGCCGATGGAACCCGGGCCGCACTGCAGAACGGCGCGGATCTCGGCCTCGGCGGCCAGGCGCAGCGGCGCGGCGACGGAGGCGAGCTTGGCGGCCTTGACGGCGTTGAGTTGATGGTCGCCGCGCAGCACCAGCGCCACCAGTTGCCCGGGCTGAGCGCCGGCCACCACCAGCGTCTTGAGGATGCGCTCGGGCGTGCACTGCAACGCTTGCGCCACCGCTTCGATGCTGTGTTTCCCGGGCGTGGCCACCTCCCGCATGGGCTGGGTGGCGGGGGCGCGCGGTGCCGCGGGCGGCAGTGCGGGGGCCAGCTCGACGTTGGCGGCGTAGTCGCTGCCGTCGGAAAAGGCGATGGCGTCTTCACCGGAGTCGGCGAGGACGTGAAATTCGTGGGAGTGGCTGCCGCCGATGCTGCCCGTATCGGCCAGTACCGCGCGGAACTCCAGGCCCATGCGGCGGAAGATATTGCTGTAGGCGGTGTGCATCCGCGCGTAGGTTTCCGCCAGGCTGTCCTGGTCGAGATGGAAGGAGTAGGCGTCCTTCATCAGGAATTCGCGCGCCCGCATGACGCCGAACCTGGGCCGGATCTCGTCGCGAAACTTGGTCTGGATCTGGTAGAAATTGGCCGGCAGATCGCGGTAGCTGCGGATTTCGCTGCGCATCAGGTCGGTGATGATCTCCTCATGGGTGGGTCCCAGGCAGAACGGCCGGCCATGGCGGTCCTGGATGCGCAGCAGTTCCGGGCCGTACTGCTCCCAGCGGCCGGATTCCTGCCACAGATCCCCGGGCTGCACCACCGGCATCAGCACTTCCTGGGCGCCGGCGGCTTCCATCTCCTCGCGGATGATGGCCTCGGCCTTGCGCAATACCCGCAAGCCCAGCGGCAGCCAGGTGTAAAGCCCCGCGGCCAGCCGGCGGATCAGGCCGGCGCGCAGCATCAGCTGGTGGCTGATGACCTCGGCTTCGGCCGGGGTTTCCCGGAGGGTGGGCAACAGCAGGCGAGTGGCGCGCATGGACGGTGGCATCCCGGAAACTTCGAGGCTGGCAATTCTATCAGCGGCGGAAGGGGCCGCCGGTGGCTGGCGGGGGATCCGGGCTCGGCAGTGCGCCGCCGGCCGCAGCCCGGAGGGGTCCCGGCGCCGCTGCGGCGCCGGGACCGGAGATCACTTGGCCATGTCCTTCAGGGCCTTCAGGGGCTGGATTTTCACCGCTGTGCTGCGCGGGCGAGCCTTGAAGATGGTCTCCTGGCCGGTGAAGGGGTTGATGCCCTTGCGCGCTTTGCGCGCCGGCTTCTCCACGGTCTTGATCTTGAACAGGCCGGGGAGGGTGAATTCGCCGACCGCGCGTTTCTTGATGTGGCGTTCGATGACGCCGCCCAACTCGTCCAGCACGCCGGCGACCTGCCGTTTGCTGAGCCCGGTATTGAGCGACAGTTCGGTGAGGATCTGGGTCTTGGTGAATTTCTCGGTGATCGCGGTGGCCTTGCGGGCCGGAGCAGCGGGTTTGGTCGGTTTGGCTTTGGCGGCGGGCTTAGCCGCTGGAGCCGGCTTTGCGGGAGCTTTGCGGGCGGTTTTTGTGGCAGCCATAAATAATCCCTTGTTGAGTGGAGTTCACTGTCGTGCTGGGTTCAAGCCGGAAAGCCATGGATCCGGAGCATGCAAGTCACCCGCGAGCTTATATAAAGCATTGAAAATAGGGTCGCAAGAGATTTTTCGATGGAAGGTTGTTTTTTTTCGGGCAGACATCAAATTTGTCGCGATTCGGGCTCCCGGGGCGAGTCCGGCGGGCGGGCTCGCGCAGATTCCGGGCGGTAGCGGCGCGCAGTATAATGCGCGCCTTTTTGGCGCCCGCCGCGCAGCCGATTTTCCAGGAGGTCATCCGGCAATGCCGATCTACGCCTATCAATGCCAAGACTGTGGCCATGATCTGGAGGCGATTCAGAAAGTCTCCGATCCGCTGCTCGTCGATTGCCCGGCCTGCAAGGGCCAGGGGCTCAGGAAAAAGCTTACCGCCGGCGCCTTCCGCCTCAGCGGCGGCGGCTGGTACGAAACCGACTTCAAGACCGGCGACCGCAAGCGCAACCTGGCCGGCGAGCCGCCGGCGGCTGCGCCGGATGCGCCCCCCAAGGCGGACGGCGGAGCCGCCAAGCCGGCCGGCGCGGCCGGAGCCGCCAGCCCCAGTGCGGCGACCTCATGAGTCGGATCGCGGAGGGAGTCGGCCGCTCCCACTACTGCGGCGCCATCGACGCCGGCCTGGTGGGTACCGAGATCACGCTGTGCGGTTGGGTCGACCGGCGCCGCGATCACGGGGGAGTGATTTTCATCGATCTGCGCGATCGCGAAGGCATCGTCCAGGTCGTGTTCGACCCCGACAGCGGCGAGCCTTTCGCCCTCGCCGACCGGGTGCGCCCGGAATATGTGCTCAGGGTCACCGGCCGGGTGCGGGAGCGCACGCCCGCGACGGTCAATCCGGAAATGGCCACCGGTGCAGTCGAGGTCTATGGCACGGAGCTGCGCATCCTCAACAGCGCCGAAACACCCCCCTTCCAGCTCGACGAGCACACCAGGGTCGGCGAGGAGGTGCGCCTGCACCACCGCTATCTCGATCTCCGGCGCCCCGAGATGCAGCGCAACCTGCGCCTGCGGGCCCGGGTGACGGGCGTCATCCGGCGGTTTCTCGACGGCCAGGGTTTTCTCGACATCGAGACCCCGATCCTGACCCGGGCGACTCCCGAGGGTGCCCGCGACTATCTGGTGCCCAGCCGCACTCACCCGGGCCGGTTTTTCGCGCTGCCGCAGTCGCCCCAGTTGTTCAAGCAACTGCTGATGATCGGCGGCTTCGACCGGTATTACCAGATCGCGCGCTGCTTCCGGGACGAGGACCTGCGCGCCGACCGCCAGCCCGAGTTCACCCAGGTTGACATCGAGGGTTCGTTCCTCGGCGAGGCGGAGATCATGGCGCTCACCGAGCGGATGGTCAGCGAGCTGTTTGCCGAGCTGCTCGGAGTCGAGTTCGGCGCCTTTCCCGTCATGTCCTACGCCGAGGCCATGGCGCGCTTCGGCAGTGACAAGCCCGATCTGCGCATTCCGCTGGAACTGGTGGATATCAAGGATCTGCTGGCGGGAGTGGATTTCCAGGTTTTCGCCGCGCCTGCGGCCGATCCCGAGGGCCGGGTCGCCGCACTGCGATTGCCCGGCGGCGGCGCGCTCACCCGCAAACAGATCGACGACTACACCGCGTTCGTGGCGCGCTACGGGGCGCGCGGCCTGGCCTACATCAAGGTCAACGACGCCGCCGACGTCGAACAGGGCCTGCAGTCGCCGATCGTCAAGTTTCTGCCCGCCGAGGTCCGCCGCGCCATCCTGGAGCGCGTCGCGGCGGCCGACGGCGACCTGATTTTCTTTGGCGCCGACAAGGCCGGGGTGGTGGCGGAATCCCTGGGTGCGCTGCGCACCCGCCTGGGGGCCGACCTGCGGCTCCACGACCGGGACTGGGCGCCCCTGTGGGTGGTCGACTTCCCGATGTTCGAGCGCGACGCGGCCGGTGGCTGGGCCCCGCTGCATCACCCGTTCACCGCACCGACCGCGGATCCCGAGTCGCTGCGCGCGAACCCCGGTCAGGCGCTGTCCCGGGCCTACGACATGGTGTTGAACGGCACCGAGCTGGGCGGCGGGTCGGTCCGCATCCACCGCCCCGAGATGCAGTCCGCGGTGTTCGAGATCCTGGGTATCGACGCGGCGCAGCAGCGGGAGAAATTCGGGTTCCTGCTCGATGCGCTCAAGTACGGCTGCCCGCCCCACGCCGGCATTGCGTTCGGGCTGGATCGGCTGGTGATGTTGATGCTCGGGGCGAGCTCCATCCGCGACGTGATCGCCTTCCCCAAGACGCAATCGGCGCAGTGCCTGCTCACCGATGCGCCCGGTGCGGTCGGCGCCGAACCCCTGCGGGAGCTGCACATCGCCATCCGCCCCTTGCAGCCGTAGTGGAGGTCGGTCATGGCGGGCCACAGCAAATGGGCGAACATCAAGCACCGCAAGGCGGCGCAGGACGCCCAGCGGGGCAAGCTGTTCACCAAGCTCATCCGCGAGCTGGTCACCGCGGCGCGCACCGGCGGCCCGGTGCCGGACGACAATCCCAGATTGCGGACCGCGGTGGACAAGGCGCTTGCGGTGAACATGAAGAAGGACACCATCGAGAAGGCCATCCAGCGCGGTGCGGGCGCCAGCGAGGCGGAGAACTACGAGGAGGTCACCTATGAAGGGTACGGTCCGGGAGGCATCGCGATCCTGGTCGAGTGCCTGACCGACAATCGCAACCGCACGGTGGCCGATGTGCGCCACGTGTTCGCCAAGCGGGGGGGCAATCTCGGCACCGATGGCTCGGTCGCCTACCTCTTCAACCGCAGGGGGCTGCTCGCCTATGCGCCGGGCGGCGACGAGGAGCGCATTCTGGAGGCCGCGCTGGAGGCCGGTGCCGACGACGTGATCACCAACGACGACGGCTCCATCGACGTGCTGGTGCCCTGGCAGGAAATGGTCCGGATCAAGGCGGCGATGAGCGCCGCCGGACTCGCCCCCGAGCACGCCGAGATCGCCATGCTGCCGGTCACCCTGCTGGTTCCCGATGCCGGGGTGGTGGCCGACCTGGTGGCGCTGATCGAGCAGCTCGAAGAGCTCGACGATGTGCAGAACGTCTACACCAACGCCGACCTGCCGCCAGCCGACTGAAGGATGCATCGTGCCCAGCCTTGGTGGAGGGCAGCTTGACGCCGGTCCCGGCGTCCACCCACAGTGTCCGCCGGACAGGGCGGGCTGGCGATGACGGTCATTCTCGGGATCGACCCGGGCTCCCGCTGCATGGGGTTCGGGCTGCTGACGCTGGCCGCGGGGCGGCCCCGGTATCTGGCCTGCGGCGTGGTGCGGCCGAGCGCCGCGGCGCTGCCCGAGCGCCTCGGTGAGCTGTTCGCCAGCATCGGCGAGCTGGTGGCGCTTTATGGACCCACCGTGGCCGCGGTGGAGGAAGTGTTCGTGGCCCGCGATCCCCGCGCCGCCCTGCGCCTGGGGCAGGCGCGGGGAGCGGTGATCGCCGCTCTCGCCCGGGCGGGTATCCCGGTGGTCGAGTACAGTGCCCGGACCGTCAAGCAGACGGTGGTGGGTACCGGAGCCGCCACCAAGGCGCAGGTCCAGCACATGGTGGTCCAGCTCCTGCGGTTGCCGGCCGCGCCTTCCCCCGACGCCGCCGATGCCCTGGGTGTGGCGATCTGCCATGCCCACAGCGGCACCGGACCCCTGGCCGCGGGCGTTCGCCGGCGCCGGCGCTGATCCGCAGCATGCCCGGGGCCAGCGGAGGTGGAGAGTGATCGGATATCTGAGCGGCGTGCTCCGCGTCAAGCAACCCCAGGAGTTGCTGGTCGAGGTCCAGGGTGTCGGCTACGAGGTCCAGGTTTCCCTCAATACCTACTTCACCCTGCCGGCGCCCGGCGAGCCGGTCGCGCTGCACACCCATTTCGTGGTCCGCGAGGACTTGCAGCAGCTGTTCGGGTTCAGCGATCTCGCCGAGCGCAGCCTGTTTCGCGAGCTGATCCGGGTGTCCGGGATCGGGCCGCGGCTCGCCCTGGCGGTGCTCTCGGGGATGACCGTGGCCGAGTTCGTGCGCACCGTGCGGGCCGGGGAGGTTGCCCCCCTGGTGCGCTTGCCCGGGGTCGGCCGCAAGACTGCGGAGCGTTTGCTGGTGGAGCTGCGCGACCGGCTCGCGGGCTGGGCCGACGCCGGGGCGGCGGTCGCCGCGGCGCGCGGTTCCGATGCCGCGGCGGAGGCGGAGAGCGCCCTGCTGGCGCTGGGCTACAAGCCGGCCGAGGCGGCGCGCATGGTCGAGGAGGCGCGGGCCGGCGCGGCCGGCGCGGACAGCGCCGCGCTGATTCGCGCCGCGTTGCGCGCCGTGGTGAAAAACTGACCGCGCCCCGGTATGCTGGGCGGCAATTTTCCGGGCCGGCCCGATGATTGAAACCGAGCGTCTCGTCGCCCCCCAGGCGGCGCTTCCGGAGCAGCGGATCGACCGCGCGCTGCGGCCCCTGCGGCTGGCGGAATACATCGGCCAGACCGCGGTCCGCGAGCAGATGAGCGTGTTCATCGAGGCCGCCCGCGGGCGCGGAGAGGCGCTGGATCACACCCTGGTGTTCGGTCCGCCGGGGCTGGGCAAGACCACCCTGGCCCACATCGTCGCCGAGGAGATGGGCGCGCAACTGAAGTCCACCTCCGGCCCGGTGCTGGAGCGCGCCGGCGATCTGGCCGCGCTGCTGACCAACCTGGAGGCCGGCGACGTACTGTTCATCGACGAGATCCATCGCCTCAGCCCGGTGGTGGAGGAGATCCTGTATCCGGCGATGGAGGACTATCGGCTCGACATCCTGATCGGGGAAGGCCCCGCGGCGCGCTCGATCAAGCTGGAACTGCCGCCCTTCACGCTGGTCGGTGCGACCACCCGGGCCGGGCTGCTGACCTCGCCGTTGCGCGACCGGTTCGGCATAGTACAGCGCCTGGAGTTCTACTCGGTGGACGAACTGAGCGCCATCGTCGCCCGCGCCGCCGGCATCCTCGGGATCGAAACGGACCCCGAGGGCGCTGTGGAGGTGGCGCGCCGCGCGCGGGGCACGCCGCGCATCGCCAATCGCCTGTTGCGCCGGGTGCGGGACTACGCGCAGGTGCGCGGCGACGGCCGCATCACCCAGGAGATCGCCGCCACCGCGCTCGACCTGCTCAAGGTCGATCGCTGCGGATTCGACCACCTCGACCGCCGGCTGCTGCGCGCCATCATCGACCGGTTCGACGGGGGGCCGGTGGGGGTCGAAAGCCTGGCCGCGGCGCTCAGCGAGGAGCGCGACACCATCGAGGATGTGCTGGAGCCTTACCTGATCCAACAGGGCTACCTGGCCCGCACCGCGCGCGGGCGCCTGGCCACCCGGCTGGCCTACCAGCATTTCGGGCTGCAACCACCGCCGGTGGCAAACGGCTGCCGCCCGCAGCAAGCGGATCTGTTGTCGCCTTGAGCGCCGAGTTTGCACTGCCCGTGCGGGTATACATCGAGGATACCGATGCCCAGGGCATCGTGTATTACGTGAACTATCTGAAGTACATGGAGCGCAGTCGTTCCGAGTGGCTGCGCGCCCTGGGCTTCGCCAACCCCGCCTTCTGGGGCGCGGACCGGATGTTCGTGGTCCATTCGTTGCACGTGAACTATCTCCGGCCGGCGCACCTGTACGACGACCTGAAGGTCAGCGCGCGGGGGAGCGGCCACGGGCGCGCCTGGTTCGGCGTGGAGCAGAGCGTGCGCCGGGACGCGGAACTGCTGTGCACCGGGCAGGTCAAGGTGGCCTGTGTGGAGCGCGGCACCATGAAACCGGTGGCCATGCCGCGCGAGCTGATCGACCGGATTTTTCCCACTGCCTGATCGCCGAGGAGCCACAAGGTAATGCAAGAGCTTTCGATATGGGCCCTGATCCTGGGGGCGACCCTGCCGGTCAAGCTGGTGATGTTGATCCTGTTCGGCGCCTCGGCCCTGTCCTGGGTGATGATCGTGCAGCGCGGCCTCTACCTGCGCTCCGCCGGTTCGGATCTGAAGCATTTCGAGAGCACCTTCTGGTCCGGGGTGGACCTCAACCAGTTGTTCAACGACGGCAATCAGCGATTGCAGGGCAATCAGGTGCTGCCGGGCGTGGAGGCGGTGTTTCGGGCCGGGTTTCGCGAGTTCAATCGCCTGGTCCAGCAGCGCGGTGCCGATCCCGATGCGGTGGTCGCGGGAGTGGAGCGCGCCATGCGGGTCGCGCTGTCGCGCGAGGAGGAAAAGCTCAACACGCATCTGCCGTTTTTGGCCAGCGTAGCCTCGGTGAGCCCCTACATCGGGTTGTTCGGCACCGTGTGGGGCATCATGCAGGCGTTTCGCGGCTTGGCCGGTGTGCAGCAGGCGACCCTGGCGGTGGTCGCCCCGGGCATCGCGGAAGCGCTGATCGCCACCGCCATGGGCCTGTTCGCCGCGATTCCGGCGGTGATCGCCTACAACCGCTACGCCGCCAAGGTGGATCAGGTGTTCAGCGGCTACCAGACCTTCGCGGAGGAGTTTTCCAGCATTCTGCATCGCCGCGTGCACAGCAAGGCTTCCTGATGGCCTTTACCAAACGCAAGCGCGGACTGGTCGCCGAGATCAACGTCGTCCCCTACATCGACGTCATGCTGGTGCTGCTGATCGTCTTCATGGTCACCGCGCCCATGCTCACCACCGGGGTCAAGGTCGATCTGCCGGAAGCGGTGGCCGAGCCCGTCGAGGAGCGGGAGCCGATCGAAATCGCGATCGACCGGGAGGGCGCCTATCACCTGGATCTGGGCAACGGCAAGAGCCAGCCGGATGCACTGGAGGCGATAGTGGACAAGGTCGCCAAGGTCCTCCGGGAGCGGCCCGAGACGCCGGTCCTGGTGCGCGGCGATCGGGCGGTGGATTACGGCGCCGTCGTCACCCTGATGGCGCAGTTGCAGGGCGCGGGCGTGAAGGGTGTGGGACTGGTCACTGAACCGCCGTCGGGGCCGCGGTGAATGAGGGCTGGCGGTAGTGGGTATCGCATCGCGGTCCTGGTCAGTGGCCTGCTGCACGGCGGGCTCCTGGCGCTGCTGATCAGCGGTTGGCACCCGGAATTCAAGCCCCGCCAGTTGCCCCAGACCAGCTACATCGAGGCGGCGCTCCTGCAAGTCGAGGCGCCGCCCACGCCCCCGGGACGGCCCCGGCCCGAGGCCAGGCCCAAGCCCGCGCCCCAGCCGCCGCCTCCCAGGGAGGACACCC
>JBMOPO010000047.1:0-50461 GCA_049325095.1 Pseudomonadota bacterium | reverse complement strand
CCCGTCACCCCGGCGAAAACACTTCATCCCACCGCCCATTCTTCGTCACCCCGGCGAAAGCCGGGGTCCAGTCCGCCACCACTCTGGATTCCGGCTAGCGCCGGAATGACGAGCGCTGAGACTTGCGCCGGAATGACGATCAGTGAGGCTTGCGCCGGAATGACGAGCGCTGAGACTTGCGCCGGAATGACGAGCGTTGAGGCTTGCGCCGGAATGACGAGCGCTGAGGCTTGCGCCGGAATGACGTCGGTATTCGCACGACGCCGCGGCCGGTTGACCTGGATGCTCGCCGAGTCCACCTCCACCCCCAGCGCCGCAGCGCCCGGCGAGCCTTCCTCAGCCCAGCAGTCCGGACCAGGCGGCGAGCACCTCCCCCCACATCAGCACCAGCCAGCCGGCCAGCGCCAGAAAGGGGCCGAACGCGAACGGCCGGCGGCGCGGGTGGCGGCAGCGGAGGATCGCCGCGGTGCCGTACAGCGCCCCGGAAAACGATGCGATCAGCAGCAGCAGGGGCAGCGCCTCCCAGCCGAACCAGGCCCCCAGCGCGGCGAGCAGCTTGAAGTCGCCGTAGCCCATGCCCTCCCGCCCGGTGGCCAGGCGAAACGACCAGTACAGGGACCACAGCACCAGATAGCCGGCCGCCGCGCCGATCACCGCATCCGCCAAGGGGACGAAAGTGCCCGCGACATTGAGCAGCAGCCCGCACCACAGCAGCGGCAGCGTGATCACGTCCGGCAGCAGTTGATGATCGAGGTCGATCAGGCTGAGGGCGAGCAGCGTCCAACTGAGCACCAGCGCCGCCGCGCCCTGAACGGTGACCCCGAAGTGCGCCACCACCAGCACCGCGAGCAGCCCGCTGGCCAACTCCACCAGCGGATAGCGCCGGGAAATCGGCGCCCCGCAGTGCCGGCAGCGACCGCGCAGCCACAGCCAACTCAACACCGGAATATTGTCGAACGCGGCGATGCCCGCGCCGCAGCTCGGGCAGCGCGAGCGCGGGGTCACCAGATTGAACGGCTCGCGGGGTTCGGGCGGCGCCTCGCCCGGCACCGCGAGCGCCTCCCCCGGCACCGCGAGCACCGCGCCCGGCGGCTGCGGGTCCTCGGCCGGTGACGCGGATTGCAGCCAGGCCAGGGCATCGTGCCGCCAGGTGCGTTGCAGTTGCAGCGGCAGCCGGTACACCACCACGTTGAGGAAGCTGCCGACCAGCAGCCCCAGGATCAGCGCCGCGGCCAACAGCGCCGGCTGGGGCAGGTCGACCGTCAAGAGCCGGGGCGATCCGTCAGAGCACGTTGCCGAGGTTGAAAATAGGCAGGTACATGCCGATCAGCAGGCCACCCACCAGCACCCCCAGCACCGCCATGATCATGGGTTCGAGCAGGGTGGTGAGATTGTCCACCGCGTTGTCGACCGCCTCTTCGTAATGATCCGCGGCGCGGCCCAGCATTTCATCCAGCGAACCCGACTCCTCGCCGATCGCCGTGAGCTGCAGCAGCATCACCGGAAACACGCCGGTGCCGCGCATCGAGGTATTGAGGGTGATCCCGGTCGCCACCTGGTCGCGGACCTCGAGCACCGCCTTGGTGTACACCGCGTTGCCCGAGGCGCGGGCCACCGATTCCAGGGCCTCGATCAGCGGCACCCCGGCGGCGAAGGTGGTGCTCAGGGTGCGCGAGAAGCGCGCGATCACCGCATCGTGAAAAATGCCGCCGACGATCGGCAGCTTGAGGGCGATCCGGTCGACCGCCGCCGAAAACCGCGGCGAGCGGCGCCGCGCCTGAGTGAAGGCGAAACCCAGGGCCAGCGCCCCGGCGACGATCGCCAGCCACCATCGCTGCACGTACTCGGAAATGCTGAGAATCAACTGGGTGAACGCGGGCAGGGAGCCGCCGAAGGCGGCGTAGGTCTCGGCGAACACCGGCACCACCTTGATCAGCAGCACCCCGGTGACCACGATCGCCACCAGGATCACCGCGCTGGGATAGGTCATCGCCTTCTTGATCTTGCGCTTGAGCGCCTCGGTCTTCTCCTTGTAGTTGGCCACCCGGGCGAGCATGGTCTCCAGGGTCCCGGACTGCTCGCCGGCTTCGATCAGGCTGCAGTACAGATCGTCGAAGTACCTGGGGTGCGCGCGCAGCGCGGCGGCGAACCCGGTGCCGGCCGAGACATCGGTGTGAATCTTCTCGATCAGCGCCTTCATGGTGGGATTCGGCTCCCCCTCGGCGACGATCTCGAACGCCTGCACCAGGGGCACCCCGGCGCGGGTCATGGTGGCGAGCTGGCGGGTGAAGGTGGCGATATTGGCGGGCTTGATCCGCTTCTGGCCGAACAGCGGCTTGGGCTTCTTGCGCACGGTGCGCGGCAGGATTCCCTGTTTGCGCAACTGCGCCTTGGCGAGCGCCGCGGTGGCTGCCGCCATCTCGCCCTCGACCATCTTGCCGTCGCGGCTGCGGCCCTTGTAGACGTAGAGTTGATGTGTCGCCGTCGCCATGTGTCTAGTCCATTGTCACCCGGTTGGCTTCTTCCAGCCCGATTATACCTTCGGCCACCTTTTTCAATGCCGACTGGCGCAAGGTTCTGTAGCCTTCCCGCCGCGCCGCGTCGGCGATCTGCAATGAGTTCGCCCCCTCCATGATCAGCCGGGCAATGGTCGGGGTGATCTTGAGCACCTCGTAGATCCCGATGCGCCCCTTGTAACCCAGATTGCAGTGGGAACACCCCACCGGCCGGAACACCCGGATCTCGTTCAACGGCATATCGATGCTGTCGAACCCCGCCTCCTTGAGAACGGCGACCGGCAGGTCGGCCACCTGCTTGCACTGGGCGCACAGCCGCCGCGCCAGCCGCTGGGCCATGATCAGGATCACCGAGGTGGCGATGTTGAACCCCGGCACCCCCATGTTCGCCAGCCGGGTGAGCGTCTCCGGGGCGCTGTTGGTGTGCAGGGTGGACAGTACCAAGTGGCCGGTCTGCGCGGCCTTGACCGCGATCTCCGCAGTCTCGAGGTCGCGGATCTCCCCCACCATCACCACGTCCGGGTCCTGGCGCAGGAAGGCGCGCAGCGCCTCGGCGAAGGTCAGCCCCACGCGGGGATTGACCTGCACCTGGTTGATGCCCTCCATGTAGATCTCCACCGGATCCTCCGCGGTGGAGATATTGCGCTCCGCAGTGTTGAGGAGGGCGAGCCCGGTGTACATCGACACGGTTTTCCCGGAGCCGGTGGGCCCGGTCATCAGGATCATGCCCTGGGGCCGGGCGAGGGCTTCCTCGTAGGCCTTGCGCTGATCCGGATCATAGCCCAGCGACTCGATGCCGACCCGCGCGGAGCCGCTGTCGAGAATCCGCAGCACCACCTTTTCGCCGTACTGGGTGGGCAGCGTGTTCACCCGGAAATCGATGGCCCTGGTCTTGCTGACGCGGATCTTGATGCGCCCATCCTGAGGCACGCGGCGCTCGGAGATGTCGAGCCGGGCCATGACCTTGAGCCGGGCGGCGAGCCGCGGCGCCAGCGCCGGCGGCGGCTTGGCGACCTCCTGGAGGATGCCGTCGGTGCGAAACCGCACCCGGTAGCGGGATTCGTAGGGCTCGAAGTGAATGTCCGATGCGCCGCGCCGGATGGCGTCGAGCAGCACCTTGTTGATGAACCGCACCAGGGGCGCGTCGTCGGCGTCCTCGCCGAGGACCGTGCCCTCGTCCTCGACATCCGCCACCAGGGTTTCCAACTGGATGTCGTCCAGCCCGCCCAGGGCCGCGGCGATGTCGTCGTCCTGCTGATCGAGGAAGCGTGCCACCTTGGCCCGCAGCCGGTCGAACTCGGCGACCACCAGATCCACGGTGGCGCCGGACTGGAAGCGGATCTCGGTCAGCGCGCGCTGATCGGTCGGATCGCCGACCGCCACGCTCAACCGCCCGCGGTGCAGGCGCAGCGGCAGGGCGACATGCCGGGCGACCAGCTTGCGGTCGATGGCATCGCGCGGGCAGTGATCGAGCCGCACCGCATCGACATCGATCACCGGCAGGCCGAACTCGTGCGCCGTGGCCTCGGCGACCTCGCGCGCGCTCAGGATGCGCGCATCCACCAGATGCTGGATCAGGGAGACCTTCGCCCGGCCGGCCTCTTCCACCGCAATCGCGGCCGCCTGCTCGTCGAGCAGACCCTCGGCCACCAACCGGCGCGGCAACCCGCGCAACACCGGATTGCGGACATTCATGGTGCGATTTCGATCCCGAGCGGGAAACGCATGCCAACCTCCCCCAGGCGCCGATTGCGCACGGCAGAGCCCGATGGTAAGAGCCTCACCGGGCCCTGTCCACTCCGCCGCTCCCGGCAGGAGACCGGCATCACAGCAATCTCTGCTAGGCTGGCCGCCGGAATCCGCCGCGGCGCGCGGCACAGACGGCGAAACCTCCGGACCGGACCTCCTCCATGCAAGTCGCGACCGAGCTGCTCAACACCCTGGACAACTACCTGTGGGGGCCGTGGATGCTCGGCGCGATCGCCCTCGTGGGCGTCTATCTCACCCTCGGCCTGCGTTTCGTGCCCTGGCGCAAGCTGCCGGCGGCCTTCCCGCTGGTGTTTCAGCACGCGCGCGGCAGCGGCGACATCACTCCCTTCCAGGCGCTGATGACCGCGCTCGCCGCCACCGTCGGCACCGGCAACATCGCCGGCGTCGCCACCGCGATCCATTTCGGCGGGCCGGGCGCGCTCTTTTACATGTGGGTGATCGCGCTGATCGGCATGGCCACCAAGTACAGCGAAGCGGTCTGCGCCATCCGCTACCGGGAAGTGGACGAACTCGGCAACCACGTCGGCGGGCCCATGTACTACATCAAGAACGGGGTGGGCCCCCGCTTCCCCCGCCTGGCCGCCGTGCTGGCGCCGGCCTTCGCGCTGTTCACCGCCTGCGCCGGGTTCGGCATCGGCAACACCGTGCAGGCCAACTCGGTCGCCCATGCGCTCGCGGAAAACTTCGCGGTCCCCGTCGCTGCCACCGGCGTCGCGCTGATGATCGTGGTCGGCCTGGTGCTGATCGGCGGCATCCGCCGCATCGCCCACCTCTCCACCGCCCTGGTGCCCACCATGATCCTGCTCTACCTCGGCTCCGGGCTCGCCGTGCTGGCCATCAACCACACCGCCATTCCCGGCGCGATCGCCCTCATCCTCGACTCCGCCTTCACCCCGGCCGCGGCCCAGGGCGGCTTCGCCGGCGCCACCGTGCTGCTCGCCGTCCGCTGGGGCTTCGCCCGCGGCATCTTCTCCAACGAGGCCGGACTCGGCAGCGCCGCCATCGCCCACGCCGCCGCCAAGAGCGACGACCCGGTCCAGCAGGGCCTGATCGGCATGCTCGGCACCTTCATCGACACCCTGGTGGTGTGCACCATCACCGGCCTGGTGATCGTCACCACCGGCGCCTGGACCAGCGGACTCAACGGCGCGGCCCTGACCAGCGCCGCCTTCGCCGGCGCCCTGCCCGCCGGCGGCACCCTGGTGGCCCTGTCCCTGGTGCTGTTCGCCTTCACCACCCTGCTCGGCTGGAGCTACTACGGCGAGCGCGCCGTCGAATTCCTGTTCGGCGTCCGCGCCATCGCCCCCTACCGCGTGCTCTGGGTGCTGGCCGTACCCCTGGGCGCCATGACCACCCTCGACTTCGTCTGGCTGCTCGCCGACGTCCTCAACGCCCTGATGGCCATCCCCAATCTCATCGCCCTGCTGCTGCTCTCGCCGGTCATCTTCGCCCTCACCCGCGACCACTGGGCCCGCGCCCGGTGAAACCCCGTCACCCCACCGCCCATCCAGCGTCGCCCCGGCGAAAGCCCGTCGTCACCCCATCGCCCATTCATCGTCACCCCGGCGAAAGCCACAGCCTGCCCCGGCGAAAGCCGGGGTCCAGTCCGCCACCACTCTGGATTCCGGCTTGCGCCGGAATGACGATCAGTGAGGCTTTCCCCGGCATGACGGCAGATTTTGGTCGTGGTTTCACGGCTCGCCTCAGGAGGCGCCGCCCGGTTCCCCCGCTTTGGAATATTCCGGCGGATGCGCTGCGCTTACCCGCCCTACGACTGCCCGAGCAACTCGTCCGTAACGGCCGCCAATTCGGGCAGCTTCCCTTCGACGACTCCCCACACGATACGGGAATCAATGGTCGCGTAGCCATGGATCAGCAGATTCCTGAAGTTGATGATCCTGCGATGTTCTGGAATCCGCGCAGCCGTTTCCGGGGCAACCTGTACCAATTGATTCAGGGCTTCGCCAATGATTTCGAGTTGGCGCTCGACACCGGAGCGCAACAGCAGGTCGCCTTGATAGTCCTCGAAATTCTTCCCGGCGACGAAATCCAACACATGGCGCGCCGCCTGCCGGATGTCGTACAGGTATTTGCGGGGGTCACGCGGCATAGAGTTCCACCCTGCTTTGCTCTACGGCGTTGCGCAAATAGGGATTCTGCAGCGCGGGCGCGGTGATCAGATCGACCGGTCTGTCGAACAGCCGCTGCAGGTCCTCCCACAGGCCGAAGTAGGCTTCGGCGTATTCGCCCGGCGCCAGCGCCTCGAATTCGACAATGAAATCCAGATCGCTGCGCTCGGGATTGAATTCCGGTCCGGTGGCCGAGCCGAACAGCGACAGCCGCCGGACGGAATGCCGCCGGCACAGGTCCGCAAGGGCGTCCCGGAGTTGTTCCACGCGGTGCCAGACCATGGTCCTGGGCCGGTTCAGAGGCGATGGCGCATGGTGCCATAGCCTGCGGCATCCGGCGAACCGCCCGCCGCAAATGGCTCCGCTGTCACCCCGGCGAAAGCCACAGCCTGCCCCGGCGAAAGCCAGGGTCCAGCCCGTCACCCCATCGCCCATTCATCGTCACCCCGGCGAAAGCCACAGCCTGCCCCGGCGAAAGCCACAGCCTGCCCCGGCGAAAGCCACAGCCTGCCCCGGCGAAAGCCGGGGTCCAGTCCGTCACCATTCTGGATTCCGGCTTGCGCCGGAATGACGATCAGAAACCCCCGGCGCCGGCAGAATGATGGAAGCGCTGTGCCCACCCCCTACGCCTCCACCCCCAGATGTTCGCGGGCATAGTCGCGTATTCGGACATAATCATCGTGCATGACATCCGCAAACCGGCTCGCCCTCTCCAAGGCCACCGCAAGATCTTCCGGCCGCTCGATATATTCGTGTACCAGCCGATTGCGCAGACGGCGCATCTCCAGCCAGGACTCGGCCGCTGTGATCAAACCCAACCGCTCCATGCGGTCGAGGTTGTCGATGGCGGCCAGCACAGGCTCACCGGCGGCGTGCAGCAACGCGGGAACGAGCTTGTCGATCAGCGTGTCCTGCATGCGCGAAAATTTGGCGCCAAAGGATTCCAGCCGATCGATGCCCAGATCGTCATTCAGCAGCGCCTGAGCCCGGCCCGCGTCCAGCGCACTGTGGTCACCCAGCAACCGGCGACGCACCGCGAGCAAGTGCTCATCCTCCCGCGCCACCAACCCGAGCAGACGGGCAAGCCGGTCCCGCGCCGATACCCCGTCGCTCACAGCACCACACCCCCGCGCCGGGCCTCTTCATCGATCGCGCGCGGCGCAGTGCCGCGCCGTTGCACCACGATATCGATGCGGCGCTCACCGAGCCGACGGATCAGGCGGGCGTAGAGCTTCAGCTCCCGATCGAGCAGGTCGCCGGGAGTCCCCTCCGCTTCGACATGCAGATCGATATCTCCCCCGCGCACCTCATCGTTGGTGCGCGAGCCGAACAGGCGCACGCGAGCGTCGGGCCCAAAACAGCGCGCGGTTTCCTCGACAATCGCGCGCCGTTGTTCGGCGGTCAAACGCATGGCGATCTCCTGTCTGTCGGCCGCGGTCATCCGCAACCACCCCACCGCGCTCCCGCGGCCACCCCGGCAACCCCCTACCGCAGCCCTACCTTAGCGGGGCGCAGCGAAAACTGCCAACCCGGCAGGCCGGACAAGCCGCGCAGCGGCGCATCCGGCGAACCCCCCCCGCGGCCGGCGAAACGGTGGATGCGCCTTCGGCTTATCCACCCTACCAAGCAATGCGCGCGCCCCGTAGGCCGGATAAGCCGCTCAGCGGCGCATCCGGCGTTTTCCTCCGAGGGCAACCCGAAAGCCCGTCACCCCACCGCCCATTCGTCACCCCGGCGAAAGCCACAGCCTGCCCCGGCGAAAGCCAGAGCCTGCCCCGGCGAAAGCCAGAGCCTGCCCCGGCGAAAGCCGGGGTCCAGTCCCTCACCACGCTGGATTCCGGCTTTCGCCGGAATGACGATCAGAAACCCCCGCCGCCCGCGGAATGGTGGAAGCGCCGCACACATCCACCGACCCCAACCCGCACCCCGCGGCCCCGAAATGGCGAATCCGCCACACCACCGGCCATTTCCCGGTGACCGGCATACGGATTCCTGTGTACCATCCGCCTCGAAACCCCCGGGACTGGGGACAACGGTGGATGCGCTGCGCTTGTTCTCCACCCTACGACTACGACTTGCGTAGGCCGGATAAGCCGCGCAGCGGCGCATCCGGCAAATGAACACACACCCACCCCGCAGGCCGGACAAACCCAGGGCGCATCCGGCAAAAACCGGCCACGGGGACATGAACCGCCGGGCACCAGGAGCCACCAGATGCACGCAATCCGCGCTCACCAATCCCGGCATCTCCCGCCGGCGGCAACCGACCGCCGATGAAAATCGCCATCCTCGGCGCCGGCTACGTCGGCCTCAACACCGCCGCCGCCTTCGCCTGGCTGGGCCACGACGTGCACGTCGTCGACAAGGACCGCGAGCGCATCGCCATCCTCGAACAGGGCCGCACCCCCATCCACGAACCCGGCCTCGAAACCCTGCTCGACCTCTGCCGTTCGCGGCTGCGCTTCGGCTGCGCAACCGCCCCGGTCGCCGACGCCGACCTGGTGTTCATCGCGGTGGGCACCCCGGCGGGCCAGCACGGCGAGGCCCACATCGGCTTCGTCGAGGACGCCGCCCGCGAGGTCGCCGCCGAACTCTCGGCCGACCGCATGCCCACCCTGGTGGTGAAATCCACCGTACCCATAGGCACCGGCCGCCGCGTGCGCCATGTGGTCGAGCGCACCCTGCGCGAGCGCGGCATGACACCCGACCTGCGCATGGCCTCCAACCCGGAATTCCTGCGCGAGGGCACCGCCTTGCACGACACCTTCTACCCCGACCGCATCGTGGTCGGCGCCGAAGATGCCGCCACCCGCGCCATCCTGCAGCAGCTCTATCAACCCCTGCTCGATCAGGACTTCGCACCGCCGCCGGGCATCCCGCGCCCCGCCGGCTGCCAACGGCCGCCGCTGGTCATCACCGACCCCACCAGCGCGGAGATGATCAAGTACGTCGCCAATGCCTTCCTCGCCATCAAGCTCAGCTACATCAACGAGATTGCCGCCCTCTGCGAGCGGGTCGGCGCCGACGTCGGCCAGGTGGCCCTCGGCATCGGCCTGGACCGCCGCATCGGCCGCGCCTACCTCGACGCCGGCCCCGGCTGGGGCGGAAGCTGTCTGCCCAAGGACACCTCGGCGCTGCTCGCCGTGGCCCAGGAATACGGCGACAACCTGCTGCTGGTCACCGCGGCGCGCGAAGTCAACCAGCGCCAGCGCCAGCGCATCGTCGAAAAGCTGCAAGGCGAACTCAAGGTGCTGCGCGGCACCACCATCGGCATCCTCGGCCTCGCCTTCAAGGAAGGCACCGACGACCTGCGCGACTCCCCGGCCCTGGACATCATCGGCCTGCTGCTCGCCCGCGGCGCCCACCTGCGCCTGCACGACCCCGCGGCACTGCCCGCCGCGCGCGAACTGCTGCACGACCAGGACGTGGATTTTTGCGATGACCCCTATGCGCTCGCCAATGGCGCCGATGCCCTGGTGCTGGCCACCCCCTGGCCGGAGTATGGCGAGCTGGACCTGCAGCGGATTGCGGAGCGCATGCGCCAGCCGGTGCTGGTGGACGCGCGGAATTTTTGGGATGCCGATGTCGCGGGAAAGGCGGGAGTGCGGTATGTGGGGGTGGGATATGGCGCCGCTGGCTAGGCCGCGGAGTTTCGGCCAACCGCCGTGCGGGCACGCCCGAGCTTGGCGGACCTGAGCAATGGCCGCGCAGCGCAAGGGATTCGCCAGTCACCTGCACCGCCAGGCCAAGGCGAAAAAAATTCAAACCATTCTCGAACAGGCCCTGGGCCGATCGCTCGATGGTTTGCGGGTGCTGGATGTGGGAACCGACCGCGGTACCCTCGCTCACCGCGACGGCTGGCACGCACCCGTAGGCCGGATAAGCCGAAAGCGCATCCGGCAATCCCCGCAGCCGCACCGACCGCGACAGCCCCGCGGGTGCGCTGCGCTTACCGGCCCTACGACTCACTCGCAACGACTCGCCCGCACCCGTAGGCCGGATAAGCCGAAGGCGCATCCGGCAATCCCCGCACAGGGTTTCGCAGCGGTGCGCCGCCGCGGCTGTCATGTGGTGATGCAAAAGCAGCTCCCCGGGGCACCATCACCGTTCCCGATCCGGATCACAAGGAAATTGTCGACGCGAGCCCGGCACCGCAATCGCTTGCGCGATAAACTGTCGGAAAATGCGCACCGACGAGAACTGCCCCAGACCCCATGCGCCTGACTGACGAACAACGCAACGCCATCGTCGAGGAGGCCGCTCGCGTGTTCGGGCCGGGCGCCCGCGTGCGCCTGTTCGGCTCGCGCGTGGATGACAATGTCCGTGGCGGCGATATCGACCTGCATGTCGAGACGGAAGGCAGTCCCGCCGAGCTGCTGGATCGCGAACTCAAATTCCATGTCCGCCTGATTCGGAGGCTCGGTGATCGCCGCATCGACATCGTCGTGCATCGGCGCGGCGAAGTCGCACGGCCCATCGACGAGCGGGCCTGGCAAACGGGAGCCGTTCTGTGACCGCATCGGCGCCCGAACGGGAACGGCTCACCCGCCTGCTCCGGCTGGTCGAACGGGAAGACGTCCATCTGCGGGCCGTCCGTGATCGGCTGCTGGGCGATGACTGTAGCCTGGATGCCGGCTGGGGAAGCGGGTTGCTCAGCGATGACACCGGCATCGACAGACTCGAATCCTTCGGCGCCAAGTTCGCCCGCATGCAGGACACAATGATCGATAAACTGATCCCCGCGCTGTTGCTGGCGGCCGGCGAGCCTGTGATGGCGGCAATCGACAATCTGAGTCGCATGGAGCGCCTCGGACTGGTGGCGGCGACCGAGCCCTGGTTGGAAATGCGTCGTCTGCGCAACCGGCTGGTTTACGAATACATCGACCACCCCGGCGATCTCGCGGTCGCGCTCGAACGGGCGTGCGAGTTCACCGACCACATGCACGCCGACTACGTCTTGATTCGGCGTTACGCCGCGACCGATCTGGGCATTGAGTGCAGCCCGTGACAACGACTGTCATTACCCGCAGCCCCCCGTGCGCCGCAGCCACGCCGGTCATTTCCGTCATCGCGGATACGGGCCAAGGCCAACGGTGGTCCCGACCGGCTCATATCGCCCGCTGCGAACCGGCGGCGCCATGAACCAACGTCTTCACCGCTGCCCGTTGCCGCTCCCGGGGTTGACCTTGGTAGAGCGTCAGCGCATCGTCGAAAAGCTGCAAGGCGAACTCAAGGTGCTGCGCGGCACCACCATCGGCATACTGGGCCTCGCCTTCAAGGAGGGCACCGACGACCTGCGCGACTCCCCGGCCCTGGACATCATCCGCCTGCTGCTCGCCCGCGGCGCCCACCTGCGCCTGCACGACCCCGCGGCACTGCCCGCCGCGCGCGAACTGCTGCACGACCAGGACGTGGATTTTTGTGATGACCCCTATGCGCTCGCCAATGGCGCCGATGCCCTGGTGCTGGCCACTCCCTGGCCCGAGTATCACGAACTGGACCTGAAGCGGATTGCGCAGAGCATGCGCCAGCCGGTGTTGGTGGATGCGCGGAATTTCTGGGGAGCTGACAAGGCACAGAAGGCACGACCACGTTATGCCGGAGTTGGGTGCGCGATGGAAACAGCCAACTCCAGCGATCACAGACATGAGTGATTCCAACGCCCCAAGAGCAAAAGTCATCCCCGCGTCATCGTATGTTTAAGCACCGCACCCTGAGTCTAGCCGAGCATCCACGGCGTACAGCTTGGCGGAGGACTTGGGATCGCCTTACCAAACGGCGGCCTATTGCTCTTCCTCCGAATCGAGACATGAACACCGTGCTGTGGGCCACTTGCGACACCGGCAAACCCCGCGTCCGGATTCGCCGTAATGGCCTGAAGCTAAACGGTGTCACAGTCGCTGAACGTCGCGACGACATATGGTGCAGCACTTCGGACAAGAGTCGAATCGGAAGCCTTGGTCATTGGGTTCTTATTATGATTCGGGCTGTGGCGGCTAAATCAAAAGGTGCCGACGTGCCATGAACATACTATTCCTTTCTTCTACGTTTCCTAGATTCAAAGGAGACTCTCAGGCCCCGTTCGTTTTAGAACAGGCGACCGCATGGAAGGTCGCTCGCCCGAACGATCATATTTCGGTGCTGGCGCCCCACGATCAAGGAATCGCCGAGCACGAAGTCATTGATGGTATTCGGGTACATCGATTTCGGTATGCATGGCCCGTCCAATGGCAGAAGCTGGCGTATCCCGCGATACTCCCAAACATCAGACGCAGACCAATCTTGGCATTGCTAGTGCCACTTTTCCTACTTGCTGAAATTTGGGCAACTTTCAAAACAGTACGCCGATATCGCATCGATCTAGTTTATGCACACTGGGTGTTTCCCCAAGGCTTGGCTGCACTTCTTACACACCTTATTAAGGGAACACCCTTTGTCTTACAGAATCACTCATCGGACCTGTCGGTGCTATTAAAGCTTCCAGTGGTCGGCGCACGTATAGCCCGGCTGATGATTCGGCGATGCATCGCCTTCTGCTGCGTAAATCACCACCAATATCAACAGATGATATCGTTGTTTCGATCGGAAGAAGTTCCGGAGATTGAGTCAAAGACCCTCGTGCGACCGATGGGTGTAGGTTCGCTCCCCAGCACCTCAGCTCTAGACTGTGACAATATGTACGAATTCGCGACGATGTCGCGCCTGACTCGAAAAAAGGGTATCGAGCACTTTATTCAAGCCATTCGTATCGCAAATACTTCCGGCGCCTTCGCGCGGATAGCGATTGCGGGCAATGGCGAGTTGGAAGATGAACTGAAAGCCCTTGTGCAAGATGCCAACATAGACTTTCTCGGGTTTCTGTCAGGCGAAGACAAGGTTCGATTCATGAACCAGGTTCGCTGCTTCGTTGTCGCCTCGATCGATGCTCAGGGGGACGTCGAAGGGTTACCGGTTTCAATACTAGAGCCCCTCGCGCTCGGACGCCTTCTGATTACGACCTACGCCACAAACATAACGACTTTGCCAGAATGGAACGAGCTCAAAGACCTCGTGCTCATCGTAGAAAACCCGGAAAATCACGAGGAATTCGCCACAGTACTCAAGCGTGCGATGTCGTTGCCTGATAGCGAATTGAAGCGCATATGCGGCAGCGCGGCTCGAATCACCAATCGATACCGCTGGAACAACCTGATACAGGAGTATCTGGAGTTCGTAGAGCAGCGGTATCATTCAAGGGCGAACAGTTAAGCATGTCAGGCCGAGATCTGATCACCAAAGTCGGACGATGCGGCTTACGCTCGTTTGGATGCACGCCAGTGCGAACACCCCATGACTAGTTGGCCCTATTCGCTTAGCCGACTCACCACGATCGCTCGCCAACCAGGTGTACGTAAGGCTCTCCTCGTCGCTGCGACCGTTGTTCTGGGCATTGGGCTACTCTGGGCATTGAATACCAGCGCGGATGTTTGGAGTCGAGTTCAGTGGGGACCCCTTCTAGCGGTGCTTTTTCTAATCGTGCCCGCCGTAACTCTGGTTAATGCCTATGAATTCCGAGTATCAGCGCATCTTCTTGGGAAAGAATATTCAGCTCTCACGTCGCTGGAAGTCACGGTTATGGGGACAGCGACCAATTTACTCCCCGTACCCGGGGGTACCATCGTAAGAGTTTCAGCGCTCCGCACAGCCGGGGCGAGTATGAGCGACAGCGTACAAGCAACCCTTCTAGCCGGGATCCTTTGGGTTGGACTAACTTTATCGTTGGCGGGCACCGTATTACTCGTTCACGCGACCTACATCATCGGAGCATGTTTTGCCCTGCCTGGGATCATGATACTTGCCAGTACTTTGTGGCGCTTGACTAGACTGTCAATAAACCAACGGGCTACGTCACAGCTTGTAGTATCGAAGCTTGTAATCATTGTATTGGACACACTTCGAATACATTTGTGCTTGGCTGCCATCGGGGTAGAGATAGATTTTTCAAACGCCATGGTACTTACGGCTTCCACAGTCGTCGGAAGCTCGATGTCTATCGTTCCTGCAGGCCTCGGCGTCCGCGAATGGACCCAAGCGGCGCTCGCGCCGCTCGTCGGTGTTTCCGTGGCCGACAGCTTCTTGTCGGCAGTTTTGGTAAGAATACTCGGATTGGTGTTTATCGTACCGCTTGCATTTGCATTGGCCGTACGCTCGGGGCCACGCTCACAATCAGATGCCCGCGGTTCGTAGGTGAACGAAGCTACTAAATGCGCAACATTCGTTCTAGCGGTTAGCGAGGATAGCTGAATTGATTCTCATCGCGCACGCATTCAGCCGACGAAATGAGGGAGATGGGCTGCTTGTTGATCTCACGATGGAGACACTGAGACAAGCAGGCATCCACACCGATGAATTCTGCGTTCTTGCACTAGATGCTGCGAGCTTCGCCGATTTGCCCAATGTTGTTCAGGCGCCGGGCGAGTGGGCTGCGCGCGTGACGCCACGATTATTCAAGGCTGGAGTTGAAGTGGGGCTTGATTTGCTGTCCAGCATGCTGGAGCCACGTCTTGCTCTCGGTACCGTTGCCTCGGTTGCGAGAAAGGCCCGAGGGATCGTGGCGGTCGGTGGCGGATACCTTGTGACGGATTCGATAAATCGCCAGCTTGGCGTTCTGGTTAATCACCTGATTCAACTCCGCATAGCCAGCAGAATTCAAGCGCCGACGGTATATCTTCCGCAAAGCGTCGGACCCTTGGGCGGACCGATCGGCGCCTGGGTTAGAGCAAAGCTGCGGGGTGTAGATCGAATCTATGTCAGAGATGCGGAAAGCGAAACCGAGTTGCGTTCTTCGAACTCAAGGCGCTGTCCGGACCTTGCGGTACTCAAGCTTTCCCGAACTTTCTCCGATATAAAACTCAAAGAGACAGATCCGTCGAGTACTGTTCTTGTACTTCGAGATCTACCTAATGCAAATGGCTACACGAGTCGTCTGATTCGACTCATCGAGAACGTTTCTGATCCGGTATTTGCGGTTCAAGCTGATGTCGAAGGCCCCCGAGGTGATCGAGCATTTTATGGACGACTCCGGATCCCAAGCGCTGGCTCGTTCAGCGAGTTGCGCAAGAATGGCCCTCCTCGCGTCGTTGTATCCGTTCGACTCCACGGAGCAATTAGTGCGTTGATGGCGGGTTTCCCTGCCGTACATCTTGCGTACGAACGTAAGGGTTGGGGGGCTTATGCCGATCTTGGACTTGAAGATTATGTCCATGACGCGCGCAACTTCTCCCCAGACGCCGTAGCCAAACAAGTTCGAGAAATTCAGGCGGATCCCACCGGCTTTTGGCGCCGTGTAGAGAACGCCTGTGCAGCACTCAGAGAAAAGCATGATGAATTGGTCTCGGATCTACGTGGGCGCCTCGCTAATTGATTAGCGCCCATTAGTTTTTCGATTTGTACTGCCCTAAGAAGCTAAGGAATATGAATGAGCATTATTGGTCATGCCATTAGATGCGGTACGCACGCTGTTCTCGGTAACCGAAGATGGTTGATGAACCAGCTAGCTGAGGTTCGGCGACACGCTAACCCCAATCGAATTCTTGAGATTGGAAGCGGAAAGCGCGTAGGCAATAGCTACCCTTACTCCATGCAGCGTCTTTTTCCAGGAACCGAATTTCTGCGCACCGATATAGCACCCGACTACGGTCACATGGTCGTCGACGTGACACAGATGGAATTTGATAGTGAGTTTGATCTAATTCTATGCATTAGCGTTCTAGAGCATGTGCTCAAGCCGAGCTTGGCGGCGACTAGATTGAATGCAGCACTACGTGAAGGCGGCTGCGCCGTGATCGCCGTACCCTTTGCGTACCCTCTGCATGACGAACCCTATGATTTCTGGAGATTCACCGAACATGGCCTTCGGGAGATTCTATCCCCATTTGCTTCGGTCGAGATTCGTCGACGAGGGCCGAGAAAGCTACCATCCGGCTTGCTCGCACTTGCTTGGCGGTAGTTGCGCGTTGTTCCATCGTATCCTGTGCGTGGTGCAGGCGCGACGCGATATTGGCGCTTCGATTCGAGGAGATAATCCAGCCGAAAGGGTTGCGGTTTTTGACTAAGAATTTATCCCTAAATAGCATTTATTTCCAGCGTGGATTTTCGATAAGCGACGTCACCATCGAGGCGGGGCCTTGCAATATGTCCTGCGATCATTTCTGAATTTGTTGACGCTGAACCGACACGCCATCTTGGTTTCTCCCCTCGGGGAAATGAACGGTCTTCGATATCAACGAGTATTTAGAGGACAAGGGCCTGCGCCACGGCGCTTTTCGATGTAGGCGATAGCTAATCGGCACCAGACTATAGAAGGAATTGAGAATGGAAATGCGGCCTAACTCAGATCTGGACAAGGGACTGATGGTGGGGTTTTCGATTGCTGCTGGCGCCGTCGTACTAGCCAAGCTTAACATCGCACACCTCTACCACATCAACTGGGACGAGTTCCTTTTTCTCTCTGCTGTGCACGACTATCTGCGGAGTGACTTGCAAGGGGCCTTACACACCTTCCACGTTCATTTGTTCGGCTGGCTGGCCGGCATGGGCGACGAGACGGAGCAGATTATCGCCGCGCGCTGGGCGATGGTGGCGCTGCAAGTCGGTACCGGCTTGCTGCTGTACCGCATTGGACGGCGGTTCTTCGCTGCGCCGGCGGCGCTGTTTGCGGTGCTGCTGTATTTCTCGGTTCGCAATGTGCTGCTGCTGGGCGCGGATTTCCGGGCCGACCCCATCGCCACCCTGCTGTTGGTGCTGTGCATCGAGCGGATGCTGGCCCTCGGCCGCGGCCATGGGGCACCGCTGGTGGCCGGGGTGGCTGCCGGGCTCGCGCTGCTGGTCACCATCAAGTCGGCGTTCTATGCGCCCGTGGTCGGCCTGTTGTATCTGATCGGCCTGGCCGAAACCCGCGAGCGGGCCTTGCGCGTCGGCCAGGGGGTGGTGGCGCTGGCGGCCGCGGCGACAACCTTCGGGGCGCTCTATCTGCTCCACAAGCATGCCGTCGGCGCCGCGGGCGATGCCGCGGACATGGCGACGCGGGCCTATGGCAAGACCATTGCCTCCCAAGGGTTTTTTCCGCGCTGGAACTATTTTGCCGACAGCCTGCGCGCCGATGCCCTGTTCTGGGGGTTCCTCGCCTTTGGCCTGGTCTGCGCATTGCGGTATGCGCTGTGGCCCGGGCTGTTGCGCCGCGCCAACGCACTGCGGCTGCTGGTGCTGTTGCTGCCGGCGCTGTCCTTTCTGTTCTACCGCAACGCCTTCCCCTACTACTGGGGGTTTGCGCTGGCCGGGCCGGCGCTGCTCGCCGGGCTCGCCTGGGAAGCCCTGGAGCAATGGCTGGGGCGGGTGGGGCGGCTGGTGAATCGCAGCGCGGCCCTGGCGGCGGTGGTGTTGATTCTGTACACCGGGTTTGCCGTCCCATTCCAGAAGAATCTGCACGTGCAGCGGCAGTTTCTCGATGTGGTGCATCGACTGTTCCCCGAGCCGGTGGCCTATATCGATCGCTGCGCCATGGTCTCGACCTTCCCCCATGCGGGGTTTTTCATGAGCACCTGGGGGATGGAGGGTTACCACGCGCGCGGCAGGCCGGTGTTCGCGGACATCCTGCGCCGCGAGCAGCCAGCGTTCATCGTCGCCAATAACACCCAGCTGAACATCGCCCTGCCGGATGACCTGCGCCGCCGGTATATCCCTCCGGCCTACGACCTGCTGGCGGAGGATCTGGCGCTGCTGCGCGACAACTATGTGCACCACTGGGGGCCGCTCTATGTGGCCGGCAAGCGGGTGGAGATCGAATCGGCGGCGGCGCCGGCGCGGTTCGAGGTGTCGATTGCGGGCACCTACACTCTAGAAGGACAGGAAGAAGTACGCATCGATGGCGCGCCCGTCGCACCCGGGGGGACGGTGATGCTCACCCAGGGCATGCACCAGCTCGCCGGGGAGGTGCCGGGAGGCTATGTGCTGCGCTGGGGCGACAACCTGCCGGTGCCGGATCGACCGCCGCCGCGCAAGGCCCTATTTACTGGGTTTTAGGAAGCGTACACCAGCGCTTATCCAGTCTACATCCACAACAACCGCCGGCGAGTAGCCCGAAAGAGCCGGCAGATGAGCAGGTGTATCCGGGGTTGTTGCGAAGCACACAGCATGAGACGTCTGAAGATGCGAGAGGACGCATAGATGGGCTATAGACGCGAAATCGACGGGCTGCGTGCGATCGCCGTACTCCCTGTCATCCTGTTTCATGCCGGACTACCCTGGTTTTCTGGCGGTTATGTCGGGATAGATATTTTTTTCGTGATCAGTGGATGCCTGATCACCTCGATATTGTTGGATGGCCTCGAAAGCAAGAATTTCTCGTTCCCCGCGTTCTATGAACGTTGGGCGCGGCGGATCCTACCGGCACTATTCTTCGTGATGCTGATCTGCATTCCCTTGGCCTGGATGACGATGTCGCCTTCCCAATTCAAGGGGTTTTCTGAATCGCTGATTGCGGTCAGTCTGTTTGCTTCGAATATCTATTTTTGGCTGACGGACGATTACTTTTCACAGCCGGCAGAGGAGCTCCCACTGCTTCATAGGTGGAGCCTAGGGAGCCTCTGAATTAGTCGCGCATTACGGCATGATTCATCTGTTGCCGCTAGAGTATGTTTTCTTGAGCCAGCTCACGTTTTCCGAGGCCGAGTTTGAAAACGAGAAGCACAAAACCTGCCGGGAACTTTATCCTGCAGCGCATGGATCAACTGATTCCCTGGGCGCAGATGGAAAAGAAGATCGCCAAGCACTACCCCGAGGGTAAAACCGGCCAACCGCCGTATCCGCTGTCCGTAATGTTGCGGGTGCACTACCTTCAGTTGTTTTACAACCTGAGCGAGAATCAATGCTTCACTCCAAAGACAAGTTGGCGACGACCCTGCGGCAGATGCTCCACGGCACTCGGCGCTTCACGCGGCGGGTCACGTCGCGAGCACGTGAGGTGCTTCACAAAAGCACGCTGCCCCCCGCTCTCGCTGACGTCGCTGGCGCGGTTCGCACTAGTGGCCTCACTTACCTATCGCCTATGAAGCTCGACAAGCTCGGAGCCGCGGTGCTGCGCATTGAGGCGCGCGGCGTGCCCGGCGCCATCATCGAGACGGGATGTGCTCTGGGTGGCTCCGCCATCCTGATGGCCAGCGCCAAAGCACGGTCACGGCCCATGCGTGTCTACGACGTATTTGGCATGATCCCGCCACCGTCAGCAGCCGACGGCGTCGACGTGCACCGCCGCTACGCCGTGATCCAGAGTGGGCGCTCGAAAGGCCTGCGGGGGGATACGTACTATGGCTACCAAAAGAACGTCCTCGAGCAGGTGAAGCAATCGTTCGCGCGGTTCTCTCTGGACGAGGCGCTCGATCTCGTGGAATTTGTGCCTGGGCTCATCGAAGACACACTGGTCGCGACTGGTCCGGTTGCGCTGGCGCACATCGACGTCGATTGGCACGCGCCGGTGAAGACGAGCCTTGAACGAATCCTGCCTCAGCTCTCTCCCGGTGGTGTGGTCGTACTTGACGACTACTTTGATTGGTCGGGCTGTCACCGCGCGACGGATGAGGTTCTAGCCGCCACCTCGATTCGCTTCGAGCGCGACGCGAGCAGCGGCTCACTAGCCCTTTGGCGCGTTTCCCCCTAGTGTCGTGAGTTAGGGAAGCTCTGAATAACTTCCCGATTTTGTGATAATTGCGGGATCCAGATCAACGGGTGTTGTCCATGACTCAGTTGACCTTTGCCGAAGCCGAATACGCCTCGAAGAAGCGCAAGACCCGTCGCGAGGTGTTTCTGGAGAAGATGGATGCGCTGATTCCCTGGAAGCAGCTGGAGAAGAAGCTCAGCAAGCATTATCACAAGGGACGTACCGGTCGGCCGCCATACCCGCTGCCGACGATGCTTCGCGTTCATTGCCTGCAGTTGTTCTACAACCTGAGCGATCCGGCGATGGAAGACGCGCTGTATGAAATTGAATCGATGCGCCGGTTTGCCGGGCTGCGTTTGTCCGAGCGTATTCCCGACGAGACCAGGATCCTCAACTTTCGTCACTTTCTGGAGAGTTGGCGTCTTGGTAAAACCATCTTTGATACGGTCAACCGCCATTTGGCGGAAGCCGGCCTGATGCTCAAGGAAGGCACCATTGTCGACGCCACCATCATCGAAGCGCCGAGCTTTGAACCGTGAGAACGCTCGCGATCCCGAGATGCATCAAACCCGCAAGGGCAACCAGTGGCACTTCGGCATGAAGATGCACATCGGTGTGGACGATACTTTGGGGCTCATCCACTGTATCGAGACCACCGCCGCCAACGAGCACGATCTGAACGTCGCCGCTCGATTGCTGCACGGTGGAGAGCGCCATGTCTGGGCGGATGCCGGTTACGCGGGTATCGACAACCGCGAGGAACACCGGGATCGTTCGGTGGACTGGAGCATTGCGATGCGTCCAGGACGCCGGGCTCAACTCCCCGAATCCAGTGCCACGTACTGGGTCGAGCGACTCAAGGCCAGCGTTCGAGCCAAAGTGGAACATCCGTTCTGCACGATCAAGCGCCAGTTTGGCTACGGAAAAGTCCGCTACCGAGGGTTGGCGAAAAACACCAATCGGCTGCATGTACTGGCGGCCTTCAGTAACCTGTTGAGGGCGCAGAAATACCTGCCCGTATAGGATCGATGCGCCCGAAATCCGGCAAAACGCCCGCTTCGAGCCAAATGACGAAGGGAACTGTCTGCATTTTTGCCTCCCAACTAGGAAGAGCCATCCGGAAGGCTCAAATTTGGGTTGTTCAGACCTTCCCTAGCCTACGACAACCCTCAACGTCCGCCGCCAGGCATGTGCGCCGGTCTTCCACAATCCCGCCGACGGCGGCATGGCGCCGGATGCGCTGCGCTTATCCGGCCTGCAAGGATCCACCCTAAGACTGATCCCGGTCTGCCGTGTCTTGCCTTGCCCGGAAGCGGATCTCTTCAAGCAGCTTGCGGTTGGCGGCCTGAAGATCGGCCACGAAGGCGATGAGAATGGTCTGAAAGCCGATGGTGAGCAGGGCGCCGGCGAGGATGACCGATTGCAGGTGACCGCTGCCGTTGCCGGCGAGAAAAAAATACAGGAACCGCAAACCGAGCAGGAACCCGGCACCGAACAGCACCATGCCGATGGTGCCGAAGAAGCGGAACGGCCGGTAGATGACGAAGATGCGGATGATGGTGACGATGCTGCGGCGGATGTAGGAGGGAATGCTCTTCACCAGCCGCGAGGGGCGCAGCTCGCCGTTGACCCGGATCGGCACCGACACGACCGCCATGTTGCGCTGCCCGGCCTGGATGATGGTCTCCAGGGTGTAGGTGTAGTCGCTGAACACCATCATCCATTGCGCCGCCTGCCGCGACCAGGCGCGGAAGCCGCTGGGCGCATCGGGGACATTGGATTTGCTGGCCATGCGCACCACCCGGCTGCCCAGCCGCTGAAGGAATTTCTTGGCCGGAGAGAAGTGCTCGATGGCGCCGATCGGCCGGGCGCCGATCACGATTTCCGCGGTGCCGGCGAGAATGGGTGCGGTGAGCAGCGGAATGTCGTCGGCGTTGTACTGGTTGTCGGCGTCGGTGTTGACGATGACATCGGCGCCGCGCGCCAGACAGGCATCGAGGCCGGTCATGAAGCTGCGCGCCAGGCCCTGGTTATGGGGATGGCGGACGACGTGATCGACCCCGTGGCGCCGCGCCACCTCGGCGGTGCCATCGCTGCTGCCGTCGTCGATCACCAGCCATTCCACGGTGTCGAAACCCTCGACCTTCCGCGGCAGCGCGGCGAGCGTGACGGGCAGCGCCTCGGCCTCGTTGTAGCAGGGGATCTGGATGATCAGTTTCATGTTTCACGTCCTTGCCAGAATGGCGGGTGCGCTGCGCTTGCCCGCCCCACAATCTACGTCACCCCACCGCCCATTCATCGTCACCCCACCGCCCATTCATCGTCACCCCGCCACCCATTCATCGTCACCCCGGCGAAAGCCACAGCCTGCCCCGGCGAAAGCCACGGCCTGCCCCGGCGAAAGCCGGGGTCCAGTCTTTCACCACTCTGGATTCCGGCTTTCGCCGGAATGACGATCAGTGAGGCTTTCGCCGGAACGACGATCGCTGAGGCTTTCGCCGAAATGACGATCGCTGAGGCTCTCGCCGGAAGGACGATCAGTCCGCAGGCCGGATAAGCCGCACCGCGGCGCATCCTGCAAATTCCACCATCCGGCAAACCCCCAATCTCAACCGCCCTGCGCGCCGGCCAGCAGCCGCCCGCACAGGCCGTAATGATCGAACCCCGGGTCGCCGTCGTAATGGCGGCACATGTCGCCGAGCATGTCCTGCCAGGGCGCCTCTGCCGGCGCCTTGGTGGCCGGCCACCAGACCATTTCCTGGGTGTCGAGCAGGATCAGTTCGTCCCTGAGCACCGGCGACATGCTCAGCAGCCAGTGCTCGCGCACCACGGCGCGCAGCTTGGTGGCGATGGTGGCGTCGATCAGATCCGGGCGCATCACCACCTTGCCGGCCGGGTTGACCATGTAGTAGCGCGCGGTTTCCGACAGCAGTTGCTGCTCGTCGATGTCGCTCTGCATCAGCGCCATGGAGGTGAGCGCGGATTCCAGGTAGATGCCGCGCTGCGGCGGAATGGGGCCCAACAGCGAATGGCCGTCCATGCCCGGCCAGGGCTCGGCGAGGGCGCCGGTCCCGGCCAGCAGGTCGGCGACCGTGGGCGCGATGTCGATCAGCGACACCGTCTGCGGGTTGCGCGCCGGCAGCGCCGCCACCCGGCCGGCGCCCTCGCCGCGCAGGCCGTAGCCGCGCAGCGCCAGCATCACCCGGTACTGCCCCTGGCTGAGCACATTGGTGCCGTGGCCGCGGGTGTTGGTCTCCACCTCGATTGCGGAGTCGGTGCCCGGGCGGGCGGCGTCGCGCTCGAGCTGGAAGCTGTCGCCGTGGTCGGAGAGCAGCACCACCAAGGTGTTGTCGAGCAGGCCCTGTTCCTCCAGCCCGGCCATCAGGTCGCCGAACTGGCGGTCGGCCTGCCGGAGCAGCATGCGGTAGAAATAGTGGTAGCGGCGGTCGCCCACGGGGTGGAACTCCATGTCGTCGAGTTCCTCCACCGCGTTGGACACATAGGGGTAGTGGGGCAGCAGGAAGTGCAGCGCCAGGAACAGCGGCCGCTCGCCGCCCGCGGCCAGTTCCGCGAGCACGGCGTCGGTGTAGGCTCTTGGGTCGTAGTTGTAGGGCCGGCCGCGGTTGAGGTAGAGGTAGGGGAACAGGTGCTCGGCCAGCGGCCGGTGGGAGACCAGGTTGACCAGCGGATGGTCGAAGTAGCTGATCAGCAGGTCCAGCACGCCGTGCTTTGGCCCCACCACCGCATCGAAGCCGAAGCTTTCGTCGACCGAACTGAAGTGGCGCTCGTCCATGGCCAGCACCGAGCGGTAGCCCAGCGCTTTCAGCCAGTGGCCCAGGGTGGCGTCGCGGGTGACCTGGTCGTTGCCGATCAGGTTCTCGCGGGCGCCGCTGTTGACCGGCTCGCGGCCGGTCAGGGCCGCCATCCAGCCGCCGAAGGTGCGGCCCAGCGGGGTGTAGGCGGTGTCGAACAGCCGCGCCTCGCGCAGGAAGGCGTCGATATGGGGGGTGAGGCGGCTCTGGCCGTTGACGAAGCCGGTCTCGTCGGGGCGCAGTGAATCCACCCCGATCAGCAGGATATTGGGCTTGGCCGGATCGCGCGAGCCCACGCCCCCGCCGCCGGTGGCCGGCGGCGTCCACAGCCCCAGGCCGGCGACCGCCGCCAGTCCCAGGCCGACCGCCGCCGGGGCCAGCAAGCGCTGGCGCCGCGCCCAGCAGGCCAGGCTCGCCAGCAGCGAGGCCGCGAACAGCCCGCCGATCGCCAGCAGCACCGGCCCCTCCACCAGGCCCGGGGCGCGGCGCAGAAAGGAGCTCGGCACCAGCGGATACCAGCGCGCATTGAGGATGAACACGGCCAGCATGGCCAGCGCCAGCAGCAGCACCTGGACGAGGCGCAGGGTGCGCCTGGGCGCATCCAGGGCCGCCAGCCAGCCGGCGCTGGCCAGCCACAGGGCGGCGGCGAAGGCGATATGCACCGCCACCAGCCCCAGCGCGAAGTGCGCGGCATCGGCCCAGAAGCCGGGGCTCGCCAGCACCCCGCCCACCAGCCGCGCCACATGGGGCTCCATGCTGAGCCCGCCCTGCAGGGGCGCCACCAGCCGGGCCAGCAGCGCCGCGAGCAGCAGCAGCGACAGCAGCAGATAGAAGGAAAAGAAGCGGATCCGGGCGGACGGATGGGAATCCATACGATGCTCTCGCTCAGTCCTGGGGATGATGCCTTTTGACAATGCCGCTCATGGTAGCGCAGCGGCGGAAACGAAAACGGGGGCCGAAGCCCCCGCGTCAATTGCCCACATTAAACACGGGCGCATCCCTGTTATTCAGGGAGCGGGCGGACGACAACCGGACGGCAAGTATTTGATTTCTATATCAGTATTGTCCCCTTCGTTCGCGCCCAGGCAGACCCAGTTGGCGATCGAGCCGATCGAATCCCCCGCGGCAAGGTTGGCCAGCGCAGCGCCGGTGGAGTCGGCTGGCACGAGTTCCAGAGTATCGCCCTGAACCCTGCCGGAAACCGGCGCGGAATTGCGCATGCTGACTTCGATGACGCAGCCTTTGTGGGTGGCAAGCGCCGTATAGCGGCCGCCCGCGGTGTTCTTGTACACGCTATCGGGCGGGCACTCGCCCTGGGTCATGGCGTATTCGCTGATCGATACCTTGACGGCGCCGGCCTGGGCCACCGCCTCGGACACCTGCGAGCGCGCCACATAGTCCTGGTACAGGGGCAGCGCCACCGCGGCCAGGATGCCGATGATCGCGACCACGATCATCAGTTCGATCAGGGTGAAACCCTTTTGTCTGTCATGTCGTTGCATCTTCATGCTCCTTGAATGCCTGCTTTGGCAAGGTGTTGGTTGACCGCGGAAGCGCTGCGCGCCATGCGGGCCAGGGGCCCTTACAATTTCGATGCCAGAACTTTTTGTTGTGTGTTTTCAAATGATTACAGAAAAATGTGAAAGAGTTCTCATGACTTTAACCCGCCCCTGGTGACGCATTTTGTCAACCAGCGCAGAGCTTGCCCGCAATGCGCCATTGAGGCCACAAAAACGACCGTTCGGCGGATCGATCGCCCCAAAACGCACCCATCTCCATCGAAACAAGGTAGGTCGGATAAGCCGCGCAGCGGCGCATCCGGCAAGATTCCGCGGCGCATCCGGCAAAGCCGCGCCATCTCCGGCGCTCACCGCAACCCCCGCGCCGACGGCATTGCTTCGTCACCCCGGCGAAAGCCCGTCGTCACCCCACCGCCCGTTCATCGTCACCCCGGCGAAAGCCGGGGTCCAGTCTGCCACCACTCTGGATTCCGGCTTTCGCCGGAATGACGATCGCTGAGGCTTGCGCCGGAATGACGATCGCTGAGGCTTGCGCCGGAATGACGGCAGGCTGGTGGATGCGCTGCGCTTATCCACCCTACGCCACCCCACCACTGGTTGACGCGCTCTCCATGTGTAGGAACAATCCACCTCCTACACATCGACGACCCGCGGAGGAGCCGGCTGCGATGCGCACCAATATCGAAATCGATGACCGGCTGATGCGCGATGCACTGGAGGCGACCGGTTTGAAGACCAAGAAGGAAGCCGTGGAACTCGGCCTCAGGACACTGATCAGGCTGAAGCAACAGGAACGCATCAAGCGCTTCAGGGGCAAGCTGGAATGGTCCGGTGATCTCGACGGGATGAGAAGCGCCCGATGATTCTGGTCGATTCCAGCGTTTGGATCGACTACTTCAACGGCCAGGGTTCCCCGCAAACCGATTTCCTGGACGGCGTGCTGGGCGTGGGCGCCATTGCCATCGGCGATTTGATCCTCACGGAAGTTCTGCAGGGTTTCCGGCACGAAAAGGACTACAGGACCGCCAGGCGCCTGCTCGACGCAGTGACCCTGTTCGAACTGCTGGGCAAAAGAATGGCTCTCAAAAGCGCGGAAAATTTCCGCAAATTGCGGAGCAAGGGGGTTACCGTCAGGAAGACGGCGGATGTGATCATCGCCTCCTTTTGCATCGAGCATGATCTTCCCCTGCTGTTTGCGGATAAGGACTTCAAGCCGTTCGTGGAGCATCTCGGACTGCGTGATGCGATCTGCACCTGAATCGACCGGGTTGGCGATTATCCGGTGGATGCGCCTTCGGCTTATCCACCCTACAACAGCAATGCCCGCGGCCCGTAGGCCGGATAAGCCGCGCAGCGGCGCATCCGGCGTTTTCCGCCAGGGCCAACCCCGGGAAACCCTGCGCTTATCCCCCCCCCCTCTACGCCCTTATCCGTCCTGCGGCGGCACGGTGAGCAACCCGGGCCACTGGCCCGCATCCGACCCGAAGCGAGCGCGCGCGAATGCGTTGATGGCGTTGTAGGTGGTCACCAGCAGGGGTACCAGTTCGCCGGCTCGCCGGAGGGCGCCGGCAAACTCGGCCGGATCGCGCAGGTATTCGTGCACCAGACGGTTGCGCAGGTTGCGCGCTTCCAGCCAGTCGTTCACCGAAGCGAGCAGACCCAGCTTCTCCACGCGGTTGAGGTTATCCAGCGCCGCGCCCGGCGTTTCCAACAGACACCGCAGCAGCTCGGGCACCAGCTTATCGCCGAGCGTGTCCTGCATGCGCCCGAAGCGCGCGGCGAAGGCGTCGACGCGCTCGGCCAGTTCCGGCCGCTCCGCCAACCGCTCGACCCAGGCGGCGTCGATCGTCCCGGTGAACAGGCGCCCCGTGGTACCGAGCAAATGGCGGCCCTCCTGCTCGACGATTTCCAGCAGGAATCGCAGGCGTGCGTACCCGCTGTCCGCCGCGGTCACAGGGCGACCCCTTCGCGGCGCGCCACCGCGTGGATGGGCAACGGCTGCGTCTCGGGATCGACCAGGAGCACGTCGATGCGCTGGTCGCCGAGCGCGCGCTGCAATTGCGCGGTGAGCCGGGCGGCCGCGGCGGCGCGGTTGGCCAGGGGTTGATCGACCTCGACCAGCAGATCGATGTCGCCGCCGCGCTGGTGGTCGTCGACGCGCGACCCGAACAGACGCACCCGGGCGCGCGCGCCGAAGGCCTCGCCGACGACCCGGCGGATGGCGTCGATCTGTGTGGGGCTCAATCTCATGCTCGGACCTGGGGTCGCGGGGCGGTCGCGCGGCAAGCATAGACGGGCGGTTTCGCGGCGGTCAACGCGGGCGCCGCACCGCGCTCCCGGGCATTGGCCGCGCAGCGCCCATTGCCTACACTGGCGGCCCTGCACAGGGGAGCGACCAGCCATGTACATCGTGGGACTGACCGGCGGCATCGGCAGCGGCAAGAGCGCGGTGGCCGAGCGCTTTCGCGCCCTGGGCATCCTGGTGGTGGATGCCGACCAGGCGGCGCGCGCGGTGGTGGAGCCGGGCACGCCGGCGCTGGCGGCGATCGCCGAGCACTTCGGCCCGGGAGTGCTCCAGGCCGACGGCAGCCTGGATCGGGCGGCGCTGCGCAAGCTGGTGTTCGACGATCCCGAACAGCGCCGCTGGCTGGAGGCGCTGCTCCACCCTCTCATCGGCGAATGGCTGCGGACGCGGCTGGCGGAGGCGCCGGGGCCCTACGCGATACTGGAATCGCCGCTGCTGTTCGAGGGCAGCCAGCACCGGATGGTGCACCGCACCCTGGTGGTAGACGTGCCGGAGGAAATGCAGGTGGCGCGCGCCACAACCCGCGACGGCAATTCCCCGGAGCAGATCCGCGCCATCATGGCCGCCCAGATGCGCCGTGAACAACGCCGCGCCCGCGCCGACGACTGCATCGACAACTCCGGGCCGCCGGAGGCCCTGGACGACCAGGTGGAAGCCCTGCACCGGCGCTACCTGGAGTTGGCGGCGCGGAGCCCAGGGGCGGCCTCGTGAACCGGGCCAAGCTGGTAGTGCGCTGCCCGACCTGCGCCAGGCCGGTGCCCTGGGGCCCGGAAAGCCCCGAGCGGCCGTTCTGTTCGGCCCGCTGCCGGCAGATCGATTTCGGCGACTGGGCCGCCGAGCGCCACCGCATTCCCGGAGAGGCGGAGCACGACGCGGCGGACCCCGAAGCCGACCGGGATGCGGAGGGCGGGTCGTAGGGTGGGTGGTAGGGTGGATAAGCCGTAGGTGCATCCACCAGAGGTTTTCGGGGGGTTGCCCCTTGGGGAAAACGCCGGATGCGCCGCTGCGCGGCTTATCCGGCCCACGGGCTGATCGTCATTCCGGCGCAAGCCGGAATCCAGAATATTCCACAGCGGGGAACCGGGCGGCGCCTTCGGCGGCGAGCCGTGAAACCGCGACCAAAACCTGCCGTCATTCCGGCGCAAGCCTCAGCGATCGTCATTCCGGCGCAAGCCTCACTGATCGTCATTCCGGCGCAAGCCGGAATCCAGAATATTCCACAGCGGGGAACCGGGCGGCGCCTTCGGCGGCGAGCCGTGAAACCGCGACCAAAACCTGCCGTCATTCCGGCGCAGGCCTCACTGATCGTCATTCCGACGCAAGCCGGAATCCAGAATATTCCACAGCGGGGAACCGGGCGGCGCCTTCGGCGGCGAGCCGTGAAACCGCGACCAAAACCTGCCGTCATTCCGGCGCAGGCCTCACTGATCGTCATTCCGGCGCAAGCCGGAATCCAGAGTGGTGACGGGCTGGACCCCGGCTTTCGCCGGGGCAGGCTCTGGCTTTCGCCGGGGTGACGATGAACGGGGGTGGGGTGACGATGAACGGGGGTGGGGTGACGATGAACGGGCGACGGGGTGACGACGGGCTTTCGCCGGGGTGACGAAGCAATGCCGTCGGCGAGGGGGTTGCGGTGAGCCGGATGGCGCGGCCTTGCCGGATGCGCCCCCCGGGGATTGTCGGATGCGCCGCGGTGCGGCTTATCCGACCTGCGCGAGGGCGGGGCGTGGTCGCAGGGCGGGTAAGCGCAGCGCACCCGCCGCAATCCGCAAGGCTCAGATCGCGAGTTCGTTGACCGCCAGGATTCCCATCAGGATGGAGACGATGATGGCGGCGATCACCGCCCCCAGGGTCAGGATGAGCAGCGGCTCGACCAGGGTGAGGGCGCGCTTGACGCCGGCCTGCACTTCGCCGTCGTGGACCCGGGCGAGTTCGAGCAGCATGGCGTCCAACGCCCCGGTTTCCTCTCCCAAGCGGACCATGTTGAGCCCCAGCGGGGTGAACAGCCCGGTTTTTTCCAGGGCATCGGCGAGCCGGCCGCCCTGTTTGATGGCCGGGGCGACCTCGTCCATGGCGGCGCGCAGCCGGTCGTTGCCCATGGTGTCGCGGGCGATGCCGACCGCGGTGACGATGGGCACGCCGTTGCCGAGCAATGTGCCCAGGCTGCGGGCGAAGCGGGTCAACTCGTATTTGCGCACGATGTCGCCGAATACCGGCAGGCGCAGCAGCCGCGCGTCGCGCCAGGCGCGGCCGGCGTCGGTGGCCAGCCGGCGCCGCGCGAGCCAGATGCCGGCGGCGACCAGCAGCGCGAGCAGCCAGCCCCAGTCCGCGATCAGGTGCCCGAGGCCCACGATCATCCGGGTCGGCAGGGGCAGGCCCTCGCCCAGGTCGGCGAACAGGGTCTCGAACTGCGGCACCACGAAGCCCAGCATCAGCGCCACCGCGACCACCGCCACCGCCACCAGGATGGCGGGGTAGATCAGCGCCGAGATCACGCTCTCGCGCAGCGCCCGCAGCCGTTCGAGATGCTCGGCCAGGCGCTCCATGACCTCGCCCAGGTGGCCGCCGGCCTCGCCCGAGCGCACCATGTTGATGTAGAAGTCGCCAAACAGCGCGCGGCGCGCGGCCAGTGCCTGGCTCAGGCCGCTGCCGGACTTGACGGCGCGGAGAATCTCCTCGAACAGCGCGGTCAGCGACGGCTTGGCGCTCATGCCGACCTGAACCCGCAGGGCGCGATCGAGCGACAGCCCGGCGCGCAGCATGACGGCGAGCTCGCTGGTCAGATGGTGCACGTCGGCGGCATTGGGGCCGCGATCCCGGCCGCGCCAAACGCGGGTTCCGGCGCCGGCGGGGGGCGCGGCGGCGGACGGCGCTGCGGCGGACGGCGGCGCGGCGGGCGCACCGGCCGCCGCCTCGACCAGGCGCAGCGGCGTCAGCCCCTGGGCGCGCAACTGGCGCAGCGCGGCGTCCCGGCTCGGCGCCTGCAGCGAGCCGTTGCGGGTCGCCCCGCTGGGGTCCGCGGCCCGGTAGGCGAACTCAGCCACTGTCCTGGTCCTGGGTGACTCGCAGCAGTTCTTCGAGGGAGGTGATGCCTTCGGCGACCTTGCGCAGGCCGTCTTCGTACAGGGTCAGCATGCCGGAGCGGCGCGCCACCTGGTGCAGGGTGGTGGCGTCGGCGCCGGCCAGCACCGCCTGGTGGGCGGCCGCGTCCATCACGAACAGCTCGTGGATGGCGGTGCGGCCGCGATACCCGGTGTCCTTGCAGTAGGCGCAGCCGCGGGCGCGGTGGAGGCGCAGTTCGCACTGGGCCGCGAACCGGTCGAGCCCGGCCCTGGCCAGGGCCGCGGGCGGCAGGGTCACGGGTTCGCGGCACTGCGGGCAGAGGCAGCGCACCAGGCGCTGGGACAGCACGCCGTTGACCGTGGAGGTGATCAGATAGCGCTCGACCCCCATGTCCTCGAGGCGGACGATGGCGCCGGCCGCGGTGTTGGTGTGCAGGGTGGACAGCACCAGGTGGCCGGTGAGCGACGACTGCACCGCGATCTGGGCGGTCTCGGTGTCGCGCATCTCGCCGATCATGATGATGTCGGGGTCCTGGCGCAGGATGGAGCGCAGGGCGTGGGCGAAGGTCAGGCCGATCTGGGGCTGTACCTGGACCTGGTTGATGCCGCCGAGCTGGTATTCGACCGGGTCCTCGACGGTGACGATCTTGAGCGCCGCGGCGTCGAGCTTGGCGAGCGACGCATAGAGGGTGGTGGTCTTGCCGGAGCCGGTGGGTCCGGTGACCAGCAGGATGCCGTGCGGCCGGTCGATGAGTTCCCGGTAGCGCCGCAGGTTTTCCGGCGCAAAGCCCATGACCTCCAGGTCGAGGCGGATGCTGGCGCGGTCGAGCACCCGCATGACCACGCTCTCGCCGTGTACCGTGGGCAGCGAGGATACCCGCAGGTCCAGCTCGTGGCCCTTGACCCGGGTCTTGATGCGGCCGTCCTGGGGCAGGCGCCGCTCGGCGATGTTGAGGTGGGCGAGCAGTTTGACGCGCGAACAGACCGCGGCGGCGAGCTGGTTGGGGATGACCTCGGCCTCCTGCAGCACCCCGTCGACGCGGTAGCGCAGGTGCAGGCCGTCCTCGAAGGGCTCCAGATGGATATCCGAGGCGCGCAGGTCGACCACCCGCGCCACCAGTTGGTTGACCAGCCGGATGACCGGGGCCTCGGAGGCCAGGTCCTTCAGATGCTCGACGAATTCGCTGTCGCCGCCCAGCCGGCCGGCATAGGTCTCGACGGCCTCGGCTTCCTCCTCGGGCTCGCCCTCGCCGTAGAGCCGCTCCAAGGCGGCGTGCAGCTCACTTTCCAGGGCCAGGGCCGGCCGCACCTGCAGCCCGGTGGCCAATTGCAGGGCCTTGAGCAGAAAGCCGTCCTGGGGCGCCGCCATGGCGGCATGCAGGGCGCCGTCGGCGATGGCCAGCGGCAGTACGCCGTGGCTGATCAGGTACTCCGGCCCCAGCCCCGGGACCGGCACCGGCCGGTCGGGAAACTCCGCGGCCAGCACCAGCGACACGTCCAATTGCCGGGCCAGCGCCTGGGCGACATCGAGTTCCGACAGCAGGCCCAGCCGGACCAGCACGCGGCCGAGCAGGTCGCCCATCTCGCGCTGCGCGGCGAGCGCCTGGTCCAGGTCGCGGGCCGACAGCTTGCCCTCGCCGACCAGCATTTCGCCGAGCCGCTGCCGTTGCGGCCGGGGTTGCGGCTCGGGTTGCAGGGCGGTCGCGGCGGTGGTCACGGGAGATCGGTCACGGGTGGCGCGTCCGGGGTCGCCCGCCGCCGGCCGGCGGGGCGATCCGCCGCCCGCGGGCCGCCGCAAGACCCGGCGAGGCCGCGGCTGCAAGGCGGAATTGGCGGGGAAGGTGGAGCTTATCGGTGGGGAATGAGCACCTGGAGACCATTGTCAACGCCACGGACGCAACGCGGGTGGATGAACGCGGGTGGATGTTCGACAACCTGCCGGCCGCCGGGCGGCCTCAGACCGCCTCGCTGCCGGTCTCCCCGGTGCGGATGCGGATCACCTGCTCCAGCGGCGTGACGAAGATCTTGCCGTCGCCGATCTTGCCGGTGCGGGCCACCGAGGTGATGGCGTCGATCACTGCGTCCACCATGCCATCATCGACGGCGATGTCGAGCCGTACCTTGGGCAGGAAATCGACCACGTATTCGGCGCCCCGATAGAGCTCGGTGTGGCCCTTCTGGCGGCCGAAACCCTTGACCTCGGTGACGGTGACTCCCTGGACGCCGATCCCGCCCAGCGCTTCGCGGACGTCGTCCAGCTTGAAAGGTTTGATGATCGCGGTGACCAGTTTCATGTTCCACATCTCCCGTACAGGGTCCGCGGCAGGCGGACAGTTGTACCACAGCGCCCCGGCAGGGCCAAGCAGCAGGACGCCGGCCCCCGGGGCCGATGCACTCGGCGCGGGCCGAGGACCAACGAAAAAGTCGTTGTAGGTCGGATAAGCGCAGCGCATCCGACACCATGCCCACCGACCGGCCAGCGCGGGCTCCCCCAACAATCGAGAATGGCACCTGTAGGAGGCCCGCCCCCGGGCCGATGCACTCGGCGCGGGCCGAGGACCAACGAAAAAAGGGCGGGAAGACCGGAGTCCTCCCGCCCCTGCCGCGCGCTGCGGCTTTGGCAGCCGCCGCCGCGCGGGTCAGAAGTTGTAGCCGCGCTCGTCGTGCAGCGCCAGATCGAGCCCGTCGGATTCCTGCTCCGGCGTGGCGCGCAGGCCGATCATCAGGTCGACCACCTTGAGGATCACGAAGGTGCCAACGCCGCTGAACACCAGGGTCACCAGCACACCCTTGAACTGGATCCACAACTGGGCCGCCATGTCGAACTCGGTCTTGACGCCGCCCAGGCTGGATGCCGCGAACACGCCGGTCAACAGGGCGCCGACGATGCCGCCGATGCCGTGCACGCCGAACACGTCGAGCGAGTCGTCATAGCCGAAGGCACGCTTCATCTTGGTGGCAGCCAGGAAGCACAGCACGCCGGCCGCGGCGCCGATCACCAGCGCACCCATCGGGCCGACGAAACCGGACGCCGGGGTGATGGCCACCAGGCCGGCCACGGCGCCCGAGGCGATGCCCAGCACGCTCGGCTTGCCGTGGCTCAGCCACTCCATGAACATCCAGCCGAGCGCCGCGGCGGCGGTGGCGATCTGCGTCACCGCCATGGCCATGCCGGCGGTGCCGTTGGCGGCCACCGCGCTGCCGGCGTTGAAGCCGAACCAGCCGACCCACAGCATGGAGGCGCCGACCAGCGTGTAGCCCAGGTTGTGCGGCGGCATGGCGGTGGTCAGATAGCCCTTGCGCGGCCCCAGCACCAGGCAGGCCACCAGTCCGGCGATGCCGGCATTGATGTGCACCACGGTGCCGCCGGCGAAGTCCAGCACGCCCCAGTCCCACATCAGGCCGCCGTTGCCGCTCCATACCATGTGCGCGGTGGGCGCGTAGACGATGGTGAACCACAGTGCCATGAACCACAGCATGGCCGAGAACTTCATGCGCTCGGCGAAGGCGCCGACGATCAGCGCCGGGGTGATGATGGCAAAGGTCATCTGGAAGCACATGAACACCGTTTCCGGGATGGTCATGGTCAGGCTGTCGACGGTCAGGCCGCTCAGAAACGCCTTGTTGAGGCTGCCGACGAAGCTGTTGAAGTTGACCACCCCCTGCTCCATGCCGGTGGTGTCGAAGGCCAGGCTGTAGCCGTAGATCGTCCACAGCACGGTAATGAGCGCGGTGATGGCGAAGCACTGCATGAGTACCGACAGCACGTTCTTGCTGCGCACCAGGCCACCGTAGAACAGCGCCAGGCCCGGAATGGTCATGAACAGCACCAGGGCGGTCGAAGTCAGCATCCAGGCGGTATCGCCGGAGTTGAGAGTGGGGACGGCTTCCTCTGCCATGACCAGGCCGGGCAGGCACAGCCCGGCGACTGCCAATACAGCCAATCCTCGTCGCGTCACTGTTTTCATTGATGCGCTTCCTCGGGTGTAAAGATTTTCTTGGTGATCACCGAGCCCGGCGCTAGATCGCGTCGGTGCCGGTTTCCCTGGTGCGGATACGGATCACTTCCTGGAGATCCGAGATGAACACCTTGCCATCGCCGATCTTGCCGGTCGCAGCCGCCGAGATGATCGCCTCCACGGCGGCATCCACCAGCGCGTCCGACACTGCCACCTCCAGCTTGACCTTGGGCAGGAAATCGACCACGTATTCGGCCCCCCGATAGAGTTCGGTATGGCCCTTTTGCCGTCCAAATCCCTTGACCTCCGTCACGGTGACGCCCTGGGCGCCGACGGCCGCCAGAGCCTCCCGGACATCGTCGAGCTTGAATGGCTTGATCACAGCCGTAATCATCTTCATCGCTAGCCTCCTTTGAGGTGACCGGGCCGCCCGAATGTAGCGGGCGGCCCGTTGACTCGTTGTCGCGGTCGGTGCGCGGTCGTTCGCTTTGAACCGGCCTTCCCGGGGGAGCCCCGCTGCCTCGCCGGCGCCCCTCGATGCCGCCGGCGAAAACCCGCTCCGAGCAGATAGCACGCAGCGTGCCAAACGGTGAGCGAAGGCCCCGGTGCCTTCGCCGGGACCCATAACGACCCATAACGGTGCATCCGGCGCACCAATGCGCCACATGGAGCCAACTTTCGGTGCACCGGACCGCGCTCCCCGCCGCCGCGGAACGGTTGGACGACGGCGCCGGGCGGCGGCGCTGCAAGGCCGCCGGCGGCGGCAGCGTTCGAGAGCAGACAGCCATGCACCCGACCAATGCACGATGCGCGGCGACCGCCCACCGGGCGCATCGACAGCCACCCGCTTTGCTGCTTGAATACCCGCTCGGCACAGTCAGGGAAGATGCATGTCGCTGGCACTCGTCCACACCCGCGCCCGGGTCGGGATCGCCGCCCCCGCGGTGGCCGTGGAGGTGCACCTCTCCAACGGCCTGCCGGGGCTCAACATCGTGGGCCTGCCGGAAACCACCGTGAAGGAGAGCAAGGACCGGGTCCGCAGCGCGCTGCTCAACGCCCATTTCGAATTTCCGCGCCGCCGCATCACCATCAATCTGGCACCGGCCGATCTGCCCAAGGAGGGCGGTCGCTTCGATCTGGCCATCGCCGTCGGCATCCTGGCCGCCTCCGGCCAACTGCCGGCCGATGCGCTCGACACCCACGAACTGGTCGGCGAACTCGCCCTGTCCGGCGCGCTGCGCCCCATCGAAGGCATCCTGCCCGCGGCGCTGGCGGCGGCCGCCGCCGGGCGCGGCCTGATCGTCGCCGCGGGCAACGCGGCCGAAGCCGCCCTGGCCCGGGAGGCGCGGGTTCACGGCGCGGCGCATCTGCTGGAGGTCTGCGCCCATCTGCGCGGCGAGGCCTTGCTCCCCCGCCACCCCTTCACGCCCGCCCGGGCCGCCACCCAGGGTCCCGACCTGACCGATGTGATCGGCCAGCTCCAGGGCCGCCGCGCCCTGGAGATCGCCGCCGCCGGCGGACACAACCTGCTGCTGAGCGGCCCCCCGGGGACCGGCAAGACCCTGCTGGCCAGCCGCCTGCCCGGGATCCTGCCGCCGCTCGGCGAAGCCGAGGCGATCGAGGTGGCCGCCATCCATTCGGTGGCCGGCGTGCAGCGCGACGATTTTCACCGCCGCCCGTTTCGCGCGCCCCACCACACCGCCTCGCCGGCGGCCCTGGTGGGCGGCGGCTCCCTGCCCCGACCGGGCGAGATTTCGCTGGCCCATCGCGGCGTGCTGTTCCTCGATGAGCTGCCGGAGTTTCCCCGCCGGGTGCTGGAAGTGCTGCGCGAACCCCTGGAGTCGGGCCAGGTGGCCATCGCGCGGGTGCAGTCGCGGGTGGAGTTCCCGGCGCGCTTCCAGTTGGTCGGGGCCATGAACCCCTGTCCCTGCGGCTACCTCGGGGAGCCCCGCTGCCGCTGCACGCCGGACCAGATCGCGCGTTACCGCGGCCGCCTGTCCGGCCCCCTGCTGGACCGGATCGACCTCCAGGTGAATGTGCCGCGCGTCGCCCAGGCCGAGCTCGCCACGGCCGCGGCCGGCGAACCCAGCGCGGCGGTGCGCGCCCGAGTCGAGGCGGCCTGGCGGCGCCAACTGGCGCGCCAGGGCGTGCTCAACAGCGCGCTGCCGCCCGCCGGCCTGACCCGCCACTGCCCGCTGGACAGCGCCCAGCGGGCGCTGCTGAACACCGCGGCGGAACGCCTCGGCCTGTCCGCCCGCGCCTTCCATCGCCTGTTGCGCGTGGCGCGGACCCTCGCCGACCTGGACGGCTGCGAGCGCCCGGCCACCAGCCACCTCACCGAAGCGCTCGGCTACCGGGTCGCCCTCGCCGGTCAGTGAGGGCGCAGACCCGGCGGCGGCACGATCGCCGGGCGGACGCTGGCCCTCACCTCGGTGCGCAGATTCGCCGCAGGCGCGGAGATGTCCGGGCAGGAATCGCCCGGGGCGGGTTTGGAAAACAGCGGAACAACCGCGGGCTGCGGATTTTCCCCGTCATGCGCCGCTCGGCGCGCGGAAGAATCGACCGGTGCTCAGCGTTTTATGAAGAAATGCATGTCCTGGGCATTGCCTGCGTCGCAAGTCCGGTACCTGCCCGGACTGGCTGCCGCGGATCCAGCCCTGGCGCGCCGGATGCGGGTCCGGCCGTCCCTGGCCGGGCGGAGCGCTTAGAAAATGTACCGGCCGTCAGTCGTCCAGTCGAAAGCCGATCTTGATGGTCACCTGCCAGTGTTTGACCTCATTGCCCTCGATCTGGCCGCGGGTATCGACCACCTCGAACCAGTGCAGGTTACGCAGCGTCATCGCCGCCTTCTCCACCGCTGTTTTCACGGCATCGTCGATACCCTTGGTGGAGCTGCCGGTAACCTCGATGTGTTTGTAGCTGTGTGCGGGCATGGCGTCCTCCTTGTTTTTGGACATGGTTCTTGGACTGCGGCAACGCGCACCGGGAATGGCCCGCGTCCCAGAACTTCGACCCCGGGCGGTCCGGCGCGTTCTGGACCGGGTCGCGTTGCCGCGTGCCGGGGTGGCGCGGATAATGCGCGCTCTTTTTCCGGGTACCCCGCCGATGTCCCGCGGACGCTCCCTGCTGGCCCCCCGCTACTGGCCCTCCTGGCTGCTGGTCGGCGGCACTCGCCTGCTGGCGCTGCTGCCGCGGCGGATGCAGGGCGGCCTCGCCGGCTGGCTCGCCGGGCGCCTGTACCGCAGCCGCAACAGCCGCCTCGCCGTGGTGCGGAGAAATCTCGAACTCTGCTTTCCCGAACTCTCGCCGGAGCAGCGCGCGGCGCTGGCCCGCGAGCATCTGCGCTCGGTGTCGCTGCTCGCGTTCGAGCTGGTCAACCTGATCTGGGCGCCGCGGGACAAGCTGCTCGGCAAGGTCCGCATCCAGGGCCGCGAACATCTCGCCGCGGCGCTGGCGGGCGGCCGGCCCCTGCTGCTGGTGACCGGGCACTTCACCTCCTTCATCGCCAGCCTCGCCGCCCTGTCGGAAATCGTGCCCCTCCACGCCCTGTACCGGCGGCTGGACAACCCGCTGCTGGAAGAGCAGATCTACCAGCGCGGCGCGCGCAAGTACCCCATCGCCACCATCCACCGCAAGGAGATCCGCCGCATGCTCCGGGAACTGGGCAGCAGCGGGGTGGTGGCGATCCTCCCCGACCAGGACTTCGGCCTCGACCGCGGGGTGTTCGTGCCCTTCTTCGGGATCCGGACCGCGACCATCACCGCCATCCCCCAGTACGCCGCCCAGGCCGGCGCCCGGGTGCTGCTGTTCTCGAGCTGGCGGGAGGACGACGACGTGGTGGTGGACATCGAGCCGGCCCTGGACAACTACCCCTCTGGCGATGACGTGGCGGACACCCGCCTCTGGAGCGACTGGCTGGAAGCCCGGGTGCGCCGGCATCCGGCCGATTACTTCTGGCTGCACAAGCGCTTCAAGACCCATCCCGCGGATGAGCCGGACCGCTACCGACGACAGCCCTCCAACCCCGGCTGACGGGACGAGTTTGCTACCGGGAGCCTTCCTCAAACATTGACAGGAGCTTCGCCCATGCCCTCGATCCCACCGTTAGCTGTGTCTGCAATCCGCGAAGGTGGCTGCCAGTGCGGCGCCATTCGCTACCGCATCGACGGCGATCCCGGAATGGTCTCGGTCTGTCACTGCACCGAATGCCAGCGCCAGTCGGGATCGGCCTTCGGCATGACGCTGGTGCTACGCCAGGATCAGTTCAGCCTGCTGCACGGCATTCTCAAATGTTTTGTGAGAGCGACCGACAGCGGCCGAACCATGCAGTGCCATTTCTGCCCGGACTGCGGCAACCGGATTTATCACGCCACCGAAGGGGCGCCCGGGGAAGTGCGCCTCAAGCCCGGCACTCTCGACGACACCCGCTGGCTGCAACCCCAGGTGCAGGGCTGGATCAGCCGCCAGCAGCCCTGGCTGGAACTGCCGGCGCAACTGCGCGCGTTTTTGCGGCAACCCCATATGAGCCCCAGGCGCGAGTGAACGCCGGGGCCCAACATCCGGTTTGCGCACGTCGGGGGCCCCGCCTACCATGGCGCGCTGTCATCACCACGGGGAAGTAGTGCCATGTCGTACCAGGCCGTGCTCTGGGACTTCGGCGGCGTCATCACCACTTCGCCGTTCGAGGCCTTCAACCGCTACGAGGCCGAGCGCGGCCTGCCGCTCGATTTCATCCGCCGCGTCAACGCCACCAACCCCGACACCAACGCCTGGGCGCAGTTCGAGGCCAGCCGCATCGACCTCGAGGTCTTCGATCGCCTGTTCCTGGAAGAGTCCACCGCCGCCGGCCACCCGATTCCCGGCCGCGAGGTGATCGCCCTGCTGGCCGGCGAGGTGCGCCCGCGCATGGTCGAGGTGCTGCGCCGGGTGAAACGGGAATTCCGCATCGCCTGCCTGACCAACAATGTGCGCGCCGGCCAGGGGCCCGGCATGTCCCGCTCCGAGGCAAACGCCGCCCGGGTGCGCGAGGCCATGGCGCTGTTCGAGCACGTCCTCGAGTCCAGCCGCGAGGGCCTGCGCAAGCCGCAGCCGGAGTTCTACCTGCTCGCCTGCGAGCGCCTCGGCGTCGAGCCGCGGCAGGTGGTCTACCTCGACGACCTGGGCATCAACCTCAAACCGGCGCGGGCGCTGGGCATGACCACCATCAAGGTGGTCTCCGAAGCCCAGGCGATCCGCGAGCTGGGCACCGCACTGAACATCGAACTCTGACCCGCGACCCCCGACCCGCCCTGGATCGCCGCCGGCGGCGCCCGTACCATGGGGCACAAGACCGCCATCCGGGGCCGCCATGTCCGCCTACACCACCCTCCACTTCGCCCGCGCGGGCGGCGTCGCCCGCATCACCCTGGCCCGCCCGGACGCCGCCAACGCTCTGAACCCGGCCATGGCCCACGAACTCCTGGAGGTGGCGCGGGCCTGCCGCGACGACGCCGGGGTGCGCGCGGTGATCCTGGACGCCGAGGGCAGGGTGTTCTGCGCCGGGGGCGACGTCATGGCCTTCGCCGCCGCCGGCGACGGACTGGCGGCGGAGCTCGACCATCTGATCGACGTCTTCCACCCGGCGGTGGAAATACTCTCCACCATGGACGCGCCGGTGATCGCGGCGGTGCAGGGGGTCGCGGCCGGCGCCGGGCTGTCGCTGCTGGCCTCGTGCAGCCTGGTGGTGGCGAGCAGCGCGGCGAGTTTCACCATGGCCTATACCGGCATCGGCCTCGTCCCGGACGGCGGCGCGACCTTCTTCCTGCCCCGCCAGATCGGCCTGCGCCGTGCCGAGGAGCTCATGATCACCAACCGCCGCCTGGACGCCGACACCGCGCTCGCCTGGGGGCTGATCAACGAGGTGGTCCCGCCCGAGCGACTGGCGGAGCGGGTCGCGGAACTGGCCGCCCAACTGGCCGCCGGCGCCACCGCCGCCTTCGGCGCGGTGCGGCGCCTGGTGCTGGCCAGCAGCCATCACAACCTGCGCGAACAGTTGGAGATGGAACAGCGCCACATGGTCGCCGCCGGCGCCAGCCGCGACGGACTGGCCGGGGTGGCGGCCTTCAAGGCCAAGACGAAACCGGAATTCGAGGGGCGCTGAGCGCTGGTGAATTTTTCAAGCTCAGCCCGGCCAGGGATGGCCGGTCGCGGATCGCGCCCGCCGGGGCTTGAGCCGCGGGAGCCAGTCCGGGCCTGTACCGGACTTGCGCCAGAAGCAAGGCACAGGACTGCATTGCTTCACCGACTCCGCGGTGCCGCTCAGCCGCCGAGGCCTGCCCCGGCGGAAGCCGGGGTCGCCATGGTCAGATTCGACTGACTGACCCGGCCGATCAGCCCTTCCTCGTCGTACAGCTCCGCCTCGGCGATGGCGATGCCGTTGGGCTGGGCGCGGGTGAGGGCGTCGATCCCGAGCCACTCGCCCGCCGGCAGCCGGTGCAGGTTGAGGGTGAGGTCGGCATTGATGAACCCGGCGCCGGAATCCAGATAGAGCTGCGCGAAGCCGTTGCTGAAATCCGCCAGGGTCGCCACCCGCACCAGCGGCGAATTGGGCTCGCCGGCGATCAGCTCGACCGGCAGCCGCACCCAGGTGGTCCCGCGGCCGCCGCCGAGCTCCCACACCGCCGGCTTGAGGGGCACCGCGGTGTGCAGGCCGGGCGGAAACTGCCGGTGCCTGCGGTTGGGGATGCACTGGACCCCGGTCACCGGCTCCCGCGAGCGCGCCTCGGCGAGCGCCGGCGGCAATCCCGCGGGGATGCGCGCGGCCTCCGGGATCACCACCGCGGCGGTGGCCAAGGCCAGGGCGCTGGCGCGGGCGATCTCCTCGCCGTCGCGATACAGGCTGGCCTCCAGCAGGCGCAGCCGCCGCCCGGCGCGCACCGTGCGCGCGGCGACCTCGAGCGGCGCGCGCGGCACCGGGCGGAACAGATCGGCGGTGAGCCGCGCCAGCAGCATGCCGTCCGGCACCTGCGATTCCAGGGCCCAGGCCAGCAGGCCGATGGTGGCGCCGCCGTGGATGGTCACCGGCCCCCAGGGGCTGGCGCAGAGTGCGGTGGGCAAAAACCGCCCGCCGTCCCGTTCGAACAGTGCTGTCATGGCTCCCTTCCTGAAGGCCGGGGAATGCTGTCGTCAACCGGCGCCGGCCGAGCGGTCGGGCCGCAGCTCCTGACCGCAGGTGCGGCACCGGTAGCGGCTCTGGCCGCGCCGCACGCGATTGTGCCGGGTGGCGCTCAACTGCTGCGGGCCGCAGGCGCAGCGATAGGCGAAGCGGCGTTCGCGGCGCAGCGGCAGCGCGCTCAGATCGAAGTCGCTGGTGCGCCTGGGCTCGACGCCGAAGGCCGCCATCACCGCGCGCCACTCGGGGCCGTGGGGCCGGGCGCCGCGCCCGTGGATCATGTCCACCACATAGTGCGCGACTTCGTGCGGCACGGTGTCGGCCAGATTCTCCCGATACCAGTGGGCGAACACCAGCGGGTTGTAGCGGATCTCGCGCCGCTCGCCGCGCACCCGGTACATGCCGGCGGACTGGCCGTGGAGGTCGAAGCGCACCGGGATGTCGGGCAGGGCATGGCCGTAGAGCGCGCGCGCCCGCTGCAGCCAGGCCGCAGTGGCGGCGACGATCTGGGCGCGCTGGGCGGCGCGCAGCGCCAGGGTCCCAGGCGCGGACTTCACGGCCGCCGCCCCGCTTCGGCCGCCAGCCAGTCGAGCAGCTCGCCGGCCAGCGCATCCATGGCCGCGGCCAGCGCCGCCACGCCGCCGTCCACCTCGGCGCCGGCGGGCAGGGCGAGCGCGAAATCCCGGCTGGCGAGCAGCGTCCCCCCGCGCCGCTCGCGCAGCAGCGCGCGGGCCGCGATCCGGGCTTCGGCGCCGGCGGGCGCTGCGAAGCGCTGCTCGAACGCGGTGATCTCGACTTCCAGCCAGCGCGCGGGCGCACCCGCCGGCGGCGGCGCCAGAAGGTCGCGCAGGCGCTGCGCGAGCAGGGCCGACGGCGGCGCCGCCCAGTAGTGATCGCGATAGACCGCAAGCCGGGTGGCGGCTCCGGCCGGGCGATAGTGCACGCCGCCGTCGTCCAGCCAAGCCGGGGCAGTGGCCCGCACCTCCAGCGGCCAGGGCAGGGCCGCGCGCGCCGGCGGGGCGGCGCCCAGGTCGTGCAGGATCCGCGCCGGCGGCGGCCCCGGCAGCAGCGTGCAGCCGGCCAGCAGCAGGGCGCTCCACAGGGCGAGGCTCGGACGCATGGCTCAGTCTCCGGAATAGCCGGCTTCGCCGGGACCCGGCGGCGGCTGCGGCGGTCCCAGCAGCAGCGCCGGCGGGTTGCGCTCCAGGGTCGCGGCGAGGCGCTCGAAGCGCTCGGCGGCGGCGCGGGTCGCGGCCAGCGCCGCCTCCAGTTCGGGCAGGGTCCGGGAATTCACCCGCTCCCCGGCCCGGCCCACCGCGGCCCGGGCCTGGGCCGCCACCCCCTCGGCCTCGCGCAGGCGCGCCTGCAACAGGGCCAGGGTCTCGCGCAGTGCGCCCAGGGTGGCGCCGGCCTCGGCCAGGGTGGCATCGCCCTGGTCGAGCAGGGGCGCCAGCCGATCGAAGGCGGGCCGGCCGATGGCGAGCAGTTCGTCGACCTGGGCGCTGACGCGCTCGATGTTGGCGAGGATGCGGCCGACGCGGTCCGCCGCTTCGGGCGTCAACAGCCGGTTCAGGTTGCCGGCCAGTTGCTGGATCTGTTCGGCGATGCCCTGGCCGACCGCCTGGAAGGACTCCAGCAGCGACGGCCGCATCGGGATGCGGCCCCCGGCGGGCAGCACGGGTGCGCCGGGCGGGCCGTCGTCGAGCAGCTCGATGAAGGCGAGCCCGGTCAGGCCCTGGGACTTGAGCACCGCATAGGTGTTGACGGTCACCGGCAGGCGCGGCTCCAGGGCGACGTCGATGAGAATGTCGCGGGAGCCGTCCCCCGCGAAGCCGATGGCGGTCACCTGGCCGACCTCGACGCCGCGGTAGTAGACCTTGGAGTAGGGCGACAGCCCGGCCACCGAGGACTGGGTCACCACCTGGTAGGGGTCGCGCTGCACCTCGGGCCCCCGCAGCCAGCGCGCTCCGGCCAGCAGGGCGAGCCCCAGCACGAGCACGAACAGCCCGGTCGCCAGGGCGTAGGCGCTACGCTCCATGGCCGACCCCCGCCCGGTCCACCACCCGGCGCGCGCCCCGGGTACCCAGAAAATAGTCGCGAATGAAGGGGTGTTGCACCCCGATTACCTCGGCGAGGCCGCCCACCGCGACCACCCCCCGATCGGCCAGCACCGCGACCCGGTCGCACAGGTCGCGGACGGTATCCAGATCGTGGGTGACCAGCACCACGGTCAGCCCCAGCGCCTGGCGCAGCTCCCGGATCAGGCGCACGAACTGTTCGCCGGCCATGGGATCCAGCCCCGAGGTGGGCTCGTCGAGGAGCAGCAGCTCGGGCTCCAGGGCGAGCGCCCGGGCCAGGGCGGCGCGCTTGATCATGCCGCCGGAGAGCGCCGCCGGCAGCAGCCCGCCCGCCTCCGGCGGCAGGCCGACCTGGGCGAGCTTGCGGGCCACCAGCAGTTGCACCTCGACGGCGGTGAAGCAGCGCGTCTCGCGCAGCGGAAAGGCGATGTTGTCGGCCACCGGCAGGGCCGAAAACAGGGCACCGTGCTGGAACAGCACGCCCCAGCGGCGGCGCAGTCCGGCCAATTCGGCGCCCGCCAGGCGGCGCAGTTCGCGGCCGAACACCCGCACCGTCCCGGCGGCCGGGACCTGCAGGCCGATCATCTCGCGCAGCAGGGTGGTCTTGCCACAGCCCGAGCCGCCCACCAGGGCCAGCACCTCACCGCGGCGCACCTCCAGGTCGATCCCCTCGTGGATCACCCGGTCGCCGAAGCGGGTGACGATGCCGCGCAGTTCGATGACCCGCTCAGTCATACCAGCCCAGATCCCGGAAAGCGACCGCAAAGAGCGCGTCCATTACCATCACCAGGGTGATGCTCGCCACCACCGACCGCGTGGTCTCGGCGCCAAGGCTGGCGGTATTGGGCTCGACCCGCAAGCCATAAAAACAGGCCACCACGCCGACCACTAGGCCGAAGATCGCCGATTTCCCCAGCGACAGCCAGTAGGTGCCCAGGGGTATGGCATCCGGCAGGGCCGCCAGAAACTGGCCGAAGCCGACCCCCAGTTCGAGCTCGGCGATCAGCATGCCGCCGAACATCCCGCACAGGCTGGCCCAGAACGCCACCAGCGGCAGCAGCAGGGCCAGCGCCAGCACCCGCGGCAGGATCAGGCGCCCGATGGGGGACACGCCCATCACCCGCAGCGCATCCAGCTCCTCGGTGAGCCGCATCACGCCGAGCGCCGCGGTGATCGCCGAGCCGCTGCGCCCGGCGACCAGGATGGCGGCGAGCAGCGGGCCCAGCTCGCGGGCCGTCGCCAACCCCACCAGGTCGACGATAAAGGTCTCGGCGCCGAACATGCGCAACTGCAATGCCGACAGATAGCTGAGCACCACGCCGATCAGCAGGCCCACTAGGCCGGTGATGGGCAGCGCCAGCAGGCCCGCCCGGTACAGGGTGGCGGAGAACTCGCGCAGCGGGAAGGCGCGCGGCGCGCCCGCCAGGGCCAGGGCGTCGAGCAGCAGCTGGCCGAGCAGCGCCAGCATCTCGCCAGCCCCCCGCAGCCCGTCCAGCACCCAGCCGCCGAGGGCGGCCACCGCGGACGCCGGCCCCGGGCGCCGCCGGCGGACCGCGGGCAGCGCCTGGGCGGCCAGTTCCTCCAGCAGGCGGCGATGGGGCTCGCGCACCGCCAGCTCCGCCGGCAGCCGGCCCCCCCAACTGCGCACCAGCAGCAGGGCGCCGGCGCTGTCCAGCGCGGCCAGGGCAGACAGATCCCAGCGGCCGGCCGTCGAGGCCCGGGCCAGCGCCGGGCGCAGTTCGCGCAGCCGGGGCGCCAGCCCGGCCAGAGTCCAGTCGCCCGCCACCCGCCAGCCCGCGCCCCCGGCCAGGGGTTGCAGTTGCGCGGCGGCGGCCGCCGCCGGCTCTCCCGCCGCTTCCCTCAAGCCGGCTCCTCCAGCGCCGGGACCGGCGTTCGCCGCCAGTGCAGCACCGCCAGGGCGGCGAGCGCCAACGGCGGCACCGCGGTCAGCAGCAACGCCTGCCAGCCGGCCACCGCCAGCAGCCAGCCGGCGCCCAGCGCCGCCAGCGCCTGCAGGCCGAACAGGGTGACGTCGTTGACCGCCTGCACCCGGAACGCCTCCTCCGGCCGGTAGCTCGCCGCCAGCAGGGTGGTACCGCCCAGGAACAGGAAATTCCAGCCCAGCCCGAGCAGCACCAGCCCGGTCCAGTAGTGGATGAACCCGAAGCGCGCCCACACCGTCGCCAGCACCGCCGCCATGGCCGCGAGGCCCAGTGCCAGCAGGCCGCCGATCCCGGTGCGGCGCACCAGCCAGGGCACCGCCAGCGCGGGCGCGAACATGGCGGCGATATGGCTCTGCAACACCCACTTGGTGGCCTCCAGGCTGTGGCCGTTGACCACGTGCATGTGCAGCGGTGTCGCGGTCATCACCAGGCTCATGACCGAAAACCCCGCCGCCCCGCAGCAGACCGCCGCCAGCACCGGGCGCTGGCGAAGGATCACCGCCAGCGGGCGGGCTTCGATCGCGCCGCCCGGACGCACCGCGCGGCGCGGCGGCTCGCGGTACCAGACGAGCGCCAGAGTGGCGAGGACGGTCACCCCCAGCAGCAGCGCGAAGGAGCCCAGAAAGGGCACCGGCAGCAGATGCTCGCCCCAGGCCACCAATTGCGGGCCGAGGAAGGCGGCCACCAGACCGCCCAGCAGCACCCGGGAGGCCGCCCCCGCGGCCCGCTCCGGCGCCACGCTCTCCATGGCGGCGAACCGGTACTGTTGTCCGGCGGCCAGGCCGATGCCCATCAGGACCAGGGCCGCGTTGTAGAGTCCGAAGCGCCCCCCGGACAGCGCCACCATCGCCAGCGCGCCGCCGGCGCAGGCCAGGGCGCTGGCCAGCAGCAAGACCGGTTTGCGGCCGAACCTGCCCATCGCCAGCACCAGCGGCAGGATCGAGCCCGCGGAGCCGAACATGAACAGCGCCACCGGCAAGGTGGCCAGGGCCGGATCGGGCGCCAGTTCGCGCCCCACGATCCCGCCGGCGAAGATCACGAATGCGGGCACCGACATGGTCAGTGCCTGGCAGAGGGCGAACAGGGGTACGTTGGCGGCGAAGGGCATGGGCGGAGTTTCCGATCGGGCGGTCGATGGTAACAGGCGGCCCCGGCCCGGGGCAGGCGGCCGGCATCCGCAGCCCGTCACAGACCGCGCGGAAAAACCCCGCCCGCGGTTGGCGAAGACGGCCGTTCTGGGCGAAACTCCGCGCATCATGAAGACCAGGCGATTCCTGTTGCGCGGGCTGCTCGCCGCCGGGCTGGCGGGGGGCGCCGCCGTGGCCCAGGGCGGGGCGGTCCATTCCTGGGTGGACGACGAAGGCGTCACCCATCTCTCCAACGTGCCGCGCGCGCGCGCCGAGCGCGATGCCGGGCGCCTCGCCCTGACCCCCGCGGCCCATGCCCACGCGGCGCGCAGTGCCATCTACAAGTACCGCGACGACCAGGGCGTGGTGCACTACACCGACCGGCGCCCGGCGCAGGCCGAGTACACCCTGGTGCAGACCTACTGCCCGGCCTGCGACCCGCGCTCGCCGGTGGACTGGCGCACCGTGCGCCTGAACCCCGAGGCCTATCGGGACGAGATCGCCGCCGCGGCCCGCCGCTGGGGGATCGATCCCGCCCTGGTCCGGGCCGTGATCCACGCCGAATCCGCCTTCAACCCCGAGGCGATCTCCCGGGCCGGTGCCCAGGGCCTGATGCAATTGATGCCGCAGACCGCGGGCGACTACGGCGTCACCGACGCCTTCGACGTGGGCCAGAACATCGAGGCCGGCACCCGCCATCTGGCCGAGCTGCTGGCCAGATACCGGGGCGACATCCGCCTCGCCACCGCCGCCTACAATGCCGGCGCCGGCGCCGTGGAGCGCCACGGCGGGGTGCCGCCCTTCGCCGAGACCCGGGTCTATGTCGAGCGGGTAGGCATCCTCCACCGCCGCTACCGCGGCGAATCCTGACGCCTGTCATGCCCCTGCCATAGGCGCGCGCGAGCATCCGGACCGCAAACCCCTGGCCCGGAGGCTTCATGCATACCCTGCTTCGTTCAGTTGCGCCCACTCTGTTGGCGGCAAGCCTGTTGGCGCCCGCCGCGGTGGACGCCAAGCCCGCGCCCGAGTCCTTCTTCGAGCGCATCGCCACCTTTCCGGTGTTCCGCAACGATGACATCGCCGCGCAGACGGTGGCCGAGATCGTGGCCGCCAGCGCAGACGGCAACACCCTGATCTACACCGACAGCGAAAAACATCGGGTGGGCTTCGTGGACATCACCGACCCCCGCCACCCGGCGCCGCTGGGCGTGCTGGACCTGGCCGGGGAGCCGACCTCGGTGGCGGTCCACGCCGGCCACGCGCTGGTCGCGGTGAACACCTCGGCGGACTTCGTGAATACCTCCGGCGAACTCGCGGTGATCGACATCGCCAGCCGCACCCTGGTCGCCGCCCTGCCGCTGGGCGGCCAACCGGATTCGGTGGCGGTCAGCCCCGACGGCCGCTACGCGGCGGTCGCCATCGAAAACGAGCGCGACGAGGACCTGGGCGACGGCGCCCCGCCGCAGTTGCCGGCCGGCTGGCTGGCGGTCTTCGACCTGGTCGGCGGACCAGCCGACTGGACCCAGCGCCGAGTCGAGCTGACCGGCCTGGCCGAGCGCTTCCCGGAAGATCCGGAGCCCGAGTACGTGGCCATCGATGCCGCCAACATCGCGGTGGTCAGCCTGCAGGAAAACAATCACCTGGCGCTGGTCCATCTGCCCAGCGGCCGGGTGCTGCGCCACTTCTCCGCCGGCGCCGTGGACCTGGAGGGCATCGACAGCGAGGAGAACGACCTGATCGAACCCACGGCCAGCCTGCCCGGCACCCTGCGCGAGCCCGACGGCGTGACCTGGCTGCACGGCCTGGCCTTCGCCACCGCCAATGAAGGCGATCTCGACGGCGGCAGCCGCGGCTTCAGCGTGTTCGGCCTCGGCGGCCAGCTGTTGTTCGACTCCGGCAACGGCTTCGAGCACCAGGTCATCCGCGCCGGGCACTATCCGGAGGACCGCTCCGAGAACAAGGGCAACGAACCCGAGAACGTCGCCTTCGCCCGCTACGGCAGCGACCGGCTGCTGTTCGTCGGCTCCGAGCGCGCCAACCTGGTGGGCGTCTACCGGCTGCGCGGCCTGCACCATCCCGAGTTGCTGCAGCTGCTGCCCACCGGCGTCGGACCTGAAGGTCTGCTGCCGATCCCCGCACGCGACCTGCTGGTGGCGGCCAGCGAGAACGACGACCGCGGCGACGGGTTTCGCTCGGTGCTGACCCTCTACCGCAAGGCGGCGGCGCAGCCGGATTACCCGACCCTGGTGTCCGGCGACCGCGCCGACGGCACCCCGCGGCCCTGGGGCGCGCTCTCGGCGCTCGCCGCCGACCCCGGCCACGCCGCCCGGGCCTACAGCGTGCACGACAGCTTCTACCGCAATACCCGCCTCTACGCCCTGGACCTGAGCGCCACCCCGGCCCGCATCGACGGCGAGATCCCCCTGCGCGACGCCGGCGGCCTGCTGGCGGCGGTGGCCCCCGGTCTGGTGGAAGCCTCGGGGGCGGTGAATCTGGACGCCGAGGGCCTGGCGACCCGCGCCGGCGGCGGCTTCTGGCTGGTGTCGGAAGGCAAGGGCGCCGGCACCACGCCCAATCTGCTGCTGGCGGTGGCTGCCGACGGCGCCATCGAGCAGGTGGTCCCCCTGCCGGCGAGCACCGCCGCGCGCCAGACCGGCTCCGGATTCGAAGGCGTGGCGGCCACCGGCGAGGGCGCCGCCGAACAGGTCTATGTCGCCTTCCAGCGCGAGTGGCAGGACGACCCCGCAGGCCGGGTGCGCATCGGCCGCTATACGCCGGCCGACGGCAGTTGGCGGTTCTTCCACTACCCGCTGGATGCCGTGGAATCCCCCTTCGGCGGCTGGATCGGGCTGTCCGAAATCGTCGCCCTGGATGCCGGCAGCTTTGCGGTGGTCGAGCGCGACAACCAGGCCGGCGCCGATGCCCGGGTGAAACGCCTGTACCGCTTCTCGGTGGCCGGCGTCGAGCCCCTGGAAGACACCTCGCCGGGGACCGCGCCGGCCTTCCCGGTGTTTGCCAAGACCCTGGTCGCCGACCTGCTGCCGGCGCTGGAGGCCACCGGCGGCGCGGTGCTGGAGAAGATCGAGGGCCTGGCCGCGCTGCCCGGCGGCGACGCCCTGATCGTCACCGACAACGACGGCGTCGACGACTCCAGCGGCGAGACCCAACTGCTGCGCCTGCCGGGACTGTTCGACTGAGAGCTTGTGAATTTTTCAAGCGCTCAGCCCGGCCAGGGATGGCCGGTCGCGGATCGAGCACGCCAATGCTTGATCCGCGCGAGCAAGTCCGGGCGTGCACCGGACTTGCGACAGAAGAAATGCACTGGACGTGCATTTCTTCACAAACCCTGACAGCTCCGCCGCTTCGGTCCCCGCCGGCTCCGGAGCCCGGCCCCTCG
>JBMOPO010000046.1:0-3378 GCA_049325095.1 Pseudomonadota bacterium | reverse complement strand
TCGACGGTAGTCGATGCGGGCCTGGCGGGCGCCTGCGAGCCCGTCGCGGCGGGCCTGGCGGATCGCCTCGCCGCGGCCCTGATGCTCGTCGTCGGGGGTGACGTAGCCGATCCCGGCGTGCAGCCGGTTCTCTGGGGGTCCCGCTCAGCGGTGGCGGTAGATCTCCGCGTTTCCGCAGTTCAGCGGCTGGTGGCCTGAAGTTAGTGGGCGCAACAGGTGTGGTGCAAGCAGCTCGCGCTGGGCGTGTCACCCGCTGCGCCGGGAGGCGTTGACTCGAGTCATCAGCTCGCGATTGGCGCCCCGCGCGGCGGCCAGGTCTTGGTCGCGTGCCTCGAGTTCCAGCCGTAGGTCGACGACCTGCTGTTCGAGGAAGACGATGCGTTGCTTGAGTTGGTCGATGTCCTCGGGCGCGCCGAGCCCGGACGCGCGCCAGGCCTGCTCGCCGAGTAGCTCGGACAGGCGCTTCTCCAGCTGCTGGATTCGTGCTGCCATGCGGGCGCAGCGTTGCTGGGCGGCGAGCAGGTCGGCTTGCAGTGAGGCTCGGGTGACCGTGGGCCCGACGCTGGTGGTGTTGTGTGGCTGGGCCTCGGCGGCGTGGACCTGTTGGAGCAGGTCACGGTGGCGGTAGAGGAAGGTGCGGTCCACCCCGGCTCGGCGGGCGATGCCGCTGACGCTGATTTCCTCGCCGGCCTTGACGGCGTCGCCCAGCGCGGCCAGGACGCGTTGACGGCGGCGGGCGGAGTCGGCTCGGCGTCCGGCGACCAGCGCGTTGGCTGCAGTGGGGTCGGTGCTCATGCGGTGCGCTCCGGGGTGAGGTCGGGTAGGGCCTGGCGGACGCGGGGCATGCCGAGCATGACGCTGCGGTGGCGGCGCACGACGGTGATGGCCTGCTCCAGGTGTTCGCGGTCTTGGGCTGTGAGTTCGTCCAGGCCGCTGTGGATGCGGGCGATCAGCCGTCGGATGCGACGGATCTCCTCCTCCGACGGCATCGCCTCGGTGCGCGCCCACTGGTCGAGGTCGGTGGTGGCCAGCAGCCGCTCGCGGGTGCGCAGCAGGTCGTCGAGGTAGGCCTGCAGGTCGGGCAGGTAGGAGACGTCGGTGCGGAAGTGGTCGCAGCCGGCGCAGCGGAACCGGTATGGGCAGGCGCCGCCGCCGGCCTTGACGTTGGACGGCTCGGCGCAGACCCCGAACGGGACGGCGACCGCGCCGATGGCGCGGCGGGAGTGCTCGGAGTCCAGCAGCGCTTGGGCTTGCCGCCAGATGCGGTTGCCGTTTCGGTCGAACTGCATTGCCGCGACTCGGTCGACGGCCTCGCGACGGCGGCTTTCACCCACCCGGTAGTACCCGCTGGTCGTTTCCAGCTTGCGGTGCGACATCAGCTCGCGCAGTACCTGCACGGGCACGCCGGCGTCGGCGTGCCGTTGGGCGTAGCTGTGCCGGTAGGCGTAAAGCACGATCTTGGTTTTGTCGTACTCGATGCCGTCGGCGGTGCGCAGCACCGGCAGCCGGTCCACCCAGGCCCGATGCGCGAAGGCGAGGCTGAAGCCGGTGATCGCGCGCCGGCCGTCGGGGTTGCGCCGGTCGGTGGGCAGCAGCTTGAGCTGCCCGACCGGGGTGTGCGGGTAGCGGGCCCGGACCCGCTGCTGCTCTGCGATGATCACCGCCGCGGTGTGCTCACCGATCGGCAGTCGCCGTCCCGGCCGGTTCGCCTTGTGGTTGTCATAGACCAGCACCGGCAGCCCGTCCTCGTCGCGGGCCAGGCAGTCGAAGTCCAGGTCGCAGATCTCCTCTGGGCGGCGGCCGGTGTCGATGGCCAGCTCGACGGCGGTGCGCATCTCCGGCGACGTCAGCTGATCCAGGTGCGCGCAGAGCTGCCGCATGATCTCCGGCGGCAGGTCCCGGTTGGGTTCGGCCGGTTCGGGTTCGGCCGGAATGTCGCCGAGCCCGATGCTGAAGTCCTCACCGAGCCCGGCGGCGATACCGCCGGGGCGGGTCAGTCCCATGGCGCGAATGCCGGTGAGCACGGCGCGGACCTCGCGGCAGGTCCGGATCCGCGCGTCGCCGCTGATCTGCCCGACCGACTCCAGGTAGGCCAGCCGGTGCAAGAACGCCTCCATGTCCGCCCGCGCCAACATCGCCGGGTGCTCGCCGCGATCGGGGCGCATCCGCAGCGACTCCGACAATCGCACCAGGCAGCCCACGTGATGACGCACCGCCAGTCCGGCGCTGGTGCGCCGACCAGGACGGATGCGGCGTTTCGGCAGATCCTCGGCGGCCCACCTCTTGGCCGCTTCCCGCAGCCACGCCTGGGTGATGCCGGTGAACGACACGGTGCCGGAGTGCCCGAATACCACCAGTTCCCACTCGTCCTTGACCACCTCGGTGTCCGGGGTGGCCAGCGCCCGGCGGGCGTGAACGGTCAGGCAGTTGGCCAACCCCTTGAACTCCAAGCCACGACCCTCAGCGATGACGTACTCGGCCAGCGAGGCAACTCGTTGGCGGCGTAGGTCGTCGCACAGTGCGCGCAGCACAGCCTCGTCGGTCTTGACCGCGTTGATGCGGCATCGTTGCTGCAGCCCGAACAGCACCTCGGCGATGACCAGCGCCGGTAGACCGCGCAGGCTGACCTCGCCGCCGCGGCCAATCGCCGGTTCGGTAAGGCGCCAGTGGTCCTCGTCGAAGCCGGCATTGTGTCGCTTGGCGTTCCGCAGCCGCTGTTGGTGCCCCTCGCAGTACAGACCGTCGGGGTGACGCCGCTGCCGGGTGCATGCGACGACAGTGCACGGGTCACACGGTGGAAGCGGGCGGGTCTGCGGGTGGGCGAGGAACTGCTCGATGCTGGTGCTGCGCAGCGTGCGCTGCTGCTCAAAATGGTTGCGGCACAGCCCCGACCGGGAGGACACCCACTCCCGCGCGCAGCCGTCCACCCTGCAGGCGCCGGGGCCACGCCCGGACCGCTCAAGGGCGCGATCCGGCAGCGAGGCCAGCTGGTCAGCATCGACGCCTTGCTCGGCGAGCCGACGGCGGCACGAGGCGCAGATCCGCGATCGATCCGGCGCCGTGGTCGAGCAGCCTGCGGCCCGACACACCGGCCTGCCCAGCAGCGGATGCTCCGGCGGCGGGAACAGCACGAGCTGCCGCGCGTCCCACCCGGCCTCGGCGAGGAACGCCGGATCGATCACCGTGGCGATCCCAGCAGCACGCCGGTCAACCCGCGCATCGTCGAACACGGGGGAACCGGCGGCGGGCAGCGCCTCCGCGGCGCTCACCGCCTCACTCCGGTCCGCTCGCGGGGACTTGGCACCCGGTCGATGGCCTCCCGCAGCCGGGCGGGGTCGGGATGCAGGTAAACCTGTGAGGAGCTCATCGACGCGTGTC
>JBMOPO010000045.1:0-3670 GCA_049325095.1 Pseudomonadota bacterium | reverse complement strand
CCGTTGCCGCTGAGCATGTTGCCGTTGGCGTCGTAGCTGTAGGCGGTGACCGCGCCGGCGGTGGTGGTGGTGCTGGCGACGGCGTGGGGTTTGGCGCCGTAGCTGTAGGCGCCGACGCCGGATTTGCCGGTGATGTTGCCGATGCTGTCGTAGGCGTAGCTCTTGGGCGCGGGGCCGCCGACATCGGTCAGACGGTTGAGGGCGTCGTAGCCGAAGGTTTCGCTGACGCCGTTGATGGCGTCGGTGCGTTTCGTGAGGTTGCCGAGCAGGTCGTAGGTGTAGCTGAGACTCTGCACGGTGGCGCCGGTGTTGATGGCTTCGAGGGCGCCGCTGGCGGGGTTATAGGTGCGGACGGTGGACAGGCCGTTGCCGAGGATCTCGGCGGTGGGGTGGCCGGCGGCGTCCCGGGCGCTGGCTTTCCAGTAGCTCTGGCCGGTGGCGGCGTTTTTGACCTCGGCGAGATGGCCTTGGGCGGTGTAGTTGTTGTGGACGGTGAAGCGGGCGCCGTTGACGGCGGGATAGGCGATGGCGCCGACACGGCCGAATGCGTCGTAGCCGGTGTCCACGTCGTAGGGAGTGGTGGCGCTGTCGATGAAGGTGGAGACGCGCACCGGGCGGCCGAGGGCGTCGTAGACGGTGGTCTGCTTGTAGCCGCCGGGACCGGTGAGCTGGGCGAGCTTGCCTTTGCCCATCGGGGCGGTGTCATAGGTCCATTGGCTGACGCCTTCGGCCTCGGTGCGTTTGACGAGGCGGCCGAGCAGGTCGTAGTCCAGGGTCACGACCTGGGCCTTGGCGTCCATCTGATAGATGAGTTCGCCGAGGGCGTTGTATTTGTATTCCCAGTAGCCCATGTCGGGGTCGGTCATGCTGCGCTTGCGGCCGCGCAGGTCGTAGGTGAGCGTGGCGATGTTGGATTTGGGGTCGACGGTCTGGATGAGGTTGCCGAAGGGGTCGTAGCTGTAGCGGGTGGTGTTGCCGAGGGCGTCAATAGCCTGGAGGAGCTGGCCTTGGCTGTTTTTGACGCGGGTGGTGGTCTGATTGAGGGCGTTGGTGACGGCGGTGGTCAGGCCCCGGTAAGCGCTGCGGGTGACGCCGCCGTCGGGGGCGGTTTCGGTGACGGGGCGGCCGAGCAGGTCGTAGGACATCACGCCCCAGTACGCCACGCCGCCGGCGAAATAGGGCTGGGAGGCGTATTGCAGGCGGCCGAGGCTGTCGTAGTGGGTGTCTTTGTAGACGGCCTGGCCGGTGAAGCCGAGGGTATGGCTGCGCACTTCGCGGCCGAGGCTGTCGTAATAGGTGGTGACCGGGGCGCCGCCGCTGGACTGGCTGGTGGCCAGGGTACGGGCGTTCGACGGGCAGGCGGCGGAGGGGCACCAGGCGAGGCTCCAGGTAGTGGTCGTGCCGTCGGCGCGGTTTTCCTGAATCTTGCGGCCGAAGCCGTCGTAGGCCCAGGCGGTGGTGAGGCCGTTGGGGCCGGTGAGTCTGACGGGCGCGCCGAAGCGGGCGTCCAGCGTCTGCACTTCGGTGTGGCCCAGGGCGTTGGTGGTGCGGATCTGCGGATACGGGTCAGCGGGGCTGGTGAGGTAGTCGGTGACGGTGGCGCGCGTGGCGATGTCCGCGCCGCTGACGGTGACGCGGTTGCGGTGGCCGTGGGCGTCGTAGGTGTAGCCGGTGGTGAGGGTGTAGACGGTATTGGGCTCGATGACCTCGCGGAGAAGCCGTCCGGCGCCGTCGTAGGCGAACGCGGAGGTGCGTGTCTGGCTCTGGCCGTTGGGCAGGGTGCGGGTGACCTGGGCCTGGGTCAACTGGCCGAGCAGCCAGGTGCTGGGGTCGTTGTTGTAGGTGCTGACGGTGGTACTGGTGTGGCCATCGCTGGCGGTGGCCTTGACCTGGAGGGGGTTGCCCCAGAGGTCGTAGGTATTGGTGGTGGTGACCGAAGGCAGGGCCGCGCCATCGAGTTCCCAGGCGGATTCGGTGCTGCTGGCAACATAGGGGAAATAGCGCCCGCCGCCGAGGTTGTGGGCGGTCCAGGTGTTCACCGTGCGGCGCAACAGGCTGCTGTTGGGCTGCTGGACGTCGACCTGCTGGAGCAGGCCGGTGTAGGGATAGGCCTGATGGTAGTAACGGGTGGTCCTGATGCCGTCCGGCCCGGTGGCCACGACGCTGCGGAAGCCCAGGAAGCCGCGGCCGGTCTGGTGTAGCTTGGCGCCGGCGTAGCTGTAAGCGGTGGTGTTCATCCCGCCGATGCCGTTGCTGGCGCCGTGCGAGGCGACGACGTACATCGGGGCCTGGAAGTCCATGACGGGGTAGGCGGCGGTGGCTTCCCTGGTGTGGACGGCGGGGTCGGTGAGGGGTTTGTAGGTGATTGTGATTTGGGGGCCTAGGGCGGGGGTTAGGGTGGTTAGGAGGTCAGGGAGAGTTGAGACTGTATACCGGACAAAAAATGCACCGTTTCCCACATACAACCTTGAGTTATCTACCCCCCCGATCCCGACAAGATCGGTTCGCCTATCTCCATTAAAATCGCCCGTTTGAAAGGTATACCCCGCCCAGGCATCTTGATCACACGTCCAATTAGTTTGCTGTGAAAGACTAATCCCGCCGGAACGGATAAATAAGCAACCGGCACCCGTATACCGGCCAGAGGTATCAACTCCTCCTACTCCCAATACATCAGTTCGTCCGTCACCGTCAAAATCGCCCGTTTGAAAGGTATACCCCGCCCAGGCACCTTGATCACATGTCCAATTAGTTTGCTGTGAAAGATCACCAGCGTACCTAATAAAAAGACAACCATTACCCGTGTAACGACCGTAAGAATCAACCACCCCAATACCCAAGATATCGGTTCGGCCATCCCCGTCGAAATCACCAGTATAAAACTTATAGCCCGTCCATGCAGGTTGGCTGTTTATCCAATTAATTTGTTGGGAAAGATCAAGGATATTACCCTGCCACCCCACCTGCGTCACCCCCAAACAAACCCCATCACCCCCACACTCCTGCACCCCCACCACCCGCGACCTTCCCGTCGCCGCGCTGGCATCGTAGGTCAACCGATACTCCCGCACCGCCGTCTGCGTCTTCACCCCGCCGACATAAGCCGTCTCGACATCCGGCCGCCCCTCATAGCCGAACACCACCGCCCGGTTGGCGGCGAGTCCCGTGCTGGCGTTGCCGGTGTAGTCGATGCGCTGGGGAGTGTGTTCGCCGGTGGCGGGGTTTTTGTTGTAGGTGACAGCGAGGTAGTTGCCGGATCTGTCCTGCGCCTGGTTAATGGCCCAACTGATGACGGCGGCGCTGGCGCCCTGCTGGCGGGCGTTGTCGGTGGCGCCGTAGTCGATGATCTGGCCGGTCTTGGTCCAGGCGCGGTAGCCGCCGTTGTAGGGCGCGATGCGGGTGTAGGTTTCGATTTCGGTGCGGTATTCGCTGGCGGCCCAGTAGCCGCTGCCATCGAGGGGGACGAGGCGCTGGCCGTCGAGGCAGAGGCGGTCGTTGGCGTCGAGGTTGACGCCGCCTTTGTAGCCGTCCTGCTCGATGGTCGCGCCGCAGCGGTGGATGGCGGACAGGCCGGCGAGATTCCAGCCCATGCCGGCCAGGCCGTTGCCGCCCTGGCTGTTGTAGGCGAGCGCGAGGGCGGGCTGCATGCCGTTGACGCCGGGAGGGAGGG
>JBMOPO010000044.1:0-58625 GCA_049325095.1 Pseudomonadota bacterium | reverse complement strand
GGAACAGGCTGCCGCCATCCCTGAGCGTGTAGGCCTTGGGCTTGGCTTGCGCCGTCTCGATCTTGCGTACGGTGAGGAGATTGAGAGCCATGTGTATAACGCCCTGCAGGGGACTCGTTACTCACATGGTTATACACTTTTGCAGTGGCTTGGTCTAGCAAGTGACAGAACTCACCAGACTATCAACCATTGCGAATCAACGTATTACGTATGCACCATGGAATTCAGTGGCACCCGGTGGAGCTAAATCGTAGTTGTCGATCATCAGGATCATGGCGCGGCCTCCGGGGTGCCGCCCAGCACCATGGCGGCGGCGCGGAAGATGGCGCGCGCCTTGTTCATGGTCTCCTTCCACTCCAGCTCGGGCACCGAGTCGGCGACGATGCCGCCGCCGGCCTGGACGTGGAGCCGGCCGTCCTTGATCACCGCGGTGCGGATGGCGATCGCGGTATCCATGTTGCCGTTCCAGCCCAGGTAGCCCACGGCGCCGCCGTAGATGCCGCGCTTGACCGGTTCCAGTTCGTCGATGATCTCCATGGCGCGGATCTTGGGGGCGCCGCTCAGGGTGCCGGCGGGCAGGGTGGCGCGCAGCACGTCGAGCGCCGACAGCCCCGGCCGGACGCGGCCGACCACGTTGGAGGTGATGTGCATGACGTGGGAGAAGCGCTCCACCACCATCTGTTCGGTGACCCGCACCGAGCCGGTGGCGGCGATGCGGCCCACGTCGTTGCGGCCCAGGTCGATCAGCATCAGGTGCTCGGCGAGCTCCTTGGGATCGGCGAGCATCTCCCGCTCCAGGGCCAGGTCCTCGTCCGGGGTGCGGCCGCGGCGGCGGGTACCGGCGATGGGCCGCACCGTGACCTCGCCGTGCTCGAGCCGCGCCAGGATCTCCGGCGAGGAACCGGCGATCTGGAACTCGCCGAGGTCGAGAAAGTACAGATAGGGCGAGGGGTTGAGATTGCGCAGCGCCCGGTACAGGTTCACCGGTTCGCCGGGAAACGGCAGGCTGAGGCGCTGCGAGGGCACCACCTGCATGACGTCGCCGGCGCGGGTGTACTCCTTGATGGTTTCCACCGCGGCCTGGTAGCCCTCCCGGCCCAGGCTGGAGACGAAATCGGTCTCCGCCACGCCGCCGCCCTCCAGGGCCACCGGCGGCAGTTCGGGCACCGGCTGGCGCAGGCGCGCGGCGATGGCGTCGAGCCGCCGCCGCGTGACCTCCCAGGCCCGGGGTTCGGCCGGATCGGCGTGCACGATCAGGGTCAGGGTGCCGGCCAGGTTGTCGAACACCACCACCTCGTCGGACACCAGGAGCAGGATGTCGGGCACGCCCAGCTCGTCCGGCGGGCAGGAGTCGGCCAGCCGCGGCTCCACATAGCGCACGGTGTCATAGCCGAAGTAACCCACCAGGCCGCCGGTGAAGCGCGGCAGACCGTCGAGCTCGGGGACCCGGAAGCCCGCCTGCAGCCGTTCGATCTCGGCGAGCGGGTCGGTGCAGGCACGGGATTCGATCACCGCGCCGTCGAGCTCCCGGCGGAATTCATGGCCGCACACCCGCAGCACCTGCCGGGCGGGCAGGCCGATCAGCGAATAGCGGCCCCACTTTTCGCCGCCCTCGACGGATTCGAGCAGGTAGGAGTGGGGGCCGCGGGCGAGCTTGAGATAGGCCGACAGCGGGGTTTCCAGATCGGCGAGCAGGGTGCGGGTGACCGGAATGCGGTTATAGCCCTCGGCGGCGAGGGCGGCGAAGCGTTCGGCATTCATCATGACGGCAGTTTTCCCGAAGTGGCGGAGGCAGAGATGCCCGGCGGGCAGGGGCGATCAGCCCCGGCGCCAGCGCCATCGGGAAACGGGAGAGGACTGAACCATCCGCAAGGTATTGATGAGCGAAACTCCGCAAGCCGCCCGGATTCTAGCCCATTCCCCCCGGCCGGACTAGCGCACGCCGGCCAGCGCCGCGCGCAACCCGGCGATGGCCGCGGCCCGGTCGGGGCGGCCGAAGATCGCCGACCCGGCGACGAAGGTGTCGGCGCCGGCGGCGGCGATCCCGGCGATGTTGTCGACACCCACGCCGCCGTCGATCTCCAGGCGGATGTCGCGGCCGCTGGCGTCGATCAGCTGCCGCGCCGCGCGCAGCTTGTTGAGCGTCTCGGGGATGAAGGCCTGGCCGCCAAAGCCGGGGTTGACCGACATCAGCAGCAGCACGTCGAGCCGGTCCATGACGTGGCGGATCACTTCGAGTCCGGTGGCCGGATTGAGCACCAGGCCGGCCTTGCAGCCGAGCTCGCGCGCCAGTTGCAGGGATCGGTCGACGTGGCGGCTGGCCTCGGGGTGGAAGGTGATCCAGGAGGCGCCGGCCTCGGCGAAGGCGCGGATCAGGTCGTCGACCGGCTCCACCATCAGGTGCACGTCGATGGGTGCGGTCACGCCGTAGTCGCGCAGCGCCCGGCACACCATGGGCCCGACGGTGAGGTTGGGCACATAGTGGTTGTCCATGACATCGAAGTGCACGACGTCGGCGCCGGCGGCCAGCACCGCGTCCACCTCGGCCCCCAGACGGGCGAAATCGGCGGACAGGATCGAGGGGGCGAGCAGGTAGTCGGGCATCCACGGCCTCCGGTCTGGGGTGCCGGTCACTATGCCGGGAAGCGCGGCACCGTGCTAGGCTCGCCGCCATGAGCGTCGCCACCGGTCACCCGCCCGCTGCCGCGGACTCCTCCGCCCTGGCGCAAGCCTTCGCCGACCTCGGCGCCCGGCTGCCGCCGCTGGCCTTCGACTCCGCCGCCGATCGCGACAGCGCGGACCTCGAGGGGGCGGCGCGCTATCTGTGCCACTACGGCCTCGATCTCGCGGGCATGCCCCCCGGGGTACGCCACGCCATGGGCGCGCTGCGCGCCGGCGGCTACCGGATCGCCGCCCACTGCTGGTTCCATCCGGCACCCCGCGGCACCGCCTTCGCGGTGCACGGCTACTTCGATCATGTGGGGCTCTACGGCCACCTGATCCGCCACCTGCTGGGCCGCTCGCTCAACGTGGTCGCCTTCGATCTGCCCGGCCACGGGCTCTCCGGGGGCGAGCGGGTCACTATCGCCAGCTTCGACCACTATGTGGAGGTGTTCGAGGCGCTGCTGGAGGCCGCCGCCGGGCTGACCCGGCCCTGGCACGGCGTCGGCCAGAGCACCGGTGGGGCCATCGTGCTCCACCATCTGTTGCGCGCCGCGATCCATCCGTTCGCGGGGGTGGCCCTGCTGGCGCCCCTGGTGCACCCGCGCGGGTGGGCGGTCAATCGCCTGATCTATCTGGCCACCCACCGCTGGCGCACCCGGATCGCCCGCAAGTTCATGGCCAATTCCGGCGACTCCCGGTTCCTGGATTTCGTCGCCCGGCGCGATCCGCTGCAGGCGCGCCACGTCCCCCTGGAGTGGATCGGCGCCATGAAGCGCTGGGCCGAGGAGCTGCGCACGCTGCCGCCCTCGAACCGGCCGGCGAGCGTGATCCAGGGCGATGCCGACACCACCCTCGACTGGCGTTACAACCTGCGGCTGTTGCGCCGCAAACTGCCCAACGCACGATTTCATCTGCTGCCCGGCGCGCGGCACCACCTGGTCAACGAGATCGAGCCGATTCGCGCCCGGGTATTCGCGGCTTTGGGCTTTTGAGCGGTGGCGACGGGCTCGGCCAAGGTGCTCGAAGCGCTCTCGGCCATCGTCGGCGGAGAGCAATTGCTCACTGCGGCGGCGGAGCTGCGCCATTACGGCCTCGACCGCACCCGCCACTGGCCGCCCGCGCCCCTGGCCGTGGTCCGCCCCGGCAGCGCGGCGGAGGTCTGCGACGTCCTGCGATTGGCCAACCGCGAACGCCTCGCCGTGGTGCCCTCGGGCGGGCGCACCGGATTGTCGGGGGGCGCGGTCGCCGCGCGCGGCGAGCTGGTGCTGTCCCTGGAGCGCCTGCGGCGCATCCTGGCGGTGGACCGGGAGAGCGCCACCCTGACCTGCGAGGCCGGGGTCACCACCGCCGAGGTGCAGGCGGCGGCGCGCGCCGCCGGGCTGTGGTACCCGGTCGATTTCGCAAGCGCCGGCTCCAGCCAGATCGGCGGCAACATCGCCACCAACGCCGGCGGCATCCGGGTGCTGCGCCACGGCATGACCCGCGCCTGGGTGCGCGGTCTCCAGGTGGTCACCGGAGCGGGCGAGCTGCTCGAACTCGGCCACGGGCTGGCGAAGGACAACACGGGCTACGATCTGTGCCAGTTGTTCATCGGCTCCGAGGGCACCCTGGGGGTGGTCTGCGCCGCCACCCTGGCGTTGGCGCCGCCGCCGCCACCCAGCGCCGTACTGCTGCTGGGCGCCGGGGAGCTGGCCGCCCTGCCGGCGGTGCTCGCCGCGTTCCGCGAGCGCTGTGCGCTGTGCGCCTGCGAGTTCTTTTCCGAGGCCGCCCTCGCCGGCGTGGTCGCGCAGTGCGGGTTGGCGCGGCCCTTCGCCCCGGCGCCCTGGTACCTGCTGCTGGAGCTCGAACAGCGCGGCCCGGATTCCCTGGAGTCCGCGCTGGAGCTGTTCGCGGCGCTGCGCGACGACGGCCTGGTCCGCGACGGGGTGCTGGCGCAGCACGAGGCCCAGGCCCAGGCGCTGTGGCGGCTGCGCGAGGAGATTTCCGACACCCTGGCCGCCTGGCAGCCCTACAAGAACGATGTCGCGGTGCGCACCTCCCGCCTGCCGGAATTTCTGGAACGCGCCCGGCGGCTGTGCGCCGAGCGCTTTCCGGACCTGGAGATGATCTGGTTCGGCCATCTGGGCGATGGCAATATCCACATCAATGCGCTCCGGCCGGATGCCTGGTCCGGCGCGCGGTTCCAGGCCCTGGGCGAACGCCTGAGCGCCGAACTCGGCGCCCTGGTGGCGGAGTTCGGCGGCAGCATCTCCGCCGAGCACGGCATCGGGCTGCTGAAGAAGCCGCTGCTACACTATTCGCGCAGCGCCGCGGAAATCGACCTCATGCGGGCGGTGAAGGCGGTTTTCGACCCCAATGGGATCCTCAACCCGGGCAAGATCTTCGATTGAGCTGGGCATTTTTCAATGCTCTCGGTCCGGCCAGGGCTGGCCGGACGCGAGTCCAGCGCGCAAGGGCTTGATTCGGGAGAGCAAGTCCGGGCAGGTAGCGGACTCGCGGCAGAAGCAGTGCACAGGACGTGCATGCTTCACAAACACTGAGGTGCCGCCATGGCCTACCGACACCTGTTCGCCGACGGAGCCGGCTGCGACCTGCCGCCCGGCAAGACGGTCTGCGTGGGGCTCAACTATGCCGCCCACGTCGCCGAGATGGGCAGTGCCGTGGCCGCCGAGCCGGTGCTGTTCATCAAGCCGCGTACCGCGCTGGTGCCGTTTGCCGGCGAACTCGCCATCCCCTTGGACCGCGGTGCCTGCCATTTCGAGACCGAGGTCGCGCTGCTGATCGGCGCGCCCCTGCGCCGCGCTGCGCCGGAGACGGCACGGCGGGCGGTGGCCGGCGTGGGCCTGGCCCTGGATCTGACGCTGCGCGATCTGCAGCGCCGGCTCAAGCAGGCCGGCCATCCCTGGGAGCGGGCCAAGGGCTTCGACGGCGCCTGCGCGGTCTCTGCCCTGCTGCACCCGGAGGGGATGGCATTCGATGCACTGGCCTTCAGCCTGGAGCAGAACGGGATCTGCCGCCAGCGCGGCTGCACCCGCGAACTGCTGACCCCGATCCCGCAACTCCTGAGCTACATCAGCGACTGGTTCACCCTGGAGCCCGGCGACCTGGTGCTGACCGGCACCCCGGAGGGCGTGGGTCCGCTGGCGCCGGGCGACGAACTGGTCGCGCAACTGGATGGCCGGCTGCGCGCCGCGGCCCGGGTGGTCGCCGGCTGAGACCGGCGCGGCGCCTCGCATCCGTGAAGAAATGCACCTCCGGTGCATTTCTTGGCCAGTGCATTTCTTGGAGAGCAGGCCCTTGCGTGGTCGATCCGCCACCGGCCGGCCCTGGCCGGGACGAGAGCTTGAAAAATTGGCAAGCTTTCAGCGCGCGCCGTAGATCACCATGGTCTTGCCGCGCGCCGAGATCAGCTCCTGATCCTCCAGGGCCTTGAGTACCCGGCCCACCATTTCCCGGGAACAGCCGACGATGCGACCGATCTCCTGGCGGGTGATCTTGATCTGCATGCCGTCGGGATGGGTCATGGCGTCGGGTTGCTTGCACAGGTCGAGCAGGGTGCGGGCGACCCGCCCGGTGACGTCCAGGAACGCCAGGTCGCCGACCTTGCGGGTGGTGTCGCGCAACCGTTTGGCCAGCTGCTTGCTCAGCGAGAACAGGAAATCCGGTTGCCGCTGCACCAGTTGGCGGAATGCGCTGTAACTGATGTCGGCGATCTCGCAATCGGTCTTGGTGCGCACCCAGGCGCTGCGGTCCTGCTGGTCGAACAGGCCCAGCTCCCCGAAGAAATCCCCGGTGTTGAGGTAGGCGACGATGATTTCGTGGCCGTCGTCGTCCTCGATGAGCACCGTGACCGAACCCTTGATGATGTAGTAGAGGGTCTCGCAGGTATCTCCGGCGTGGATCAGCGTGCTCTTCGGGGGGTAGCGGCGCCGGTTGCAGTGGAGCAGGAACTCTTCGAACCTGGGAATGTGGGGGGTGATGGGTTGCAGCGCCAAGGGATCCTCCCGTGTTGTCCGGATTTCCGATCTGGGCCGGCGAGCATCAGGCCGCGCGCCGAAAATCTCACTTCGGCGGCGCAATTGCAAGCCGGCGCCTGCCCCGGGGGCGGCGCGCCGGCGCTATGATGGGCGACGACAGCGGCCGTGGAGGCGTGACATGAAAGCGGTGGTGAAATGGGTCGACAATGCGCAGTTCATCGGCGAATCCGGCAGCGGGCACGCCGTGGTGATGGACGGCCCCGAAGACCACGGCGGCCGCAATCTGGGTATCCGGCCGATGGAGATGCTGTTGCTCGGGATGGGCGGCTGCGCCAGCTTCGACGTGGTCAACATCCTGCGCAAGGCGCGCCAGGATGTGCGCCACTGCCGCGCGGAACTGGAAGCCGAGCGCGCCGGGGAGGTGCCCGCGGTGTTCACCCGGATCCGCATCCACTTCGTGGTGCAGGGGGCGGATCTGAAGGAGGCACAGGTCAAGCGCGCGGTGGAGCTGTCGGCCGAAAAATACTGCTCGGCGTCGATCATGCTGGCCCGTGGCGGCGTCGAGATCCACCACAGTTACCACATTGAATCCTGCTGAAAAAAACCGGGGAGCAGAGCTCCCCGGAAATGTCATTACAGGGGGGGTTAGGAAGGAGCGTGGCCGGCGGGCTCCTAGGACCCATGGCTGCCAGCCACGGGAGCCATGATAAGGATATCGAGACATGATTCAAATGGATTATTTTTATTTTTAGAATAACTCAAAAGAATGAACCGGGTCTGGCCCCCGCCCGCCGCGCATGTATAATTCCGGCGGAATGCTAATGCCACAAACATTCTTGGCGATTATCCAACGATGACCATCAATACGCTGGCGCGAGTCGATCTGAACCTGCTGGTCTCCCTTCAGGTCCTGCTCGAAGAACTCAATGTGACGCGGGCCGCGGAGCGCCTGCATGTGTCCCAGCCGGCGATGAGCAAGACCCTGCTGCGGCTGCGCAATGCCTTCGACGATCCGCTGTTCACGCGCAGCGGCCGCGGTCTGGTGCCGACCCCGCGGGCGCTGGAACTGAAACGCGCCCTTCCCCAGTTGCTCGAAAGCATCGGCGGACTGCTGGTGCGCACCGAGTTCGACCCGGCGGTGTACGAGGGCCATGTGCGCCTCGTGGCGCCGGAGTTCATGGCGGTGCAGGTGATGCCGCAACTGGTGCAGATTCTCCAGGAGCAGGCCCCGGGCCTGTCCATCGCGGTATCCAACGCCGATGAGGCCTACCTCAGCGAACTCGAATCCGGCGCCACCGATTTCGTCCTGGAAGTGGAGAAACCGGTCCCCCGCGGCTGCATGGTGACCTCCCTGGGACAGTTCACGCCGGCGGTCTGGATGCGCAGCGGCCATCCCCTGGCCAACCGCGATTTCGACCTCGACGACATGCTGGAATACCCTTTCGTGCAGTACTACCTGCTGATCGCCGGCCGCGTCGAGGCGACCACCGAGAGCCGGTTCGACAAGCTGATCGCGCGCACCGGCCGCCGGCGCCGCAAGGCGATGATCACCAACCAGTTGATGACCGCGCTCGATACCCTGCACTCCTCCGACTGCCTGATGCTGGCGACCATGGATGACCTCAAGCAGGAGAGCGAGTTCTACCAGATCGTCCGCAAGCCCTACCCCCAAGATCTGGAGCATGATCCGGTGATCCCCGCCGCCTTGGTCCAGCACGAGCGCACCGCCAATTCGCCGATGCACAACTGGGTCAAGGGGAAGATTCTGGATGTCGTCCAGGGAATCCGCGTGCAGCGCGATCGGGAGCGCGCCCGCGGCGCACGGGCTCAGGCCCGGTAGCTGAGCCCGGTCATGACCCTGGAGACCAGGGTCATGCCGGCCTTCACCGGCCCCGGAAACTGCCAGGCCCCGGCCTCCCTGGCGCGATGGGCGTGGGCATCCTCGTCGGCCAGCATCCGGGCCAGCAGGGCGCGGCTGCGTTGGTCGCCGGCCGGCAGCCGCTCCAGGTGGTCGCGCAGGTGGGCGCCCACCTGCTCCTCGGTGGCGGCGACGAAGCCCAGCCCCAGGCGGTCGCCGACCAGGCCGGCCGCCGCCCCCAGGGCGAAGGATGCCGCATACCACAGCGGATTGAACCGGCTCGGCGCGGCATCCAGCTCGTCGAGGCGCTGCTGGCACCAGGCCAGATGCTCGCCCTCCTCCTGCGCCGCGGCGGCCATGTCGGCGCGCGTCCCGGCCGAGCGCGAACAGAGCGCCTGCCCTCGGTAGAGCGCCTGGGCGCAGACTTCGCCGCTGTGGTTGACCCGCATCAGGCCGGCCGCGTGGCGCCGGGCGGCCGGCTCCAACTCCGTATCGGGCAGGTCCGCGGCGGGCGAGGGTGCGGCCGAATCGCGCGACCGGGACGCGACCACGCGCAGGCCGTGATCCACCTCGACGAGCAGCCGATCCAGGAGGGACAGGGCGGGGCCGGACATTGGCGAATTCCACAGGGCGACACCCGCCATTCTAGCAGGGCGTTGTTCAACGCCCTGCCAGGCGCCGCATGGGAAATCAAAGGCGCAAGGGTTTGATTGTCCATGCGAGCTGCGGACATGGGCCGCAGTGAAGCGAATTGCAAAAGCCCATGGAGGGGCTCTTTCGACAGCCCGCCGGCCAAACCCGAAACCCTGTGCCCCGCTGCCCGGGCTGGCTATGATGGCCGGCGTTGCCCGCAGGAAGTCGACGGCATGCCCGACACACGCGATCTCGCCCTGGTGCTGGCCGGCGGTGTGCCCCTGGTGGCCATGGAAACCCACGACGAGGCGCGGGCGATCGAATTGCTGGCGCGGGTCGCCCGGGAGCAGGAGCGCGACCTGTTCCAGTGGACCTGTACCGACGGTCTGCGGCGCGTCGGCTTCGGCCTGCAGGTCGAACAGCCCGCCGAGCACGCCGAGGCCGAGGCGGTGTTGCGGTTCCTCAAGGAGCGCGCCGGCCCGGGCATCTATGCGCTGTGCGACTTCCACCACTGGCTGGCCGCCGAACAGCCCCGCATCATCCGGCTGCTCAAGGACCTCGCCCTGCGCCAGGGCACGGCTTCGGCGACCCTGGTGCTGATCAGCCACCGCCTGCCGCTGCCCCCGGAACTCTCCCGCCTGGCGGCGCGGTTCGAAACCGCCCTCCCCGACGAGGCGCAACTGCGCGGAATCCTGCGCGACGAGGCACGGCACTGGGCCCGGCTCAACCCCGCCGCCAAGGTGCGCAGCGACGACGCCACCCTGCAGCAGCTGGTGGCGAACCTGCGCGGCCTCTCCCATGGCGAGGCGCGGCGCCTGGCCCGTGCCGCCATCGTCGACGACGGCGCCATCACCGAGAGCGACATCGACGAGGTCAACCGGGCCAAGTTTCGCCTGCTCGACGCGGGCTCGGCGCTGAGCTTTGAATATCGCACGGAAAAGTTCGCCGACGTGGGCGGGATGACCAACCTCAAGCGCTGGCTCGAACTGCGGCGGCCGGTGTTCCTCGGCGATCGGCAGGCGGGCGGCGATGTGCCGCGGGGCATCCTGCTGCTCGGCGTCCAGGGCGGCGGCAAGAGCCTCGCCGCCAAGGCGGTGGCCGGGCTGTGGGGCGTTCCCCTGCTGCGCCTCGACATCGGCGCGCTCTATAACAAGTATCACGGCGAGACCGAACGCAATCTGCGCGAGGCGCTGAAGCTCGCCGAGGCCATGGCGCCCGCGGTACTGTGGCTCGACGAAATCGAGAAGGGCCTCGGCACCGCCGATCACGACGGCGGCACCTCGCAGCGGGTACTGGGCACCCTGCTCACCTGGATGGCCGAGCGCACCAGCCGGGTATTCCTGGTCGCCACCGCCAACGACATCGGCAGGCTGCCGCCGGAGCTGCTGCGCAAGGGCCGCTTCGACGAACTCTTCTTCGTGGACCTGCCGGATGCGGAGACCCGGGAACAGATTCTCGCCATTCATCTGGCGCGCCGCGGACTGGCGCCCGAGCGATTCGACCTGCCGCGCCTGGCGTCACTGGGCGAGCAGTGCTCCGGCGCCGAACTGGAACAGGCCATCGTCTCTGCCCATTACGGCGCCCTGGCCCGGGAGGCCGAGCTCGACCAGGACGCCCTCGCCGCGGAACTGCTGCGCACCACCCCGCTCGCCACCCTGATGGCCGAACGCATCCAGGGGCTGCGGGACTGGGCGAAGGAGCGCGGCGTACAGCCGGCCTGAGCGCCCGCGCGGCCGGCCCGCGTCGCTCCCGGGTGTCCGGCCCTCCGCTCAACCCCTGCCGATGGCGCGATGGCCGATGTCGCGGCGGTAGAAGGCGCCGGGCCAATGGATCTGGCGGATCCGGGCGTAGGCGCGCTCCGCCGCTGCGGCGATGCCGTCGCCCAGCGCGGTGACGCACAGCACCCGGCCGCCGCTGGTCAGCACGGCGTCGCCCTGCAATCGGGTGCCGGCATGAAAGACCTTGAGCGCGGGATCGGTGTCCGCCGTCAAGCCATCGATCGGATCGCCGCTGCGGTACTCTCCCGGATAGCCGGCGGCGGCCATCACTACGCCCAGCGCCGGCCGCGGGTCCCAGTCCGCCGTCATTTCGCCCAGGCGGCCGCTCAGCGCGGCCTCGACCAGCTCGACCAGGTCGGAGCGCAGGCGCAGCAGGATCGGCTGGGTCTCGGGGTCGCCGAAGCGGCAGTTGTATTCGATCACCCGGGGCGAGCCGTCTGCGGCGATCATCAGTCCGGCGTAGAGAAAGCCGCGGTAGCGGCGGCCTTCGGCGGCCATGCCGCGCAGCGTGGGCCGGATGATCTCCGCCATGACCCGGTCGTGCACCTGTGGCGTGACCACCGGCGCCGGGGAATAAGCGCCCATGCCCCCGGTATTGGGCCCGGTATCGCCGTCGCCGACCCGCTTGTGGTCCTGGCTGGAGGCCATCGCCAGCGCCTGCTCGCCATCCGCCAGGACGATGAAGCTGGCCTCCTCGCCGGTCAGGCACTCCTCGATCACCACCCGGCGACCGGCCGCGCCGAAGGCGCCGCCGGCCAGCATGTCGCGCACCGCAGCCTCGGCCTCGGCCAGGGTGGTGGCGACCACCACCCCCTTGCCGGCGGCCAGGCCGTCGGCCTTCACCACGATGGGGGCACCGCGTTCACGCACATCGGCCAGCGCCGGTTCCACCTCGGTGAAGGCCGCGTAGGCGGCGGTGGGAATGCCGTGGCGGGCCATGAACTCCTTGGCAAACTGCTTCGAGCCCTCCAACTGGGCGGCGGCCCGGCTGGGGCCGAACACCGGCAGTCCCCGCGCCTCGAACAGGTCCACCAGGCCGGCGACCAGGGGTACCTCGGGGCCGACCAGGGTGAAGGCGACCTCATGCCCGGCGGCGAAGTCGGCCAGGCGCTCCAGCTCGGTGGCGGCGATGGGCACATTCTCCACCCTGGCTTCGAGGGCCGTGCCGGCATTGCCGGGGGCGACGTAGACCCGATCCACCCGCGGACTCTGGGCGAGCTTCCAGGCCAGCGCATGCTCGCGCCCGCCGCCGCCGATCACCAGCACTTTCACGGCCGGACCCCCGCCATCACACTAGGGTTTCCAGGTCGCGCTTGTCGTAGGCGCGCAGCTCGTGCGCGCGGCCGGCGGCGATCAGCCTGGGCCAGTCCGGGTTGGGAATCAGCGCCCGGCCCACGGCCACCAGGTCGCAGTCACCGCGCGCCAGCAGTTCGGCGAGATTGCGCAGCGACGCGGGTTCGGCGTGGCTGCCGATGTTGCGCCGCTGTTCGTCGATGAAATCCTGCTCCAGGGTGACGCTGCCCACCAGGATGCTGGGCCGGCCGCTGAGCCTGCGGGTCCAGCCCGCCAGGGTCAGGTCGGAGCCGGCGAACTCGGGCTCCCAGAAGCGCCGGGTGCTGCAATGGAAGAGGTCGACCCCGGCGTCCACCAGCGGGGTCAGGAACTGCTCCAGTTCCGCCGGCGAATCGACCAGCCGGGCGCGGTAGTCCTGCAGTTTCCACTGCGAAAAGCGCAGGATGATGGGGAAATCGGCGCCCACCCGGGCGCGGATCGCGGCGATGATCTCGGCCGCGAACCGGGTGCGCCTGCCGATGGAGCCGCCGTAGGCGTCCTCGCGCCGGTTGGTGCCCGCCCAGAAAAACTGGTCCACCAGGTAGCCGTGGGCGCCGTGGACCTCGACCGCATCGAACCCCAGCGCCCGGGCATCGGCGGCGGCCTGGGCGAAGGCCGCCACCACGGCGTCGATGTCGGCCTGGGTCATGACGTGGCCGTGTTCGCGGCCGGGCAGCAACAGGCCGGAGGGCGTGAAGGCCGGCACTTCCGGCCAGGGGTCGATGACCTTGCCCGGAGCGCCGATGCCGCGCATGGCGCCGGTGTGCCAGAGTTGCGGTGCGATCCTGCCGCCCGCCGCGTGCACGGCTTCGACCACCCGCCGCCAGCCGTCGAGCGCCGCTGCGCCGTGGAAAAAGGGCACATTTTCGTAGGCGCTGGCCGCCGGATGGCCGACACAGGTGCCCTCGGTGATGATCAGCCCGGTGCCGCCCTCGGCGCGGCGCCGATAGTAGGCGGCGACGTTGTCACCGGGCACATTGTCCGGCGAGAAGTTGCGCGTCATGGGCGCCATCACCACCCGGTTGGGGAGCTCGAGCGACTTGCAGTGAAAGGGTTCGAACAGGGCTTTGATGGCGGACACGGGGAACTCCTCGACGACGGGAAATTCATTCCGGGCGGGTCGCCGTCGCGTCGCGACAGCGGGCCAGGCGTTGCTCCAACTGGCGGACCCGGGTATCGCGGTTCTGCAGTTCCCAGGCGAGATCGATGTTTTGCCGGAACAGCCGTTGCTGCTCGCGGTGCTGAAAGAGGACGAAGGCGATCACCGCCGCGGCGAGCAGGGCGATCACCAGCACCGCGTCGAGATGGATGCTGAATTTTTTCACCCTGGTCTCCGGCCGCGCTCAGTGGCGGAAGTGGCGCAGGCCGGTGAACACCATGGCCAGGTCGTGTTCATCGGCGGCGGCGATCACCTCGGCATCGCGGATCGAGCCGCCGGGCTGGATCACCGCGGCGATGCCCGCCGCCGCGGCATTGTCGATGCCGTCGCGGAAGGGGAAGAAGGCATCCGACGCCATCACCGCCCCGTTCACCCTCAGATTCGCCTGTTCGGCCTTGATGAGGGCGATGCGCGCCGAGTTGACCCGGCTCATCTGGCCGGCCCCGACCCCCAGGGTGCGGCCGTCGCGGGCGTAGACGATGGCGTTGGACTTGACGAACTTGGCCACCCGCCAGGCGAACAGCAGGTCGGCGAGCTGTTGCGCCGAGGGCTGGCGCCGGGACACGACGCGGAGATCGCCCGCGGTGATCCAGCCGCTGTCGCGGTCCTGGACCAGCAGGCCCCCGTTGACCCGCTTGCAGTCCCAGCCCGGCGCGGTCGGCCCCTGCCAGGAACCACAGGCGAGCAGCCGCACGTTTTGCCGGGCGGCCGCCGCGGCGACGGCGCCCGCGCCAAACGCCGGCGCGATGATCACCTCCACGAACTGGCGGTCGAGGATGCTGCGCAGGGTGACCTCGTCCAGCTCCCGGTTGAAGGCGATGATGCCGCCGAAGGCGGATTCGGGGTCGGTCGCGAAGGCCAGATCGTAGGCATCGCGCAGGGATTGGGCCACCGCCACCCCGCAGGGGTTGGCGTGCTTGACGATCACGCAGGCGGGCGCCTCGAACTGGCGCACGCATTCCAGGGCGGCATCGCCGTCGGCGATATTGTTGTAGGACAGCTCCCGGCCCTGCAGCTGGGCGGCGGCGGCGATGCTGCCCGGCACCGGCTCGCCGTCGCGGTAGAAGGCGGCGCGCTGATGCGGGTTCTCGCCGTAGCGCAGGTCCTGGACCTTGTGGAACTGGCGGTTCCAGGTCCGCGGGAACGCCGCCGGCGCATCGCCGAGGCGGGCGCCGAGATAATCGGCGATGGCGCCGTCATAGGCGGCGGTGTGCTCGAAGGCCTTGACCGCCAGCGCGAAACGGGTGGCCGGCGAGAGCGCGCCCCGGCGGTCCCGCAGCTCGTCGAGCACGCGCGGGTAGTCAGCGCTGTCCACCACCACGGCGACGTCCCGGTGATTCTTGGCGGCGGCGCGCAGCAGGGTGGGGCCGCCGATGTCGATCTGCTCGATGGCGTCGGCCAGCGTGCAATCCGGCGCCGCGACCGTGGCGGCGAAGGGGTAGAGGTTGACCGCCACCAGGTCGATCGGCCCGATGCCGTGTTCGGCCATCACCGCGTCGTCCTGACCGCGGCGGCCGAGGATGCCGCCGTGGATGCGCGGGTGCAGGGTCTTGACCCGGCCGCCCATCAGTTCGGGAAAGCCGGTGTAGTCGGAAACCTCGATGACCGGGATGCCGTGCTCGGCCAGCAGCCGGTGGGTGCCGCCGGTGGACAGGAGTTCGACCCCCGACCCGGCCAGCGCCCGGGCGAATTCCAGGATGCCGGTTTTGTCGGAGACGCTGAGCAGGGCGCGCGCGATGGGGACGGGCTGATCGGACATGGTCGCTCCGCGAAGGCTGGGCCGGCGGCCGGTTACAGCAGATCGTATTGCTTCAGTTTCTTGCGCAGGGTGCCGCGGTTGATGCCCAGCAGCTCCGCGGCGCGGCACTGGTTGCCGGCGGTGCGCGACAGCACGGTGCGCAGCAGCGGCGCCTCGATCTCGCGCATCACCAGCGCATAGAGGTCGGTGGGACAGTGGCCGTCGAGCAGGTCGAAGTAGCGATCCAGGGCCTGCTCTACGCACTCGGCCAGCGAGCGCCCGGCGACCCGGTCATCGGCTACGGGCAGCGGGGAGACGGCCTGCGCGGACTGGGGGGGACGATCGTCGGCCAAGGGTCGCTTCCGGGCCTGGGCGCCATGGCGCAAGGCGAGCGATGATAGCCTGCGGTCGCGGTGCGCGGAAGTCCGGCGAGCGGCGGATGGCGTCTCTGCGACCCGGATCTCATTCCACCGGGATCACCTGGTAGGAAACCGCTGCCGGGCCGGGATCCCGCAGCTCCAGCCGCAGGTGCAGCGACTGACCGCCGGCCAGCGCCCGGACTCCGCCGGCCAGGTACTGGTCCGGCGCAAAGGTCCGGCCGGCCACCACAGCGCCCTGCAGGTCCTCGAATTCGATCCGCAGCGCCGGCAGCGGGCGGGGCGCCGCGGCCCGGTTGGCGAGCATGGCCTCGAGGCGCAGGGCGGCGGGCGGGAGCGGGCGCACCACCACATTTTCGACCTGGATCCCGGGCCCGGTTTCAGGCGCTCCGAACCGACAGGGCGCCAGCGCGCACAGGACCCGATAGACCGGCCGCGCCAGCGGTTGCCCGGCCAGCAGGTCGGCATGGAAATACAGCCCCTGCAGCAGTACCAGGGCGATGCCCGCGCTCAGCACGGCGGCAGACCGGCGCGGGCGGCGCGGCGCGGCCGGGGTCACCAGCCAATGCGGCGGGGGTGCGACCGCCGCCGGCGCGGCCGGGGCTTCGGCTCTCGCCGGCGGCGGCGCGGGGGCTTGCGGCCGCTCCGGCGCGGCGCGGCCGGCGCCGGGGTGGGGTCCCAGGAGCGCTTCCAGCCGCGCCCGATCGAAGCCGTCGTCGATCCGCCAGGGGTCGGTGTCGCGCCGCCACAGGGGGTCTTCCGGGGCGCTTTGCGGAGTCAGCGCCACCCGGTGGGCGTAGGCGTCGAAGGGCACCAGGCAGAACCCGCAGCGCACCAGGCCGCCGGCGGCGCGCAACTGGGGCAGGGTCACCCGAAAGCTGATCTGGCACTGCGGGCAGCGTGCGCCCTGATCGGTCATGGTCGAAGCTCCCCGGCGTCCCGCCATTGTAGCCGGGGGTGGCCGCCGCGGCCGCGTTCGCCGGCCGGGCGTCGGGCGCCGGTGAAGCGGGCGCGCCGGGCAGGCCCGGCCGCTGGGTAGCCCGCGTCACGCGCGCTCAGCGCAACCGCGTGCCGGCCAGCCGCACCCAGCCGCCCCTTGCGGTCGAGGGCCGCAGCTCGAACCAGGGCCGATAGGCCTCGGCCACCGCCGGCCACTGGCCGGACAGCATCCCGGACAGGCACAGGGCGGCGCCCGGTGCCGCCAGGCCGGCCAGCCGTGGCGCCAGCTCGAGCAGCGGGTTGGCGAGGATGTTGGCCAGGATGAGGTCGTAGCGCTCGCCGGCCAGGATGGCGGGATCACCCACCGCGAGCCGCTGCTCCGCGATCCGGTTGCGCCGGGCGTTGTCGCGGGTCGCGGTCAGCGCCTGGGGGTCGATGTCGACCGCGGTCGCCCGGGCGGCGCCGAGCAGGCAGGCGGCGATCGCCAGAATCCCCGAGCCGCAGCCGTAATCCAGCACCCGGGCGCCCGCCAGCGGCCGGCCGGCCAACCATTCCAGGCAGAGTGCGGTGGTGGGATGGTCGCCGGTGCCGAAGGCCAGGCCCGGATCCAGCCGCAGATTGACGGCGTCGGGATCCGGCGGCGCGCACCAGCTCGGGCAGATCCACAGCCGGCCGCCGCAGTGGCGCGGGCGGAAGTGCTCGCGCCACAGCTCCGCCCAGGGCCGCTCGCCCAGTTCGGTCCAGCGCCCGGCGGGCAGTGCCCCGGGTCCGAGCGCGGCGGCCAGCGCGCGCCACACCTGATCGGGATCGACGCCGCCGTCGAACAGGGCGGTGATGCAGACCTGCTCCCACAGCGGGGTGGTTCCGGGCGGGGGTTCGAGGATCGGGCGGTCGCCGGCGTCGGTGAAGGTCACCGCCAGGGCGCCGGCGGCGAACAGCGCCTCGGCGCTGCGCTCGGCGGCGTCGCCGCCGGCCAGCAGATGGAGCTCGCGCCAGTCGGGCCGGGACGCGCTCACTGGCCCAGCTTCTTCTCCAGGTAGTGAATGCTCACGCCGCCGCGGCGGAATTCGCCGTCCCGGACCAGTTCCCGGTGCAGGTCGGTGTTGGTCTTGATGCCCTCGATCACCAGCTCGTCGAGCGCATTGCGCATGCGCGCCAGGGCGCTGTCCCGGTCGCGGCCGTGGGTGATGATCTTGGCGATCAGCGAGTCGTAGTGGGGCGGCACCCGGTAGCCGCGGTAGAGGTGGGAATCGACGCGCACGCCGTTGCCGCCCGGGGGGTGGTAGGCGGTGACGGTGCCGGGGCTGGGCAGGAAGGTGACGGGATCCTCGGCATTGATCCGGCACTCGAAGGCATGGCCGCGGAAGCTCACCTCGTCCTGGCGCAGGCTCAGGGGTTCGCCGCCGGCGATCAGCAACTGTTCGCGGACCAGATCCACGCCGGTGACCATCTCGGTGACCGGGTGCTCGACCTGGATGCGGGTGTTCATCTCGATGAAGTAATAGGCGCCGTTTTCGTACAGGAATTCGAAGGTGCCGGCGCCGCGGTAGCCGATGTCGATGCAGGCCCGCACACAGGCCTCCAGCACCCGGCGGCGCGCGGCCTCGGGGATGCCCGGCGCCGGCGCCTCCTCGATGACCTTCTGGTGGCGGCGCTGCAGGGAGCAGTCGCGGTCGCCGAGGTGGATGGCATTGCCCCGCCCGTCGGCCAGTACCTGGACCTCGACGTGGCGCGGGGTTTCGAGAAACTTCTCCAGATACACCCGGTCGTCGCCGAACGCGGCCAGGGCCTCGCTGCGGGTCAGGGCCACCGCGTTGAGCAGATGGGGTTCGGCGTGGACCACCCGCATGCCGCGCCCGCCGCCGCCCGCGGCGGCCTTGACGATGACCGGAAAGCCCACCGACCGCGCGACGGCGATGATTTCGGCGGGGTCGTCGCTCAGGGTACCGTCGGAGCCCGGCACCGTGGGCACCCCGGCGGCTTTCATGGCCGCGATCGCGGACACCTTGTCGCCCATCAGGCGGATCACCTGGGGCGTGGGGCCGATGAACACGAAGCCGCTGCGTTCGACCTGTTCGGCAAAGCTGGCGTTTTCGGCGAGAAATCCGTAGCCGGGGTGCACCGCGACCGCGCCGGTCACCTCCATGGCGCTGATGATCGCGGGGATGTTGAGATAGCTTTCCGCGGCCGGATCGGGGCCGATGCACACGGATTCGTCGGCCAGGCGGACGTGCTTGAGGTCGGCGTCCACCTTGGAGTGCACCGCCACGGTCCTGATGTCCAGCTCCTTGCAGGCGCGCAGGATGCGCAGGGCGATCTCGCCGCGGTTGGCGATCAGAACTTTGCTCAGCATGGATCGGGTCTCTGGGATCCGGGGTGGATCAGAGGATGGTGACCAGTGGCTGGTCGTATTCCACCGGCGCGCCGTCCTCGACGAGGATGGCGCCGATGGTCCCGGCGCGGTCCGCCTCGATCTGGTTCATCATCTTCATGGCTTCGACGATGCACAGCACGTCGCCGGGCTTGACGCTCTGGCCCACCTCGACGAACGGCTTGGCGCCGGGCGCGGGGGCGCGGTAGAAGGTGCCGACCATCGGCGAAGCCACCACATGGCCTTCCGGCGCCGCCGCGGCGAGTGGCGGGGCGGCGGGCGCCGGCGCGACCGCGGCGGCCGGGGCCGCGAAGGGGGCGAGGGCCGGCGCGGGGCGGTGGCGGCAGATGCGCACCGATTCCTCGCCCTCGTGGATCTCCAGCTCGTCGATGTTGGACTCTTCCAACAATTCGATCAGCTTCTTGACCTTGCGTATATCCATGAAACCTCCGTGGTGGTGATGCGGGCGGGCGGCGACTCGGGTCAGGCCGATTCCAGGCTGGCCAGTGCGGCCTGCAGCGCCAGTTCGTAACCGAGCGGGCCCAGTCCGCAGATCAGGCCGCTGGCGATATCGGAAAAATACGAGTGGCGGCGAAAGGGTTCGCGGCGGTGAATATTGGACAGATGGATTTCGTAGAACGGGATCGCCACCGCCAGCAGGGCATCGCGCAGGGCGATGCTGGTGTGGGTGAGGCCGGCGGGGTTGATCAGGATGCGCTCCGTCCCGTCGCCCCCGGCGGCCTGCACCCGGTCGATCAGGGCCGCTTCCGAATTGCTCTGGAAGCTGTCGAACCTATGTCCGGCCTGGCGGCAGAGCTGGTCCAGCCGGCCGTCGATGTCGGCCAGGGTCCGGCGGCCGTAGACCTCGGGCTCGCGGGTGCCGAGCAGGTTCAGATTGGGCCCGTGCAGGGCGAGAATGACAGCCATGGGGGCGTCGGGCAGCGCTGGCGGAACGGCCCCGCAGTGTGCACCAAGGTGGGATCGCTGTCCATACGAGAGCGCCAATTGGCCGAAGTTAAATGCACATTCGCTGCACTTGCGGGCAATTGTCCCCGGCTTCAGGGCTCCGCGGCCAGGGCTCCGGGATTCCCGAGCGCGTCCAGCACGATGCCTTCGGTGAGCAGTTGGGGAAGGATGCGCGCCGGCTCGCCGGGCGGGAAATACAGGTACAGCGGCACCCCGCTGCGGCCGTGGGCGCGCAGCAGTTCGGTGATCTCCGGGTCGTAGCGGGTCCAGTCGCCCTTGAGGTAGCGAATACCGCCGCGCTCCAGGGCGTCGCGAAAGCGGGGGGAGGAGAGCGCCAGGCGCTCGTTGGCGAGGCAGGTCACACACCAGTCGGCGGTGAGGTTGACGAACACCGGCACGCCGTCTCGGCGCAACTGTTCGAGCCGCACCTGCGAGTAGGCTTCCCACGCCGGCTCCTGCGCGCTGCCCGACCCGGCCGCGAGCGGCAGCGCCAGGCCGGCGACCAGCAGGGCGAGCGCGCCGCCGCGCCCGGCCAGGCCCCGGCTGCGCCCCGCCAGCCATACCGCCAGCGCCACCACCAGCAGGCCCGCGCCCACCACCGACACCCGGTCGATATCGGTCTGCCGGCCCAGCACCCACAGCAGCCAAAGCACGGTGGCGTAGAGCGGAAAGGCGAGCAGCTGCCGCAGGGTCTCCATCCAGGGCCCGGGCGGCGGCAGCCGATCCAGCCAGCGCGGCATCGCGGTCAGCACCAGAAACGGCAGGGCCATGCCCAGCCCCAGGGCGGCGAAGACCCCCAGGGCCGCGGGCGCGGCCTGGCTGAGCGCAATGCCCAGCGCGGTGCCCATGAAGGGCGCGGTGCAGGGACTGGCCACGGCGGTGGCCAGCACCCCGGTCAGGAAGGAGCCGCCCAGATTGTCCTTGCGCGGGCCCAGGCGGCCCAGCCGGGCGAGGCCGAAAGTCCAGGGCAGTTGGCCGGCAAAACCGAGCGCCATCAGGAAAAACAGATAGGCCAGCGCCGCCACGAACCCGGGCGACTGCAGTTGAAAGCCCCAGCCCACCGCCGCCCCCGCCCCGCGCAGTGCCAGCAGCAGCGCCGCCACGGCCACGAAACTCAGCGTCACGCCCAGCGTGTAGGCGAGGCCGTGGGCCAGGGCCAGCCCGCGGTGGGCGTGCGCCGCGGTCAGGCTCATCACCTTGATCGAGAGCACCGGAAACACGCAGGGCATGAGGTTGAGGATCAGCCCCCCGAGCAGTGCGAAGCCCAGCGCCGCGCCGAGGTCGCCAGCATCGGCGCGCGGGCTCACCGGCCCCGCCGGGGCCGGGGCGGGCCGTACGGTCGCGGTATCCAGATCCACCGCCAGATAGCCGGTCTGGGGCGGGTAGCACAGGCCCGCGTCCGCGCATCCCTGGGAAGTCACCGCCAGCGTCGCCCGGCGCCCGGCGCCGCCGGGCAGCGCGACCTCGAGCCGCACCCAGTCGTAGAACACTTCGAGTTCTTTCTCGTAGTACTCGTCGTAGATCCGCCGCCCGTCCCCCTCGATGCCGAACGGCAGCGACGGCAGGTCGCCCCGGGACGGGATGCGGACCGCGAACTGGTCCCGGTAGAGGTAATAGCCCGGCGCGATCCACCATTCGAGCAGGATCCGATCGCCCGCGATGCGCGGTGCCAATCGATAGGCCTGTTCGACCGGCAGGAACTCCGGTTGCGCCAGCAGCGCGGCGCTGCCGCTCGGGGTGCCGAAGGGATCCGCTGCCGCGCCGGCGCCGAGCGCGGGCAGCAGCGCGAGCAGCAGGGCCGGGATCAGCAGCAACGGTCTCGCCATCGGGGGGTCCGCGGGTGGTGGTGGTTCGACCGGTCGGCCTGACACCGGGTTTCTTTCAGCGGGCGGTATTGTGTCGTATTCTGACGCGCACGGCAGCCGCGTCCCGGGGGCGCGGCCGGTCACCTGCAAACCAAGGAACGACCATGGCGATCGACGACTGGATCCGCGGGACACGCGCCGCCGCCGGTGCCGCGCCCGCGGGACGCCAGCGCGCGGCGGGTCGAATCCTCGCGGTGCTCGGCGCCGCACTGCTGGTGGTGCTGCTCGGCCTGTCCTGGCACTGGTCGCGGGTGCCGCGGCTCGCGCCGCTGATCGCGGGCGCGGACGCCGCGCAGGTCCCGGGCGCACGCACCACGGCGACCCTGATCGCCCTGGTCGACACCCTGCTGGAGAAGCCCGGCGGCTACCTCAGCAACGACGTGCTGCCGCCCGGGGTGTGGCTCGACAACATCCCCAACTGGGAATACGGCGTGGTGGTGCAGGCGCGCGACGCCGCCAAGGCGTTTCGCGAGGCCTTCAGCCGATCGCAATCCCAGTCCACGGAGGATCGCGATCTCGCCCTCGCCGAGCCGCTGCTGAACTTCGACAACGAGAGCTGGATCTTCCCGGCAACCGAGGATCAGTACCGCAAGGGCCGCGACCATCTGACCCGTTATTACCAGCGGCTGGTGGACGGGGAGCGGCGCGGCGCGCGGTTCTACGCCCGCGCCGACAACCTGCGCTACTGGCTGGGCACGGTACAGAACCGCCTCGGCAGCCTGTCCCAGCGGCTGAGCGCCAGCGTTGGGCAAAGGCATTTCGATGGCACTGCACCCGGCGCCGGCGCAGCGCCGGCGCCCCAGCCGGCCGAGGAGGCGGTGGTGCGGACCTCCTGGTGGGAGATCGACGATGTTTTCTTCGAGGCCCGGGGCGCAACCTGGGCGCTGCTCCAGTTGCTGCGGGCCGTCGAGCAGGATTTCGCCGAGGTGTTGCGCAACAAGAATGCGCAGGTCAGCGTGCGCCAGATCATCCGCGAACTGGAAGCGGCCCAGCGCCCCCTGGCCGCGCCCCTGATCCTCAACGGCGGCGGCTTCGGGCTGCTCGCCAACCACTCCATCACCATGGCGTCCTACATCGGCCGCGCCAATGCCGCGCTCATCGATTTGCGGGATCTGCTGGCCGAAGGCTGACCGGGGCTTGCGGTGTCCGGCATCGCGGTACGCGCGGCTTTGCAGGCCGGCATTCCTGTGATCCGGCTCGCGGTTTGGCGGCCTGCCCTGCCCCGGGCCCTCGCCAACGGGCATACTGGAACGGTGTAGGCCAACCAGACGGGGATCGACAACCGGCCGTGGCATCATCGATTCGCGCTCCCTACCCCAGTGCCGTGGGGCACCGCGATGAGCGCGGCGCAACGGAGCTGGCCGCACAGGTGCTGGAGCGCCAGCAGACCGGCATCGCCGTGCTGGATGCCGAGTTGCGGATCCTCTGCTGGAACTCGTGGCTGGTGGAGTGGACCGGGGTCGACCCGGCCCAGGCCCTGGGGCGCCGCCTGGACGACCTGTTTCCCGGGTTGGCCGGCGGCGAGTTGATCCGCGCGCTGGAACAGGTCGCGCAGACCGGGATCCCGGTGTGCTGGTCACAGCACCTCGACCCCGAGCGCCTGGATCTGGTGGAGGCGGAGATGACGCCGGGCGACCGGCAGCTCCCGCTGCTGCGCCTGGCGCTGTCGCAAATCCCGCTGGGCCGTGCCCAGGGCTGCCTGCTCGAAGTGGTGGAGGCGCCCTTTCCGCCGCTGCGCGCCGGCCGGCCGGCGGCGGATCCACCCGATTCCGGACCCCAGGTGCAGCTGGATCCCGGCGGCGCGGGCATCCTGGCACTGGATGGACAGGGCCGGATCGCCGAGGTCAATGAGCCGTTCTGCGCGTTGACCGGCTTCTCCGCGGAACAGTTGCGCGGCGCCCCGGCGCGCCTGGTCTTTCCCGACCTGGAGCGCCACGGCGACCCCGCCGCGGCGCAGTTGCGGGCCCGCGCCAGGTCGGGTGCTCCCCTGCTGGCGGCCACCGCCGCGGGCGACCCGCGCTGGCTCGACGTCATCTCCTGCGCGCCGCACCAGATACCCGGAGGGTTGCTGCTGCTGTGCCGCGACGCCGGCCCCCGGCTCGCCGATCGCGAGCGCGCGCAGCGCGAACTCGAGCGCAGCGCCGCGCTGCTGGCCGAAACCGGCGATGCCGTGGTGCTGGTGGATGGACTGGGTTTCATCGAGCGCATCAACCCGGTGGCGCTCGAACTGCTGGGCATGACCGAGAGCGAGGTGACCGGCCGCGCGATCGACGACCTGCTGCGCCTGGCCGTCGCCGACCGCGGTGCGCCGCTGCCGGCCCTGCGCGCGGCGCTCGCCGCCGGTTCCCGGGCGGTGTTTCCGCCGGGCACCGCGCTGCGCTGCGGCGGGGGCGATGCGCTCCCGGTAGCCGGTGCCCTGACCCCGCTGCGCGGTCTCGACAACCAGGTCACCGGCGGCGTGTTGACGCTGCGCGTCGGCGCCGCGGCGCGCCCCGAATCGCGGCGCCTCGCCTGGCAGGCCGAGCATGACAGCCTCACCGGGCTGCCCAACCGGGAGGCGCTGGCCAAGGCCATCGCCGGGCAACTGCGGCGCGTTTCCGGCAGCGGTGCCGGGGGCGCGCTGCTGTACATGGATCTGCTCAATTTCTCGCTGGTCAACGATACCTGCGGCCATGCCGCCGGCGATGCCCTGTTGCGCCAGACGGCGCGCATGCTGGCCCGGCACGCCGCACCGGGAAATCTGCTCGCCCGGGTCGGCAACGACGAGTTCGCGTTGTTGCTGCGCGATGCGGATGCGGACGGCGCCGTCCGGATGGCGGCCGCGGTGCTGGAGGCCTTCCGCGACTTCGTCTTTCCCTGGGGCGAACGGCGCATTAAGGTGGGCATCAGCCTGGGCTGCGAAATCCTCGACAGCGGGGCGGAATCCGACATCGACGTGCTGGTGGCGGCCGCAGCGCACTGCAACAAGGCCCGGGAACTCGGCCGCAACCGCATGTACTGCCCGGCCGGCAGGAGCAGGGACTCCAGGAACGCCGGCTTCGCGCTCTGGATTCCGCGGATCAGCGAGGCCCTGGAAGAAGGCCGGTTTCGGTTGTATCTGCAGCCCATCGTGGCGCTCGCCGGGGACGCGCCCCGGGACGAGGGGCACTGCGAGGCGCTGGTGCGGATGATCGATCGCGATGGCCAACTGATCTCCCCGCAGGGCTTCATTCCCGCCGCGGAGCGCTACGGCCTGATCGACGACATCGACCGCTGGGTGGTGGCCGAGGCGCTGCGGATCCTCCAGCAATTCCCGGCGGCCCGGCCGCTGAAGCTGTCGGTGAACCTCTCCGGGGCGACCATCAGCGACGATTCCAGCGCCGACTTCATCCTCGGCCTGATCGATCGCTCCGGGGTCGATCCCCGGCGCTTGCAGTTCGAGATCACCGAGACGGCCGCCATCCGCCAGTTCGACCGCGCCCTGGCGCTGATCCACCGGCTGCGCGGCCACGGCTGCTATCTGGCCCTGGACGACTTCGGCAGCGGGCTGTCTTCACTGCGCTATCTGCAGGAAATTCCGGTGGACTTCCTCAAGATCGACGGCGCCTTCATCCGCCGCATCGAGTTGAGCGAGGTCGATCGGGCCATGGTCGATACCATCAATCACCTGGCCCATCTGATGGGCATCCGCACCATCGCCGAGAGCGTCGAGAACGCCACCCAGCTGCGCCTGCTGCGCGAGCTGGGGGTGGATTACGCGCAAGGTTTTCACCTCGCCCTGCCGCAGTCCCCGGAGAGCATCGCGGCCGGCACGGGCGGCGGCTAGCCCGGATCAGGGCAGGGCGGTATCGCCCATCAGGAAGCGGTCGCATTCGCGCGCCGCGCCGCGCCCTTCGTTGAAGGCCCAGACCACCAGGCTCTGGCCGCGCCGGCAGTCGCCGGCGGCGAACACCTTGTCGATATTGGTGCGGTACCTGCCGTGCTCCGCCCTGACGTTGGAGCGCGGATCGCGTTCCACGCCGAGCGCGTCGAGCAGGGGTTGCTCGGGGCCGAGAAAGCCCATGGCGAGCAGCGCCAGTTGGGTCTTGACCACCCGTTCGGTGCCGGCGACCGGTTTGGGGATCATCTGCCCCTGGTCGGTGCGGGTCCACTCGACCTCGACCAGGTGCACCGCCTGGAGCCGGCCTTCGGCGTCGCCCTCGAATTGGGTGGCCGTGGTCAGGTAGACGCGGGGGTCGGCGCCGAAGCGCGCCGCGGCCTCCTCCTGGCCGTAATCCATGCGGTAGACCTTGGGCCACTCCGGCCAGGGGTTGTCCGGGGCGCGCTGATCGGGCGCGCGGGGCATGATCTCGACCTGGAGCAGGCTGGCGCAGCCGTGGCGCAGCGCGGTGCCGACGCAATCGGTGCCGGTGTCGCCGCCGCCGATCACCACCACGTCCTTGCCGGCGGCGGAGAGGTAGTCGGGCCCCGGCCTGCCGTCGAGGATGGCCTGCGTATTGGCGCGCAGGAAATCCATGGCGAAGTGAACCCCCCGGAGTTCGCGCCCGGGAATGGGCAGATCGCGGGGCTGGGTGGCGCCGGTGCAGAGCACGATGGCATCGAAGTGGTCGAGCAATTCCTGGGCGGACACCTGCCGGCCGATCTCGGTATTGCAGCGGAATTGGATGCCCTCGGCCTCCAGCACCCGCAGCCGGCGCATGACCACCTCTTCCTTGTCGAGTTTCATGTTGGGAATGCCGTACATGAGCAGTCCGCCGGCGCGGTCGGCGCGCTCGAACACGGTGACCAGATGCCCCGCCCGGTTGAGCTGGGCGGCGGCGCAGAGCCCGGCGGGTCCGGAACCGACCACGGCGACCTTCCGGCCGGTGCGCCTGGCGGGCGGCTCGGGGACCACCCAGCCCTGGTCCCAGGCGCGGTCGATGATTTCGCACTCGATGTTCTTGATGGTCACCGGGGGACTGCTGATGCCCAGCACACAGGAGCCCTCGCAGGGCGCCGGACACACGCGGCCCGTGAACTCGGGAAAGTTGTTGGTCTTGTGCAGCCGCGCCAGGGCCTCCTTCCAGAGGCCGCGATAGACCAGGTCGTTCCACTCCGGGATCAGGTTGTTGATCGGACAGCCGCTGGCCATGCCGGACAACAGGGTACCTGTGTGGCAGAAGGGCACGCCGCAGTCCATGCAGCGGGCGCCCTGTTCGCGGAGCTTCGGCTCCGGCAGGTGCAGGTGAAATTCCTTCCAGTCCTTGGTGCGCTCCGCTGGACTGCGATCAGCCGGCAATTCGCGCAGGTACTCGATGAATCCGGTCGGCTTGCCCATGGGACTCCCAGAGATCAGTAGAAGAGTGGAGCGCGCCGGCGGTGATCAGCCGCCGCCGACGCGCGCCAGGTCGCGGGCGTTTTCCTCGAAGGCGGCGTTGATGGCGTCCTCGCCGCTGAGCCCCTGCCGCCGCGCCCGGTCCAGCGCCTGGAGTACGCGCTGGTAGTCCCTGGGCATCACCTTGACGAACCGGGCAGCGTAAGCCGTCCAACGCTTGAGGAGGTGTTTGGCGCGCCGGCTCCCGGTCAGCTCCGCATGGCGCCGGATCAGGCCGCGGATCTGCTCCGCCTCGGCGGCGTCGGCGAAGGTCTCCAGCAGCACCATCTGCGGATTGCAGCGGCTGGCGAAGTCGCCCGCTTCATCGAGGACATAGGCGATGCCGCCGCTCATGCCGGCGGCGAAGTTGCGCCCGGTGGCGCCGAGCACCACCACCGTGCCGCCGGTCATGTATTCGCAGCCGTGGTCGCCAACCGCCTCGACCACTGCAGTGACCCCGGAGTTGCGCACCCCGAACCGCTCGCCGGCCATGCCGCAGATGAACACCTCACCCGCGGTCGCGCCGTAGAGCGCCACATTCCCGGCGATGATGTTTTCCTCGGGCGCGAAGGGCGAACCCGCCGGGGGGTAGACGATGATCCGCCCGCCGCTGAGTCCCTTGCCCAGATAGTCGTTGGCGTCGCCCTCCAGCTCCCAGGTCAGACCCCGGGGCATGAAGGCGCCGAAACTCTGCCCGGCGCTGCCCCGAAAGTGGATGTGGATGGTGTCGTCGGGCAGTCCCTCGGCACCGTGGCGGCGCGTCACCTCGCTGCCCAGGATGGTGCCCACCACCCGGTTGATGTTGCGGATCGGCAGCCTGGCGCGCACCGGTTCGCCGCGCTCCAGGGCCGGCTTGCAGAGATCGAGCAGGGTGGTGTTGTCCAGCGCCCGGTCGAGGCCGTGATCCTGGGGAATCTGGCAGTAGCGACCGACGTCGGCATGGGCGTCCGGCTGATAGAGGATGTCGCTGAAATCCAGGCCCCTGGCCTTCCAGTGCGCGATGGCGCGGCGCGGCTCCAGCCGGTCGACCCGGCCGACCATCTCGGCCACCGTGCGAAAACCGAGCTCGGCCATGAGCTCGCGCAGCTCCTGGGCGATGAAGCGCATGAAATTGACCACATGGGCGGGATCGCCGGTGAAGCGCGCGCGCAGCTGGGGATCCTGGGTGGCCACGCCCACCGGGCAGGTGTTGAGGTGGCAGACCCGCATCAGGATGCAGCCCAGGGATACCAGAGGCGCAGTGGCGAAGCCGAATTCCTCGGCGCCGAGCAGGGCCGCGATCGCCACATCGCGTCCGGTCTTGAGCTGGCCGTCGGTCTCGACCGCGATCCGCGAGCGCAGATTGTTGAGCACCAGGGTCTGGTGGGTCTCGGCGAGACCCAGCTCCCAGGGAATGCCGGCGTGCTTGATCGAGGTCTGGGGCGAAGCACCGGTGCCGCCGTCGTAGCCGGAGATCAGCACCACGTCGGCGTGGGCCTTGGCGACCCCCGCGGCGATGGTGCCGACGCCCACCTCGGAGACCAGCTTGACGCTGATCCGCGCGTGGTGGTTGGCGTTCTTGAGATCGTGGATCAGCTCGGCGAGATCCTCGATCGAATAGATGTCGTGGTGCGGCGGCGGGGAGATCAGCCCCACCCCCGGCGTCGAGTGCCGGGTCTTGGCGATCCAGGGATAGACCTTGGCACCGGGCAATTGACCGCCCTCGCCGGGCTTGGCGCCCTGGGCCATCTTGATCTGCAGCTCACGCGCGTTGACCAGGTAATAACTGGTGACGCCGAAGCGGCCGCTCGCCACCTGCTTGATCGCCGAGTTCCTGGAGTCGCCGTTGGCGTCCGGCACATAGCGCTCGGGATCTTCGCCGCCTTCGCCGGTGTTGCTCTTGCCGCCGATGCGGTTCATGGCGATGGCGAGCGCCTCGTGCGCCTCCTTGCTGATCGAGCCATAGCTCATGGCGCCGGACTTGAAGCGCTTGAGAATGCTCTCGACGGGCTCGACCTCCTCGATGGGGATCGGGTTGCCGGGCTTGAATTCGAGCAGCCCGCGCAGCGTGTAATGCTTTTCGAGCTGGTCGTTGACCAGGGACGAGTACTCCTTGAACACCCGGTAGTTGCCCTCGCGAACCGCCCGCTGCAGCTTGTGCACGGTCTGCGGGCTGAACAGGTGCAGCTCGCCGTCGGCACGCCACTGGTATTCACCGCCCGCCTCCAGGGTGTGGGTCTCCACGGGACGTTCCGGAAAGGCGCGGCGGTGGCGCAGCTCCGACTCCCGGGCGAGGGTGGCGAGATCGGCGCCTCCGATGCGGCTCGGGGTCCAGGTGAAATACTTGTCCACCAGGCTGCGGTCGAGGCCCACGGCCTCGAAGATCTGGGCGCCGCGATAGCTCTGGATGGTGCTGATGCCCATCTTGGAGATGACCTTGACCACGCCCTTGATCGCCGCCTTGACGTAGTTCTTGCAGGCGGTTTCGTGATCGATGTCGGCCAGCAGCCCCTCGCGGATCATGTCATCGAGGGTTTCGAACGCCAGGTAGGGGTTGACGGCGCCGACGCCGTAACCGATCAGCAGCGAGAAGTGATGCACCTCGCGGGGCTCGCCCGATTCGAGCACCAGCCCGATCCGGGTCCGGGTCCCGGCGCGGATCAGGTGGTGGTGCAGCCCGGCCACGGCGAGCAGCGCGGGGATCGCCGCCCGCTCGCGGTCGATGCCGCGATCGGACAGGATGAGGATGTTGATGCCCTCGGCGATCGCCCGGTCGGCGGCGGCGAACAGCCCCTCCAGTGCCGCCTCCAGGCCGGCCGCGCCTGCCGCCACCGGATAGAGGATCGGCAGCGTGACGGAGCTGTAGCCGGGCTGGTCGATGTGGCGCAGCCTGGCCATGTCCTCGTTGGTGAGGATCGGCGATTTCAGCTCGATCAGGTGGCAGCTCTCGGGCTGGGCCACCAGCAGGTTCTTCTCGGAGCCGATGGTGGTCTCGGTCGCGGTGACGATCTCCTCGCGAATGCAGTCGATCGGCGGGTTGGTGACCTGGGCGAACAGTTGCTTGAAGTAATTGAACAGCGATTGCGGGCGGTCGGACAGTACGGCGAGCGGGGTGTCCGTGCCCATGGAGCCGGTGGCCTCGACGCCGTCGCGGGCCATGGGCAGCATCAGGATGCGCAGGTCTTCGAAGGTATAGCCGAAGGCCTGCTGGCGCTGCAGCACGGTCGCGTGGTCCGGCTCGGGCAGGTGCGGCGGCTCGGGCAGATCCGCCATGCGGATCAGGTGCCGATCCAGCCACTCGCGATAGGGGTGCTCGCCCGCCATCTTCGCCTTGAGCTCATCGTCGGCGACGATCCGCCCCTCGGCGGTATCGATGACGAACATGCGGCCCGGTTGCAGGCGGCCCTTGTGGATGACCTTCTCCGGCGGCACGTCCAGCACCCCGGCCTCGCTGGCCATGATCACCAGGTCGTCGGACGTCACGTAATAGCGCGAGGGGCGCAGGCCGTTGCGGTCGAGCGAAGCGCCGATCTGGATGCCGTCGGTGAACACCATGGACGCCGGGCCGTCCCAGGGCTCCATCAGGCAGGAGTGGAATTCGTAGAACGCCCGGCGCTCCTCGCTCATGGACTCGTGGTTGGTCCAGGGCTCCGGGATCATCATCATCATCGCGTGGGGCAGCGAGCGGCCGGCGAGGACCAGCAGTTCGAGGCAGTTGTCGAACATCGCCGAATCCGAGCCGCCGGCGTCGATCACCGGGAAGGTCTTCTGCAGATCCTCGCCGAACAGCGCACTGGCCATCATGGATTCGCGCGCCCGCATCCAGTTGATGTTGCCGCGCAGGGTGTTGATCTCGCCGTTGTGCGCCAGATAGCGGTAGGGGTGGGAGCGCTCCCAGCTCGGGAAAGTGTTGGTGGAGAACCGCGAGTGCACCACCGCCAGCGCCGAGGTCAGCTGCGGATGGCGCAGGTCGGGGAAGTATCGCTCGACCTGGGCGGGCATCAGCATGCCCTTGTAGATGCAGGTCCGGCAGGACAGCGAACTCACGTAAAAGTAGTGCCCTTCGGCGAAATCGCCGGAGTGGCGGATCGCATTCTCGGCGCGCTTGCGGATCACATAGAGCTTGCGCTCGAACGCGAGGTCGTCGGCGAGCGCCGGGTCGCGCCCGACGAACAACTGCCGCATGACGGGTTCGCTGGCGCGGGCGGTGGCGCCGAGCGAGCTGTTGTCGGTGGGCAGGTCGCGCCAGCCCAGCAGGGTCTGCCCCTCCTCGACCACCAGCCGCTCGATGAGCGCCTCGCACTGCCGGCGTTCACGGGCGTTGCGCGGCAGGTAGAGCATGCCGACCCCGTAGCGGCCGGGCTCCGGCAGCGCGATACCCAGGTCTGCGGTGACCAGGCGCAGGAATTCGTCGGGAATCTGGATCAGGATGCCGGCGCCGTCACCGGTGTCGGGTTCCGCCCCGCAGGCGCCGCGGTGGTCGAGATTGAGCAGGATCTCGAGCCCGCCACGCACGATGTCGTGCGATCGCTTCCCCTTGATGTTGGCCAGGAAGCCGACGCCGCAGGCATCGTGCTCGAAGGCGGGATCGTAGAGGCCTTGTCGACCCGGCGGCCGCGTGCGAACATGCCCGGCGAGTTGCTGTTCCGATTCCAATCTCTTCATTCGATACACTCGAAATCGCGCGCTGGTCCGCACGGCGCCGAAGGCCGCCGTCAAACCCGGGGGGGCGATTTTTCCTAATCCCGCCCCCAACTGCAAGCGCCCGCAATTGAAAATGTCCGTTTGCGGCCGGTTGCGGGGTGGGTGGTGAGCAGCGCGATCAGGCTGCCGGGCGCCAGTCGATCCAGCCCAGATGCCCGGTGGCGAGCACCAGTGCACCGAAGCCGATCCGATACCAGGCGAGGGCGGAAAAGTCGTGCGCCGAGATGTAGCGCAGCAGCCAGCGCACGCTCAGAAAGGCGCCCGCGAAGGCCGCGGCAAAACCGGCCAGCCACATGCCCCAATCGCGCCCGTTGACCAGATCGCCCTCGAACAGCAGTTCGTACAGGGTGGCGGCGCCGAGGGTGGGAATGGCGAGAAAGAAGGAGAACTCGGTGGCCGCGCGCCGCGACAGCCCGAACACCAGGCCGCCGATGATGGTGGCGCCGGCGCGGGAGGTGCCGGGAATCAGCGCCAGCACCTGGACGAGACCGATCTTGATGGCATCGGCGACCGACACCTCCTCCGCGGTGGTTACCCGGATGCGATGTTCGCGGCGTTCGGCCCAGAGCATCACCAGGCCGCCGGCGATGAACGCGGTGGCCACGGTGGTGGCGTTGAACAGCAGTTCCTTGATGGCATCGGCGAACAGCACCCCGACCAGCGCCAGCGGCAGAAACGCCAGCAGCAGCTTCGACACGAAGCCCTGTGCCGCCCGATCGTGGGGCAGCCCCCTGACCACCATGGCGATGCGCGCCCGATACTCCCAGCACAGCGCCAGCAGTGCACCCGACTGGATCACGATGGCGAACAATTTGCCGCGGTCGTCGTTGAAGCCGAGGAGTTCGCTAACCAGAATAAGATGCCCGGTCGAGGAGATGGGCAGGAATTCCGTGAAGCCCTCCACCAGACCGAGGATCACGGCTTTGAGAATCAGAACGGGCTCCACGGCGGCTCCAGGATGCGGGCGGGGCGGGGTTGCGCGGGCGGCCCGGTCAGCGCTGCGCCACCGAGGTCGGCTGCCGGTCGCAGTTGAGGAAGGCGGAAGCGCGCAGCCAATCCCGATCCGGGTAATAAATGAAGAGATACTGATGATGCTTGATGCTGTCGATCAACGGGCGGCTCACCCCCGGGCGGACCGCGGGGCAGCCGTGGCTGCGGCCCAGCCGCCCGGTGCGCGCGATGAAATCCTCGCTGACATAGGCGGCACCGTGGATGACGATGGCGCGCTCGTAGGCGCGATCATTGATGCCGGGCTCGAGCCCCTCCAGGCGCAGCGAGTAGCCGTTGCGCCCCAGATAGGAGTCGAGCGTCCGAAACAGGCCCAGGCTGGACTGATGGCTCGCCGGCAGGTTGGAAAAGCGCTGCGCCCGGGCGTCGCCGGAGCCGCGGCCGTGGGAGACCAGTTCCTCGAACAGCAGCCGCTGCCGCGCCAGGTCGAACACCCACAGCCGGGGCTGGGTGGAAGGCAGCGAATAATCGATCACCGCCAGGCGCCGGGCGCCGGGCGCCGCACAGGACAGGGCGCCGGCCGCGAGCCGCAGCACCCCGGGATTGGCCCGGGGTGCGAGGCGCTCCAGCAGGCGCTCCAGCTTGGGTCGGGAAAGCGCTGTGGCGGCCCAGGCCTGGGCGGCTGCGGTCAGCAGCAACAGCGCGGCGATCAGCAGGGTGCTTGACCGAAGCCTGGGGCGGGCAGTCGCCATCGAGAGCCGTCCTGTCAGCGGCTTCCTGCCGAACGACGGCGCACGAGTCCCTGGTTCGCCGCTGGCATGATCCGGTGGGCCGATCGCCCGGCGGGCATTATGGCCCGCGCCGGCGCCGCTGCCAAACCCGCGCGGAGCCGGTGCGGTGCGGCCGGCGTGCTCGCCCTGCTGCTGGCGGTGATCGGCGGGGCCGCATTCGCGAGCGGCGGCGCTGGCGATGAAGGCGCGCGGATCGCCGCCGCCATCGCGACCCTGGTGGCGGGGGAGGACGCCGAATTGCAGGCGTTCTATCGGGCCCGGGACTACCGCCCGGCCTGGCGCCGGGAATCGACCCTGCGGGCCTTCGCGCAGGCCGTGGAGGAGCTGGCCGGCGACGGCCTGACCCCGGGCCAGTACGGCGCCGCAGCGTTCGCGGCGCAGCGCGCCGGTCTCGACCGGGCGCCGCAGGAGCCGCGCGCCGCGGCGGAGCTGGAGCTGCGGGTCAGCCGCGCCTGGTTTGCGGCGCTGCGGGATCTCGGCCGCGGCCGCGACCCCCCCGCCTGGGTGCGCGCCGCGCCGCGGCCGGAACTCGACCCGGCGCAGATCTCCCGCGATCTGGATGCCGGGCGGCTCGAGCGCACCCTGGCCCGGGTGCGCCCCGACACCGCCGCCTATCGCGCGCTGCGGGAAGCGCTGGCCCGCTACCGCGAGCTGGAGCGCCGCGGCGGCTGGCCGCAACTCCCGGACGGACCCGCGTTGCGGCCCGCCGGCGCGGATCCGCGGATCCCCGCGCTGCGCGCCCGCCTCGCCGCCGAGGGGCTGGCGGTGCCGCCGGCCGTCGATCCGCAGGATTTCGATGCCGGCCTGGCCGGGACGGTGCGCGATTTCCAGTACCGCCACCAGCTCGCCCCGGACGCTGTGGTCGGCGCCCGGACCCGGGCCGCACTGAATGTGCCGGTGGCGCAGCGCATCGCCCAGTTGCGGGTCGGGCTGGAGCGCGAGCGCTGGCTGCTCGCGGTGCTGCCGGACACCCATGTGCTGGTCGACATCGCCGGCCAGGAGCTCAGCCTGGCGCGGGCCGGCGGCGACCCCTGGCGCACCCGGGTGATCGTCGGCCGACCTTCACGGCCGACGCCGGTGCTGCCCTCGGCGATCACCCACCTGGAGTTCCACCCGACCTGGACCATTCCGCCGACCATCCTGCGCAAGGACGTACTGCCCAGGGTGCGGCGCGACCCCGGCTATCTCGCCCGGGAGCGGATCGACGTGCTCGATCCCGCGGGCGCGCGGCTGGACCCCGCCCTGGTGGACTGGTCGCGGCCCGGGAGGCTGCTGCTGCGCCAGCGCCCCGGGGGCACCAATCCCCTGGGCCGGGTGGTGATCCGCTTTCCCAACCCCCATCTGGTCTACCTCCACGACACGCCGGCACCGGAGCTGTTCGCGCTGGAGCGGCGGGCCATCAGCTCGGGATGCATCCGGGTGGAGCACGCGCTGGAGTTGGTCGTGCGGCTGCTCGAAGGCCAGCCCGGCTGGGATCGCGATGCGGTGCTGGCCGCAGCCGCCGCGGAGGACGCCTCCCCGCGCGTCGAACTGGCGCGGCCGGTGCCGCTGCTGCTGTGGTATCGCACCCTGCGGGTGGACGCCGAGGGCCGGCTGATCTTCGCCCCCGATAGCTACGGGCTCGATGCCGGCGTGCTCGCCGCCCTGGATCGGGCGGCGGCCTGGTAAGCGGGGCGAAGGCCGGCATAATGCGTCCCGCCGCACGGCGGAATCGGGGAGTGTCCATGCGCTTGCAGTTTCTGGGTGCCACCGGCGAGGTCACCGGGTCCTGTTTTCTGATCGAACTCGGCGACCGGCGCCTGCTGGTCGACTGCGGCATGTATCAGGGCGGCCGCCGCAGCGAGGCCCGCAATGCCGAGCCCTTTCCTTTCGATCCGGCCGCGATCGACGCCCTGGTGCTCACCCATGCCCACATCGATCACGGCGGCCGCCTGCCGCAGCTCGTGGGGCAGGGCTTTCGCGGCCCGATCTACACCCACAGGGCGGGCAAGGAACTGGCGCGGATTCTGCTGAAGGACGCCGCCGGCCTGGCGCAGAAAGACCTCGAAATCCACAACCGCAAGCGGGCCCGCAAGCATCTGCCACCGATCGAGCCGCGCTATGCGCCCGCCGACGTCGAGTGCGCCCTGCGGCAGATGCACGGCCTGCCCTACGACCAGGCGCGGGACATCCTGCCCGGGGTGCGCCTGCGACTGCGCGACGCCGGGCACATCCTCGGGTCGAGCATTGTCGAGCTGTGGCTGCGCGAGGGCGGGCTCGAGCGCAAGCTGGTGTTCAGCGGCGACCTGGGGCATCGCGGTTCTCCGATCGCCCCGGACCCGACCCTGGTGGACGAGGCCGATCTGGTGATCATGGAGGCCACCTACGGCGACCGGGATCACCGCTCCTGGGCATCGACCTGGGCCGAGCTCGAAGAGATTTTCGCCACCGCCAACCGGCTGCGCGGCAACATCCTGATTCCCGCCTTCGCCGTGGGCCGCACCCAGCAGCTGCTCTACATCCTCCGCCAGAAATATCACGACTGGGCGCTGGATCGCTGGCTGCTGGCCCTGGACAGCCCCATGGCGATCGCCACCACCCGATTGTACGCACGCCATGCCGGGCTGCTGACGCCCAACGGCCGCAGCCTGGGCCCGGACGACTTCCACCCGCCCGGCCTGGTGCTGAGCCAGACCACGCAGCAGTCGATGAAGCTCAACCGGCTCGACAGCGGCGCACTGATCATCGCCGGCAGCGGGATGTGCACCGGCGGCCGCATCCTGCATCACTTCAAGCACAACCTCTGGCGCCGCAACTGCCAGGTGGTGATGATCGGCTACCAGGCCGAGGGCAGCCTCGGCCACGCCCTGGTCAGCGGCGCCAGGGAGATCCGCCTGTGGGGCGAGCGCATCAAGGTGGCGGCCACCGTGCACACCGTCGGCGGACTCTCCGCCCACGCCGACCAGAGCGGCCTGCTCGCCTGGTACGGTCACTTTCGCGACCGGCCGCCGGTCGCCCTGGTCCATGGCGAGCCGCGGTCGATCGCCGCGCTCGGCGCACGGCTGGCGCCGCGCGCGCGGCAGGTATTGCAGCCGGCCTTCGGCGACTGCCTGGAACTGGATTCCCTCTCCCCCGCGGCCGGCAGCGGCCGGCCCGCTGCACCCTGCCCCGCGGTGTCCGGGCCGCGCTGAGGACGCCCATCCCGGCAGAGTCCCGGGCCGGAGCTGCGCCGTTGCGCCGGCTGTTTTGCGGCCGCGGTTCGCGGCTGCCCCGGTGGATGGAACCGTCGCGGAGGTCCGCGCTCGAGCCTTGGGCGGGTGGGTCGACAACAGCCGCCAAGGCCATTCGAAGCCAGATCGACGAAAGCCCGCGACAAACTGCGACCGGCGGCCGGTAGCGCTGGGCGGTCGCCGAACTCGTGCTTCCAAGTTTGCGAACCGAGCGGGTTGCGCCATGTAACAGTTTTGCAACGTTCGAAAAATACGATGATCGGGTTCTCGCTGAGGAGCCAGGCGGTGTCGCCGATCACCCTGTTCAGGAATTCCGAGCGCGCGGAGATTTTCCCCGCCGGGGCAACGATCTTTTCCGAAGGAGACGACCCCGGCGGATTGATGTACGTGGTGGTCGAAGGCGAAGTGGACATCTTCGTCCGCGATCAACTCATCGATACCATAGGGCCGGGCTCAAGCCTGGGAGAGATCGGCTTGGTCGACAAGGGGCCGCGCAGCGCTACGGCCGTTGCGAAACGCGAAAGCAGGCTGGAACCGATAGACGCCAAACGCTTCCAGTACCTGGTGCAGCAAACCCCGCATTTTGCCTTGCAAGTGATGACTATCCTTGCCAAACGGCTGCGCCTGGAGCGGGAACAATAACCGGCGGCGCTTGGCGACGATTTCGTTCCCGTGGGAGCCGGGGCTCGAGGCCACCGCCATCCGCCCCGGCCCAGACATGCAGTGATCGCCCAGCCGACTGCCGGCAAGCCTTGGCGAGGCGGAAGATGCAAGGCAACAACCGGGCGGGAAGGCGAGACTTGCCGACAGAGCAAATGGACTTGCAGGCTTTTTTGGCGCCGCAGACGCAGCGCTGGTAATTTTGGCCGGCCAGCGACTTGTATTTGCGCGGTGATGCCGGGCCTGCCGTCCCGAGCTGGCCCGGGTATTCCGGGTCTGGAGTCCCCCCGGGAAATTCGATGCTTGCGCCTCGTCGCGCCGGGCCCGGCGTATCCTGCGGGGTGAAAGTCGTTGCGGGCAAGAGCCCGTCTTCCATCCGCAGCGAGTCGCGCGCCCCGGCGGAATGACCCAGCAGGGCCCGGACGGTTCGGCAGCCGTCGGGCCGACCGCAAAAAACCGCCGGCGCCGGTGACCGCGGCGGCAGATTCGAGGGCGGCGACCCCTGCCGACGCGCCGAGCGGCCAAGCGAGGCGACGCAAGCCGCAGGCTGTCGAACATGGCTTTGCTGCCATCTTCCATCGGCCAGCCGCGGTACCGCCCCGAATGACTCGGCGGATCAGGCACCCCGGGTGTTTGATCAAGGTACAGGCCGACCCCGGCTGGTCGTGCCGGCCGTTGCAAGACGCCTTGCAACGGCCCGTTCGATCTCACCGGGGATCTTCAGGCCGGTGGCCGGGTGGAACTCCCCTACAATGCAAGCACGTTCTCGGACGGGGACCGGATGGGTGATTGCCCGCTTGGTCACGATCAGCGCGCTGCTCTTGGGCATCGCCCTGTTGCTGTTGGGCAATGGGTTGCTGACCACGCTGCTTACCCTGCGCGGCAGCGCCGACGGCCTGGGGGATGGCGCCCTCGGGCTGATCACCTCCAGCTACTTCGCGGGCTTTCTGCTCGGGATCTATCTGGCGCCGCGCCTCGTGCGCCGCATCGGCCACATCCGCGCCTTCGCGTTCTGCGCCGGCATGCTGGCGGCCTGCAGCCTGAGCTACGGACTCTGGATCGCTCCGGCCGCCTGGCTGGGGTTGCGGGTGCTGACCGGAGTCGGCCTCGCGACCCTCTACGCAGTGGTGGAGAGCTGGCTGAACTACCAGACCCCGGAGCCCGAGCGCGGCCGCGTATTCTCCATCTACATGGTGATCAACCTGGGCGCCCTGGCCGCCGCCCAGCAACTGCTGCGCCTGGCCTCGCCGCTCGATTACACGCTGTTCGCGATCGCCGCCATCCTCGCCTCGCTGGCCCTGATGCCGGTCACCTGGACCCGGCTCCCCCAGCCGCAGATCGTCACCACGGAATTGATGCCGCTGCGCGCCGCCTGGCGGGCGGCACCGCTGGCCGTGGCCGGGATCCTGGCCGCGGGGCTGGCGATGGGCGCCTTCTGGGGACTGGCGCCGCTCTATGCCCGCAACCTGGGGTTCGAGCGCGACGCCGTCGCCACCTACATGAGCCTGTCGATTCTCGGCGGCGCGCTGCTGCAATGGCCGCTGGGCCACCTGTCCGACCGCAACGACCGCCGCCAGATGCTGCTGGCGGTGGCGGCCGGTGCGGCCGGCGGCGCCGCGCTGCTGGGCCTGGTGCCGCAACTGCTGCCCGGCAACCGGGCCGCGCTCTACGCCAGCGCGGCGCTGTATGCGGGCTTCGCCTTCAGCCTGTATTCGATCGCCATCACCCACCTGATCGATCGCATCACCCATCAGGACCTGATGGCCGGTACCAGCACCCTGCTGCTGGTCTACGGCGTCGGCGCGACCCTGGGCCCGGCGCTGGCCGGCGCCGCCATGGCGCTCTCCGGAAACCCGGCCCTGCCGGCGTTCTATCTGGCCGTCACCGCGGCGCTGGCGGTGACCTGTTGGCGACAGTTGCAGCGGCGGCCCGCGCAGCCGGCGGTCGAGGCGCCGGCGCACTTCGTGCCCATGCTGCGCACCGGCCCGGCGGCCCTGGAACTGCACCCGGACACCCGCCAGGCCGCCCGGCAGGGAGCGCCCTGAAGGGGAGTCAGGGGGTCAGCGGCTTGATCATGCGCAGCGCGCCGGCGCCGTCGGCGTAGTAATCGCTGAGCAGGCGCTCCAGGCGGAAGCCGAGCCGTTCATAGAGCTGCCGCGCGGGGCAGTTGTCGGCCCGCACTTCGAGGGCCAGATCGCGACAGCCGCGCCGGCGGGCATCGGCTTCGAGGGCGGCGATCAGGGCCCGGGCGACCCCGCGGCCGCGGGCCGCCTCGGCCACGGCGAGGGTGTAGAGGCGGGCGCGCCGGGTGCCGCTGCGGTAGAGGGTCACCGCATAGCCCAGCAGCTGCCCCTCGCCGGCGGCCACCAGGAAGCGGGCGTGGGCGCGCTGCAGCAGGTAGCGGAGCTGGCGGGCGGTGAAGCGATCGGCGGCAAACGCCTGCTGCTCGAGCCTTAGGATCGCCGGCAGATCCGGGTCGCCGGCACTGCGGATGCGCCAGTTCACGCCGGGGAGCGCTGCTGGGCGCGCGCCTCCAGGCGGCGCTCGAACTCCGCCATCAGGGTGCGGTAGAGCTCCTCGCCGAGCAGGGCATCCTCCACCCCGCGGTCGATGCTGGGGTTGTCGTTGACCTCGATCACCACCGGCCCCTGGGCGGTCTCCTTGAGATCGACCCCGTAGAGGCCGTTGCCGATCAGGCCGGCGGCGCGCAGGGCGGCGCGGATCACTGGCGCCGGCACCCGGTGCACCGCGATCGTCTCGAAGCCGCCGGTGCGGGTGCCGGAGGACTGGTGGTCGTAGATCTGCCAGTGGCCCTTGGCCATGAAGTACTTGCAGGCGTAGATGGCGCGGCCGGCGAGCACGCCGATCCGCCAGTCGAAGTCGGTGGCGATGAACTCCTGGACGATCACCACCGCCGAGTGCGCCAGCAGGCGGTCGGCCGCGGCGCGGTAGGCGGCCTCGGTATCGACCCGTTCGACCCCCACCGAGAACGACCCGTCGGGAATCTTCAGCACCAGCGGGGTGCCCAGTTGCGCGCCCAGTTCGTCGAAGGAGGGAACCGCGTCGCCAAACAGCATGCGCGCCGCCGGGACCCGCACCCGGTTGGCGGTCAGCAGCTCGTGGAGAAACACCTTGTTGGTGCAGCGGATGATGGAGTCGGGATCGTCGATCACCGGCATCCCGGCGCGCGCCGCGCGCTGGGCCAGGCGCAGCGTGGGGTGGTTGATGGCGGTGGTCTGGCGGATGAACAGGGCGTCGTATTCGAGCAGCCGCGGCTCGTCGTCGAGGGTGATCAGGTCGGCGTCGATGCCCAGCAGCCGGGCGTGCTTGATGAACAGTTGCAGCGCCCCCTTGTTGCTGGGCGGGAACTTCTCCTCCGGATCGACCAGGATGGCCAGATCGTAGCGCGCCGCGCGCTCGCGGCGCGGCTGGCGCCAGATCTTCTTGCTGAAGCCATCCAGGGCTGCGGCGAATTCGTCCTGGCCGGCATCGTCGAGCTCGGCCAGCGGCTTGAGCCGCAGGCTGGCGATCGACCACTCGGTGCCGCGCTCGAAGCTGACCTCCAGCAGCGGCGCCGGATAGAGCTCGAAGAGCTTCTTGGCCAGCTTCTCCAGCGGGCTGATCGGGGTATGGCCAAAGTAGATGCACAGCCGGAAGTTGGCCTCCCCGGGCGCCACCTGGGCGCCCAGGTACTGGCGCATGCGCCGCAGCAGGTCGTCGCTGAGGTTGATCGCCGCCCCCCCCGAGAGCTCGTTGAGCGTGCGCACCGAGGGCAGCACCTTCTGGCCCCGCGCCTCGGCCAGCAGCGAGCAGTAGTAGCCCTGGCTGCGGTAGCTGCAATCGCCGCAGAAGTTGTAGACCTGGATGCCGCTGGCGCGGTACTCGGCCCGGGTCAGATAGTCCTTGCTGGAGATGACCTCCTCGGCACTGTGGTAGGGAGCCCAGATGTCCGGACGGTCGACCACGATGTAGAGCTTGGACAAGGAATCCCCCGCTGGCCGGTATCCCACCCGGCGCCAAGGCCGCATCCGGGATGACGGCCGCTAGTTTCGCCCATCCCCACCCGCCCGCGATAGCCCCGCTCGGCCATCGCCGGCGCGACACAGCGCGAGCCAGCGCTCGATGCCGGGGCTGACGAACTTGCGGCGGTGGAGCACGAAATGAAAATGGCGGCGCAGGTCCCGGTGCGGGATCTCGAGCGCCACCAGACTGCCGCGCTGAAAGGCGTCGCGCAGCGCGATCCGGGACAGGCAGCCGATGCCCAGACCGGCCTCGACCGCCCGTTTGATGGCCTCGGTATGTTCCAGTTCGAGCAGGATATTGAGGCGTGGCAACAGCCCGTGCAGCGCCCGATCGAAGGTCTGGCGGGTGCCGGATCCGGGTTCGCGCAGGATCCAGGTGGCGGCCAGCAGGTCGTCGTCGTTGAGCCGGTAGCGCTTGGCGAGCGGGTGGTCCGGCGCGCAGAAGGCGACCAGTTCATCGTCCCGCCAGGGTGTGATCTCGAGTTCGGGATGGCTGAGTTCACCCTCGACCAGCCCCAGATCCAGCTCGAATCCTGCCACCTGGGCGGCAATCTGTGCGGTGTTGGCCACCCGGAGTGTCACCCGCGCGCCGGGTTGTTCTTCCATGTAGCGCTCGATCAGGCCCACCGCCAGGTAGTTGCCGATGGTCAGGGTGGCGCCCACCTTGAGGGCGCCGCCGACCACCTGCCCCGCGAAGCCGGCCTCCAGCACCTGGGCCTGCTCCAGCAGCGCCAGCGCCTGCGGGCGCAGCGCGCGGCCCAGCTCGTTGAGGCGCAGCCGCTTGCCGGCACGATCGAAGAGCTGGATGTCGAACTGCCGCTCCAGTTCGCGCAGCGCCCCGCTGGCCGCCGACTGGGACATGGCGAGACTGCCGGCGGCGCGGCTGATGTTTTCGTAGCGGGCGGCGGCGAGGAAGACTTCGAGTTGGCGCAGGGTGTAGCGCATTATTGGCGAAACCGATTATGGATATATAAATAAACTATTTTGCCGATAGCATGCGCCCCGGTTATGGTATTGGCAAGAATTTCCCCGCCACCTGCAGTGCGGCCCCGGGAGGCCAGTCCGATGTCCAATCTGAACCGGGAAACGGTGCTCAGCGTCCACCACTGGACCGACCGCCTGTTCAGCTTTCGCACCACCCGGGATCCAGGATTCCGGTTCAAGAACGGCCACTTCACCATGATCGGTCTGGAAGTGGACCGCAAACCGCTGTTGCGCGCCTACAGCATGGCCAGCGCGAACTACGAGGAAGAACTGGAGTTCTTCAGCATCAAGGTGCCCGACGGCCCGCTGACCTCGCGGCTGCAGAACATCCGCGCCGGCGATCAGATCCTGGTGGGGCGCAAGCCCACCGGCACCCTGGTGCTCGATCACCTGCTGCCCGGCCGGCGCCTCTATCTGCTGGCCACGGGCACCGGGCTGGCGCCCTTTCTCAGCATCATTCGCGATCTGGACATCTACGACCACTTCGAACAGGTGATCCTGGTGCATGGCTGCCGGCACGTGGCCGACCTCGCCTACCGGGAGATGATCACCGAGGAGCTGCCGCGCCATGAATTTTTCGGGGAGGTGGTCCGCGACAAGCTGCGCTACTACCCCACGGTGACCCGGGAGCCGTTTCGCAACCGGGGCCGCATCACCCAATTGCTCGACAGCGGCAAGCTGTGCGAGGACCTGGGTCTGCCGCCGCTGAGCGTCACCGACGACCGCTTCATGCTGTGCGGCAGCCCGGCCATGCTCAGCGACCTGTGCGACCTGCTCGACCGCCGCGGCTTTCGCGAATACGGCGGCGGCGAGCTGGGCCACTATGTGATCGAGCGGGCCTTCGTCGAACGCTGAACCCCGATCGATCCGGTGGTCGGGCGGGGGAGGCGCGGCCGATCAGCCGCCACGCCCTCCTCCCTGCCGGCGCCTGCCGCCGGAGTGCTGCGCGCGGCGCGGCGCGGCGGGCGCATGGTGGCGGCCGGGCGCCGGAGCGCGCCGCCGTCCATCGGGAATCGGCTCCGGCGCGACGCCGGGGTCGGGCTCGAATCCGGGGACCACGACCTGCTCCAGGCGCCGGTTCAGCAGGCGCTCGATGTCCTGCAGCAGTTTCCGCTCGTCGATGCACACCAGGGAGACAGCCGAGCCGGTGTTGCCCGCCCGCCCGGTGCGACCGATGCGGTGGACATAATCCTCCGCCACCTGGGGCAGCTCGTAGTTCACCACCTGGGGCAGTTGATCGATGTCCAGGCCGCGGGCGGCGATGTCGGTGGCCACCAGCGCCTGCACCCGCCCCGCCTTGAAGTCGGCCAGCGCCTTGGTGCGGGCGCTCTGGCTCTTGTTGCCGTGGATCGCCGCGGCGCTGATGCCGTCATCGTCGAGCTGCTGCGCGAGGCGATTGGCGCCGTGCTTGGTGCGGGTGAACACCAATACCTGGCGCCAGGCGTTGGTGACGATCAGCCGGCTGAGCAGCTCGCGCTTGCGGGTGCGGTCGACCGGATGCACGAGCTGGGCGACGGCTTCCGCCGCGGTGTTGCGCCGCGCCACCTCGATGGGCACCGGGGCGTTCAGCAGCCGGTCCGCGAGCGCCCGGATCTCGTCGGAAAAAGTGGCCGAAAACAGCAGGTTCTGGCGCTTGGGCGGCAGCGCCCCCAGCACCCTGCGGATATCGTGGATGAAGCCCATGTCGAGCATCCGATCGGCTTCGTCGAGCACCAGGATTTCCACGCCGCGCAGATCGACGGTGCCCTGGCCCAGGTGGTCGAGCAGCCGGCCGGGCGTGGCGACGAGGATGTCCACCCCGCGCTTGAGCTCGGCGATCTGCGGGTTGATCCCGACGCCGCCGAAGACGACGGTGGAACGCAGCGGCAGATGGCGGCCGTATCCGGCCACACTGGCGCCGACCTGGGCGGCCAGCTCACGGGTCGGCGTCAGGACGAGCGCACGGACCCGGCGTGGGCCGCGCGCCGGGGCGGCCTGGCTGAGCAACTGCAACAGCGGCAGGGTGAAGCCGGCGGTCTTGCCGGTGCCGGTCTGGGCTCCGGCCAGGACATCCTGGCCGGCGAGGATCGCCGGGATCGCCTGGCGCTGAATGGGGGTGGGTTGGTCGTAGCCCTGTTCGGCCACGGCGCGCAGCAGTTCGGCCCGCAGGCCGAGAGTATCAAAAGACATGAAGGATTCCGGAAACCGCGCCTGCCGGAGTTCGGCAGCGGTCGCGAGCAGGTTTCGCAAGGAGTGGATCGAGGATAACCGAAGGGGTACCGCGAGGCTGGACACCGACCGCGGGTGCTTCAGCCGAGCGCACTCTAACAGATCGCCGCCGCCGCGGCCAGCGCCTGACCGCAGGGCCGGGGAAGGGATTTGTCGGCGCTTGCCGATGTTGCTCTAATCGGCCGGGGACACCGCTGCGCGCGGTGGCCAGCCACAATTCGAACCATCGGCAGGGGGCCGACCAATGACCATCGCGACCGGCGAATTGCCCAAACGCACCCGGGTCTACCGGTTTCATCACTTCGACAGCACCCGCTGGGACGGCCTGCGGGTGCGCGACGACGACATCCTGATCTGCACCTCGATGAAAAGCGGCACCACCTGGATGCAGCGCATCGTGGCTCTGCTGATCTTCCAGGACGACCCGCCGGGCCGCTCGTTCCACGAGATCTCGCACTGGGTGGACATGCGCATCACGCCCATCGAGCGGGTGCTGGCTGATCTGGAGGCCCAGACCCACCGCCGCTTCATGAAGACCCACACCGCGCTCGACGGCCTGACCTATCACCCGCAGATGAAGTACATCGTGGTCGGCCGCGACGTGCGCGATGTCTTCATGTCGCTGTGGAACCACGCCTCCAACTACACCCCGGAGTTCATCGACGCGCTGAACAACACCCCGGGCCGCGTCGGCGAACCCTTCCCGCCGCTGTACCCGGATATCCACGCGCTCTGGCACGACTGGATCAACCGCGGCAATTTCCCCTGGGAGAGCGACGGCTATCCGTTCTGGTCGCACCTGCACTTCATCCAGAGCTGGTGGGATTACCGCCATCTGCCCAACATCCATCTGGTCCACTTCAATGACCTGAGCCGCGATCTTGCAGGCGAGATGCGCAAGGTGGCGCAGTTTCTCGACCTCGAGGTGCCGGAGCGGCTGTGGCCCGAACTGGTGAAGCAGGCGAGCTTCGAGACCATGAAGGCCAATGCCGAGCAATTGCTGCCGACCATCAACCGGATCTTTGCCGGCGGTGCACAGTCTTTCATCCACAAGGGCACCAACGGCCGCTGGAAGGAAGTGCTGAGCGAGGCCGAGCTGAAGGAGTGCGACGCCGCCATCGCCCGCACCCTCACCCCGGAGTGCGCGCGCTGGCTGGAGCACGGCGGGCCCGTCACCTGACCCATCCGATCGAACCCGGAGGCCGGCCCATGACCGACGAACTCCAACTCAACCTGATCCGCCGCATCGCCATGGGCGACATCCTGCGCCGCCGCGCCCGCGACCGCGGCGCTCGCGAAGCGCTGGTGGAATTCGTCGCCGGCGAACGCCGCGCGCTGACCTTCGCGGAGCTCAACGCCAGGGTCAACCAGTGGGTGCGCGGCCTGCGCGCCCGCGGCCTGCAGCAGGGCGACCGGGTGGCCATTCTGGGCGGCAACACCGGCGAATTCCTGATCGCGCTGTGGGGCTGCTTCAAGGGCGGCTTGGTCGCCGTGCCGGTCAATTTTCTGCAGAACCCGGACGATGTCGCCTACAACATCCAGCATTCGGGCGCCCGCGCCGTATTCGCCGATGCCCGTCTCCATGCCCTGGTGGACAGCGTCACCGCTGGCCTCGACGATCTGGTGCTGGGTACGCTCGCCGGCCCCGGCACAGCGAAGCAGCCGGCTTTTACGGAGTTTCTCGCGGGGCAGCCGGCGACCGAGGTGGCGGACATCATCATCCAGGACGACGATCTCGCTCTGATCATGTACACCAGCGGCACCACGGCCCACCCCAAGGGCGTGATGCTGTCCCACAAGAACCTGTTCCTGGCGTCGCTCAACGCGGTGCTGAGCATCGGCGGCGACAAGGACAGCACCTCCCACGCCGCAGTGCTGCCGCTGTTCCACATCACCGCGCTGATGTTCTCCCTGACCGCCGTCCACATGGGCGGCAAGACGGTGCTGCAAAACGGCTTCGATCCCGATGCGCTGCTCGGCCTGATCGAATCGGAACGCCTGGCGTTCGCCATCCTGCTGCCGCTGATGTGGCGCGCCCTGCTCGCCTCGCCCGCGCTGCCGCGGCACGACTACTCCAGCCTGCGCCTGGGCATGTACGGCATGGCGCCCATCGACGCCCCCACCCTCCGCCGGCTCAGGGAGACCTTCGGCTGCACCTTCACCACCGGCTCCGGGCAGACCGAGATCGCCGCCGTGGCCACGGTGATGGACGCCGCCTGGACCGGGCTCAAGGAGGGCAACATCTGGGGCGATGGCTCCATTCTCAGCGACCAGGGCGTGATGGACGATCAGGGCAACCTGCTGCCCCCCGGCGAGGTCGGGGAGGTGGTCTGGCGCAGCCCCCAGGTGATGCTCGGCTACTACCGCAACGAGGCGGCGACCGCCGAGGCGCGCGCCCACGGCTGGCACCATTCCGGCGACCTCGGCTACCTGGACGGGGACGGGCAGTTCTGTTTCATCGACCGCAAAAAGGACATCGTCAAGTCCGGCGGCGAGAACGTCTCCTCGGTGAAGGTCGAAAGCGCCATCCTGGCCTGTGCCGGCGTGGCCAACGTGGGGGTTATCGGCCTGCCCCACGACTACTGGGGCGAAGCGGTGACCGCCGTGGTCGCCACCAGGCCCGGCGCCGATCTCGACGAGCAGACCGTCATCGACCACTGCCGGCAGGCGCTGGGCGGCTTCGAAGTGCCCAAGAAGGTCGTCATTCTGGATGAACTGCCAATGACGGCGACCGGCAAGGTCAAGAAGCACCTGCTGCGGGAGCAGTACCGGGAGTTGTACCGGGGCGAACCCAAATAGCTCCGGATGTGCGCCGCCGGTCCTCAGCGCCCGGGCGCCGCCAGCGACAGGGCGAACAGCAGGGCCGCGCCGACCACGATGGACGGGCCGACCGGGGTGTCGAGCCACCAGGAGGCCGCCAGACCGGCCAGGATGGCGGCCATGGCGAGCGCGCTGGCGAGCACCGCCATCTGCTCGGGCGAGCGGGCCAGACGTCGCGCCGCCGCCGCCGGGATGATCAACAGCGCGGTGATCAGGAGCGCGCCCACGACCTTGATGCCGAGTGCCACCACCGCGGCCAGCAGCAGCCGCTGGGCGATCTTGAGCTCCGCCACCGCCACGCCTTCGACCCGGGCCAGGTCTTCCTGCACGGTGATCGCCACCAAGGCGTTCCAGCGCCAGCGCAACGCGGCGAGGCCGGCCAGCGCCAGGCCCCAGATGGTGGCCACCTCGGCGGGCGTGGCGGTCAGCAGATCGCCAAACAGCAGGGCTTCCATGTCGACCCGGGCGCCCGGGGTGAGCGCCAGGGCGACCAGCCCCAACGCCAGCGCGGTATGCGAGAGGATCCCCAGCAGCGTATCCGCGGGCAGCACCCGCGAGCGTTGCAGCCACAGCAAGAGCCCGGCCAGCGCGAGGCTGGTGACCATGATCGCGGCACCGCTGCCGAGCTCCAGCCAGAGCCCCGCGGCGACGCCCAGCAGTGCGCCATGGGCCAGGGTATCGCCGAAATAGGCGAGCCGCTGCCAGACCATCAGACTGCCCAGCGGCCCGCAGATCAGCGCCAGTCCCAGGCCCCCGCCCAGGGCCCACCAGACGAAATCCAGGCTCATGGCCGGCCGCCGCCCGGCAACTGCCGGCCGGGCTCAGGGATGGCTGTGGTCGTGATCATGGGCGTAGAGCGCGGTGCGCTGGCCGAACAGCGCGACGAACGCCGGATCCCGGCTCACCTGCCGGGGCGTGCCATGGCAGCAGACATGATGGTTGAGGCAGACCACTTCGTCCGTGGCCGCCATGACCAGATGCAGGTCGTGGGAGACCATCAGCACCGCGCAACCCGAGCGCGTCCGCAGATCCCCGATCAGTTTGTACAGGGCCTCCTGGCCGGCGACATCCACTCCCTGCACCGGCTCGTCGAGGATCAGCAGATCCGGGCGCCGCAGCAGCGCCCGTGCCAGCAGCATGCGCTGGGTCTCCCCGCCGGAGAGCGCGCTCACCGGGCGCGCCCACAGGCCGGGTATTCCGGTTTCGGCGAGCGCCGCCCGGCACTTGTCCGGGTCGCGCTCCGCCAGGCGGAGAAACCGCCCGACCGACAATGGCAGGGTCGGATCGATGACGAGCTTCTGCGGCATGTAGCCCACGCGCAGCCCGGGCCGGCGCTGGACCGAGCCGCCATCGGCGGCCAACAGCCCCAGGGCGATGCGCACCAGGGTGGTCTTGCCGCAACCGCTGGGGCCGATCAGCGTCAGGATTCGGCCGGGGGTGATTTCGAGCCCCACCCGATCGAGCACCCGGTGGGCGCCAAAGTGCTTGGTCACCCCTTCCAGGCGGAGCAGGGGTTGCGTCACTGGCATTGCCGGCACAGTCCATCGATCTCCAGGTTGTGTCCGGACACCGCGAAGCCGGCGCGGGCCGCGGTGGCGGCGATCGCCTGGTCCAGTTGGTCGGCGCTGCATTCGGCCACCGCGCCGCAGCTGCGGCACAGCAGGAAGAGATTGTGGTGCGGCACCTCGGGGAACGGGCAGCCGATGAAGGCATTGCGGGATGGGATGCGGTGGATCAGGCCCTGGGCGAGCAGGAAGTCCAGCGCCCGATACACCGTCGGCGGCAACACCCGGTGGCCCTGCTGCTGGCCCAACTGTTCGATCAGGGCGTAGGCGCCCACCGGGTGGTGGCTGCGCCAGATCAGCCCGAGGACTGCCTCGCGGGCCGGCGTCAGGCGGACGCCCCGGCCGGCGCACAGGCCGCGGGCCTGGGCCAGGGCGGCGTTGCGGCAGCGCTCATGGTCATGGGCTCGATGGGCGGCCCGGGTGTTGGTGATCAATGCCATGGCGGCCATGCGCAGATGTAACGGTATTACACTAACCGCGAAGGGAATCCCGGGGCAAGTCGGCGCCGCGGGAGTCCGGCTCCGCCGGATCGCGCCGGAAGGCAGGGCCCACCCCATAATGTGATGTTATCTCATCAATGAACATGGCCATGAATCCAGTCTCCCGAATCCTGCTTGTCGCGCTGCTGTGCGCCCTCGGTCCCCTGCCCGCCGCAGCCGCCGGGCAGCGGCCCCTGGTGGTCGCCACCATCCGCCCCCTGGCGCTGATCGCCCAGGATGTGCTGGGCGAGTGGGCCGAGGTCCAGCAACTATTGCCGGACAACGCCTCGCCGCACAACCATGCGCTGCGGATCTCGGAGCGCCGACTGCTGGCGGAAGCCGGATTGGTGCTCCGGGTCGGTCCGGAGCTGGAGACCTTTCTGGTCGATGCCCTGCGCGGGGTCGAGCCGGCGCGGCTGCTGACCGCCGCCGAACTCGCCGGCATCCACTGGCCCGGGGCGCCGGATGGGCGGGCCCAGGAGGGGCGCGATCAGCATCTCTGGCTGGATCCGCGCAACGCGGTCGTCATCGCGCGGGCGCTGGTCGCGCGGCTGACCGCCGCCGGCGCGGTCGATGCCGCCGCCGCGGACTCGCTGGCGGCATTCGAGACCCGGCTGGCCGAGCTGGAGGCCGAACTGGAAGCCGCGCTGGCCCCGGTCCGGTCCCGGCCCTTCGCCGGCGACCACGATGCTTTCGGCCATTTCGCGGCCCGGTTCGGGCTGGCGCCGGCCGGCTATCTGAGCGATGCCGCCGGCCACGCGGCGGGGGCGCGATCAGGCGCGGAACTGCTGGCGCGCGACGACATCCGTTGCCTGGTCGCGGAACCCGGTGCGCGGCTGGCCCAGCTGCGCAACATCGCCACCCGCTGGGATGTCCGCCTGGCGGTGATCGATCCCCTGGGCGGGGCGGTCCCGGGCGGGGACGGCCGGGGGTACGAACGCCTGCTGCGGTCAATTGCGGAATCCTTTGCCGAATGCCTGGCCGGCGGGCGTGCCCCATGAAGGTTCTCGGCCCGGCTCCGGTGTGACTGCATTGCCCCACGACGGTGCGCCCGGCGCCGGATTTTGATCTGGATCCCTTGCGGCGGAGCACAGATTCGAGATAGTTTATATACCCTAACGCTATTTGCACTGCACCCAACAGTTATGGTTGCAGCCAGCCCGTCTGGAATTCCACCCAAGGACGCTCCGCTTCACCCCGGCCTGGATGCCACTGCCGGCAGGCTTGACCATGCATGATTGCGGCATCACTTTGAGGTAAACGAAATGAGCATCCCCACCGCGTATCGAGGACGCGCTCCGGCCCGTTGGCCGGTGCGTCTCCTGTGTTCCATGGTGGCCGTGACTCTGGCTCTGGCGACCTCGGCGGCCAGTGCGGTGGCCGCCGGCGACATGAGCTACCAGGCCCTGCGGGAGTGGATCGACCGGGCCGATCCCGCATTGCCGTCGCCCGGACAGCACCTGACCATCGCCGACCGCGCCCTGATCGAAGGGCTGATTCCGCGCACCGCCTGGGAGTACTACTTCTTTTCCGACATGGACATGGAGATCGCACCCACCGGCCATTACCCGCCACCCGAGGACTGGGGCAGCGCGGTGGTGCCCGGCTATCACCTGGATGCTTCGGGCACTTTGATCGGTTTCACCGGCGGGGGCTTTCCCTTCCCCGAGATCGATCCGGAAGATCCCATGGCCGGCCAGAAGGTGATCTGGAACATGCTCTGGCGCCCGGGTGCGAACGACTACGACATGCCCATGGTGACCTGGCTGCGCAGCGAGGGCGGCAGGCTCGACCGGCAGATGGAATACACCTCGGTCAACGCCCAGTACAGCCGGGGAGAGCACTGCCTGGTCCCCGGATACGAGGAGGTGCGCGCCAAGAAGATCATGGAGTTTCGCTCGCCCCGCGACATGGCCGGCGCCAAGAACATGACCATCTCCTATGTGGATCACCATGCCGAGGATTCCGGATGGCTGTACATGCCGGCCCAACGCAAACCGCGCAAGACCCTGTCCTCGGAGCGCACCGGCGAGCTGATGGGCATGGACATGATCCGCGAGGACAGCGACGGCTTCGCCGGCAAGGTCTACGAAAACGACTGGGAGTACCTCGGCAAGCGCAAGGTGCTGGCGACCGTCAACGTCCCGGACAACCCGGAATTCGGCGGGCCTCACCTGTGGGTGCCGCACAAGACGCGCTGGGAAGTCCGCGACAGCCATGTGGTGCTGATCAAGCCCAAGCCCGAGGATCACCCCTACAGTTATCGCATCGTGTTTGTCGACGCCGAGACCTATTGGACACTCTGGATGTTCGGCTTCGACCGCAAGGACGACAATCTCCTGCGCATGGCGCAGCACTTCCTCAAGTATTCGGAGAGTTACGCCCACGAGGAGCCGCAGCAGGCGCCTTACGTGCAACAGGATTTCTCCAGGACCGTCGGTCACCAGGTGTTTCTGCATTTGGGTGAAACGGACATCAACGCCAAGAAGCCGCACGCCACCATGACCCACTGCTTCACCAACAAGCGGGAGTTTTCGGAAGCGCGGGCCAAACAATTTTTTTCACTGCGCAACATGATCGGCGGCAGACGCTGATCCACCTCCCACCCGGGCCCTGCCCCGCCGACCACGGGGCAGAGGGGGGCCCGGTGGACGCCTCCCGATAACCCGTTGCACGGGTTGCCCCGGGAAAGGCGCCCGCCGGGCCGACGGCCTGCGCGCACCAGCGGTCAGGGACACTCTCTGAACTAATTAGAAGAAGTGAGAACGACGATGAGAATGAGAAACCCGATTCGCGCGGCGCTCGCCGCAGCCCTGCTGGCCCCGGCCGCTTCCTGGGGGATCGTCAACGTCGGCAACGACCTGGAACTGGAGGGCTACGTCCGGGCGCAGAACATCTGGCGCGTGCCCAACCCCAGCGATGCCGAAATGATCATGCAGCGCAATACCGCTCAACTGGAGGGTAAATACTATTTTCTGCGCGATGGGCAGGCATTCGGGCGCTTCGACGCCGGACCCATCGCGGAGGCGACCTTCACCTTCATCGGCCGCGGCATCTACGACTCGGTGTACGACTTTCGCGACAAGTACGATGACCTCAGCGGCGGCAACTTCGAATCCGCGATGCGCGAGGTCTTTGTCGATATCCTGATTCCGCCGTTTACCCTGAAGCTCGGCAAACAACAGGTCGTGTGGGGGGAGGCCGACAATTTCCGCGCCCTGGACGTCATCAACCCCCTGGATCTGAGCTGGCACTGGTCGCGCGAATCCTGGGAGGACATCCGCATCCCGCTGTGGATGGCCCGTGGCATCTACGACATCGGCAAGATCGGCTCCTTCGAGGAATCCTTCGTCGAGGTCATCTGGATCCCCTGGGATGTCCAGCCCAACCGGGTGGAGACCGATCCCCGCTATCCCTGGTCGCTCTACGCCGGGCTGCCGGAGGTCGCCAACAGTGTGATTCTCGATGGCGAGCTCTATGACCTGCAGCGCACCATCCGCGACGGGCGCCCGAATCGAGACCTGAGCAGCGGACAGGCCGGCATCCGCTACAAGGGGATCTGGAACGACATCGATTTCAGTTTCAACTATTTCTACGGCTACTCCGGGGCGACGGGCGCGCGATTCCGCCAGGATCTGTCGGGCATTCAGGGCGACACCTTCAATGCGACGGTCGATCTGGTGAATCCTCGCACCCATATGATTGGCGCCACCGCCAGCTATTCGGAAGAAAAGTACACCCAGTCGGTGATCCGCCTGGAAAGCGCCATCACCAAGGGCGTGCCGGTGGCCATCGAACCCGGCGCGCCCCTGAGCATCGACGGCGACCAGGACCAGTTCGATACCGTGCACCAATCGGTGGTGATGATTGGTATCGACCGGCCCACCTGGATCCGCTCCCTCAACAGCCTGCGCACCTTTTTCCTCTCCGGCCAGTTGTTCTGGCGCCGCTACATCGACTACAGCAGCCACTTCCGCGGGCTGTCCGCCGTGGTGCCGGCGCGCATCGACGGCGAGGTGGTTCCCGGGCGGTTCGTCAGCGTCAACGAGGATCGCCTGGACCAGGATGAGTTCGTGATGAGCTTCTCCGCCTCCACCACCTATGGGGCGGCCGGTCTCTGGAACCCGGATTTCGTGGTGGTCTTCGACCCCAGATCCACCGGCGGCTACACCAAGCTCGGCCTCGAATACCTGTTCTCCAAGCATCTGGTGTTCACCGCCGAGCAGTATTTCTATTGGCAGGTGGAGGATGAGGACATCGGCCCCTGGCAGGTCGGGGACATCTGGTCGCGGCCCGGCGACCGCCGCCACGAGACCATCCTGGAGATCCAGTTCCAGTTCTGATCCAGGCCTGGGCGGCCGGCCCGCTACCGGCCGGCCCCCGGCAGTTGCGGGAGGTTGGCCCCCCGCAGACAGGCCAGCAGCCGGGTGCGAAATTCCTCGGGATCCTTGGGTTCGCGCCCGGTGAATTCCGGGGCGGGCTCGAATCGGGCCAGCGCCCGGGAAACCCAGAAGCGGGTCGCCGCGATGCCCAGCAACTCCCGCCAGGCACCGCGCTCCGCCGCAGTGACCGGGCGGCGCCGGACGTAGCCGGCGAGCAGCGCGCCGGCCCGGTCCGGAGCGAAGCCGCCGTCCGCACTGCCGGCCCAGTCGTGCAGAGCGATGGCCACATCCAGCAACAGCCAGTCGATGCAGGCGCTGGCGAAGTCGATCACCGCGCGCAGCCGCCGGCCCTCGAACAGCGCGTTGTCGCGGAACAGATCGGCGTGGATGACGCCGCGCGGCAGCCCCGCGACCGCCTCCAGCGATCGGTACACCTCGAGCTGCGCGGCCAGCAGCGCCCGGTCGGCGGCGCCCAGCCGGCCTGCCAATAACCGGGCCGCGCGCTCCAGCCAGTCGCGGCCGAACGGATTGACGCGGCCGGGCGCGGCCGGCGGCGCCGGTTGCAGGTGCATGCGGCCGAGGAAATCGCCGATCGCCCGGCAGTGGACCGCACCCGGGTGCAGCACATGGCGCCCGGGCGCCCGCGGCGTCAACAGCGCCGGCTTGCCCGCCAGGCGGTGGACCCGGGTGCCGTCGGGCGCGGCCCGCGGCGGCGGAACCGGCAGGCCCGCCGCCTCCAGTTGGGCGCAGACCGCGGCGGGAAAGCGCAGCGCCTCGGCCTCGTCCCGCTCCACGATGCTGAGCACCCACTCTTCCGGATCCCTCTGTGAACCGGACGGGTAGAGGCGCAGCAGCCAGGTGGAATTCTCCACCCCGGCCGCCACCGGCCGCATGCGGCCCACAACGCCCAACCCGAGCCGCCGGCACAGCGCCGCGAGTTCCTCCGGATCGGGAGTGGTGTAGACCGCCATGGCCGCATTATGGCCGACCTGTCTGCGTGCCACGCACAGGCAGGCCCCGCCCGGGCCGCCCGCCGGGGCTTTTGGTTATCCTTGCGGCTGCTGGCTGGAGTTGCGCGATGCACGCAGACCCCCTTCCCCTGGTGCTGGTCGATGGCTCGTCCTACCTGTACCGCGCCTTTCATGCACTGCCCCCCCTGACCACCTCCAGGGGCGCGCCCACCGGCGCCGTCAAAGGCGTCATCTCCATGTTGCGGCGGCTGCAGAAGGACTATCCGGGCAGCCCGGTGGTGGTGGTGTTCGATGCCAAGGGCAAGACCTTCCGGGACGAACTCTTCGAGCGCTACAAGGCCCATCGCCCGGCCATGCCCGACGAACTGCGCGCCCAGATCCAGCCCATCCACGACATCGTGCGCGCCATGGGCCTGCCGCTCTTGGTGGTGGAGGGCGTCGAGGCCGACGACGTGATCGGCACCCTGGCCAGCGCGGCCGCCGGCCGCGACCGGCCGGTGGTGATCTCCACCGGCGACAAGGACATGGCGCAACTGGTCGACGCACGGGTCACCCTGGTCAACACCATGACCGACACCCGGCTCGACGCCGCGGGAGTGGCCGGGAAATTCGGCGTGCCGCCGGAGCTGATCGTCGATTACCTAGCGTTGGTCGGCGACAAATCCGACAACATCCCCGGCGTGCCCGGAGTCGGCGAAAAGACCGCGCTGGCCCTGCTCAATGCCCTGGGTGATCTGGATGCCATCTACGCCGGCCTGGAACGGATCCCCGAACTCGATATCCGCGGCGCCAAAAAACTGCCGGAAAAGCTCAGCGAGCACCGCGCAGATGCCTATCTGTCGCGCCAGCTCGCCACCATCCGCCGCGACCTGTCCCTGGATATCGACCCGGACGAGCTGGCCGAAAGCCAGCCCGACCGCGAGGCCCTGCTCGCCCTGTTCCGCGAACTGGAGTTCAAATCCTGGCTGGACGAATTGCTGGCCGAAGACCGGGCGCAGCCCGCGGCGGCGACCGCCGTTCCCGCCGCGGAGCGCAGCTACGAGACCCTGCTCGACTGGCCGCGGTTCGACGCCTGGCTGGCCCGGCTGCGGGCCGCCGAGCTGTTCGCCTTCGACACCGAGACCACCAGCCTCGACTACATGCAGGCCGAGGTGGTCGGCCTGTCCTTCGCGGTGGAGCCCGGCGCCGCGGCCTATGTGCCGCTCGCCCACGACTACCCCGGGGCGCCGGACCAGCTCGACCGCAAACAGGTGCTGGAAGCCCTGCGGCCGCTGCTCGAAGACCCCGGCCGGGCCAAGGTCGGCCAGAACCTCAAGTACGACATGAGCGTCCTCGCCCGCCACGGCATCGAACTGCGCGGCATCGCCTACGACACCATGCTCGAATCCTATGTGCTGGACCCATCCGGCTCCCGCCACGACATGGACACCCTGGCGCTGCGCCATCTGGGCGAGCGCACCATCCGCTTCGAGGACATCGCCGGCAAGGGCGCCAAACAGCTCAGCTTCGACCAGATTCCCCTGGAACAGGCCGCGCCCTACGCCGCCGAGGACGCCGACGTCACCCTGCGCCTGCACCGCGCGCTCTGGCCGCGGCTCGCCGCACAGCCCGGCCCCAGGCGGGTGTTCGAGGACATCGAAATGCCCCTGGTGCCGGTGCTCTCGCGCATCGAGCGCAACGGCGCCCTGGTGGATGGCGCCCTGCTCGCCGCCCAGAGCCGGCAGCTGGCCAAGGCGCTCGCCGCCCTGGAGCAGCTCGCCCACGAACTCGCCGGCCAGCCCTTCAACCTGGGCTCGCCCAAGCAGCTCGGCGAAATCCTCTACGGCAAGCTGCGCCTGCCGGCGACCCGCAAGACCCCCACCGGCGCCCCCTCCACCGCCGAGGACGTCCTCCAGGAACTGGCGCTCGACTACCCCCTGCCCCGGGTGGTGCTCGAATACCGCGGGCTGAGCAAACTCAAATCCACCTATACCGACCGCCTGCCGGAGATGATCGACCCGGATACCGGCCGCATCCACACCTCCTACCACCAGGCGGTTACCGCCACCGGCCGGCTGTCGTCCTCCGATCCCAATCTCCAGAACATCCCGGTGCGCACCGCCGAGGGCCGCCGCATCCGCCAGGCGTTCATCGCCCCGCCCGGCTGCCGCATCCTCGCCGCCGACTACTCGCAGATCGAGCTGCGCATCATGGCCCACCTCTCCGGCGACGACGGCCTGCGCCGGGCCTTCGCCGCCGGCCTCGACATCCACGCCGCCACCGCCGCCGAGGTATTCGGCGTGCCGCTGGAGGCGGTCACCCCCGAGCAGCGGCGCAGCGCCAAGGCCATCAACTTCGGGCTCATCTACGGCATGTCCGCCTTCGGGCTCGGCCGCCAGCTCAGCCTGGGCCGCAACCAGGCGCAGGAATACATCGACCGCTACTTCGAGCGCTACCCCGGCGTGCGCGCCTACATGGAAAGCACCCGGGCCGGCGCCGCCGAACGCGGCTATGTCGAAACCCTGTTCGGGCGGCGGCTGTACGTGCCCGAAATCCGCGACCGCAACACCCAGCGCCGCCAGGCCGCCGAGCGCGCCGCCATTAACGCGCCCCTGCAGGGCACCGCCGCCGACATCATCAAGCGCGCCATGATCGCCGTCGACGCCTGGCTGACCGAACAGGGCCTGGGCGCGCGCATGATCCTCCAGGTGCACGACGAACTGGTATTCGAAGTGCCGGAAGCCGAACTCGCCGCCGTGCGCGCCGGCGTCATCGCGCGCATGGCCGGCGCCGCCGAACTGGCCGTGCCCCTGGTGGTGGACGCCGGCGTGGGCGCCAACTGGGATGAGGCACATTGAAACCCGGCTGAGCTGGTTGAGTATTTTCCGACGGCCATCCCCGATCGGGGCGGGATGTAAACGGGTCTTGATCCCTTCTTTTTCAGATCTGCATTCAAACCCACTGAAGTTACACAATGTAACCTGGAGAACCAGTCTTAATCCCTTCTTTTTCAGGTCTGCATTCAAACCGCCGTGATCGTGCATCTGCCCGCGGCACTGCGTCTTAATCCCTTCTTTTTCAGGTCTGCATTCAAACGGCGGGTGGCGAACATGGCCCTAGAGAGGGCCACGTCTTAATCCCTTCTTTTTCAGGTCTGCATTCAAACGCCGTGATATTCGCTCACAACCACCCGAGCGGGTGTCTTAATCCCTTCTTTTTCAGGTCTGCATTCAAACCAGAAAGGCTGATTCGTCCTGTCATCCTTTGGCGTCTTAATCCCTTCTTTTTCAGGTCTGCATTCAAACGGCACCCATTGACCTAGTGAGGTATGCAGATGAGTCTTAATCCCTTCTTTTTCAGGTCTGCATTCAAACCATATCCTGAGTTACATACCCGGACGGGCCGGGTCTTAATCCCTTCTTTTTCAGGTCTGCATTCAAACTACGACAACGGAGCATGCTTCGCAGGAAGCTACCGTCTTAATCCCTTCTTTTTCAGGTCTGCATTCAAACAATAGGAGGAAGGCATGAAAATTCTGAATCTCAGTCTTAATCCCTTCTTTTTCAGGTCTGCATTCAAACGGAGGGGCATCAACTGGTGATAGGGGAATAATCAGTCTTAATCCCTTCTTTTTCAGGTCTGCATTCAAACCAGAGCAGCTAAAGAACTCTATATCATTTGTGAGTCTTAATCCCTTCTTTTTCAGGTCTGCATTCAAACTAGCGCAGCGGGAAACATACTGCACCACACGCGTCTTAATCCCTTCTTTTTCAGGTCTGCATTCAAACGGATGGCCATTGCGTCTGGCGATGTTAGCGCCAAAGTAAAAATGACCCCCCTAGCCGAAGTAAAACTGACCCCCTGACGGGTGGGTAAGCTGGGGTCCCTTTGGACGGGGCGCCATGCACAGCTTGGAGATGGTGGTGGAGATACGC
>JBMOPO010000043.1:0-3871 GCA_049325095.1 Pseudomonadota bacterium | reverse complement strand
TCGGCTGCCTCGACGTACCGGCGTGCGGTCTTGCGGTCCACCCCCGCCCGCTCGGCCACCTTGCGCAGCCCGAGCCCCTCCAGCCACGCCCGCAGCACCTCACGCACCTCAACCACACTGACCTCCCTGAATCCCACCCTCGACGACCTCCGCGTCCACCGACATGACGCGAGCAGTCAACGAGGCGATCGAGGAACCACCGGCCAGGCGCGCCGGGTGGTCCCATGACTGGCAACCCAGGTGGTCCCATGAACCTGGCAGAAAACCGCTCAGCGCGGTCCCATGCTCATGGCAGGCGACAGCTGACCGCCGACAGCTTGCGGTTCACCGTCGCCGCGCCCACCTCGGCGACCACTGAGGGCAATACCGAGACCGTGCCCGCTCGCCCAGCCGGCGGCAGCCGCAACCACGCCACGAACTCGCCGATGTCCTCGAGTCGAACGGTGCCCCAGTCCAGCGACCGTGACGTCAAGAACGCGAAGAAGTCCTTCAGGTCATGCGCATAGGCCTTGATGGTGTTCGGTGAGCGTTCGATCGCGGTGAGATAGGCCAGGTACCTCTCGATCGGTTCGATCGGCCGGTCGTCGTCGCCGAGCACCGTCCAGGACTCGACCCGTGACCCCGGTGGGGCCACCCGTTGCACCATCATCAAACCTCCGCCTCAACCCGTGATGGACATGCTGGAGATAAGCACCTCCACCACGGGCGACACGGACCAGAGCGGCTGCGTGGCGCACATCGACGACAGGGCCCAGCAGGCTGGAGATAACGATCGCGTTCGTCGTGTAGATGATCTTGCGGACCTCGGGGGGGAACGCGAGGAACGGGGTGAACCGTTCCCAGGCCCGCTCGAACACGGCGGCCGCGCCGGGGTAGCGGGCGCCCAGCTCGCTGGCGCTGAACGCGGCCAGCGCGTCCAGGGCGGCGTCCTCGGTGGCCGCGGTGTAGACGACCCGCAGCGCGGCGGCCACGGCCCGCCGGTCGGTGTAGGACACGTACCGCAGCGCCGCCCGGATCAAGTGCACGACGCAGGTCTGGGTGACCGTCTGGGGCCAGATCGTCTCGATCGCTTCGGGCAGGCCCGCCAGGCCGTCGCAGCAGGCGATGAGCACGTCGGCCACGCCGCGGTTGCGCAGCTCGGTGAGCACCTGCAGCCAGAACTTCGCCCCCTCGGTGGACTGCACCCAAATCCCCAGCACGTGCTTGATCCCGTCGGTGTCCACGCCGACGACCAGGTGCGCGGCCTTGTTGCTCACCTGCGCGCCGTCGCGCACCTTCACGACCAGCGCGTCGATGTAGATGATCGGGTACACCGCGTCCAGCGGGCGGGTCTGCCAGGCCTTGACCTCTTCGAGCACCGCGTCGGTGATCTTGCTGATGGTCTCCCGGGACAGCTCCACGTTCAGCGTGCGCGCGAGGTGGTGCTCGATGTCGCGCACCGTCATCCCGCCCGCGTACAAGCTGATGATCATCTCGTCGAGGCCGCCGGCCAGCCGGCGCTGACCCTTGGGCACCAGCCGCGGTTCGAACGTGCCGGCCCGGTCCCGGGGCACCTCCAGCCGGATCGACCCGACCTCGCTGGCCCGCGTCTTGGGTGTGGTCCCGTTGCGCGAGTTCGGCGCGCCGCGCCCGGCCGGATCGCCCTTCTCATAGCCCAGGTGCTCGCTCCGCTCGATCTCCAGGCCGCGCTCGAGCACCCGTTTGATCAACTCCGGCAGGAACCCGCCCTGACCGGTCAGCCGCAACTCGCCGTCGCCGGCGGAGGCGATCAGCCGGTCCAGGAACGCCTCGTCGACCACCTCGTCGGCGACCCGCTCGGCGGGGGACCCGCCGGCCCGGAGATCCTCCCGTGGCGTCCGCCCCGGCGTGTTCGCGGCCAACACCGCCCCCAAACCCGTGATCGATCCTGCGCTCATCGACGGTGCTCCTTCCGGCCCGAAGTAACCTCAGTCACCTCAGGCTCCCAGGCACCTCCCGTACACAGACCATCTGACACGCTCAGCCGCACCGGCGGGTACCTCGGCGCCCGCCACCGCCGGCTGCTGCGCCGGTTCGGCACCAAGGGGCAGAACAAGGCCACCTTCGCCGTGGCCCACTCCATCCTGGTCGCCATCTGGCACCTGCTCCACGACGACCGGGACTACGCAGAACTCGGCGCCGACTTCTACCTGCGCCGAGACGACCGGCAGATCCGCACACGGCAACTGATCCGCCAGCTGGAAAGCCTCGGCCACAAGGTCACCATCGAACCGGCCGCCTGACCCGACCGCCCACAGGGTCCGGGCTGCGCCCGGACGGCTTCGCCCTGCCCCGCACAGGTCAGTTTCGTCTCAGATTGGGATGGGTGGCTAGCGCCACCCGCCTGGGGGGATGAAACTGGGCCGGTGCCGCCCGTCGACGTCGGGATTCCTTGGTGCTGTGAGCCCGTCGATCAGATTGACGGTGGAGCCTGTGAGGCACCTTTGATTGTTGCTGCGAGCACGCGTCTCAGAATCTGCGATTCCGGGCTCCTTGGGCGGCACGCGGGCCGGTTCGACCGAGGAGGTGTGGGTGATGCAGGTCGTGGTGGGCCGCTGCGCCGCGCTGGACGTGCACAAGGACACGGTGATGGCCTGTGTGCGGGTGCCTGGGGCGGACGGAGAGCGGGGTCAGCAGGTGCGGGAGTTCGGCACGTTCACCGGGCAGCTGCGCCTGCTGCGGTCCTGGCTGGCCGGGTTCGGGGTCAGCCAGGTGGCGCTGGAAGCGACCGGGGTGTACTGGAAGCCGGTGTGGCATGTGCTGCAGGACCTGCCGGGGGTGCGGCTGCTGCTGGTCAACGCCCGCCACGTGAAGAACGTGCCGGGGCGGAAGACCGACGTGGCCGACGCGGTGTGGCTGTGCCAGCTGTTGGAGTGCGGGCTGCTGCGGGGCAGTTTCGTCCCCCCGGAGGAGATCGCCCGGCTGCGGGACCTGACCCGCTACCGAACCAAGCTGGTGCAGGAGCGGACCCGGGAGACCCAGCGGGTCCAGAAGGTGCTCGAAGACGCCGGGATCAAGCTGGACTCGGTGGTCAGTGACGTGCTGGGCAAGTCGGGCCGGGCGATGCTGGACCGGCTGCTGGCCGGGGAGCGGGACGTGGCGGCGCTGGCCGAGTTGGCCCACGGCCGGATGCGTCGGAAGATCCCCCAGCTGCGGCAGGCGTTGGAGGGCGGGTTCGCCGACCACCACGCCCGGCTGCTGCGGCTGCACCTGTCCCACATCGACCAGCTGAACCTGCTCGTCGAGGAGCTGGAGGCGCAGATCGACCAGGACATGGCGCGGTTTCGCCCGCAGCAGCAGCGGCTGATGACCATCCCCGGGGTCGGCGCGCACACCGCCGAGGTGATCATCGCCGAGATCGGGGTGGACATGAGCGTGTTCCCCTCCCCGGGACACCTGGCCAGCTGGGCCGGGATGTGCCCGGGTAACCACCAGTCCGCCGGGAAGCGCCGGACCGGGACCCCCCGCAAGGGCGACGGCGCGCTGCGTGCCGCGCTGTGCGAGGCGGCCTGGGCGGCCAGCCGCACCGGCGGGTACCTCGGCGCCCGCCACCGCCGGCTGCTGCGCCGGTTCGGCACCAAGGGGCAGAACAAGGCCACCTTCGCCGTGGCCCACTCCATCCTGGTCGCCATCTGGCACCTGCTCCACGACGACCGGGACTACGCAGAACTCGGCGCCGACTTCTACCTGCGCCGAGACGACCGGCAGATCCGCACACGGCAACTGATCCGCCAGCTGGAAAGCCTCGGCCACAAGGTCACCATCGAACCGGCCGCCTGACCCGACCGCCCACAGGGTCCGGGCTGCGCCCGGACGGCTTCGCCCTGCCCCGCACAGGTCAGTTTCGTCTCAG
>JBMOPO010000042.1:0-60581 GCA_049325095.1 Pseudomonadota bacterium | reverse complement strand
GGCCGGGCGCCCGCGTAGGGCGAGAACAGTTGCAGGGCATCGCACAGCGGCAGGGCCGCGCCGACCCGGGGATCGCGGCGCAGGGCACGGACCAGCAGGGCCACCCAGTCGTCGGGCAGTTGGGCGCCCCAGCACACATAGGCGAGGTCGCGCCGGGGCTGGGCGGCATGCGCCGCCGCCAGCGCCGCCGCCAGGCCGGCCGCCGGCGGCAGGGCCAGAAACCCGGTGCCCGCCACCGCGGCACCCGGCGGGCCCATGACCACTGCATCGAGTCCCGGCCAGGCGCTGCGCCAAGCGGCGACGGCCGCGCCCGCCGGGCCGGCGTCGGCCGCATTCCGCAGATGCAGGCAGACCAGGGGCGCGCTCGGATCCGGCACGGTTCAATCAACCCGGCAACAGGCGCGCGAGCCGCCGCGCCAGGGCCAGGGGCGCCAGCAGCCCGGCGCGGCCCCAGCGCCCCAGGCGCGGGGTGCGCCGCACCCGCGCCGCGGTGTAGTCGATGAACTCCCCCAGCACCCGGCCAAAGGGCGCATCCGGCGAAGCCCGGAAACTGCCCGCCGCGGCGTCGGACGGCGCATTGGCGCGCCACCAGTGGAGATAGCTGGCGTTCGGATCGGCGGTGGCGAAGGGGTCGGGAAACGCCCGCTGCAGGTCGGTGCGGATGCGGTATACCTCCCGCTGGCGGGGCTCGATCGGGGTGCCGTCGTCGAACTGCGACCAGCGCGCCACCCGCCGGCCCAATTCGGCCTGGCCATGCCGTTCGCACTCGCCCAGATACCACTGGCGCAGCTCCAGCAACGCCGGGTTGTCGGCGCCGTACTTGTTCAGCATGAGCTCCTGGGCACCGCTGTCGAAGCCCGAGAAATGATAGAAGCCGAGGGGCTCGCCGTTGACCCGGATGCCCTCGCGCAGCGACCCGGTGACCTGCCGGTGGGTCAAGTTCCAGGTCGCCACATTGAACCCCGGATCCCGAACGATACCGACGCCGGGAAAAAAGCAGGGCGCGAGATCCATCCAGCGCTGGTCGGTGAACAGCCCGCGGGAAAAGTCGTCGTGGCAGAACAGCCGCAGCCGTTCGGCCCACCAGTCCACCAGCCGCCGCCCCTCGCCGTCGCCGCGCGCGCCGAGAAAGCCCAGATTGAACACCCCGTGCCGGAGGCTCGCGAGCTCGTTGTCCATCACAGCCTGCAGCGTCTCCTCGGGCGCGCACTGATGGGGGGTGAGGATGGCGGCGTGGCGGTCGAGCAGCGCGCACAGTTCTTCCAGGCGCCCGAACACCACGGTATCCGGGTCGAAGTAGAACGCCTTGGCGGCGCCGCAACGGTCGAACAGATACTGAAAGGCCCGGCCCTTCACGGCGGTGCACAGCTCCACCAGGGTATGGCCGAACAGCCATTGGCGGTCCTGCCCAAAGCCCAGCTCGTCGAGGCCGATCAGGCTGTCGAAGGGCTCGTCGGCCAGGGCGAAACCTGGCGGGGGATCGTCGTTCAATACCAGGTGAAAGCGGATCGCGGGCGCCAGGCGCTTGATGGAATGGGCCAGCACCCGCGCCTTGGGCAGATAGTTGGTGGTGATGCTGGTGAATGCCTGTACCTGTGCCTCCATCAGTCGAGCCTCAGCAGGCGGCGCAGGCGCCGCGACCAGCGCCAGGTCCGGGAGTTGATCACCGCCTGGTGGTGGGCCTGGAGCTCCGCCAACTGCCGCTGCAGCATTCCGGAACGCGCCAGCAACTCCTCGAACCGCTGCTGTTCCATCGCCAGGCGCTCCTGCAGTTGGCGGACATCGGCCTCGCGTTCGCGCACGAACCGCTCCGCATTGGCGAACGCGGCGGCGAGTTCGGCGGCATCGCGCTCCCGGGCAACCAGCTTGTCGCTCAGCCAGGCGGCACGGCTGTCGCGCTCGGCCATCAGATCCTCCAGGGCAGCAGTGCAGTCCGCCAGCAGACGCCGGCCCCGGGCCCGGGTCACGGCGTCGCGCCAGGGGCGCACCGGATCGGCGCGCAGGAATCGTATAACCAACTCATGATATTCCGGATGGAGCTCGACCATGGCAGCCGCGCCCTGGTTCATCAGCTCCGCGCGCTCCTCGCCGAAGCTGACCGAGCCCTCGTGGAACACGAAGACGTCGGCACAGAGCACATTGCGCCAGCCGGCCTTGGCGGCGCGCATGCAGAAGTCGGTCTCCTCCCCGTAGCCGCGCCGAAAATGTTCGATGTCGAACCCCGCCAGGGATTCCCAGCAGTCGCGCCGCAGGTACAGGCAGAAGCCGACCCCGGTGGGCAGGTCCAGGCATTGGCCGGCATTCACGGCCGCGAACAGAGCGTCCAGTTCCGCCAGCGGCCAGCCGGCCGGCAGCGGATTGACCTCCAGCATGTTGGGATAGCTGCAGATGGAGCCGTTGTTGGAAAAGGGCGTGACGGTGCCGATCCGGGCGTCGCCCGCGGCACAGGCCCGCAGGCGGTCCAGCCAGTCGTTGGCCACCTGGGTATCGCTGTTGAGCAGCACCGCATCGCGCTCGGGATGCAGCGCCATGGCCCGGTTGACGCTGGCCACGAAACCGAGATTTTCCGGGTTGCGGTGCAGGCCGATGCGCCCCGCCGCGGCCAGCTCGTCCAGCCAGGACGACAGGTCCGGCTCCGGGCTGGCGTCGTCGACCACCACCAGCTCGAACGGCGTCCGGCAGCGGCTGCCGAGCACGGATTCGATGCAGCGGCGGGTGACCTCGAAACCGCGGTATACCGGCACGATGACATCTATGGTCGGGGCCATCCCGGGTTTCCTGTCGGCGCGAAAATCGGCGGGCATTGTAGCCGGTGCGCGCCCTCCACCACCCACTGCCCGGCGCGACCGCTGAGCCCGCTGCGCACCCGGGCGATCAGCGGGCGCTCCACCCGGTGCCAGGACAATGCGGCCGCTGCCACCGCGGCAGCGGCAACCGCCGGCAGCAGCCAGGGCAGCAGATCGCCCCCGGCGGGCGGCACAGGATCCTGGAGTCACCCGCCGCGGCCGGCATCACCAGCAGCGTCCGTCGCCGCTGACCTATCCCTGCAATGTGTGAACGAAATCCGAGCGTGATCTCTGGAACCTTCGGAATTGCCGGGAGGTGCGTTCCCACTCTGGATGGCCTGGGCCGCCCATCGGCCGCGCCACTTTTTGGCGTCGGCTCCATGGGGTCGTCATGCGGCATTCAGGGGTTTGATGCGGGCCATATCTTTCTTTATTGCCTCCGCGGCGTCCCACAGATCCACTGCCCGCTGGGCATTGAGCCAAAACTCCGGGGTGTTGCCGAACAGACGCCCCAGCCGCAGGGCCATTTCCGGGCCGATACCCCGACGCTGCCGCAGTATCTCGTTGATCTACTGCCGCGAAACACCGATGGCTTCGGCCAAGCCGGAAACCGTAAGCCCATAATCGGGCATGAAATCCTCGCGCAGCATTGCGCCCGGATGGGTTGGCCGGCGCTGGGTCCCGGTGGTATTCGAAATGCTCATATCCCTCGCCTCGCTCAATGATCATCGCAGACTTCCACGCCATAGGCATCGCCGTCCACAAATCGGAAACAGATGCGCCATTGGTCATTGATCGAGATCGCATACTGTCCTTTCCGATCGCCCTCCAGGGCATGCAGCCGATTGCCGGGCGGGACCTTCAGGTCGCCCAGCCGCGTAGCCAGATCCACGTACTCCAGCTTGCGCGCGGCCCGCTTGGCAACATCCGCTGGAAACCGCTTGGCTCTGCCCGTGGCATAGAGTTCCTGGGTGCGCTGGTCCGCGCACGTTTTGATCATGCAGCATGACAGTTCGTCACGTGATGCTTGACAAGCCCTGGAGCCCTTGCCCGAACTGCATAACGCGCCCGTAGAAAAATCCGGGCAGCGGAAAAAACGGTCACGTCGACGTTCTTGTCGGCTGTTTTATTTTCGCCCGAAACAACCGGTGGCGATCCGCTGGTCTGCGCGGGTAGGCGCGGTTACCGCCCTGCCATCGCTGCCGCCCTGCAGGCGCCGGCGAACCAGCAGGATCAGCGGGCGCTCCAATAGATGCCAGGACAATGCCGCGGCCGCCACCGTGGCAGCGGCGACCGCCGGCAGCAGCCAGGGCAGCGCATAGCCCCCGGCGAGCGGCGCCGCGCCCTCGATCCAGCGCAGCAGCGGGTTGTGCCACAGATAGATGCCGTAGCTGACCACGCCCAGATAGTGCAGCGGCCGGTTGGCGAGCAGGTGGCGCAGGATGGCCGAACCCCCGGCCGCGGCCAGCACCAGCGCGGCGGCGGCGATGCAGAACAGCGGCGTCCACAGGAAGGTGATGGCCGAGCGCGTCCAGTAGGCCCGATACCCGAAGTGCATCCAGTAGAGCAGCGCGCAGCCCAGCGCCATGGCGGCCAGCGCCAGCAGTTCCGGGCGGGCGCGGCGCGCCGCCAGCCAGGCGCGCACCGCCGGGCTCCGGAACGCCAGCGCCGCGGCCATGCCCAGGGCGAAGGAGTCCAGCGAACCCGGCAACTGGTAGCCGAGCAGAAAACGGGCGCCGGGGGCCAGCTCGGCGGCCCATACCTCGATCGTCAGCCAGCGCCAAGCGAACATCGCGGCAAAGGCGATCGCCAACAACGGCCAGAGCAAGCGCCGATGCAGCAGCCCGGCCAGCAGCGGCAGCGCCAGGTAGAAGGAAAACTCGATCGGCAACGTCCACCAGACATCGTTGAGCAGGGGCACGCCCAGGGGCTCGGGCAGAAAGGCCATGGCCAGATAGCCGAGGGCATCGGCGGCACCCTCGACCGGCGAGGGACCGCTCGGGTACCAGGCCAGCGCGATCAGGATCGCCAGTTGCAGATAGTAGCCGGGCAGCACCCGAACGCAGCGCCGCGCCAGATAGGGCAGCGTGCGCGGCCGGCCGCGGCGCCCGGCGCACCAGTCGGCATAGGGCAGCGCGAGCAGAAACCCGGACAGCACGAAGAACAACTGTACCCCGGCCCAGCCGATGCTGAAAAAAGGCGTGAAATCCAGGCTCAGGCCGCCCAGCTCCAGGGTCATCCGCCGCGGCCCGGCGGCGCCCCAGACGTGGAACAGCAGCACCCACAGCGCCGCGCAGCCGCGCAGCCCGGTGAGCGCCGCGATCTCGCCGTTCCCGGTCGCGTCGCCGGCGGCGGCGGTCAAGCCGGATCCCCGCGCACCGGCATGGGGTGCAGCAGCAGCTCCCCGAAGCCGATCCAGGCACCGCCGTGCACCCAGTGCTGGATGCGCCGCTCGGCGGTGTGGCAGGGCTCCAGATCCGCCGTGGAGAGCGCGTATCCGCAGCGTTCGGCAATCTGAAGAAACAGACTGCCCAGGTCGATGGGCTGGCCCGCCGCCGGCGCCGCGCAACTGGATGCGCCCAGCAGCGACAGCATCACCCCCCGGTAGAACAGATGCCCGAAATCCAGGCCGCCGTCGAGTTCCCATTCCAGATCGATGAAGGTGCCGGCGGCGCCGTCCACCATCAGGTTGCGCGGCACGGCATCGAGCAGGCGGCCGTCGAGCCGCGCGTCCCAGCCGAGATGGGCGCGCGGCAGACCGATGTGCCTCGCCAGATGCTCCAGCCAGACGGCGGTCCAGTCCGCCAGCGGCGCTGCGCTCCAGCCGGGCTCGTTGAGCAGCTCCAACAGCCGGCCGTGCCAGAGCTGTCCGGGCGCGAAATCGGCATCCGTCAGGTGCTGGCGCAGCGGCAGCTCGGGCGCCGCGGCCGCGGGTGCCAGGCGGCGGCTCTCCACCCGCCAGCGCGGGGCGCCGGGTGCGGCGGCGCGGCGCCAGGGGCGGCGCCGGGGCGGCGGGTTCGCGTCGCGGATGGCCACCTCCTTGGCGAACTCCGGGCGGCGCTCGGCGGCATAGTGGTGCGCCAGGGCGCCGGCCGGTGGCAGCGCCGCGGCCGCCGGCGCCGCGGCCACCAGAAAGGAATTGGCCAGGTCGCTGCCCAGCCGGTTGCGCAACACCGCCCGCCACGCCTGCTCCAGGGAGAACAGCCAGGCCGGCGGCAACTGGGGATCGGCGGTCACCGTGCCCGTCGCCAGGGGGGTCAGGTCCAGGCCGTGATCGCCCGCCACCGCGGCCTCGGAGAGCACCGCCACCGGCAGCTTGTAATCGGGAAAGGGGTACCACCAGCGGGTCGCGCCCAGGCCCGCGGCGGCCAGCCGGGCGCCCAGCTCGGCGCGGCCGAAGGTCACCACCCCGTCGCCGCGATAGCGGTCCTCGATGCCGAACATGGCCTCTGCCACATGGTCCTCGGCGCAGCCGGCGAAATACTTGAGCCCGAGCGGATTCTCGATCGCCAGCAGCAGCGCGCCGTCCGCAGCGAGCAGCTCCCGGGCCCGGGCCAGCATGGAATCCACCGGGTCCGCGCCCGCTTCGGCCGGGAACAACAGCCGCGCGTATTCCAGCACCCCGACCAGGGTCACCAGGCCGAAGCCCTCGCCCGGCTGCAGGTGCTGCAAGGTATCGGCCACCACAGCCACTTGGTCGAGGTCGGCGCAGCGCGCCGCCGCGACCGCCGCCCGGCGCGGGCTACCCTCCAGGGCCAGCACCCGGGCGCCGGCCTCGCCCAGAAAGCGGGTCAGGGCGCCGCAGCCGGCGCCCACCTCCAGCACCGAGCGGCCCGCCAGCCAGGACCCGAACGGCCGCAGCAGATTGGCGCGCCTGGGGCTCAGGTGATAGCGGCTCGGCCAGTCGCGGATCGCGGCGCCGAGCTCCGGCGACAGCACGCTGCGATCTGCCGCCGCGCGCACCGCCTTCAACAGCGCTGCCTCCACCGCCTCGCCATCGGTGTAGGGGAATTCCGGCCGCGCCACCGGCGGCCGCCAGCAGCCGGTCTCATCGTCCCGCACATAGCCCGACTCCGCGAGCCAGGGAAAGATCGGGGCAGCCGTCACCGGCGCCTGTCTCCGCGGGGACCAACAGGTGACCGCTGCCGGTGTAGGCTTTTGTCCGCACAAGGTGGCCGGTCGATCGGGCATGGTGCCGGATGCGCTTCGCTTATCCGGCCTACCGGCACGACCAGGTGTAGGCCGGATAAACCGGCCGCGAGGCCGGTGCATCCGGCGTTTGCCCCCGCAAGGTGACCCGCCGTCAATGGTACCTGGCGCCGGATGCGCTGACGCTTATCCGGCCTACCGGCACGACCAAGTGTAGGCCGGATAAACCGGCCGCGAGGCCGGTGCATCCGGCGTTTGCCCCCGCAAGGTGGCCCGCCGTCAATGGCACCTGGCGCCGGATGCGTTTCGCTTATCCGGCGTACGGGCGCTCCCGGGTGCAGGCGTTTGCCCTCCGGCGTTCGCTCCACCACCCTATTTCTCGATCAGGTAGTAGAGGCTGCCGCGATCCTCGGGCCGCGGGTTGCCGTCCAGGGTGTTGAACAGGGCGTCCACGATGCGCCAGCCGCGGCTGCGGATCAGGCGATCGAAGGAGGCCCGCGAGAAGCGGTTGCCCCAGTTCAGCCCGGGCGCCGGCCGTTCGAAGTAATCGGCTTCCTCGCGGGCCAGGGACACCACGGTCTGCACGATCAGATAGTGGTTCGCCATCCGGTAGGACTGCTCCAGCACCCGCTCCGGGTCGTCCACGTGGTAGAGGCCGCCGACATTGGCGACCACATCGGCCCGTTCCTGCGGGGAAATGTCCTCGATGCGGGTGCGCCGAAAGGACGTCTGGCGCAGGCCGAGCAGATCGCGCATGCGTTCCGCATTGGCCAGATGCCCTTCGCGATCATCGTCGTAACCGGTGGAGCGCGCGGCGCCGAAATGGGCGGCGAGCAGCGCGTAGAAGCCATCGGCGCAGAACAGCTCGGCAAAGCTGATCGCCCCATGGCCGCGGCAGCGCAGGCGGGCGAAGGCGAGCAACAGGTAGGCCGCGATCACCGGCGCCTTGGCCTGCTGGTTGGGCGCATAGATGCCCGGCAACTGCGCCGTGGGCATCCCCAGCCAGGCAAAATCGTGGTACAGGGGGCCCGGCGGCGCGCGCCGTTCATTCATGGCGAGATCTCATGGTCTTGGTCTCCGCAGCCATCGCCCATTCATCGTCACCCCGGCGAAAGCCAGAGCCTGCCCCGGCGAAAGCCGGGGTCCAGTCCGTCACCACTCTGGATTCCGGCTTGCGCCGGAATGACGATCGCTGAGGCTTGCGCCGGAATGACGATCGCTGCGGCTTGCGCCGGAATGACGGTAGGTTTTGGTCGTGGTTTCACGGCTCGCCGCAGGAGGCGCCGCCCAGTTCCCCCGCTTCGGAATATTCCGGCGGATGCGCTGCGCTTATCCACCCTGCAACGCTCGCTCAACCCGTAGTCCGGACAAGCCGCGCAGCGGCGTATCCGGCGTATCCTACAGCCGCCGCGCCAGCGCGTGCAGATTGGCGAGCCCGACCGTCCCGGAGCCGTCCAGCACTTCGAAGTGCAGGCAATCGTAGCGCCGGTCGAGGGGCACGACCTCCTCGCCCTCCTCGCTCGATACCCCGGCCGAGAGCAGGTAGGGGCCGGGGCCCAGGTGCAATTGCAGCGCAAAGGCGATGCGCACCTCCTCGCCGGCAACCACCGCCAAAGGTGCAGGATACACCGCCGCATTGCGGGTACTGTTGCCGAACACGGTGACGCCGTCGGGCGTCTTGATGAACAGGCCGAACACGGCCCGCTCGCAGGCGCGCTGGAACCTCGCCCGCAGCACCACCTCGACCGCGGCGCCGGACCTCAGGCTGATGCGGTGGCGGGGATCGCCCGACTCGCTGATCCGCACATCCTCCAGCCGCGCGCCGCCGTTGCCCCAGCGGTACTCGCTGGCGAAATAGCCGGCGCGCTGCTCCAGCAGGGTATCGCCTGCTGCGGCCGGAATCGCGACCGGCGGCTCCGGCGCGGCGGCCGGCGCCCCCGTCCCCCGGTCGGTGCCCAGCATCAGGTCCAGGTACCGGTTGGCTACCGTGCGGGGTTCGCCGTCGGCGATCAGCCGGCCGCCTTCCAACAGCAGCGCGCGGCTGCAGTGGCGCACCACCTGCTCAGTCGAGTGGGTGACCAGCAGCACGGTGCGGCCGCGACCGACCAGCTCCTCGAAGCGGCGGAAGCACTTGGTCTGGAACTGCACGTCGCCGACCGCCAGCGCCTCGTCGACGATCAGGATGTCCGGATCGATACTGGAGGCGACCGCAAAGGCCAGGCGCACGTACATGCCCGAGGAATACAGCTTGACGGGGCGCGCGGCGAACTCGCCGATATCGGCGAAGGCGAGGATCTCCGGCAGGCGGGCTTCGATCTCCCGGTTCGACAGCCCCAGGATGGTGGCGTTGAGCCGCACATTCTCGATGCCGGTGAATTCCGGGTTGAAGCCCGCACCCAGCTCGAGCAGCGCCGCCAGCCGGCCCTGCACCCGAAAGCTGCCCGCGGTCGGCTTGAGCACCCCGCTGAGGATCTCCAGCAGGGTCGATTTACCCGAGCCGTTGCGGCCCAGGATGCCCACCACCTCGCCGGGCGCGACCTGAAAATCCACGCCCCGCAGAGCGTGGTGGACCTGGTGGCGGGGCCGCCGGCTGAAGAATTGCAGGAAGCGGTCACGCGGGTGGGCGAAGATGCGGTAATCCTTGGTCAGGCCGCGCACCTCGATGGCGGTGCCGGCCGCCGCTTCAGAGGGCATCGGCGAACCCGTCCCGCAACAGGCGGAACACCGCCAGCCCCAACCCCGCGCAGACCAGCGCCACCCCGCAATAGGCCAGGTACCGGCCCGGGTCCGGCAGGGTGCCGGCGAACAGCAGGTCGCGCAGCATCTCGATCGGATAGGTCAGTGGGCTGGCGTAGAACAGCGGGCGCAGATGCTCCGGCGTCGCCTCCATGGGATACAGCACCGGGGACAGGAAGAACAGCGCGGTGACCGCCAGGCCGATGAGCTGGGCGAGATCCCGGAAGTACACCGTCAGCGCGGCCAGCGCCCAGATCGCACCCAGCGCGATCAGGGCCAGGGGCGCCACCGCGAGCGGCGCGAGCAGCACCGTCCAGCCCGGCATCCCCTGCAAAAGCACCATGAACACCAGCAGCACGCCGAAGGTGGGCAGCAGATGGGCGAGCGCCACCAGCAGCTGGGAAACGCCCAGCACCTCCAGCGGAAAGGGGGTCTTCTTGACGAAGTTGACGTTGCCGAGCACCAGGGTCGGCGCGCGGGTCAGGCATTCGGCCAGAAAACCGTGCAGCAACATGCCGCTGAACACCATCAGCGCGAACTCCCCGGCGCCGCCGGCACCCGGGGCGGCCCCGTGCCAGCGGGCCCGGAAGATCGACGAGAACACCAGGGTATAGACCCCGAGCAGCAGCAGGGGCCCGAGCACCAGCCAGGCCAGGCCGCCCAAGGAACCCCGGTAGCGCAAGGCGACATCGCGCGCCGCGAGCCGCGCCGCCAGCCGCCAGGAAAACAGCCCGTTCATGTCAGCCATCCGGGCCGGACAAGCCCGCAGGCCGCCAGCCGGACAAGCCGCATCGCGGTGCATCCGGCAGCGCAAACGGCGGGTGCGCTGCGCTTACGCGCCCTACGACGGACCTGCGGTTCGCGCCGCCCTCCGCCGTCACGCCGCCCTCTGCTATCACCCCGGCGAAAGCCCGTCACCCCACCGCCCATCCAGCGTCACCCCAGTGAAAGCCAGTCACTCCGCCGCCCTTCATCGTCACCCCGGCGAAAGCACTTCACCCCGCCGCCCTTCATCGTCACCCCGGCGAAAGCCGGGGTCCAGTCTTTCTCCACTCTGGATTCCGGCTTGCGCCGGAATGACGATCGGTGAGGCTTTCGCCGGAATGACGATCTGAGGCTTTCGCCGGAATGACGAGCGCTGAGGCTTGCGCCGGAATGACGGTAGGTTCTGGTCGTGGTTTCAGGGCTCGCCGCAGAAGGCACCGCCCGGTTCCCCCGCTTTGGAATATTCCGGCGGATGCGCGGCGCTTACCCGCCCTACGACCCCACTCCACCGCGTTACTGGTCGGCCGGCGCAGTGACGGCGACCGGCTTCTGGCCTTCCTTGCCCGGCTCGGCCGCGCCCTTGAAGTCGATCGGCCGATGCAGGCTGATCAGCGCCTCGTAGTTGGTCTTGACGCCTTCGAGCTTGCCGATCCGCTCGATCTCGCGGTTGACGATGCGGGTGCGGAATTCGTCTTTGTGCTTGGCGATCAGCCGGTCCCGGACGTCCTCAAAAGGCAGCAGGCCGGCCGCGCGGCGGCCCTCGAGGCGCAGCACGTGATAGCCGAACTGGGTCTTCACGGGGCCGGTCAGCGCGCCCGGCTCGGGCAGCGCAAAGGCCGCCTCCTCGAAGGGCTTGACCATCTGCCCGCGCTGGAAGAAACCCAGATCGCCCTGGTTCTGCGCCGCCGAGGGATCCTCCGAATATTCCGCCACCAGGGCCGCGAAGTCCGCGCCGCCCTGCGCCCTGGCCAGGGCCTCCTGGGCGCGCGCCAGAGCCTCGGCGTCGCTGCGTTGCTCCCCGCTCTTGATCAGGATGTGGGAGACCCGCACGGCCTCGGGCGCCTGGAACTTCTCCGGATGCGCCTGCCACTCCTCGCGCGCCACCGCCTCGTAGTCGGGCTGCGGCTCTTGGGCGACGATATGGTCGAGCTGCACCTGGCTCAGCGCCCGCATCCGCGCCTCCTCCACCCGGAAGCGCTCGGCCTCGGACAGCTCCCGGGCCTGGGCCTCCTCGGCCAGCTTGCGCACCACGAAGAAATTGCCCGCGTGCTGGGTGATGCGCTTGCGCTCGGCGTAGTAGCGGTTCAGCTTGTCAGGCGGAACGCCGTGCTCGATGGAACGGCGGATATCGCCCAGGGTGATGCGGGTGGCGCCATGCTCCAGCACCGGGGTGTCGTCGGGAAAGTCGGCCGCCCGCACGGCCGCAACCGGCAGGGCGAGGGCCGCGGCCAGCAGCAGCGGCAGGGCGGTGGACGGGCGGCGGAAGGCGGCGAAGGTCATGGGCTGGGATCCCCTGGGGTTGCTATAAAAAAAGCGCCCGCATTGTACCCAATGCGGGCGCCCGGAACGCAGCGCCGATTGCCGATCAGTAGGGCGCGCTGCGGCTGGCGTAGAACGAGCAGTTGGTGGTGGTGGTGCAAGTGTAGGCGGTGTCGGTGAGCTTGGTCTTGGACACGGCGTTCACATAGTAGGTGTTGCCCGGCGTCAGCTTGCAATAAGAGCTGCTGGCGGCGGAATTTCCGCTGATCCGCACCATCGATGACTCCAAGGCGTACTTGACGCAGGAGGCCTGCCCGCCGACCGGCTCCAGCACGCCCGGGCAGGTCGACACCACCAGCAGCTTGGACTTGCTCGCCGCGCTGGTCTTGGTCGCCGTGAAATTACCTTCCTGATTGAATCCGGCGGGCACCGTGACCTTGAACGCGGTGATCTGCACGGGCAGCGGCAGGAAGGTCTGCTGTGCCCAATAGGTACTGATGCTGCCGGTATCGACGACGGTCACATCCGGCGGCGTGGTGCCGCAACTGCCCGGCGGCGGGGCATCGGCGGTAAAGGTCGCGGTGACGCTCAGGTTGGAGGTGATGGTTGTAGCAACCGTGCAGGTACCTGTCCCCGAGCAGCCGGCGCCGCTCCAGCCGGTGAAGGTCGAGCCGGCGGCGGCCGCGGCGGTGAGGGTCACGTCGATCGCAGTGCCCTCGGGATAGCTCTCGGTGCAGTCGCCGCCACAGTTGAACCCGGTTCCGGTCACGGTGCCCGTGCCGGTGCCCGCTTTGGCCACCGTCAGCGAGAAGCTGCCGGGCGGCGGCGGGGCGCTGCAACTGGCGTCCACCGGAGTCACGGTGCCGTTCGTGTTGATGGTGCCGTCGGTGCAGATATAGCCATCGCTGGCACGGATGATGGTCACCGCCGCCTGGGCCAGCCAGGCCGCGCCGAGCAGCAGCAGGCCGGCACCGAGGCCGGCGGCGGTTTGGAATTTCCGATGCTTGTTCATGGTTGTCTCCTGTTGGCAGGCCCTTGCCCTGAAACCACCGGCGCCGGGGCCCGGCGGACCGCGGCATTATCGCCGGTATGCAAGCCGGGATGAAAGCGTCGGCTGTGCGCCAATCGAGGTTTTTGACCAGGACTTGGCCCTCGCGGTCCGGCGCCCCGCCGCGGGCGGTGGCGCTGCGCCCCCCGCGCGGCTGCGGCAACCGCGAGTATGACAGGGATTTGTGACAAAAAATGGGGCGCCCGAGGGCGCCCCATGGATCTAGCAGGACCGAATCGGCCCAACTTAGGCTGGCGGCGGGGGAAGAACTTCGATGTCCTTCTCACCCTTGTGCTCGTTGCTGCCCATGACCGCGGAGTAGACGTTCAGGCCGTCGATCTGCACGTCCACGGTGTTGACGTTGCGCGAGGCCGAGAAGCCGATCACCGGCAGGCCGTTCACCACGACGCCGTTGTCGCCGACGATGAAGCCGTAGTCGCCTTGCGCGTCGGTGCCGCTCGCGAAGCCCATCGCCATCCAGCCGGCCTCGAAGTTGTCGATGGCCAGTGCCGCCGCGGTGGACACCGCGCCGAACAGGCGGCCGTCATCCGCAGAGGTACCGCTGCGATACAGGGTCAGGGTGTTGACCTCCTTGCAGAGCGCAAAGCCCGGGATGATCGGCGCGGGAGAGAAGTCGCCGAGGCCGGGGGTGATGCCCTGCTCCTCGCGGTCGAAGTACTCGAACTCCACGTTGTGGCACGAGCTCAGGCTTGTGGGATCCCAGGGGTTCTGGAAGGGCTGGGTGGGATCCGTGGCCGGAGTGGCGACATTGACGTAGAACCGCTTGGTGGGGAAGGTGACCACCCAATCGGTCTGCGACAGCCGGCCGGCATCGATGGTGTACTCGTTGTAGATCACGTCCAGGGTCAGCACCGCGGAGACCGCGTCGATGGGATTGCTGGTGGCGTCGTAGAACACCACCTGGTTGCCATCGAGGATATCCGCTGTCTCCGGGAACACGTTCGACAGGCTCGGCGAAGTGCTGCCGGAAGTGAACCAGATCGGGGTGTCGGAGAAGTCATCCAGTGCCACCGGATCGTAGGAGGTGCGCACGCCGCCCTCGACCGATACCAGGTGGCCGGAGCCGAACAGGCCGCCGACCGGCGCGGACACCGCCACGGTGCCTGCGAAATCGGCGCTGGTGATGGTCCCGCAGTTGGCGGGCACGCCGGCCGCAGTGTGGGTGACCGCCGCGATCTGGGCGGCGTCGGTGAGCACGCCCATCTCGATCACTTCGATGTAGCCCTCGGCGCGGCGGTTGGGATCGTTGGCGTCGCTTTCAGTGGCGAACTCGAAGTTCCGGAACGCCTGGCCGCCCGCCGGAATCTGGCTCGGGGCGATACAGGATTTGTCGGTGGAGATCAGCTTGGCGCCACTGCCGGCGTCGGGGACCACGGTGCCGGTCCAGACGTCGAAGGGCGACAGGTAGAGGTTGAAGTCGAGCACTTCCTTGGAGTTCTTGCCCTCCAGGAAGCGCACCTTGACGGCTTTCGCCTGGTCGGTGGTGTTGACCACGTGCACCGCGGTAACGAAGCCGTTCTGCACCGTGTAGTACGGGTAGAGCAGCACCTCGCCGAGGCCGTCGGTATTGACGTGTACCGCGTGAGCGGCGCTGGCCCCGGTTACCGCCATGGCTATGGCTGCAGACCTGAGAAACGTTTTTTTCATTGCACGATACCCTTTGTCGTTGAGATTGACAGTGTTTCGCAGGCTCGCGCCCGCTGAGAGTCCCTGAATGGGCCACGCCCTACCGGCGGCGGGCAGTATCACACAGGTTCGCGAGGCCGTGCAAGCAAGTGAAACCCGCAAAAAATGCCGCCTGGCCAGACAACCCCTCAACCTCCGTGATCGCTCGGTGACCGCCACCTGCGCGGCGATACTAACCCCATTCAAAAACGGAATTCAACAGTTGAACGCTTATATTTCCACAGCTTGCATGGCATAGCTGATTCAGGTTACAGGAGTGTGACCCAACTCGCAGCATTTTCATTATTTCCCGCCCCGGGCATCGGCGCGGGGGATTCCCGCCGGATGCGCCGCTGGCGGGGCGATGCGGGATGCTCCCGGTCGGATGCCGGATACGCTGCGCTTATCCGGCCTGCGGGCCCACGGGCCGATGCAACCATGGGGGGGGTCAGGCGACTTCGACGTACTCGACGCAGCTGCTTGGGGGTGGAATCGGCTCCCCGTCCTCCCGCATGCCGTCGAGATGAAATTCGATGGCTTCCCGGATTTGCCGTTCCACTTCTTCGACGGTCGCCCCGGTGGCGACACAGCCGGGCAGATCGGGAACATAGGCAGAATAGTTGTGCGCTGCCTTCTCGATGACGATTGCGTATCTCATGACTGCACCTGCTTCCAACCGGCCTGCCGGTAAATGCTGGCCAGGGGCGACCCTAGGGCGGGGAAGCGCAGCGCACCCGCTGGTTGTGCCGGGATGCGGCACGGCGCCGGCGGTCGGTGCCGGATGCGCCGCCGGCGGGTCTGCTCGATGCCGGATGCGCTGCGCTTATCCGGCCTGCTCCGGCCTACGACCTGGGCAGGTAGTACCACTCGCCGTCGGCTTTCAGCCAGCGATGCCTGGTGTCCATGGGGATCTCCTGGCCGCCCAGGGGCTGCACGTTCTGGTTGAAGCGAAACCTGGTGTTGACCATGACGTCGCACACCTCTTCGCTGACACAGTCCACGGACAGCACCTTGGCGCTGAGCCAGGTGCCGATGATGGGGTGGATCTGGTAGTGATCGGTGGCCGACCAGGTGGACCTGTACCCGGGGGTGAAGAATTCATAGGCGCCCTTGTAGTCCTTGGCGATCAGCGCCTGGTAATAGGCTTCAACGCGCTCGCGCAGCGCTTCCTCGGGCGTCTTGGGTTCCGGGGCCGGCGCGGGCGCCGTGGCGCAGCCGGCGAGCAGGGCGATCAGCGCGAGCGCCGAAAAATATTTCGACAAGGTGAAGTCCCTCACAAAACCGCAATGTGGCGCGACGGCCGGCGGCGATTGGACGGCATCGCGGCGCCGATTGCAAGCCGCGCCCGGACGGCAGCGGGCGGGCGCCGGACGCGGCGGTGCCGGTGGGTTTGGTGCCGGATGCACCGCCGGCGGTCGATGCCGGATGCGCTGTGCTTATCCACCCTACACCCACGACCACGACCCACGCTCCCGCAGGCCGGATAAGCCGCGCAGCGCCGCATCCGGCGTTTTCCTGCAAGGGCGGCCCCTGGGAAACCCCTGTTGGGCTTTCAACCGGCGGTTCGCGCCGCCCTCCGCCGTCACGCGGCCCTCTGCTGTCACCCCGGCGAAAACACTTCACCCCACCGCCCATCCAGCGTCACCCCGGCGAAAACCCGTCGTCCCACCGCCCATTCTTCGTCACCCCGGCGAAAGCCCGTCACCCCGCCGCCCATTCTTCGTCACCCCGGCGAAAGCCCGTCACCCCGCCGCCCATTCTTCGTCACCCCGGCGAAAGCCAGAGCCTGCCCCGGCGAAAGCCGGGGTCCAGTCCGTCACCCCTCTGGATTCCGGCTTGCGCCGGAATGACGATCGCTGAGGCTTGCGCCGGAATACGATCGCTGAGGTTTTCGCCGGAATACGATCGCTGAGGTTTTCGCCGGAATACGATCGCTGAGGTTTTCGCCGGAATGACGGTAGGTTTTGGTCGCGGTTTCACGGCTCACCGCGGAAGGCGCCGCCCGGTTCCCCCGCTTTGGAATATTCCGGTGGATGCGCTGCGCTTATCCACTCTGCACCGGACCCTACGCCGACAACGGGCACCGTCCCGGCCGGCAGCGCACCCGCCGGCCGGTCAGGGGACGGCGGCGCGCAGGGCGGCGGCGATCGGGCGGTTGGCGGCGGGCATGGGCCAGTCGCCGAGCCGGGTGCGCTCGACCCAGGCGATGGCCTGGCCCTCCCTGCCCACGGGCTGCCCGGCGAACGCCCGCACCAGCCAGGCTTCGAGGCGCAGCGCGCAATCGCCGTAGTCGTGGTCGATGCACAGGAAGAACTCGCTCGCCAGCACCCGGATGCCGAGCTCCTCGCGCAGCTCGCGGGTCAGGCCGGCGGCGGCCGCCTCGCCGGCTTCGAGCTTGCCGCCGGGGAACTCCCAGAGCCCGCCGAGATGTTTGTGCAGCGGCCGGCGGGCGAGCAGGATGCGGTCGGCGGCGGGGGCGAGGATGATGCCGGCGACCACCCGCAGCGGCGCCGGGGAGGCCGGCTCAGGTCCGGTATTCGGCATTGATCCGCACGTAGTCGTGGGACAGGTCGGTGGTCCACACCGTCTCGGCGCTGGCGCCGCGGCCGAGCTGGATGCGGATGGTGATTTCCTCGCGGTCCATGACCCGCTGACCGGCGGCCTCGGTATAGCCGGCGGCGCGGGCGCCGCCCGCGGCGATCAGCACCTCGTCGAGCCACAGGCTGACGTGCTCCACGTCGAGCCCTTCAATGCCGGCGCGGCCCACCGCGGCCAGGATGCGGCCCCAGTTGGGATCGCTGGCGAACAGGGCGGTCTTGACCAGCGGCGATTCGGCGACCGCATAGGCCACCGCCAGGCATTCCGCGGCGCTGGCGCCGCCCTCGACGCGCACGGTGACGAACTTGGTGGCGCCCTCGCCGTCGCGGACGATGGCCCGGGCGAGCTCGATGCAGACTTCGGCGATGGCCTCGCCCAGGGCGGCCAGGGCGGGGGCGTCGAGGTCGCGGTCGACGGCGCCGGTGGCGGCCAGCATCAGGGCGTCGTTGGTGGAGGTGTCGCCGTCGATGGTGATGCGATTGAAGGATTTTTCCGCCGCGGCAACCAGCATCTGCCTGAGCAGCGGCGCGCCGACCCGCGCATCCGTGGCGACGAAGGCCAGCATGGTCGCCATATCGGGCCGGATCATGCCGGCGCCCTTGGCGATGCCGGTAACGGTGAGGGTCTCACCGCCGGGCAGCCGCACGCGGCGGCTCGCGCCCTTGGGCCGGGTGTCGGTGGTGAGAATGCCCTCGGCGGCTTGCTCCCAACCAGCCACATCCAGCGCCGCCACGGCCGCGGGCAGGACGGCGACGATGCGCTCCGCCGGCAGCGGCTCGCCGATCACCCCGGTGGAGAACGGCAGCACCTGGGCGGTCTCGACCCCGGTTTCCCGCGCCAGGGCGGCGCAGACTTGGCGCGCCGCGGCGAGGCCCGGCCGGCCGGTGCCGGCGTTGGCGTTGCCGGTGTTGATCACCCAGTAGCGCGGCGCGCCGGCGCCGAGGTGGGCGCGGGCGATCTGCACCGGCGCAGCGCAGAAGGCGTTGCGGGTGAAGAGGCCGGCGCAGGTGCTGCCCGGCGCCAGCTCGACCACCACCAGATCGCGGCGCCCGGGCTTGCGCACCCCGGCGCTGGCGGTGCCGAGGCGGATGCCGGCCACCGGGGCCAGCGGCGGCAGCGCGCCCTCACCGACGGCCATGGGATGCCGCCGCGCGGCGCAGAGTTTGTGAAGCAATGCGCGTCCTGTGGATTTCCTGCATCACAAGCCCGCTACACGCCCGGACTCGCTCGCGCGGATCCGACACGGGCGCGCTCGCTCCGCGACCGGCCATCCCCGGCCGGGCTTCGAGCTTGAAAAATTCGCAAGCTCTCGGCACTGGGGAATCTCTCCGCTGCGCCTGGCGGCTCGGGTTCCGGGGGTGCCCGCAATCCCCGGGTATCGCAATGCGCTGCGGTCCCTCCGCTGCGGCGGGATGCGACCAGCCTTCGCTCGCGACGAAATCTTCACCAGCGCTCATTCGAGCCGGCCGTGACACTGCTTGTACTTCTTGCCGGAGCCGCACGGGCAGGGCTCGTTGCGGCCCACCTTGGGCGCCTGGCGGACGAAGGGCGGCGGCTGGACCGCGGCGCGGCCGCCGGCGGCGGCCTGGGCGCGCGCGGCGGGCTGCTCCCCGGCCAGCGCCGAGGCCTCGCGGTGCTGGAAGGCGAGCTGCCGGCGGGCCTCCTCCTCGCGGCGGCGCTGCTCCAGGGCTTCGGCCTCGTCCTCGCGGCGGACTTCGAGCCGCACCAGAAAGCGCACGGTGTCGTGCTTGATGCGCGCCAGCAGGTCCTCGAACATGGCGAAGGCTTCGCGCTTGTATTCCTGCTTGGGGTTCTTCTGCGCGTAGGCGCGCAGCCCGATCCCCTGGCGCAGGTGATCCATGGCGGCCAGGTGCTCCTTCCAGTGGTTGTCGAGCACCTGCAGCATGACCTGCTTTTCGATCTGGTGGATGTCGGGGCCGATGGCGGCGACCTTGGCGGCGTAGGCGCGGTCGGCGGCCTCATGGATCCGCCGGCGCAGGCCCTCCTCGTGGAGGTCGTCCTCGGCGTCGAGCCACTGCCGCACGGGCAGCTCCAGGTTGAGCTCGCGGTGCAACTCCGCTTCGAGGCCCGCGACGTCCCACTGCTCGGCGAGGCTCTGCGGGGGAATGAAGCGGTCGATGGTCTCGGCCAGCACGTCGCGACGCAGGGCGGCGATCAGGTCGGCGATGTCGGCGGCGGCGAGCAGTTCGTCGCGCTGCTGGTAGATGACCCGGCGCTGCTCGTTGGCGACGTCGTCGTATTCGAGCAGTTGCTTGCGGATGTCAAAGTTGCGGCCCTCGACCTTGCGCTGGGCCTTTTCGACGGCGTTGGTGACCATGCGGTGCTCGATGGCCTCGCCCTTTTCCATGCCCAGGGCGCCCATCATGGCCTTGACCCGGTCGGAGATGAACAGCCGCATCAGGCTGTCCTCCATGGACAGGTAGAAGCGGCTGACGCCGGGGTCGCCCTGGCGGCCGGCGCGGCCGCGCAACTGGTTGTCGATGCGACGGGATTCGTGGCGCTCGGTGCCGAGGATGTGCAGGCCGCCAGCGGCCAGCACCCGGTCGTGGCGCTCCTGCCAGGCCGCCCGGACCCGGGCGATCTCCTCCTCGGTGGGGTGGTCGAGCGCCGCCAGTTCGGCTTCGAGGTTGCCGCCCAGCACGATGTCGGTGCCGCGGCCGGCCATGTTGGTGGCGATGGTCACGGTGCCCGGGCGGCCGGCCTGGGCGATGATGTGGGCCTCGTGCTCGTGGAACTTGGCGTTGAGCACCTGGTGCTCGATGCCGCGGCGCTGGAGTTCGGCCGACAGCCGCTCGGAGTTCTCGATCGAGGCGGTGCCGACCAGCACCGGCGCGCCCTGCTCGCGGCAGGAGATGATGTCCTCCACCACGGCATCGTACTTTTCCTGCTGGGTGAGATAGACGAGGTCGTTGAGGTCCTTGCGCACGATCGGCCGGTTGGGCGGGATCACCACCACCTGCAGGCCGTAGATCTGCTGGAATTCGAAGGCCTCGGTATCGGCGGTGCCGGTCATCCCGGCGAGCTTTTCGTAGAGCCGGAAATAGTTCTGGAAGGTGGTGGAGGCGAGCGTCTGGCTCTCGCTCTGGATGGCCACCCCCTCCTTGGCCTCGATGGCCTGGTGCAGGCCCTCGGACAGGCGCCGGCCGGGCATGGTGCGCCCGGTGTGCTCGTCGATCAGCACCACCTCGCCGTCGCGGACGATGTATTCGACGTCGCGGTGAAACAGGTTGCGGGCGCGCAGCGCGTTGTGGACATGGTGCAGCAGGCCCAGGTTGGCGGCCTGGTAGAGGCTGTCGTCGGGGCCGAGCAGCCCCTCGCCGATCAGCAACTGCTCGATCTTCTCGTGTCCGGCCTCGGTGAGCTCGACCTGGCGGGTCTTTTCGTCGGGTATGAAATCGGCCGGATCGTCCTCGGTGCCCGGCTTCATCAGCCGCACCAGTTGATCGATGCGCTTGTACAGCGCGGAGCTGTCGCGCGCCGCGCCGGAGATGATCAGCGGGGTGCGCGCCTCGTCGATGAGGATGGAATCGACCTCGTCGACGATGGCGTAGACCTGGCCGCGCTGGCTCTTGTCCTCCAGGCGCAGCGCCATGTTGTCGCGCAGGTAGTCGAAGCCGAATTCGTTGTTGGTGCCGTAGAGGATGTCGGCGGCGTAGGCCTCGCGGCGGCTCACCGGCTCCAGCTCGCCGGTGGGCCCCAGGCGGAAGGAATTGGGCACGCCGGGCCCGGCAAAGGACTGGATCACCCCCACCGAGAGCCCCAGCGCCCGGTAGATCGGCCCCATCCAGGTGGCGTCGCGGCGCGCCAGATAGTCGTTGACGGTGACCACGTGGACGCCGCGCCCGGGCAGGGCGTTGAGGTAGGCCGGCAGGGTGGCGACCAGGGTCTTGCCCTCGCCGGTGCGCATCTCGGCGATCTTGCCCTGGTGGAGTACGATGCCGCCGATCAACTGGACGTCGAAATGGCGCAGGCCCAGGGTGCGCGAGGCGACTTCGCGGACCGTCGCGAAGGCTTCCGGCAGCAGTTGGTCGAGGGTCGCACCGGCCGCCAGCCGCGCGCGGAATTCAGCGGTTTTGGCGCGCAGGGCGGCGTCATCGAGGCCCGCCAGCGACTCCCCGGCGGCATTGATGGCGCGCACCGTCCCGCGCAGCGCGCGCAGGGTGCGCTCATTGTGGGTGCCGAACAGTTTTCGGAATAGACCGGCCAAAAAACGAATCCCTCACCGGCTGATGAACAGCCACCTGCGTTGCGTCTGCGGCCTCGACAATGGCCTCGAAGTATTCATTGGCGAGCGGCAGACTCCGCTTTCGGCCGGTTTCGCCCTGCCCGCGCGGCCGCAGCAGGCGCGGCATCTTATTTCACCGGGCGGCGCGCTGTATATAAGGCGCGGGGTTGAGGCTGCGACCGTCGCGGGTCACCTCGAAGTGCACATGGGGGCCGCTGGCGCGGCCGGTCCTGCCCAGGGTGGCGATGGGCTGGCCCTTCTTGACCAGATCGCCGACCGCCACCAGGTTCTCCCGGTTGTGGCTGTACCTGGTGACCAGGCCATCGCCGTGGTCGATCTCCACGCTGTTGCCATAGGCGCCGTCGGCCCCGGAGCGGATCACCACCCCGGCGGCCACCGCCACCACCGGGCTGCCCACCGGCCCGGCGAAATCCACCCCGCCGTGCCAGGCGCGGCGGCCGCTGAACGGGTCCACCCGGTAGCCGTACACCGAGGACATCCAGCCCCTGGTCACCGGCCGCCCGGCCAGGGTGCTCTCGCGCTCCAGGGCGCGATCCTGGATCAGATCGCTGAGCAGGCGCAGTTGCTGCTCGCGGTCGTCGAAGCGGGCATCCAGCTCCGCGAACAGGCGGTCCAGCCCGGCCTCCCCGGGGGGCTCCAGCCCGTGCTCGGGGCCACCCAGGGCCGGCGGGCGATCGAAGCCGAATTCCTCGGGATCGAGGCCCGCCAGATCGGCCATGCGGGCGCCGACCGCATCGAGGCGCAATGCCCGGCTCTGCAGTTCGGCGAGCTTGAGGGTGATCGCCTGCAGGCGCTGGCGGGCCTCCGCTTCGCCGGCGGCGAGCCGCTGGCGGTCGGCGGCGAGCTGCGCGCCCAGCGCGGCGATGCGCGCCTCCGGCCCCGCCGCGCCGGGGCGCGATGCCAGGGCCTGGCCGAGACCCAGGCCCAGGCCCAGCGGCAGCGCGCAGACCAGCGCCAGCAGGCCGATCCGCCGGGGCGCCCGGCGGCAGGCGCGGGCTGCGGCTGCGGCTGCGGCTGCGGCTGCGGCTGCGAAGGGCAGCTTCATGGGGTCGCGGCGCCCGCTCAACCGGCCAGCCGGGGGCTGCCGTAGGAGATCGGCGCCAGCTCGCCGTCGGCCTCGAAGGAGACCAGCTCCCAGGCGTCGGGCTGGGCCAACAGCTTGCGCAGCAGCGCATTGTTGAGCGCATGGCCGGACTTCTCGGCGTCGAATTCGCCGATCAGCCCGTAGCCGAGCAGATAGAGGTCGCCGATGGCGTCGAGGATCTTGTGCTTGACGAACTCGTCCTTGTAGCGCAGGCCATCCTCGTTCAACACCCCCTGCTCGTCCACGACCACGGCGTTTTCCAGGCTGCCGCCGAGCACCAGGCCCTTGGAGCGCAGATAGCCGATCTCGTGCATGAAGCCGAAGGTGCGGGCGCGGCTGACATCCTTGACGAAGGCGGTACTGGAGAAATCCACGCTGACCCGCAGGCTGCCGGGCGCGAAGGCGGGATGATCGAAATCGATGGCGAAGCTGACCCGGAACCCGGCGCAGGGGCGGAACGCGGCGCGCTTGCCGTCCTGCTCCACCGCCACCGGCTTGAGAATGCGCAGGAACCGCTTGGGCCGCGGCTGCTCGACGATCCCCGCCGACTGGATCAGGAACACGAAGGGGCCGGCGCTGCCGTCCATGATCGGCACCTCGGGCGCGGTGACCTCGACGATGGCGTTGTCGATGCCCAGTCCCGCAAAGGCGGAGAGCAGATGCTCGACGGTGGATACCCGCACGTCGCCCCGCACCAGGGTGGTCGACAGGGTGGTGTCGCCGACATTTTCGGCCCGGGCCGGGATCTCCACCGGCGGGTCCAGATCGACGCGCCGGAAGCGGATGCCGGTGTCGGGCTCGGCGGGCCGCAGCGTGAGGTAGACCTTCTGGCCGGTGTGCAGCCCCACCCCGGCGGCGCGTATGGTGTTCTTCAGGGTGCGCTGTCGAGTCAAACCGGGGCCGCCTTGGAGGGGTAGCCCGGGATGGTAGCAAAACCCCGCGGCCCGCCGCCAGCCGCGGCTTCCCGGAGTCGCAGGCCGGATCAGCGAGCGCATCCGGCGGTCGCCCCGGGTCCGGCCACCGCCACATCCCGGGGTCAACCGGCGAGGGCGCGGGGCAGGATGAATCGATCGGCCCGGCGGAGGGGGGGTTGCCGGGCAGATCGATCGGCCTGAGGGCGCGGCAGATCGTAGGCCGGATAAGCCGCGCAGCGGCGCATCCGGCGAATTCCCCGGCGAACCACCCGCCACCTGCCGGTGGATGCGCCTGCGGCTTATCCACCCTACATCTATTACTCCCTACATCGCCATGCCGCGCTGCTCAATCGGCCTGACGGCGCAGGAAGGCCGGGATGTCGAGGTAGTCCAAATCGGCGTCCTGGCGCAGATCCAGCTTGCGCGCGGCGGCCTCGGTCACCGGGCGCCGGCTGACGGTGGGCTTGTCCAGCGCCGCATAGTCGATCTCGCCGTTGTTGTGCAGCACCTTGGCGGAACGCCCGGAAGGGACGGCCACCGGCCGCAGCTCCTCCTCGGGGCGGCCCAGCCCGGTGGCCACCACGGTCACCCGGATCTCGTCGCCCATCTCGGGGTCGATCACGGTGCCGACCACCACGGTGGCATTGTCCGAGGCGAACTCCTCGACGGTGTCGCCGACCTCGGAGAACTCGCCGAGCGACAGGTCCGGGCCCGCGGTGATGTTGATCAGGATGCCGCGCGCGCCCTGCAGGTCGATGTCCTCCAGCAGCGGACTCAGCACCGCGGCCTCGGCGGCCATCCGGGCGCGGTTGTCGCCCCGGGCGCGCCCCGAACCCATCATCGCCATGCCCATCTCGGACATCACGGTCTTCACGTCGGCGAAGTCGACGTTGATCATGCCCGGGCGGATGATCAGGTCGGCGATGCCCTGCACCGCGCCCAGCAGCACGTCGTTGGCGGCGCGGAAGGCGTCGAGCAGGCTGGTGGACTTGCCCAGCACCGCGAGCAGCTTTTCATTGGGCACGGTGATCAGCGAATCCACCCGGTCCTTGAGCTGGCGGATGCCCTCCTCGGCGATGGCCTGCCGCTTGCGGCCCTCGAACCCGAACGGGCGGGTCACCACGGCCACGGTGAGGATGCCCAGCTCCCGGGCGACGTCGGCGACGATGGGTGCCGCGCCGGTACCGGTGCCGCCGCCCATGCCCGCGGTGATGAACACCATGTCGGCGCCGCCCAGCACCTCGGCGATGCGGTCGCGATCCTCGAGCGCGGCCTGGCGGCCGACTTCCGGATTGGCGCCCGCGCCCAGGCCCTTGGTGATGCCGCCGCCCAGTTGCAGGAGGGTGGCGCGCTCGATGTCCTTGAGCGCCTGGGCGTCGGTGTTGGCGCAAATGAACTCCACGCCGTCGACCGCCTGGGCGATCATGTGGCGCACGGCGTTGCCGCCGCCGCCACCCACGCCGACTACCTTGATCTCGGCGGTTTCCGGCACATTGTCGATGATCTGAAACATGTGATTACCCCTCGCTTGCGCTGCCGTAGTGGATGAGCTTCCTTTCCAACGGGCTCCTAGAGATTGTCCTGGAACCACTTGCGGATCCGGTTCAGCCAGCCGTTGCCGGCCACCTTCCCCGCCCCCTGGCGGTTTTCCTGTTGCTGTTGCAGTCCGTACAGCAACAGCCCCACGCCAGTCGAATAGATCGGGTTGTTGACGATGTCGGCGAGGCCCTGGATGTTGTGGGGCATCCCGAGCCGCACCGGCAGGTGAAAAATCTCCTCGGCCAGATCGACCACGCCTTCCATCTTCGAGGTGCCGCCGGTGAGCACGATGCCGGCGGCGATCAGCTCCTCCAGGCCGCTGCGGCGCAGCTCCGCCTGCACCAGGGTGAACAGCTCGTCGTAGCGCGGCTCGACCACTTCGGCGAGCGCCTGGCGCGACAGGCTGCGCGGCGGGCGGTCGCCGACGCTGGGCACCTTGACGGTCTCCTCGGGGCCGGCGAGCTGGGCCAGCGCGCAGGCGTACTTGATCTTGAGCTCCTCGGCGTGCGCGGTCGGGGTGCGCAGCGCCATGGCGATGTCGTTGGTGACCTGGTCGCCGGCGATCGGGATCACCGCGGTGTGGCGGATCGCGCCGTCGGTGAAGATGGCGATGTCGGTGGTGCCGCCGCCGATGTCGACCAGGCAGACGCCGAGCTGCTTCTCGTCCTCGGTGAGCACCGCGTGGCTGGAGGCGAGCTGTTCGAGGATGATGTCCTCGACTTCCAGCCCGCAGCGGCGGATGCACTTCTTGATGTTCTGGGCGGCGTTGGCGGCGCAGGTGACCAGGTGCACCTTGGCCTCCAGCCGCACCCCGGACATGCCCAGCGGCTCGCGCACGCCCTCCTGGTTGTCGATGATGAATTCCTGGGGCAGGACGTGGAGGATCTCCTGATCGGCCGGGATCGCCACCGCGCGGGCGGCGTCGATCACCCGGTCGATGTCGGTCTGGTGCACCTCGCGGTCGCGGATCGCCACGATGCCGTGGGAGTTGAGGCTGCGGATGTGGCTGCCGGCGATGCCGGCGTAGACCGAGTGGATCTGGCAGCCGGCCATCAGCTCGACCTCCTCGATGGCGCGCTGGATGGCGTGCACCGTGGACTCGATGTTGACCACCACGCCCTTCTTGATCCCCGAGGACGGGTGGAGGCCGGTGCCGACTATCTCCAGCTTGCCATTGGCGCCGGCCACGCCGACGATGGCGACCACCTTGGAGGTGCCGATGTCCAGCCCGACGATCATCTGCTCGCCGCCGATCATTGCCATGGATCCACCGTCACCACTCGTATCCCCTCATCTCAGCTAATGTGAAGAAACGCACGTCCAGTGCATTGCTTCTGCTGCAAGTCCGGTACAGGCCCGGACTTGCTCCCGCGGATCGAGCACCGGCGTGCTCGATCCGCAACCGGCCGTCTGGCCGGGCTGAGAGCCTGAAACATGCACAGGCGCTCAGGTGTCTTGTGCCGCGGGCGCCGGCCGCCAGCGCACCGCGACGCCGTTGTCGTAGCGCGCGTCGGCGTAGGCCAGGGCGCCGCGGCGGGCCATCAGCGCGCCCCGCCAGACCACCAGAAACCGGCCCAGGCGCGCGTCGATCTGGGCGCGGCCCAGCACCAGCTCGATCCCGCCGGCCAGGTGCAGGCGCACGCCGGCGTCGGCGTGGACCAGGCGCTGGATGCGCAAGCCCTCCGGTGCCAGCCGCTCGGCGAACCTCCGGTAGTCGGCCATCAGCTCGGCCTGCCGGCCCTCGGGGCCGATCAGTTGCGGCAGGTCGGTGAAGTCGTCTGCCGCCACCCCGGGCAGCACCTGGCCGCGGCCGTTGAGAAACTGATCCTCGCCCCAGCGCGCCACCGGCGCCTCCTCGACCAGGTGCAGGTAGAGGCCATCGGGCCACTCGCGGCGCGCGCTGGCCGCGGCGATCCAGGGGTGCGACTCCAGCTCGTCGCGCAGCGCCTGCATGTCCAGGGTGAGAAAGCCGCCATCGAGATGCCGGCTGACGAGGCCCTCGATCTCGGCGCGCCCCAGATGGCGGATCTCGCCGTCCACCGCGATCACCCGCAGCGGCGCGTCGAGGTGCCGAAACAGCACCACGCCCGCGGCCAGCACCACGCCGCCGGCCGCGGTCACCACCAGGGTCGCCGCCGCCACCCGCAGCAGCCGGCCCAGGCGCCCGGGCACGGCGCTGCGCCGGCGCTGCACCGCCCGCGGCGCGGTCACGGCCACAGCTCCCGCGGCCGCGCACAGGTCGCGCCGCGCAGAATCTCGACCACCAGCTCGGGAAACGACAGCCCGGCGGCCCGGGCGGCCATGGGCACCAAGCTGTGGTCGGTCATGCCCGGCACCGCGTTGACCTCCAGCAGCGCCCAGCGGCCGGTGCCGTCGGCCATCACATCGACCCGGCCCCAGCCGCGCCCGTCCAGGCTGGCGAAGGCGGCCAGCGCCAGCCGCTGCAATTCGGCCTCGGCGGCCGGCGCCAGCCCGCAGGGGCACAGGTAGCGGGTGTCGTCGCGCAGGTATTTGGCCTCGTAGTCGTAGAACTCGCGGTCGGTCTCCAGGCGGATCGCGGGCAGGGCGCGGCCGTCGAGGATGGCGACCGTGTATTCGGCGCCGGTCAGCCAGGACTCGGCGAGCACCGCGTCGTCGTAGGCGGCGGCGGCGCGCCAGGCGGCGGCCAGTTCGGCGGCGCTGCGGGCGCGGGCCATGCCCAGGCTGGAACCCTCGTGCACCGGCTTGACCATGACATCGCCGCCGAGCTCGGCCAGCACCCGCGCCCAGTCGCTGTCCCGGCCGAGCACCCGGAAGTCCGCGGTGGGCAGTCCCGCGCCCTGCCACAACTGCTTGCAGCGCAGCTTGTCCATGGCCAGCGCCGCGGCCTTGACACCGCTGCCGGTGTAGGGAATCCCCAACCACTCCAGCGCGCCCTGCAGGGTGCCGTCCTCGCCGCCGCGCCCGTGCAGGGCGATGAAGGCGGCCGCCGGCGGCGCGGCGATCAGCCGCGCCAGCAGGTCGTCGCCGGCATCCAGCAGATAGGCATCGACCCCGGCCGCCAGCAGGCCGTCGAGCACCGCGGCGCCACTCTTGAGCGAGATCTCGCGCTCCGCGGACCGGCCGCCGCACAGCACCGCGACCCGCCCGGCCGGGAGACGGCCTCCGCCACTCATGGCGCAAACCCCCGCGCGGCGAGCAACTGGCACAGGCGGCCGATGCTGCCCGCGCCCTGGGTGATGACCACGTCCCCCGGCCGCACCAGCTTGGCCAGCAGGTCCGGCACCGCCTCGATGCCGTCGACATAGACCGGGTCCACCACCCCGCGCAGGCGGATGCTGCGGCACAGGCTGCGGCTGTCGGCGCCGGGAATCGGCTCTTCGCCGGCGGCATAGACCGGCAGTACCAGCAGCAGGTCGCTGGCGGAGAGCACCTGGACGAAGTGCTCGTAGAGATCCCGGGTGCGGGTGTAGCGGTGCGGCTGGAAGATGGTGACCAGCCGGCGGCCCGGCCAGCCGTCGCGCACCGCCCGCTGCACCGCCGCGACCTCGGCGGGATGGTGGCCGTAGTCGTCGACCAGCAGCAGGCTGCCGCCCGGGACCGGGAACTCGCCCTGGATATCGAAGCGGCGGCCAACCCCCTGGAAGCCGGCCAGGCCGGCGAGGATGGCGGCATCGGAGACGCCCTCGTCGGCGGCCACCGCCACCGCGGCGGCGGCGTTGAGGGCGTTGTGCACGCCGGGCACATTCAGCTCCACGTGCAGCGGCTCGCCGGCCGGCCGGTGCACCAGAAAGCGGGTGCGGGTGGCGGCGCACCGGACTTCCGCGATCCGGTAGTCGGCGTCCTCGGCGAAACCGTAGGTGATCACCTGGCGCGCCACCTCGGGCAGCAGTTCGCGGATCCGGGGATCGTCGATGCACAGCACCGCGACGCCGTAGAACGGCAGGTTGTGGAGGAATTCGACGAAGGTGCGCTTGAGCTTGGCGACCTCGAAGTCGTAGGTCGCCATGTGGTCCTCGTCGATGTTGGTGACCACCGCGACCATGGGTTGCAGATGCAGGAAGGAGGCGTCGCTCTCGTCGGCCTCGGCGACGAAGTAGCGGCTCTCACCCAGCCCGGCATTGGCGCCGGCGGCATTGACCCGGCCGCCGATGACGAAGGTGGGGTTGCGCCCGGCGGCGGCCAGGATCGCCACGATCAGGCTGGTGGTGGTGGTCTTGCCGTGGGTGCCGGCCACCGCGATGCCGTGGCGGTAGCGCATCAGCTCGGCGAGCATCTCGGCGCGCCGCACGATGGGAATGCGCAGCTCCCGCGCCGCCGCGAGCTCCGGGTTGTCGGCCGCCACCGCGGCGGATTGCACCACCACGTCGGCGCCCGCGGCGTGACCGGCGGCGTGCCCGATCCAGATGCTCGCGCCCAGTTCGCGCAGGCGCTGGACGCTGGCGCTCTCGGCCAGGTCGGAACCGGAAATCGCGTAGCCCTGGTTGAGCAGGACCTCGGCGATGCCGCTCATCCCGGCGCCGCCGATGCCGACGAAATGGATGCGCCGGATGCGGCGCATCTCGGGCACCTGAAAGCCGCTCACCGCGCCACCTCCAGGCAGGCGTCGGCCACTGCGCGGGCGGCCTCGGGCAGCGCCAGGGCCCGCGCCCGGGCGGCCCGTTCGGCGCGCTGCCCGGGGTCGGCGGCCCATGCGCCCACCACCGCCGCCAGCCGCTGCGCATCGAGCTCTGCCTCGCGCAGCACCAGCGCCGCGCCGCCCCGCTCCAGCCAGCGGGCATTGTGGTACTGGTGGTCGTCGATCGCATAGGGATAGGGCACCAGCACCGCCGGCAGGCCGGCCGCGGCGAGCTCCGCCACGGTCAGTGCCCCGGCGCGGCAGACCGCGAAGTCCGCCCAGCGGTAGGCGGCCGCCATGTCGTCGATGAAGGCCAGCACCTCGGCCTCGACGCCGGCGGCGCGATAGGCGGCGCGGGCGTCCTCCAGGTGCTCGGCCCCGCACTGGTGGCGCACCAGGGGGCGTTGTGCGGCGGGCAGCAGGGCCAGCGCCGCGGGCAGTGCGCGGTTGAGGGCGCGCGCGCCCAGGCTGCCGCCCAGCACCAGCAGATGGGCGCGCCCCGCGGCGGGCTTGCCGGCGCCGGCCGCCAGCGCGGCGATCTCCGCGCGCAGCGGGTTGCCGGTATGCCGCGCACCGGGCAGCGCATCCGGGAAGCCGCACAGCGTGCGGGTGGCGAGGCGCGCCAGCAGCCGGTTGGTGGTGCCGGCGATGGCGTTCTGCTCATGGATCACCAGCGGCACCCCGCGCAGCCGGGCGGCGACCGCGCCGGGGCCGGCCGCGTAGCCGCCGAATCCCACCGCCACCTGCGGCCGGATCCGGCCCAGCACCGCCAGCGCCTGGACGCCGGCCGCCAGCAGCCCGGCCAACCCCCGCAGGCGCGCCCACCAGCGCTTGCCGCGCAGGCCGCGGACCTGGAGAAAGGCCAGCGGATAGCCCTGGGCGGGCACCAGCCGCGCCTCGATGCCGCGCCGCGTGCCCAGCCAGTGGACGGCGCAGCCGCGCGCGCGCAGCTCGGCGGCCACCGCCAGTGCGGGAAACACGTGTCCGCCGGTTCCACCCGCCATGATCAGCACCCGCTTAGCCTCCACTGCGCTCGCGCCGCACCTGGCGTGCCGCCGCCGCACGCTGCTCCATTTCGGCCCCCAGGCGCAGCACCAGGGCGACCATGGCGCAGGACACCAGCAGACTGCTGCCGCCGTAGCTCACCAGCGGCAGGGTCAGCCCCTTGGTGGGCAACAGGCCCGCGGTCACGCCGACATTGATGAAGGTCTGCCCGGCGAGCAGGATGCCGATGCCGAAGGCGATGAAGGCGGCGAACCAGTCCTGGCGCTGGATGGCGTGGCGCGCGCAGGCGAAGCAGCGCTCGATCAGCGCGCAGAACAGCGCGATCACCAGCAGGACTCCAATCCAGCCGAGCTCTTCGGCGAGGATCGCGAAGATGAAGTCGGTGTGGGCCTCCGGCAGATAGAAGGCCTTCTGCACGCTGTTGCCCAGGCCGACCCCGAACCAGCCGCCGCGGCCGAAGGCGATCAGCGACTGGGTGAGCTGATAGCCGGTGTTGAACTGGTCGGCCCAGGGGTCGAGATAGGTGACCAGGCGCTGCGCCCGGTAGGGCGAGGCCAGCACCAGCACCGCCAGGGCGCCCAGCCCGGCAAGCACCAGCAGGGTGAACTGCCACAGCCGCACCCCGGCGAGAAACAGCATCACCACCACGGTCGCGGCGATCACCGCCGCCGAGCCCAGGTCCGGCTGCAGCAGCAGCAGCACGGCGAGCACCCCGACGATTCCCAGCGGCTTGGCGAAGTCCCGCCACTGTTCGCGCAGTTGCAACTGGCGGCGCTGGAGATAGGCGGCGGTGAACACCACCATGGCGAGCTTGGCGAATTCGCCGACCTGGAAGGTGAAGGGCCCGAGCGGGATCCAGCGGCGGCTGCCGTTGACCTCGCGGCCGATGCCGGGGATCAGCACCGCCACCAGCAGCCCCACCGCGATCAGCAGCAGGGTGGCGCTGTGCGCGTACCACCAGGCCAGCGGCACCCGCAGCACCACCAGCGCGAGCCCCAGGGACAGGCCCACGTAGAGCAGGTGGCGCAGCAGGAAATACAGGCTGTCGCCGCGCAACGCGGCAAAGCCGAGGGAGGCCGAGGTCACCATCACCACGCCCAGCGATAGCAGCGCCAGGGCGACGCCGGCCAGCCAGGGATCGAGGCCGCTGGGCAGCGGCGCTGCCCAGCGCGCCCGCCACTGGCCGAGCCGGGCGGTCAGCGCGGCGTTCACGGCAGCTCCCGGGCGGCGCGGGCGAACTGCTCGCCGCGCTCGGCATAACTGGCGAACATGTCCAGGCTGGCGCAGGCCGGCGACAGCAGCACCAGATCGCCCGGCCGGGCGGCGGCGCGAGCCCGGGCCACCGCCTCGGCCATGGACGCGGCGCGCTGCACCGGCACTCGGCCGGCGATGGCGGCTGCGATGGCCGGGGCATCGGCGCCGAGCAGGATCGCCAGCCGCACCCGCCCCGGCAGGGCGGCGGCGAACTCGGCGAAATCCTGGCCCTTGCCCTGGCCGCCGGCGATCAGCAGCAGGTTGCCGGCCCCGGTATCCAGCCCGCGCAGCGCGGCGATGGCGGCGCCGGCATTGGTGGCCTTGGAGTCGTCGATCCAGGTGACGCCATCGCGCACCAGCACCGTCTGACAGCGGTGGGGCAGGCCGCGAAACGCGCGCAGGGCGGAGACCATGGCCGCTTCCGGCAGCCCCACCGCGCTGCCCAGGGCCAGGGCGGCCAGCGCATTGGCGAGGTTGTGGCGGCCCGCGAGGCCCAGCTCCGCGGCCGGGAGCAGGGCTCGTTCGCCGCACGCCAGCCACTCGGCCCCGGCGCGCTGCACCAGGCCGCATTCGGTCTCCCCGGCGGGCGGCGCCAGGCCGAAACTCCAGCGGCGCACGCCGGGCGCGGCCAGCGCCCAGGTGGCGGGATCGTCGCGGTTGACCACCAGCTGGCGGGCACCGCGGTAGATGCGCTGCTTGGCGCGGCCGTAGGCGTGCAGATCGGGATAGCGATCGAGGTGGTCCGGGCTGAGGTTGAGGACGGTGGCCACCTCGGCGCCGAGCAGCTCGGTGGTCTCCAACTGAAAGCTCGACACCTCTAGCACATAGAGTTCGACCGCGGCCTCCAGCAGATCCAGGGCCGGCGGGCCCAGATTGCCGCCCACCGCCACCCGCCGCCCGGCGGCTGCGGCCATGGCGCCGACCAGCTCGGTGACCGTGCTCTTGCCGTTGGAGCCGGTGATGGCGACGATCGGCGCCCGGGCGGCGCGCGCGAACAGCTCGATGTCGCCGATGATCTCGACCCCGGCGGCGGCCGCCGCAGCCAGCGCCGGCTCGCTGAGCGGGAGCCCCGGGCTGACGATCAGCCGGGTGGCGCGGGCGATCAAGCCGGGGTCCAGGCCGCCCAGGAACACCGGCACCTCGGGGTGCTCGGCGCGCAGCGCGGCGAGCCCCGGCGGCTGCGCGCGGCTGTCGGCTACCGCGAAGATCTCGCCGCGTCCCGCCAGATGGCGCGCCACCGACAGCCCGGTGGCGCCGAGCCCGACGACCAGGGTGCGCGGATGCCGGACTGCGGTTGGGCTCATGGCGGGATGCATCGCGGTCAACGCAGCTTCAGGGTGGCGAGGCCGAACAGCACCAGGATCACGGTGATGATCCAGAAGCGGACGATCACCCGCGGCTCGGGCCAGCCCTTGAGTTCGAAGTGGTGGTGGATCGGCGCCATGCGGAAGATGCGCCTGCCGGTGAGCTTGTAGGAGGCCACCTGGAGCATCACCGACACGGTCTCCAGCACGAAGATGCCACCCATGATGAACAGCACGATCTCGTGGCGGGCGATCACCGCGATCACCCCCAGCGCCGCGCCCAATGCCAGGGCGCCGACGTCGCCCATGAAGATCTGCGCCGGGTAGGCGTTGAACCAGAGAAACCCCAGGCCGGCCCCGGCCAGGGCGGCGCAGAACACCACCAGTTCGCCGGCGCCGGGGATGAAGGGGATGTGGAGGTAGCGGGAGAACTCGGCGTGCCCGACCAGATAGGCGAACACGCCCAGGGCGCCGCCGACCAGCACCGTGGGCATGATCGCCAGGCCGTCGAGGCCGTCGGTGAGGTTGACCGCGTTGCTGGTGCCGACGATCACGAAATAGGCCAGCAGCACGAAGCCCCAGCCCATCGGCCAGTGCACGTTCTTGAAGAACGGCACGATCAACTCGGTGGCGGCGGGCACGTCGGCGGTCGCATAGAGAAACAGCGCCGCGGCGAGGCCGGCCAGCGACTGCCACAGGTATTTCCAGCGCGCCGGCAGGCCGCGGGAGTTGCGCGCCACCACCTTGCGGTAGTCGTCGACCCAGCCGATGGCGCCGAACGCCAGGGTGACCAGCAACACCGTCCAGACATAGCGGTTGCCGAGGTCCGACCACAGCAGGGCGCTGACGCAGACGGCGAGCAGGATGAGCGCCCCGCCCATGGTCGGGGTCCCGCTCTTGGCGAGGTGGGAGCGCGGGCCGTCGTCGCGCACCGCCTGGCCGATCTGCAGGGCGTTGAGGCGGCGGATCACCACCGGCCCCAGCAAGAGCGCCATGCCCAGCGCGGTCAGCACGCCCATGATGGCGCGCAGGGTCAGGTAGCGGAACACTCCGAACCCGCTGTAATACTGGGTCAGACTGTCAGTCAGCCACAGCAGCATGGCCTGCACTCCCGGCTTCGAGCAAGCGAACGACCTCTTCCATACCCGCCGCGCGGGATCCCTTGACCAGCACTGTGGTGGCGCCGTCCAGCTCCGCGCCCAGCGCCGCGGCAAGTTCCGCCCGGGTGGCGAACTCCGCGGCGCCGGCGCCGAAGGCCGCCGCGGCCAGCCGGCTCAGGGGCCCGCAGGCGTAGAGCCGGTCCACCCCCCGGGCGGCCGCGTAGGCGCCGACCTCGCGGTGCAGGGCGGCGGCGTCGGCGCCCAGTTCGGCCATGTCGCCCAGCACCAGCACGCGCCGCCCGGGCCGGTCGGCCAGCACCTCGATGGCGGCCTTGACCGAGCCCGGATTGGCGTTGTAGCTGTCGTCGATCAGCCGCGCCCCGCCCCGGCCGGCCCGGACCTGCATGCGCCCCGGCGCCGGCAGCACCGCGCGCAGCCCGGCGGCCACCGCCTCGAGGCCGGCGCCGGCGGCCAGCGCACAGGCGGCCGCGGCCAGCGCGTTGGCGACATTGTGGCGCCCGGGGAGTTGCAGGCTCACCGGGACCTCGCCCGCCGGGGCGCGCAGCACGAAGCTGGCGCAGCCCCCCTGGTCCAGGCGCAGATCGGCGGCCGTGACGTCGGCGGCCGGGTTGGCGAGCGCGAAGCTGAGCGTCTCCAGGCAGGGCAGGCTGGCGCGCCACAGCTCCAGCCAGCGCCCCTCGAGATCGAGGTTGAACACCGCGGTGCCGCGCGGGCCCAGCGCCTGATAGAGCTCGCCCTTGCCGCGCGCCACGCCAGCGAGCGAACCGAAACCCTGGACATGGGCCGGCAGCACATTGGTCACCACCGCGATGGTGGGCCGGGCGATACCGGCCAGGTAGGCGATCTCGCCGCCGGCGCTGGCGCCCATCTCCAGCACCGCATGGCGCTGTTCGGGCTCGGCGGCGAGCAGGGTCAGCGGCAACCCGATGTTGTTGTTGAGATTGCCGCGACTGGCCAGCACCGGGCCCAGGCCGCGCAGGATGGCCGCGGTCATCTCCTTGACCGTGGTCTTGCCGCTGCTGCCGGTGATGCCGATCACCGGACCGCTGAACTGGTCGCGCGCCAGGATCGCCAACTGGCCCAGCGCCAGGGCGCTGTCCGGCACCACCCACTGCGGCAGCAGGAGGCGCTTGTCGGCGCGCTCGACCACCAGGCCGCAGGCCAGGTCGGCGGCCTGGGCGAGAAAATCATGGGCGTCGAAGCGCGCGCCGCGCAGCGCGACAAACAGCTCGCCGGGGCGCAGCCGGCGGGTGTCGGTGGAGACCCGGCGGAAGCGGCAGTCGGGATACAGCAGGGTGCCGCCGAAGGCGGCCGCGGCATCGGACAGGGTCAGCGGGCGCACCGTCACGGGGTCTGCTCCCGGGCCGCCAGCGCGGCGCGTGCGGCGGCGGCGTCGTCGAACGGCCAGCGCACCCCGGCGACCTCCTGCCAGGCCTCGTGGCCCTTGCCGGCGATCAGCACGGTGTCCTCCGCCGCCGCGGCGGCGATAGCGTGGGCGATGGCGGCGCGCCGGTCGAGGAGCAGCTCGGTATCCGGGCGCCGCGGCACCGGGATTCCATCCAGGATCTGCGCGGCGATGGCGGCGGGATCCTCGCTGCGCGGATTGTCGCTGGTCAGCACCAGCCGGTCCGCACCCCGCGCGGCCACCGCGCCCATCAGCGGCCGCTTGCCGCGGTCGCGGTCGCCGCCGCAGCCGAACACGCACCACAGCCGGCCGGCGGTGGCGGGCCGCAGGGCGCCCAGCACCTGCTCCAGGGCGTCGGGGCTGTGGGCGTAATCGACCACTACCCGGGGACCAGCGCCGATCTCCTGCATCCGGCCCGGGGCCGCGCGCAGTCCGGGCACCGCGGCCAGTACCTCGGCCAAGGCAAACCCCTGGCCGCAGGCCGCGCCGATCACGGCCAGCAGATTGGCCAGATTGAATTGGCCCAGCAACGGACTGACCAGCTCGCCCGCGCCCCAAGGGGTGGCGATCCGGGCGCGGATCCCGGCGGGGCCGAACGCGGATTGCAACACCCGCAGTTCGCCGCCCGCGCCGCGCGCCGAGTAGTCCAGACGGCGGACGCTCGCCGGCAGCTCTGCCGCGATTCGCGCGCCGGCCGGGTCGTCGGTGTTGATCACCGCCACCTCCAGACCCGGCTGCCGGAAGAGCTGCGCCTTGGCGTCGCGATAGGCGTCCATGTCCGGGTGGTAGTCGAGATGGTCGCGGCTGAGGTTGGTGAACACCGCGGTGTGGAAGCGGATCGCCGCGACCCGGCCCTGCGCCAGGCTGTGCGAGGACACCTCCATGGCGATCCGGCGCGCGCCCGCCGCGCGCAGCTCGGCCAGCAGCCGCTGGGTGTCGAGCGCATCGGGCGTGGTGAACCCGGTGTCCCGGATGCTGCCGGCGAGGCCCGCTCCCAGGGTGCCGATGACCCCGGCGGGCGCCTCCAGGGCGGTGAACAGTTGCGCCAGCAACTGGCTGCACGTGGTCTTGCCATTGGTGCCGGTGACCCCGGTGACCCGCAGCGCGCGGCTGGGTTCGCCGTGGAAGCGCCCGGCGATGGCGCTCATCCGCAGCGCGAGGCGCGGCACGGCGATCACCGGCAGCGGCGCCGCGGGCAGGGGCGATTCGGCATCGACGAGCGCCGCCACCGCGCCGGCCTCGGCTGCGGCGGCGAGGAAGTCGCAGCCGTCGTGACGCGCGCCGCGCAGCGCGAAAAAGAGGTCGCCGGGCCGCACCCTGCGGCTGTCGAGGGCGAGCCCGGCGACGCGCAGCCCGGCCCAGGGCTCCGGCACCCGGACCCCGGCGAGCAATTCGGCCAGCCGGATGCCGGCCGGCCCCGATGTGGCCGCCATCACCCCGCACCTCCGCCGATCGCTTCCCCCGGGCTGGCATCGGTGGCGATCCGCTGCGGCGCACCCGGGGGCTGCACCCCGAACAGGCGCAGCGCTCCGGAGGTTACCGCCGCGAACACCGGCGCGGCCACCAGGCCGCCGAAGTAGCCCGCGGTCCGCGGATCATCGACCAGGACCACGGTGACCAGTTCCGGCGCATCGGCCGGCGCCATGCCGGCGAACAGCGCGATGTACCGGTCGGCCTGGTAGCCGCCGGCACCGACCTTGTGGCTGGTCCCGGTCTTGCCCGCGGCGGCGTACACGGGAATCGCCGCGCGGGTCGCGGTACCGCGTTCGACCACCGCCTTCATCATGGTGCGCACCTGGTCGGCGATCTGCGGGGCGATCACCTGGCGGCGCAGCTCTTGCGGGATCGGCTGGTGCGCGTCGCGGCGCACCAGGGTGGTCGGCTGGCGGACGCCGTGATTGGCGAGCACCGCATAGGCCGCGGCCAGTTGCAGGGGGGTGGCGGCCATGCCGTAGCCGAACGCCAGGGAGGCGTGTTCGCTCAATGCCCACTTGCGCCTGCTGGGCACGCTGCCGGCCACTTCGCCGGGAAATCCGGTCCCCGGGAGCTGGCCCAGGCCGACGCGGTCGAACACGTCGCGGATCGCGCTGGGCTCCAGGGTCATGGCCACCTTGGTGGTGCCTACCTGACTCGACTTGGCCAGCACCCCGGTGAGATCGAGCAGGCCGTAGTTGCTGTGGTCGCGGTAGGTCTTGCGGCCGATGTGGATCCACCCGGGCGCGGTGTCGATCGGCGTATCGGGGCGATAGCGGCCGCTCTCCAGCGCCGCCACCATGGTGAAGGGCTTCATGGTGGAACCGGGCTCGACCTGATCGGTGACCGCACGGTTGCGCAGCGCGCCGTGGTCGATGCGGCTGCGGGCGTTGGGATTGAACGACGGCTGGCTCACCATGGCCAGCACTTCCCCGGTGCGCGCATCCAGCATCACCACGCAGCCGGCCGCGGCGCGGTGCCGCTCGAGCGCGGCGCGCAGTTCCCGGTAGGCCAGGTACTGGAGGCGCAGATCGATGGACAGCGCCAGATCGTTGCCCGGCTTCTCGCTGCGCACCAGTTCGATGTCCTTGATCACCCGGCCCTTGCGATCCCGGATCACCCGCCGCTCGCCGGGCACGCCCGCCAGCCAGTGGTCGTAGGCGAGCTCGATACCCTCCTGGCCGCGATCGTCGACATTGGTGAAGCCGACCAGTTGGGCGGTCACCTCGCCGGCCGGGTAGTAGCGCTTGAACTCCTCGCGGGCGTGGACGCCGGGGATGTCCAGCTCGAGCACTTTGGCCGCATCGGCGGGGGTCCACTGGCGGGCGAGGAACATGAACTCCCGCTCGGCGTTGTCCGCCAGGAGTTGCTGGATGCGCTCCACCGGAACGCCCAGCAGGCGCGCCAGCGGCGCCAGCGTCTGGGGATCCGCCGGCAGGGTCCGGGGGTCGGCCCACAGGGTCACCACCGGGGTGCTCACCGCGAGCGGCTCGCCGCGGCGGTCGGTGATCAGCCCCCGGTAGGCCGGAATCGGCAGCGAGCGCTGGGTGCGGGCATCCCCCTGGTGCTGCAGAAAGCGGGCGCCGCGCTCGGCACCTTCCAGCACCTGCAGGCTCGCGGTCCGCCACAGGGCGAGCACCGGCAGGGCCACCAGGCCGCAGATCACCGCCAGATAGCGCCAGTAGGCGATCGCGCGGCGGGGGCGCGGCACGGCTCGGCTCATGGCCGCATCCTGACGATTTCGTCCAGGGCAGGGGCGCGCAGGCCGTACTGCTCCCGGGCCTGGTTCTCGATTCGCCCCGGGGACGCCAGAGTGCTGCGCTCCAGCAGATAACGCCCCCATTCCACCTGCAGGTGGTGCTCGGTGCGCTCCAGTTCCGCAAGCTGGGCGTAGAGCCGCCGGCAGTGATGGCTGACCCATACCGCGGCCAGCGCCGAGGCGAGCACCGCCAGCCACAAGCCGGCCACCGCGATCCGCGACTGCCGCGCGGTCATGCGACTTTCTCCGCGACCCGCAGCACGGCGCTGCGCGCCCGCGGGTTGGCCGCCACTTCCGCCGCCCCCGGCCGTCGCGCGCCCCCCCGCGCGGGCCCCCGCCGCCGCCGCCGGGCCTCCTCGATGGGCAGGCCGCGCGGCACCGCCGGGCGCCCGGCGTCGCGAATGAAGCGCTTGATCAGCCGATCCTCCAGCGAATGGAAACTGATCGCCACCAGCCGCCCGCCGACGGCGAGCAGATCGATGACTGCGCCGAGCAGGACACGCAGCGCATCCAGTTCGCCATTGACCCGGATGCGGATGGCCTGGAACGACAGCGTCGCCGGATGGCGGCCGGGCTGCCAGGCCGGATGCGCGGCGGCGATCACCTCGGCGAGCTGCGCCGTGCGCTCCAGCGGCGCCCGGGCGCGGGCGCGCACGATGGCGCGCGCGATCCGCCGGGCATGGGGTTCTTCGCCATAGTCCTTGAGCACCGCGGCGATCTCCGCCTCGCCCGCCCGGGCCAGCCAGGCGGCGGCACTCTCCCCGCGACCCGGATCCATGCGCATGTCCAGGGGCCCGTCGCGCACGAAGCTGAAGCCCCGCTCGGCGGTGTCGAGCTGCGGCGAGGACACCCCCAGGTCGAGCAGGATGCCGGTTACCCGGCCGCGCATGCCGCGCGCATCCAGCAGCTGTGGGAGTTCGGCAAACGAGCCCTGCACCAGTTCCAGGCGCGGGTCGAGTTCCGCCAGCCCGGCGCCGGCCGCGCAGGCTTCGGGATCCAGATCCAGGGCGAGCAGGCGGCCGCCCGGTCCGAGGCGGCGCAGCAGTTCGGCACTGTGGCCGCCCCGCCCGAAGGTACCGTCCACGTAGAATCCGTCCCGCTCTGTCAACAAGGCCGTCACCGCTTCATCCCGCAATACCGTCTGGTGCCCACCCCCCATACCGCGCCCGAGCCGCTCCCCGATCACTACAGCGACAGGCTCTGCATTTCCGCCGGGATGGCCCGCCCGCCGGCAGCCTCGGCCAGCCATTCCTCGCGGCGGACATTCCAGTGTTCCGCGCTCCACAACTCGAAGCGATGGCCCTGGCCGACCAGCACCACCTGCTTGTCCAGCCCGGCGTAGGCGCGCAGCTCGGGCGGGATCAGCACCCGGCCGTTGCCGTCCAGCTCCAGCTCCCGCGCATGGCCGATCAGCAGCCGCTGCAGGCGGCGGGTGTCGGGATTGAAGGTGGGCAGGCGGGCGATCTGGGCCTCGATGTCCTGCCAGGCCGGCAGCGGATAAAGGAAGAGACAGCGGTCTTCGATGTCGATGGTGGCGACCAGTTGACCGTTCCCGTTGGCCAGCAAGGCGTCGCGATACCGGGCTGGCACCGCCATGCGCCCCTTGGCATCCAGGTTGATCTCGTTGCTGCCGCGAAACACCCGGCCTCCGCTGATTGTGCCGGCGGGGAGACCACTATTCCCCACAAAACCCCGATTTGTCCCACTATTATGCCCCACCGATCCAAAGTCAAGCGACTCCAGACCCGAAAACCCACGAAATTTGTGGGGAAAACCAGCGATCTCGCGGTAAAACTTCGGACTCTGGACAGCTGCCAAAGGGAACTGCAAAACAAATCAGAAGGGTGAGCACCCAACTTAAAGTGGTTCATCAGGATTGGGCCAAATCCGGCACTGACTGTGCCATCGCCCGGCGGGTGATCGGGAGCGCGTCGACAGATGAAAGATAAAGGTGAAGTCGGCCTGTAAGCCGGGTTCTGTCGTGGACAGTCATTCATCTGGGACGCGCGTCGCCGCGCGCCTCTAGCGGCCTACCCGAACCCGGCGCGGGCCGCGCCATGGGGTTCCTATTTGGCCTTGCTCCGAGTGGGGTTTACCCTGCCACGCCTGTTGCCAGGCGCGCGGTGCGCTCTTACCGCACCTTTTCACCCTTACCGGACCAGGTCCGGCGGTATATTTTCTGTGGCACTTTCCGTGGGCTCGCGCCCCCCAGGCGTTACCTGGCACTCTGCCCTGTGGAGCCCGGACTTTCCTCCATCGCCGCGAGGCGACAGCGACTGTCCGGCCGACTTCGCGGTCATTCTACCGCACCGGCCAGGTGCCGCGGCCGCACTTTCGCCACTGGCCGAGTTCTTCTACCATCCCACCGGTCACCCGCCTCGCGCGACCCGGTCGCGCCGCCCGATCCACCACTACAACCACAGGGGGAAACCATGCCACAGGTGGAGACCGCGCTCGGCCCGATCGACGTCGAGCAACTGGGAATGTGCCTGATGCACGAACACATCGTGGTCGCCAGCTGGTCGATGCGCCAGAACTACCACGACTATTACACGGCCGAGACCGAGATTCCCAAGGCCGCCGCGGCACTCCGGCGGGCCGCCGAGCGCGGCGTCAGGTCCATCGTCGACCTCACCCCGATCAACCTCGGCCGCGACATCCACGCCATCCGCCGCGTCGCCGAGCTGACCGGCGTCAACGTGGTGGTGGCGACCGGCTTCTACTGGACGGAAGAGCCCCAGATGCACTCCTGGGCGGTGGACAAGCTGGCCGGCTACATGGTGCGCGACATCCGCGAGGGCATCCTCGGCACCGGCACCCGGGCCGGGATCATCAAGTGCGCCACCGATCACCCGGGGGTGGACGCCTTCAATAAAAAGCTGCTCCAGGCCGCGGCGACCGCGCACCGGGAGACCGGAGTGCCCATCTCCACCCACACCACCATCGCCAACACCTCGGCGCGCGACCAGGTGGCGGCCTTTCGCGAGTTCGGTGTCGACCTGGGCCGCATCGTGATCGGCCACCTGGGGGATTCCACGGATCTCGACTATCTCCAGGAGATCCTCGACAGCGGCTGTTTCATCGGCATGGACCGCTTCGGCCTGGAGGCCATGCTGCCCACCGACGACCGGGTGCGGACGGTGGCGAAGCTGTGCGCCAAGGGCTACGCCGGCCAGATGGTCATCTCCCACGACTCGTGCAGTTTCCAGGACTTCTTCGCTGGCAGCTACATCGAGAAATTCGCGCCCAACTGGTGTTACGAGCATGTGCCGCGCGACGTGCTGCCGGCGCTGCGCGCCGCCGGAGTCAGCGCGCGCGACATCGATGCGATGATGGTGGAGAACCCGAAGAAGATCTTCTCCCGCACCGGCGCCTACTGAGGCACGGGATCCGGCGGCGCCTCAGAGTTTGTGAAGCAATGCGCGTCCTGTGCATTGCTTCCGTCGCAAGTCCGGTACAGGCCCGGACTCGCTCGCGCGAATCAGTCGCTTGCGCGCTTGATTCGCGTCCGGCCATCCCTGGCCGGGCTGAGACCAGCACGGGGTCCGTGCGCAATCGACTCAGCCACGAGCTGGCGAGCAGACTCGCCGACTCCAGAGCTTCCCAGGCTGCACGGTCCGGTCCGGCCACCTCAGCGACGATCCGACTGTACCGTGCTGGTCTGGTTTACACACATACAAGAGCTTGAAAAATTCACCAGCTCTCAACCGCGCTGCCGGATCAGTCCCTCCTGTACACAACTGGCCACCAGCACCCCGCCGCGGTCGTAGAAGTGGCCGATGCTGAGGCCGCGCGAATTGCTGGCGCTGGGACTTTCCATGGCGTAGAGCAGCCAGTCGTCGGCGCGGAATTCGCGATGGAACCACATGGCGTGATCCAGGGTGGCGGCCTGCAACCCGGGGGCGCCGAAACGCCGCCCGTGGGGCCGCAGCGCGGTGCCCATGAAGTAGTAATCCGAGGCGTAGGCGAGCAGTGCGCGGTGCAGGTCGCCGTCGTCCGGCAGCGCGGCCGGCACCCGCACCCAGAACTGTTGGCGGGGCTCGGCCCGGACCTCGGTCCACAGGGACGGCGGATCCACCGGGCGCATCTGCACCGGCCGCAGCGCAGAGAGGAAGGCGCGCTGTTCCACGGGCAGCCGTTCGGCGGCCGCCACCCGCAGCTCATGCTCGTCCGGCAAACCCTCGGGGCCCGGAACCTGCGGCATGTCGATCTGGTGGGAAAAGCCGTCCTGGGCCTGTTGAAAGGAGGCGGACAGAATGAAGATCACCTCACCTTCCTGCATCGCCACCACCCGCCGGGTGGTGAAACTGCCGCCGTCGCGCACCCGTTCCACCTGATAGATGATCGGCACCTGCATCCGCCCCGGGCGCAGGAAATAGGAATGCAGCGAGTGCGCGGAGCGCTCGGCGACGGTGCGCGCGGCCGCGATCAGCGCCTGCCCCAGCACCTGGCCGCCGAACACGGCCCCGGCGCCGATATCCTGGTTGGCGCCGCGAAACAGGTCGCGGTCGAGCCGCTCCAGATCGAGAAGATCCAACAGTTGTTCTGAATTCATTACCACCAAACCGCAGAGGGCTACCACACCCGGGCGGGCGGCCTGCGCCGACATCGCACCGGAGCCTCGGGAGATCGCGCGGGCGAACCGCGCGGCGCATCATAACAACCCGGCGGCCTCGCCCGGTTGCCGGGTGCGGGATTGCCCGGGCCTTCGCTCAGGGCGCGCGCAGCTGCAGCGCCCGCTCGTAGAGGAGGTTGCGGGCGCCGCCGGTGATGCGCGCCGCCAGCGCCACCGCCTGCTTCAACGGCAATTCGTCGAGCAACGGCTGCAGCACCGCATCCCAGTCGCCCGTGGCGGCCGGCGCTGCCGGCGCGCCGGCGACCAGCAGCACCAGCTCGCCGCGGCGCTGGTCGGGATCGGCGGCCACCTGCGCCGACACCGCCGCGGCAGGGCCGCAAATGAAGGTCTCGAAGGTCTTGGTGAGCTCCCGGGCCAGCACCAGTTCACGATCGGCGCCGAAGGCGGCGACCAGGTCGGCCAGGCAGTCGAGAATGCGGTGCGGCGCCTCGTAAAGGATCAGCGTCCGCGGTTCGGCGGCGAGCTCCGCCAGCCGCCGCCGGCGCTCGCCGGCCCGCGCCGGCAGAAAACCCTCGAACACGAAGCGGTCGCTGGGCAGGCCGGCGGCGCTCAGCGCCGCAATCGCGGCGCAGGGCCCGGGCACCGGCGACACCCTGAAACCCGCCGCGCGGGCCGCCCGCACCAGCCGGTAGCCGGGATCGGAGATCAGCGGTGTGCCGGCGTCGGACACCAGCGCCACGTTCCGGCCGGCGTCGAGTGCCGCCAGCACCGCGGCATCGCGCGCTTCGCCGCTGCGGTCGTGATAGGACACCAGCGGTGCGCGGATGCCGAAATGCTGCAGCAGGCGACCGCTGTGGCGGGTGTCCTCGGCGGCGACCAGGTCCACGGTTTTGAGTATCTCCAGCGCGCGCGGTACGATGTCGCCCAGATTTCCGATCGGCGTCGCAATCACATACAGGGTACCGGCCATCATTCCCCGCTGTTCTCTCGTTCACCTGCTGGGCATCGCAACCCTGCTCCTGACCCTCGCCGGATGCAGTACCCCCGACAGCGCCCCGTCCGCCCCCGCCGCCCCGGTCGAGGGCGGCCTCCAACCCGACAGCGACCGCGCCCGCGCCCAGCAACTGCTGGCGGCCGCGGCGCGCGAGCGGGCCGGGGGCGATGCCGGCCGCGCCCTGCAACTGTACCGTCAGATCGAGCCGAATGCCCTTGGCGACGCCGCGCGCGCCGACTATCTGCTCGGCTACGCCGACGCCGCACTGCAGGAGGGCGAGGTGCTGCTGGCGCGGGAGCTGCTGACCGCCCCGGCCGCCGCCCCGGACCGGTTCGACGCCACCCAGCGCCAGCGCTGGCTGCGCCTGCGCGGGGAGCTGTTCGGCCTGCTCGGAGATACCTCCCAAAGCCTGTCGGCCTACATCGAATTGGCCGACAGCCTCCCCGGACAGCGCGAGCGCGCGGAGGTCGAGCAGGCCATCTGGGGGGTGCTGCGGCAGACCCCGACGCCGACCCTGACCCGACTCGCGGCCCAGGCCAGCGATCCGCGCCTGCACGGCTGGTACCAGTTGGCGCTGGCCGGACGCCAGGCCGAACCCGCGCCCGGCGCGGCGCCCGCCGTCGCGGCGCCCGGCGCATCCATCCGCATTCTGGCGCCCGCGGAAGTGCCGGCGCTGCGGCGCGTTGCGCTGTTGCTGCCGGAAAGCGGCGCCTACGCCACTGCCGCGGGGATCCTCCGCGACGGCTTTCTGGGAGCGCTGTTCGCCGCCCGCGCCGCCGGCGCCGCCACCCCCGATGTCCGCATCTACGACACCGCGGCCGCGGATGTGCTGACCCTCTATGAGCAGGCGGTCGCCGAGGGTGCGGAGCTGGTGATCGGCCCCCTGGAGCCCGAACTGGTGAGCCGGCTGCGCGACCGGCCGGAGCGGCCGGTGCCGGTGCTGTCGCTGAACTATCTGGAGTCCGACCCGGGTCCGGCGGTCCCCAACTTCTACCAGTTCGGCCTGTCGGTGGCCGCCGAGGCCGAGGCCGCCGCCCACGCCGCCTGGCGGGACGGCCGCCGCGCCGCGCTGGCGCTGGCGCCGGATACCGGCTGGGGAAACCGCGCGCTGCGCGCCTTCCGCGACACCTTCCGGGCGCTCGGCGGCGAAGTGCGCGGGGAGACCCGCTACGACATGGCGCTGAAGGATTTCACGCCGGTGTTGCGCCCGCTGCTGGCGCCGCGCCCGGAGGACGCCGCGGCGCCGGACGCGGGCGAGCCGCCGCGCCGCCGCGCCGACATCGACATGGTGTTCCTGGTCGCCTATCCGACCCAGGGCCGGCAGATCAAGCCGACCCTGGAGTTTCTGTATGCCGGCGATCTGCCCGTCTACGCCACCTCGGCGATCTATTCCGGCACCCCGGATCCGGCCCGGGACCGGGATCTGGGCGACATCCGGTTCAGCGCCTCGCCCTGGGCGCTCGCCGACCCCGGGCAGTTGGCGCCGAGCCCCGACCACCGGCTGCCGCCGGCGCACCGGCAATTGTTCGCCCTGGGGGTGGACAGCTATCTGGTGCATGCCCGACTGGCGGGCGGCCCGGCGGGATTTTCCCAACCCATCCCCGGCCAGACCGGACTCCTGATCCTGGATGGCGCCGGCCGGATCCAGCGGCAACAGCCGTGGGCGCAATTTCGGGACGGGCTGGCGGCACTCCTGGCGAGCGGCGAGGCCGGCCGGTGAAGCCGACCCGGGGGGCGCGGGCGGAACAGACCGCGGCGGCCTTTCTGCGCGCGCGGGGACTGCGGATCCTGGCCAGCAACTACCGGGTCCCGCAGGGTGAAATCGACCTCATCGCCGAAGACGCCGGCACCCTCGCCTTCGTCGAGGTGCGGCTGCGCTCGGGGGACAGCCACGGCGGCGCCCTGGAGAGCATCGACCGCCGCAAGCGGCGGCGCATCCTCACCGCCGCCCGCCACTACCTCGCCCAGCTGCGCGAGGCCGAACCGCCCTGCCGCTTCGATGCCGTGCTGCTGGCCCCGCTCCGGGAATCCGGGCCCGAGCGCTACACGGTGGAATGGCTGCGCGATGCCTTCTGCGCCGATGACTGCTGAACGCCACCAGGAATTGGTCATCGCCCGCTTCCATCGCGGCATCCAGGCCAAGATGGCGGTCGGCGAGCGACTCGCGCCGGAGGTCGCGCTGGCCGCGGAGCGGATCGTCGAGGGCCTGCTCGGCGGCGGCCACCTGCTGATCGCCGGCCTCGGCGCCGGCCGCCATCTGGCCGCGCTGTTGCAGCAGGGGATCGCCCATGGCTTCGAGTTTGCGCGCCCTGCATTGCCCTCGATCCTGCTCGAGGACGGGGCGGAAGCCGCCGGGACGGAGGAGCATCCGCTGGGGGCGCGAATCCGCGCCCTCGGCCGCGCCGAGGACCGCCTGATCCTGGTCGCGCCGGGAGCGACCGACCCCGCGCTGCACGCCGCCCTGCGCGCCGCCCACAGCCGGGATCTACCCTGTATCCTGCTGCACGCGATGGCGGGGAGCGACCGGCTGGAACTCGCTGCCCACGACATCGAACTTTCCGCGGACAGCGATCAACTAAGCCTGGCGCTGGAGGTGCAGCTCGCCGTCATTCTGGCACTCTGCACATTGATCGAACGACACCTGTTTGGAGGACACACCACGTGAACGAACCGAGCAACGCGCGCCGCCTGCTGCCCCTGTGCACCGTCCTGATCCTGCTGGCGGGCTGTGCCTCCACGCTCAACAAGGTCACCGACCGACCCTTTCAGGAAGATCGGGCCGCGCCCTCCATCGGCACCACCGTGGATGACATGAAGATGGACACCCTGATCGCGGTGAACATCAAGAAGGCGCATCCGCAGTTGGAAACCGCGCACGTCAACGTCAACTCCTTCAACCGGGTGGTGCTGCTCACCGGCGAAGTGCCGAGCGAGGAGCTCAAGGCCCTGGCCGGCGAGACCGCCCGCGCCTACCGGGGCGCCCGCGAGGTCTACAACGAACTCCAGGTGCGCAACAATTCCGCGATGCTGGCGCGCACCAACGACAGTTGGCTGGCCACCAAGGTGCGGACCCGGCTGGTCGCCGAAAAGGGCCTCAACACCCGCGGCATCGAAGTGGTGGTCGAGGACAGCGTCGTCTACCTGCTCGGCAAGACCACCCGCCGCGACGCCGAGCGCATCGCCACCATCGCCAGCCGGATCGGCGGCGTGCAGCGGGTGGTGAAGGTCTTCGAGTACCTCGACTGAAGCTGCAATCCATGACCGCAGCCCCGCTTTGGCGGCCGTCGCCGGACCGCATCGAACGCAGCAATCTCAGGGCCTACACCGGGTTCCTGGAGGCCCAGTCCGGGCTCTCCTTCGCCGACTATGACGCGCTGCACCGCTGGTCGATCGCCGAGCCCGCGGCATTCTGGGCATCCATCTGGCGCTTTGCGGACATCATCCACTCCCGGCCCTGGGAGCTGGTACTGGAGCACCCCGAGCGCTTCCCCGGCGCCCGCTGGTTCCCCGGCGCCCGGCTCAACTTCGCCGAGAACCTGCTGCGCCGGCGGGATTCCGGCACCGCCCTGGTCGCCTACCTGGAAAACGGCGCGCGCCGCACCCTGAGCCACGCCGAACTGTACGCTGCGGTGGCCCGGGTCGCCGCCGGCCTGCGCGGGCGCGGCCTGGGGCCCGGCGACCGGGTCGCCGCCCTGCTGCCCAATGTGCCGGAAGCCCTGATCGCCATGCTGGCCGCGGCCAGCATCGGCGCCGTCTGGTCGTCCTGCTCGCCCGACTTCGGCGCCAACGGCGTGCTGGACCGCTTCGGCCAGATCGCACCCCGGGTGTTGTTCGCCTGCGACGGCTACCACTACAACGGCAGGGTTCTGGACACCAGAGCCAAGACCGCCGAGATCGCCGCCCGGCTGCCGGAACTGGAAACCCTGGTGCTGGTGCCGGTGCTGGGCCGCGACCCGGGGCCGGAACTGCCCCGGGCGGTGCGCTGGGACCAGCTCGCCGGCACCGGACCCGTGCCGGAACTGCACTTCGAACCGCTGCCGTTCGATCACCCGCTGTACATCCTGTACTCGTCCGGGACCACCGGGGTGCCCAAGTGCATCGTCCACTCCGCCGGCGGCACCCTGATCCAGCACCTCAAGGAGCACCGGCTGCACGTGGATCTCAAACCGGACGACCGCCTGTTCTACTTCACCACCTGCGGCTGGATGATGTGGAACTGGCTGGCCAGCGGCCTGGCCAGCGAGGCCACCCTGGTGCTCTACGACGGGTCTCCCTTCCACCCGGAGCCGACCGCGCTGATCGACCTGATCGACGCCGAGGACCTCGCCATCTTCGGCACCAGCGCCAAGTACCTCTCGGCACTGGAGAAGGCAGGCATGAGCCCGCGCGCCGGCCATCGCCTCGCCCGGCTGCACACGGTGCTGTCCACCGGATCGCCGCTGTCCCCCGAGAGCTTTGGCTACGTGTATCGGGAATTCAAGGAAGACCTCTGCCTGGCCTCGATCTCCGGCGGCACCGACATCGTCTCCTGCTTCGTGCTCGGCAATCCGCAACTGCCGGTGTGGGCGGGAGAGATCCAGTGCCGCGGGCTGGGCATGGCCGTCGAGATCTGGAATGACGCCGGCCGGCCGGTGGTCGGCGAGAAGGGCGAGTTGGTCTGTACCCGGCCCTTCCCCTCCTGCCCGCTCGGCTTCTGGAACGACCCCGATGGCGAAAAATTCCGGGCCGCCTATTTCGCGCGCTGGCCGGGGGTCTGGGCCCAGGGCGACTACGGCGAGATCACCGCCCACGGCGGCATCATCATCCACGGCCGCAGCGATGCGGTGCTCAATCCGGGCGGGGTGCGGATTGGCACCGCGGAGATCTATCGCCAGGTCGAGCAGGTGCCGGAAGTGCTGGAATCGGTGTGCGTCGGCCAGGAATGGGACGGCGACGTCCGGGTGCTGTTGTTCGTGGTGCTGCGGCCCGGCTGCGCGCTCGACGAGCCGCTGCGGGAGCGCATCCGGGCCGCCATCCGCGCCAACGCCAGCCCGCGCCACGTGCCGGCGCTCATCCTGCAGGTAGCGGACATCCCCCGCACCCGCAGCGGCAAGATCGCCGAACTGGCGGTGCGCGAGCTGATCCACGGCCGGCCGGTGAAAAATGCCGAGGCGCTCGCCAACCCCGAGGCGCTGGAGCTGTACCGGGCGCTGCCCCAACTCGCGGGTTGAGCGAGCCGGCGCGCCGCTGCGGCCGCCGGCCGCCTGCCGGCCCGGATGGCTCACCGATGGTCGTCGCGAGAGGGTAAGAGTGGGTCATGGCTGGCTTTTGCGACCGGGAGGTGCGCCGGCATGGTCGACACTGTGGCAAGCGGTTCGACCGAGCAAAAGCACGCTCAGGGCGTGCCATTGGGCCATCGCAGCAGGAGATCGGCGAGCTATCCGGGCTAGAATGACGCCTCACCCACAGCGGCCCCCTCCATGGCTCGGGATTACGCCAGACCGGTCCAACCGAGGAAGCGGCCGGCGCGTAACCAGCGCCGGCCGCAACAGACTCCCCCTCCTGCCTGGGCGGTCTTCGCCGGCGGTGTCGCCGCCGGGCTGGCGGTCGCGCTGACGGGCTTCCTGTGGTGGACCGGCGCCGACGAGGCCGCCCCCGCAGGGGCGCCGGAACTCCCGCCGGCCGCCCGGGAGCAGGCGGCGGGCGAGGCCCGGCCGCGCTTCGATTTCTATACCCTGCTCAAGGAGTCGGAGGTATTCGTCCCCGAAGGCGAGGCGCCGGACATCGCCGCCGCCCCGGCGGATCCGCCGGCCGCGGAACCGGAACCGGCGCCGGGCGAAGCGCCGGCCGCCGCCCAACCGGAATACCAGTTCATCCTCCAGGCCGGTTCGTTCCGCTCCCGCGCCGACGCCGACAGCCTGCGCGCCCGCCTGCTGCTGTTGAACCTCGCCGCCACGGTGGAGAGCGCCGGGACTCGCCCCGGCGAGGTCTGGCACCGGGTGATGGTGGGTCCCTTCACCTCCCCCGAAACCCTGGCGCGCGCGCGCGCCGCGCTGCACCAGAACGGCATCGACAACATCCTGGTCAAGCGCAAGCGGCCCTGAGGACCGGCGGGTCTTTCAAGCGCTCCGCCCGGCCGGGAAGGGTCGGGCGCGAATCGGGCGCGCCAGGGATTGATTCGCGGGTGCAAGCCCGGGCAGGTACCGGACCTGCGCCGCAAGCAATGCCCAGGACACGCATCTGCCGCACCAACGCCGCGCCGACCCGGACCGCCGCTCAGCCGCCGGTGTGGCGCACCGGCACCCGGGCATTGACGCCGGTGAACAGCTCATAGGCGATGGTGCCGGCGCAGCGTGCCACCTCCCAGGCGGGGAGGCCCTCGCCCCAGAGCACCACCGGATCGCCCACCGCCGCACCCGGCACCGGCCCGAGATCGACCGCGAGGAAATCCATGGACACCCGTCCGACCAGTTGGGTGCGGCAGCCCTTCACCAGCACCGGGGTTCCGGTCGGGGCGTGGCGCGGATAGCCGTCGCCGTAGCCCATGGCCACCAGGCCGACGGACAAAGTGCGCGGCGCCGTCCAGTCATTCCCGTAGCCGGTGCCCTCGCCAGCCTCCAGGGTGCGCACCGCCAGGATCCGCGAGGACAGCGTCATCACCGGCCGGAGTTCGCCCGCGACCGGGTGGGGATCGATGAAGGGGTTCACCCCGTAGAGCAGGATGCCGGGCCGCACCCAGTCGGCCCGGCTCTCCGGCGCCGCCACCAGGGCCGCCGAATTGGCCAGGCTGCGCGCCCCCGCCAGCCCCGCCGTGGCGCGCGCGAAGACTTCGCGCTGGCGGGCATTGCCGGGATCACCCGGCGCGTCGGCGCAGGCGAAGTGGGTCATCAGGCGGATCTCGGCCACATTGGGCGACCGCGCCAGCCGGCCGTGGACCGCGGCCACCGCCTCGGGCGCAAAGCCCAGCCGGTGCATGCCGGTGTCGATCTTGAGCCAGGCCACCAGCGGCCGCGGCAGCCGCGCCGCCAACAGCGCCCGCACCTGCCAGTCATCGTGCAGCGCCACCTGGAGGCCACAGCGGGCGATGTCCGGGAGCTCCGCGGCGGAAAAGCACCCGGCGACCAGCAGGATCTCCGCGGTGATCCCGGCCGCGCGCAGCGCGGCGCCCTCCTCGAGGGACGATACCCCGAAGCCGTCGGCGAGGCCCGCCAGCGCGCGCGCCACCGGCACCGCGCCGTGGCCGTAGGCATCGGCCTTGACCATGGCCAGCACCCGGGCGCCGGCCGCATGGCGGCGGGCGACCAGGAAGTTGTGGCGCAGATGATCGAGGTCGACGGTGACCAGGGCGGGGCGACTCAAACCGGTCTCCGGGTCGGCGGCGGCACCTATGGTGGCAGCGCGGCGAAACCGCCACAAGCCGCGCCGCCGCTTTGCCGGCGCCGCGCCCGCGGCTATAGTGGCGCCCCTCCGCAGGCTGAACGACCGAGAGACCGCAGATGGCAGGCGACTGGGCGCAATTCCACTGGGAAGACCCCTTCCTGATCGACAGCGAACTGAGCGAGGAGGAGCGCATGGTGCGCGACAGCGCGTGCCAGTACGCCCAGCAGCGGCTGTTGCCCCGGGTGCGGCAGGCGTTTCGCGACGAGCACACCGACCGCACCATCTTCAACGAAATGGGCGAGCTCGGCCTGCTCGGCGCCACCATCCGGGGCTACGGCTGCCCGGGCGTCAACTATGTCAGCTACGGGCTGATCGCCCGCGAGGTGGAGCGGGTGGACTCCGGCTTCCGCTCGATGATGAGCGTGCAGTCCAGTCTGGTGATGTACCCCATCCACACCTATGGCACCGAGGCGCAGCGCCAGAAATACCTGCCCCGGCTGGCCAGCGGCGAGTGGGTCGGCTGCTTCGGGCTCACCGAGCCCGATCACGGCTCCGACCCGGGCTCCATGCAGACCCGCGCCCGCAGCGTCGCCGGCGGCTGGCGGTTGACGGGCAACAAGATGTGGATCACCAACTCGCCGATCGCCGACGTGTTCGTGGTCTGGGCCAAGACCGACGACGGCGCCATCCGCGGCTTCATCCTGGAGCGCGGCATGGAGGGCCTGTCGGCGCCGCGCATCGAGGGCAAGCTGGCGCTGCGCGCCTCGGTCACCGGCGAGATCGTGATGGACGAGGTGTTCGTCCCCGAATCCCAGTTGCTGCCCGATGTGCAGGGCCTGAAGGGGCCCTTCGGCTGCCTCAACAGCGCCCGCCTGGGCATCTCCTGGGGGGCGCTCGGCGCCGCCGAAACCTGCTGGCACAGCGCCCGCCAATATGTGCTGGACCGCAAGCAGTTCGGCCGGCCGCTGGCCGCCAATCAGCTCATCCAGTTCAAGCTCGCCCAGATGCAGACCGACATCAGCCTGGGCCTGCTCGGCGCGCTGCGCGCCACCCGCCTCAAGGATGCCGGCCGGCTGGCCCCCGAGCTGATCTCGATGATGAAGCGCAACAACTGCGGCAAGGCACTGGAGATCGCCCGCACCGCGCGCGACATGCTGGGCGGCAACGGCATCTCCGACGAATACCCGGTCATGCGCCACCTGGTGAACCTGGAGGTGGTCAACACCTACGAGGGCACCGCCGACATCCACGCGCTGATCCTGGGCCGGGCCCAGACCGGCATCCCCGCGTTCAGCTGACCGGCCGCCGGCCCCGCGCGCCCGAACCCGGCCGGGCGCAGCCGAGTCGCGCCGCGAATTTTCGCGACCGCCGCGTGCTTCCCGGCCGGCCGTGACCCGCCGGCGATTCGCGTTCCCCGATGGCCCGAACCGGGCGCCCCCGGCACTGGCGCCCGGACTCATGATGCCGATAATATCCATTCATGGATTTCGCCACCTGCCATAACCCGATGCCGAGGTTTTGTCGCAGCCCATCGCTTTCCTGCCTAACCCTAGCCATTCATTCGGAACCGGAGGAGATCTTCCCATGAGCAGACTGATCGACATTCACATCAAGGGCGGGACCCTGGTGGACGGCACCCGCGCCCCGCGCCGGGTCGTCGACCTGTGGATCGACGACGGCAAGGTGCTGCAGATCGGCGGCCCCGCCCCCGGCGTCGCCCGCCAGACCATCGACGCCAGCGGTCACATCGTGGCACCCGGCTTCGTCGACCTGCACACCCACTACGACGCCCAGATCCACTGGGATCCCTACTGCACCATCTCCGGCTGGCACGGCGTGACCTCGGTGGTGCTGGGCAACTGCGGCTTCGGCTTCGTGCCGGTGAAGCCCGAGTTCCGCGAGCGCTCGCTGCTGACCATGACCCGCACCGAGGCCATCCCCTTCGAGACCATGAAGGCCGGCATGCCCTGGAAGTGGGAGACCGCCCCGGAGTACATGGACAACCTGGCGCGGATTCCCAAGGGCGTGAACTGCATCCAGTACATGCCTACCGCCTCGCTGATGACCTATGTGATGGGCCTCGAAGCCGCCAAGAGCCGCCCGGCAAACGCCGCCGAGCGGGCGGAGATGAAACGCCTGCTGCACGAGGCCATGGACGCCGGCATGTGCGGCTTCTCGATCCAGCGGCTGGGCCCCAACTCCACCCAGGCCGACTTCGACGGCAGCCCCATGGTCACCGACACCATGTGCGACGAGGACATTCTCAACCTCGCCGAGGTGCTGCGCGAACGCGGCGAGGGCTTCATCCAGATCACCCAGGCCACCGGCGACATCAAGGCCGACCTGGAGTTTCTGGAGCGGCTCGCGGCCACCGCCCAGCGGCCGATCCTGCACAATGCCATCGTGCCGGCGCGCAGGGATCCCAAGGTGCACCGCCGCAGCCTCGAATGGCTGCAGCGCTGCCGGGAAAAGGGCCTGCCGATCTACGGCCAGGCGGGCACCGTGCGCACCGGCTTCTCGTTCACCTTGGAGCACTGGAACCTGTACGACGCCAGCCCGGCGTGGCGCGAACTGACCACCGGCACCAAGGAAGAGAAGCTGCGCAAGATGGCCAACCCGGAACTCCGCGAGCGGGTCATCCGCGAGGCGGAAGAGGCCGACCGCCGCCTGCAGGTCATCCAGGCCGGCGTCGGCGGCGCCATCCCGGCACTGATGGTGCACAAGGTCAACAAGCAGCCGGAGCTGGAGAAATACGTCGGCCGCTCGCTGGGTCAGATCGCCGCCGAAGAGCACAAGCACCCCATCGAGGTGATGCTCGACCTGTCCCTGGCCGGCGATCTCAACGTGGAGTTCCTGGGCCCCGACAAGGGCTTCAACGCCGAGTACATGGCCGAGATCATCAACGGCTCGGACTACACCATCCCCGGGGTCTCCGACGGCGGCGCCCACACCAAATTCTTCACCGGCGGCGCCTACACCACGGACTTCCTCTCCTGGCTGGTGCGTGACGAGCAGCGCATCACCCTCGAAGAGGCCCACTACCGGCTGTCGGCGCTGCCGGCGCGAGCGGCGGGCTTCAAGGAGCGCGGCGTGCTGCGCGAGGGGGCGCCGGCCGATATCGTGGTCTACGACCTGGCCAAGCTCAGCGACGGCAAGGAGTGGATCGGCGAGATCGTCGAGGACCTGCCCGCCGGGGAGTGGCGCCGCATCAAGCGCGCCATCGGCTACCACGCCATCCTGGTCAACGGCGAGGTCACCTTCGCCGATGGCCAGTGCACCGGCGCCACCCCGGGCCAGTTGCTGCGCTGGGGCGGGGCCCGTACCGCGGCGGGCGAGCAGGCCGCCTGATCCGGCGCCGCCCCACCCGCCAGCCGCAAGGCCCGGGCAACCCCCGGGCCTTGTGGTTTCCGGACCCCGGCAATGGCCGGCGGTCCACCCTCGGAGTTTGTGAAGAAATGCGCGTCCTGTGCATTTCTTCTGCCGCGACACGCCCGGACTCGCTCCCGCACCTCAAGCACTGGCGTGCTTGAGGTGCGACCGGCCATCCCTGGCCGGGCTTCGAGCTTGAAAAATTCACAAGCCCTCAGTGCTCCCGGGTGGCCAGAAACTCGATATCCGGATGGCGCTCGCGGGTCAGATTGAGGTTCACCAGGGAGGGCGCCAGATAGGCCAGGTGGCCGCCGCCATCGACCGCCAACTGGGCTTCGGCCCGGGCGCGAAAGGCCGCCAGCTTGCGCTCGTCGGGGCACCGGATCCAGCGCGCGGTGGCCACGGTCACCGGCTCGTAGACCGCCTCGACACCGTATTCATCCCGCAGCCGATAGGCGACCACGTCGAACTGCAGCTGGCCCACGGCGCCCAGGATGACGTCGTTGCCGACCACCGGAAAGAACACCTGGGTGGAGCCCTCCTCGGCCAGTTGCCCGAGCCCCTTGTGCAACTGCTTGGTCTTGAGGGGATCGCGCAGCCGCACGCGGCGGAACAGCTCGGGCGCGAAGTGGGGGATGCCGGTGAAGTTGAGGGTTTCGCCGCCGGTGAAGGTGTCGCCGATCTGGATGGTGCCGTGGTTGTGCAGCCCGATGATGTCGCCGGCCACCGCGGTCTCGACATTGGCCCGCTCGCCGGCGCAGAAAGTGAGGGCGTCGGCGACGCGCACCTCCTTGCCGAGCCGCACGTGACGCAGCCTCATGCCGCGCTGGTAGCGCCCGGAACAGATGCGGAGGAAGGCGATCCGGTCGCGGTGCCGGGGATCCATGTTGGCCTGGATCTTGAAGACGAAGCCGCTGAATTCTTCCTCGCCGGCCTCCACGACCCGCTCGACAGCCGCCCGCGGCTGGGGCGGCGGGGCCCACTCCACGAACCGGTCGAGCATTTCCCGGACCCCGAAATTGCCGAGCGCAGTGCCGAAGAAGACCGGGGTCAGGCGGCCGGCGCGATAGCGGTCGGGATCGAAGGCGTGGGACGCCCCGCGGACCAGCTCGATCTGGCCGACCAGCTCCGGGTAATCGGGACCCAGCAGCTCCTGGGCCGCGGGCGAATCCAGCCCCTGGATGCGCACATCGTCCGGAATGCGGTGGCCCTGCCCCGCCCGATAGCAGTGGATGCGGTCGGCGGCGAGGTCGTAGAGGCCGCGCAGGCCGCGCCCCATGCCGAGCGGCCAGTTGACCGGCGCGGCGGCTATGTCCAGCACCTCTTCGATCTCGTCCAGCACCGCGAGGGGATCGCGCACCTCCCGGTCGAGCTTGTTGACGAAGGTGATGATGGGCGTGTCGCGCAGCCGGCAGACCTCCATCAGCTTGATGGTGCGCTCCTCCACGCCCTTGGCGCAGTCGATCACCATCAGCACCGAGTCCACCGCGGTGAGGGTGCGGTAGGTGTCCTCGGAAAAGTCGGCGTGACCCGGGGTGTCGAGCAGATTGACGGTGCAGCCGGCGTAGGGGAACTGCATCACCGAGGAAGTGACGGAGATGCCGCGCTCCTTTTCCAGCGCCATCCAGTCGGAAGTGGCGTGGCGGTCGCTCTTGCGCCCCTTGACGGTGCCGGCGACCTGGATGGCGTTGCCGAACAGCAGCAGCTTCTCGGTGATGGTGGTCTTGCCGGCGTCGGGATGCGAGATGATCGCGAACGTACGGCGATCCCGGAATTCCTGGTCTGGCTGGATCATGGGGTAAAGACGGTTCCAGGGTTTGCGGGGGATGGCGGAGCGGCACCGCGCATCCGGCCCGCAACGCAAAGGCCGCCGCGCCCGGGGGGCGCGGCGGCCTGCGGTATCGCGAGAGGCCGGGTTACAGCGGCATGACGTTCTCGGCCTGCGGGCCCTTCTGGCCCTGGCCGACGGTGAACTGCACTCTCTGGCCTTCGGACAGGGTGCGGAACCCGGAGCCCTGGATGGCGCTGAAGTGCACGAAGACGTCGGGGCCGTTTTCGCGCTGGATGAAACCGAAGCCCTTGGCTTCGTTGAAAAACTTGACGGTACCTGTGACGGTATTGGCCATGTGATGTAGTCCTGTGTTGGGTGGAACCGAAAAAGACCTGGTGTGCTTGAGAAGGTACTTATGGACTTCAGGACTACGAGAACTTTCAAATATTCAAGTATTCGTGGTACTGCGCCTAAGCCCCATTCCGAGGCAGGGCGGATTATACCCACCACGGCTCACTCCTGTCCATCACCCCCGGCGGGGGCGCAGGGCCGCCAGTCGGGAGCGGCCTGCGGGATCCTTCCGGCCAGCGCGGAGGCCGCCCGCCCGCGCAGGCCGGGCGCGCCGCGCAGTTCGACCCAGTACCCGGGCCGCTCCCGCACCACCGGCAACACCCGCGCGTGGTAGCCCAGCTCCTGCAGCCGCCGCCGCTGGCGCATCGCATTCTCCCGCACCCGGAAAATGCCGGCCGAGATCGCCGGCGCGGTCGCGTCCCCTGCGCCGCGGTAACCCTCGATACCCTGCCGCGCCAGCCCGGCCAACAGTTCCTCCGGATCCCCGGTCACCGGGATGATCACCCGATAGGCCGATGCTTCCTGGACGCGCGTGCCGGCGGTGATGGCGCCGACGTCGAAACCCGCGGCGCGCAGTGCCGCACGCCATTCGAGCAACTCGCCCCGCTCCGGGGTACCGCCCAACAACAGGCAATCCCGCTCCGCTGACCCGGCTCCGGCAGGGGCCGGCGCCACCCCCTCGTCTGCTGCGATCGCACTGGCCACAGGTTCCGGCACCGCCGCCGGTTCCTCCCGAACAACCGCCGCCGGCCCGTCGCCCGCCACAGCATCTGCCGAGGGTTCGGGTTCGGGTTCGGGTTCGGGTTCGGGTTCGGGTTCGGGTTCGGGTTCGGGTTCGGGTTCGGGTTCGGGTTCGGGTTCGGGTTCGGGTTCGGGTTCGGGTTCGACAGGAGCTTCGCTCAGCAGCAGCAACCGCGGAACCGCTTCCGGGTGGGCGGGGGCCGGCCGCTCGGGGATGGCGAGCCGCAGGTCCCGCTGCATGCCGAACCACCACCAGGCGGTGGCGTTGACCAGCAGCATCGCGGCGATCAGCCAGCGCACCGGATCGATCTCAGGGCAGCGCGATGCCGAGCCCGTCCAGCACCAGCTCGGGACGGAGGTGGAGCGGCGCGGCGATCCAGGGCGCCAGCCGCTCGGCATCGCCGCCGGTCAGCAGCACCGGCTGCTCCGGCTCCGCCCGGCTGCGCTCGATCAGCGCCGCGATCATCGCCGTGCAGCCCTGCAGTACCGCCGCGGCGGTGCTGCGGCCCGGCTCCAGACTGGCCGCCGGCCCGGGCGCGAAGCGCACGCCGCTGGTGCGGGACTGGAGCACCTCCAGCATCAGGCCCAGGCCGGGAACGATGTAGCCGCCCCCATGCCGGCCGTCGCCGTCGAGGACATCGAGGGTCAGCGCGGTCCCGGCCGACACCACCACACAGGCGCGCCCCAGCTCCCGCCAGGCGGCGAGCAGCGCCAGCCAGCGATCGACGCCGAGGCGTCCCGGCTCCGCATAGGCGTTGGTGACGCCGCCCCGGGTCGCCGTGGAGCGAGCGTATTCCGGCGTCAATCCCAGGCACTCGCGCGCCCAGGCCGTCAATTCCGCGGCCGCCCCAGCGCCGCCGACATTGGCCACCCGCAGGCGCTCGACGGTAGCCTGCGGCAACCGGGCCGGCCAGTCGCCCGCATCGCGCCGGCAGTGGCCGCGCGCCACGGGCGCGCCGCCCTCCAGGGTGCGCCACTTGACGCGGCTGTTGCCGATGTCGAGTTCGAGAATCACCGGTGTTCCCTCAGGCTGACTTCGCCGCCACTGAACCAGCGCACGCCGTCCGCGCAACGGATCCCCAGGGCGCCGCGCTGGTCGACCCCCAGGGCGATGCCCTCCACCTGCCGGTCGCCGGTACCGAGCGCCACCCGCCGGCCGCGGTGGACGTGAGCCGCCTCCCATTCCTCCCGATAGGCGCCGAAGCCCCGCGCGGGGAATTCCCGCAGCAGCGGCAACAGCTCGTCGAGCACCGCGACGGCGAGGGCGTCGCGGCGCAGACCCAGATCCCGGAGATCGCGCCACGGCTGATCGATGGCCGCGGCCGCCGGCGGCGGCATGGCGACGTTGACGCCGACCCCCACCACCGCGCGGCAGCAGCCCTCGGGGTCGCCGCTGACCTCCACCAGGATGCCGCCCAGCTTGGCGCCCTCGCGCAGCAGATCGTTGGGCCATTTCAGGCCGATGTCCGCCACCCCGAGCGCCCCCAGCGCGCGCCGCACCGCCACGCCCACGGCGAGGCTCAGGCCCTCCAGCACCGCGATGCCGCCGTCGAACTGCCAGGCCACGCTGAGGTACAGATTGCGGGCGAAGGGGCTTACCCAAGTACGCCCCAGTCGGCCGCGGCCGCCGGTCTGCAGCTCCGCCAGGCAACAGCTGCCGCGCCCGGGCGGCAACGCGGAAATACCCTTGAGAAACTCGTTGGTGGATTCGACCTCGGCCAGCACTTGCAGGTCGGCCAGCAGCGCCCTGGCCGGCGCCGACAGGGCGGCGCGAATGGCTGCGGCATCGTGCAGATCGATGCCGCCCGGTATCCGGTAGCCGCGGCGCGGCACCCGCTCCAGCGCCACGCCCAGCGCATCGAGGCCGTCGAGCGCCTTCCACACCGCGGTCCGGCTGATGCCCAGCGCGGCACCCAGCCCGGCGCCGGAGTGCCAGGCGCCATCGGCGAGCAGCCGCAACAGCGCCTGCCGGGTCGGGGTCAGGGCCACACCGCCTCCAAGTTGCGCACCATGAACTGCACCCCGATGGCCAGCGAAACCAGCGCGAAGGCGCGCCGCAGCACCGGATCCGGCAGGCGGTGGGCGAGCTGGGCGCCCCGGCGCGCGCAGGGCGTGCTGGCCAGCGCGATCCCCAGCAGCGCCGGCAGATAGACGAAACCCAGACTCCAGGGCGGCAGCGCCGCATCCCCGGCGGCCAAGGCGTAGGTCAGGGCCCCGCTGAGGGCGATAGGCAGCCCCAGGGCCGCGGAGCTCGCCATGGCGTTGACCGCGGGCTGGCCGCACCACAGCAGCCAGGGCACGGTGAGGGAGCCGCCGCCGATGCCGAAGATGCCCGAAGCCAGGCCGATCAGCCCGCCGGCGCCGGCCTGCGCGACCGCCCCCGGCGCCGCCCCGGGGCGCGCCCGTACCCGCACGCCGAAGGCCATCTGCAGGGCCACCAGCACCAGAAAC
>JBMOPO010000041.1:0-66000 GCA_049325095.1 Pseudomonadota bacterium | reverse complement strand
GAGCTGCCTCGATCCAGCTGGTGTGGCTGCTGCACGACCACCGGGCCCCGGGGGCCGGCCGCCCCCATCGTCGACTACCGGGCAGAGCGATCGCGCAGCCTAGCCGGCTACCGGGCGGCGGGCGGCGGGCCCTGAGCCTGCCGCGACGCCGCACCGGCGTCCTCACCAGCCGGTGACTTCCCGCAACGCCTCGCCGATGTCGGCCAGGCTGCGCACGGTCTTGACCCCGGCATCCTCCAGCGCGGCGAATTTCTCCGCGGCGGTGCCCTTGCCGCCGGCGATGATCGCTCCGGCATGGCCCATGCGCTTGCCGGCCGGGGCGGTGACCCCGGCGATGTAGGACACCACCGGCTTGCGGACCCTGGCCTTGATGTAGGCGGCGGCCTCCTCCTCGGCGCTGCCGCCGATCTCGCCGATCATCACGATGGCCTCGGTCGCGGGGTCCTGCTCGAAGAGTTCGAGGATGTCGATGAAGCTGGAGCCAGGGATGGGATCGCCGCCGATGCCCACGCAGGTGGACTGGCCGAATCCGTAGTCCGTGGTCTGCTTGACCGCCTCATAGGTCAGGGTGCCGGAGCGGGACACCACGCCCACCCGGCCGGGCAGATGGATGTGGCCGGGCATGATGCCGATCTTGCACTGGCCCGGGGTGATGACGCCGGGGCAGTTGGGGCCGATCAGGCGCACGCCCAATTCGTCGCACTTGACCTTGCACACCAGCATGTCCAGGGTGGGGATGCCCTCGGTGATGCACACGATGAGCCGCACGCCGCTGTGGGCCGCCTCCAGGATCGAGTCCTTGCAGAAGGGCGCCGGCACATAGATCACCGAGGCGTCGGCTCCGGTGGCCGCCACCGCGTCGGCCATGGTGTCGAACACCGGCAGGCCGAGATGCTGCTGGCCGCCCTTGCCGGGGGTGACGCCGCCGACCAGTTTGGTGCCGTAGGCCAGCGCCTGTTCGGAGTGCTGGGTGCCCTGGGCGCCGGTGAAGCCCTGGCAGATCACCTTGGTGTTGCTGTCGATCAAAATGCTCATGCGCCCTTCTCCGCCGCCGCTACCACTCGTTGCGCCGCGTCGGTCAGGCTCTGCGCGGCGATGATGTTCAACCCGCTCTCGGCGAGCAGGGCGGCGCCCCGGTCGGCGTTGTTGCCCTCCAGGCGCACCACCACCGGCACCGCCACGCCGACTTCCTGCACCGCGCCGATGATGCCCTCGGCGATCAGGTCGCAGCGCACGATGCCGCCGAAAATGTTCACCAACACCGCCTTCACATTGGTGTCGGACAGAATGATCTTGAACGCCTCGGTGACCCGCTCCCGGGTGGCGCCGCCGCCCACGTCGAGGAAATTGGCCGGCGCACCGCCGTGCAGCTTGACGATGTCCATGGTCCCCATCGCCAGCCCGGCGCCATTGACCATGCAGCCGATATTGCCGTCCAGGGCGACATAGTTGAGATCCCACTGGGCGGCATGGGCCTCGCGGGGATCTTCCTGCGAGGGGTCGTGCATGGCCTTGAGCCCGGGCTGCCGGAACAGGGCATTGCCGTCCACATTGATTTTGGCGTCGAGGCAGTGGAGATCGCCGGCCGCGGTGATCACCAGCGGGTTCACTTCGATCAGCGCCAGATCCTTGTCCTGGAACAGCCGCGCCAGCCCGAGAAAAATCTGGGTGAACTGGCCGATCTGCTTGCCGCTCAGGCCCAGCCGGAACGCCAGCTCGCGGGCCTGAAAGGGCTGTGCGCCGGTCAGGGGATCGATGCTCGCCTTGAGGATCTTCTCCGGGGTCTCGTGGGCGACCTTTTCGATCTCGACGCCACCCTCGGTGGAGGCCATGAACACGATCCGCCGGCTGGCGCGATCCACCACAGCACCCAGGTACAGTTCCCGGGCGATGTCCGTGCAGGGCTCCACCAGGATCCGGCTCACCGGCTGGCCCTGAGCGTCGGTCTGATAGGTCACCAAGCGCTGGCCGAGCCACTGTCGGGCGAAGGCGCGGATGGCGTCCGGCGAGTCCACCAGTTTGACGCCGCCCGCCTTGCCGCGACCGCCGGCGTGCACCTGGGCCTTGACCACCCAGCGCGATCCGCCGATCGTGGCGGCCGCGGCTGCGGCCTCCTCGACGGTCTCGGCGGCCACGCCCCGGGATACCGGCAGGCCGTACTCGGCAAACAGCTGCTTGCCCTGGTATTCATGCAGATTCATAGCGGATTTCCCATGGCTGGATGCGGTTGTGGTGGGGTGGAGCCGAGCGGACTATCTGGTCTTCCGCGCGCGGCGGTTGGCGGTGTGGATCGCGTGGCCGTTGACCGCCAGGGCAGCCTCGTGCAGCGCCTCGGAAAACGTCGGGTGGGAGAACACCATCATGCCCAAGTCCTCGGCGCTGCTGCCGAACTCCATGGCGATCGCCGCCTGCTGGACCAGTTCGGCGGCCGCCGGCCCCATCACGTGACAGCCCAGCACCCGATCGGTCTCGGCGTGGGCGATGAGCTTCACCAGGCCCGAACCGGCGTCCGCGGCCAGGGCGCGGGCATTGGCGGCGAACGGGAAGGTGCCGACCCGATAGGGCTCGCCGGACTGTTTGACCTGTTCTTCGGTAAGCCCCACGGCAGCGATTTCCGGCTGGGTGTAAATGACGTTGGGGATGATGCCGTAGTTCATCTGGGTCTGCTGGCCGGCGATCCGCTCGGCGACCATGACGCCCTCCTCCGAGCCCTTGTGCGCCAGCATGGGCCCGCGCACCACATCGCCGATGGCCCACACCCCGGGCGCATTGGTGGCGCAGGTATCGTCCACGAACACCAGGCCGCGCTCGTCGAGGTTGACGCCGCAATCCGGCGCCAGCAGATTCTCGGTCTGCGGGCGGCGGCCGACGCAGACGATCAATTGATCGAACGTCTCCCGCTGCTCGGCGCCGTCGGCGGTCTGGTAGGTCACCTCCACCTTGCCGCGGCGCACCGCGCTGCCCGTGACCCGGCAACTCATGCGGATGTCGAGGCCCTGTTTGGTCAGCGTCTTGAGGGCCTCGCGGGCGATCTGCTGGTCCATGATCGCCAGAAATATGTCGAGGGCCTCCATCAGTACCACTTCCGACCCCAAACGGCGCCAGACGCTGCCCAACTCCAGTCCGATGACCCCGGCCCCGATCACGCCGAGCCGCTTGGGCACCCGCTCCAAGTCGAGCGCCCCGGTGGAGTTGAGGATGACCTTGCCATCCACCGGCGCCACCGGGATGTCGATGGGCTGGGAGCCGGTGGCCAGCACCACATTCGCGGCCTCGAGCACCTGCACCGCGCCGTCGTGGCCGGTGAACTCGACCTTGCGCCCGGCGAGCAACTTTCCCGACCCGTACAGCGGGGTGACGCCATTGGCCTTGAACAGCGCCGCGATCCCGCCGGTCAACTGTTTCACGATGGCATTCTTGCGCCCGATCATGGTCGGCACATCGAGCTTGATACCGGTCACGCCGATGCCGTGCGCGCTCAATTCGTGCGCCGCCTGCTCGTAGCGGTGCGAGCTGTCGAGCAGCGTCTTGGACGGCACGCAGCCGATGTTGAGACAGGTGCCACCCAGGACACCCTGGCCTTCGGCATTGCGATAGCGCTCGATGCAGGCGACCGACAGGCCGAGCTGCGCGGCGCGGATGGCGCACACATAACCCGCCGGACCGCCCCCGATGACGATGACATCAAATGAATTCGACATAACCCGGTCCGGTGATGGTCAGATTTGCAGCAGAATCTTGGCGGGATATTCGATCATCTCCTTGATCGCCACCAGAAACCGCACCGCGTCGCGCCCGTCGATCAGGCGATGATCGTACGACAGCGCCAGATACATCATGGGGCGAACGACGATCGCGCCGTTCTCCGCCACCGGGCGCTCCTTGATGGCGTGCATGCCCAGGATCGCCGCCTGCGGCGGATTGAGGATCGGCGTCGACAGCAGGGAGCCGAACACCCCGCCGTTGGTGATGGTGAAGGTGCCGCCGGTCATCTCCTCGATGGTCAGCTTGCCGGTGCGCGCGCGCTCGCCGAAATCGGCGATCTTGCTCTCGATCTCGGCCATGCTGAGGTGGTCGGCATCGCGCAGCACCGGCACCACCAGGCCGCGATCGGTGGACACCGCGACACCGATGTCCTGATAGGCGTGGTAGATGATGTCGTTGCCGTCGATCGAGGCGTTGACCTGGGGAAAGCGCTTCAGCGCCTCCACGGCGGCCTTGACGAAAAAGCTCATGAACCCGAGCCGCACGCCGTTGTGGACCCGGGCGAATTCGTCCTTGTACTGGGTGCGCACGTCCATCACGCGATGCATGTCCACCTCGTTGAAGGTGGTCAACATGGCGGTGGTCCGGGTGACCTCGAGCAGGCGCTCGGCGATGCGCGCCCGCATCCGGCTCATGGGCACCCGCCGCTCCAGGCGCTCGCCGACGACAGCCGGAACCCCAGGCTCTGCCCCGGGCGCCGGCGGGGTCGCCGGAACCGCCGCGGGACGGGCCGGCGGCGGCTCCTGGGGCGGGCGATAGTTGACGACGTCCTCCTTGGTGATGCGGCCGTCGCGGCCGCTGCCGGCGATCCGGGCCAGGTCCAGGCCGCGCTCTTGCGCGAGCTTGCGCGCCGCGGGGCTGGCGAAGCCCCCGGTGCCGGTAGCTGCAGCGGGGCCGGCCGGCTCCCGCGGCGCGACCGGCGTCTCCTCGGCCGGCGCCCGGGCCCCCGCCCTCGCGCCAGCGCCTTCGGCGAACCGGGCCAGCAGATCACCGGTGTGGACGATCGCCTGCTCGGGCTGGAGGATTTCCAACAGGCTGCCGTCTGCCGGCGCCACCACCTCAATCACCACCTTGTCGGTCTCGACATCGACCAGCACCTCGTCGCGCGCGACCGGATCTCCGGGCCGCTTGTGCCACTTGGCGACCGTGCCCTCCTGAATGGACTCGGGAAATGTGGGAGTGACGATGTCGATGGTCATCTGCGGATTTTCCTTGCCCCTGAAGGCCCGTTAGGGCGATATGTCGAGCGCCTGATCGATGAACCGCTGCTGTTCTTCGAGATGGGTGGAGAGATAGCCGGTGGCCGGAGAGGCCGATGCGTCGCGCCCCACGTAACGCAGGTAGATCCGGTCGTCGATCCGCCCCAGCACCGCGCGCATGTGGTGCTGCAGGTTGTACCAGACCCCCTGGTTCATCGGCTCCTCTTGGCACCAGAGCACGTCCCGGCAGTGCCGGTACTGGCGCAGCACTTCCTCCAGCTTGGCCTCGTCGAAGGGATAGAGCTGCTCGATGCGCACCAGTGCAACTTGGTCCAGCCCCCGCTTCTCGCGCTCTTCGTACAGGTGGTAGTACACCTTGCCGGAACACAGGATCACCCGGCGCACGCGCCCGGCGTCCTGCAGATGATCGGCGATCACGGTCGCGAAGGCGCCGTGCGCCAGATCCTCCAGCGACGAGGTGGCCAGCCGATGGCGCAGAATCCACTTCGGACTCATCACCACCAGCGGCCGGCGCAACGGGCGGATCGCCTGCCGGCGCAGCATATGGAACAGCTGCGCGGGAGTGGTGGGATTGCACACCTGCATGTTGCCCTCGGCGCACAACTGCAGAAAGCGCTCCAGGCGCGCCGACGAGTGCTCCGGCCCCTGGCCCTCGTAACCGTGGGGCAGCAGCAGGGTCAACCCGCTCACCCGACCCCACTTGTGTTCGCCGGCGGCGATGAACTGGTCGATCACCACCTGGGCGCCATTGGCGAAGTCGCCGAACTGGGCCTCCCAGATCACCAGGGCATTGGGCGTCGCGGTGGAATACCCGTACTCGAAGCCGAGCACCGCCTCCTCGGAGAGAATGGAATCGTGGATGTCGCAGCGGGGCTGGCCGTCGCGCAGGTGCTGCAATGGCAGATAGGTGGAGCCGTCCCGCTGGTTGACCACCACCGCGTGGCGGTGGGAAAAGGTGCCGCGACCAGTGTCCTGGCCGGTCAACCGTACCTGATAGCCCTGCTCCAGCAGCGTGGCATAGGCCAGGAGTTCCGCCATGCCCCAGTTGAGCGGCAGGGCGCCCCCCGCCATCTTGCGGCGGTCGTCGTAGATTTTTTCCACTTGGCGCTGCAACACGATGCCTTCGGGGATGTGGCAGATCCGGTGGGCGAGCTCCTGCAGCTTCTGCAGATCGAACCCGGTATCCGCCGGTGTGGTCCAGTCGTGGCCCAGATAGGGAGCCCAGTCGACGAACAGCGCGGTATCCGGCGAAGACACCAGGTTGTAGGCCACGTACTCGCCGCGGTCGAGACTGTCGCGATAGGCGTCAAGCATCTGCTGCGACTGCTGCTCGGTGAGGATGCCCTCGGCAATCAGGGTCTCGGCGAACAGGGTGCGGGTGGTCTTGTGGTTGCGGATCCGCTCGTACATGAGCGGCTGGGTGGCCGAGGGCTCGTCGGTCTCGTTGTGGCCGCGGCGCCGATAGCAGACGAGATCGATCACCACGTCCTTGCGGAACTGGTAGCGGTAGTCCATCGCCACCAGCGCGGCGAACAGCACGGCATCCGGGTCGTCGGCGTTGACGTGGAAGATCGGTGCCTGGACCATCTTGGCAATGTCGGTGCAATACTCCGTGGAGCGCACGTCCTCGCGGCGACTGGTGGTGAAGCCGACCTGGTTGTTGACCACGATGTGGACGGTGCCGCCGGTCCTGAAGGCGCGGGTCTGGGACAGCTGAAAGGTCTCCATGACCACGCCCTGGCCGGCAAAGGCCGCGTCGCCGTGGAGCAGGATCGGTACCACCTTGCGCCCCTGGGCATCGCCGCGCCGGTCCTGTCGCGCCCGGGTGGAACCCTCGACCACCGGGGACACGATCTCCAGGTGCGAGGGGTTGAAACTGAGCGCCAGATGGACCTCGCCACCGGGGGTCATGACGTTCGACGAAAAGCCCTGGTGGTACTTGACGTCCCCGGAGGTGTGGATCGCCTTCTTGCCCTCGAATTCCTCGAACAGCTCGGCCGGGTTCTTGCCGAGCACATTGACCAGCACGTTGAGGCGGCCGCGGTGGGCCATGCCCATGACGATTTCCTTGGCGCCGTATTCGCCGGCCCGATAGATGAGGGCGTCGATGGCCGGAATCAGGGATTCGCTGCCCTCCAGTCCGAACCGCTTGGTACCGGGATACTTGGAATCCAGGTGCTTCTCCAGGCCCTCGGCGGCGGTCAGCCGGCCGAGGATGGTGATCCGCAGTTCCGGCTCGTAGCGCGGCCGCGAACGCTGGCGCTCGAAGCGCTGCTGCAGCCACTGCTTCTCTTCCAGCGAGGTGATGTGCATGAACTCGGGGCCCAGGGTGCCGCAGTAGGTGGCTTCCAGGGCCTCGATGATCTCCCGCAGCGTAGCCTCCTCCTTGCCGATGTACAGCGCGCCGGTCTGGAAGGTGGTGTCGAGATCGGCCGGCGTCAGGCCGTGAAACCCCAGCTCCAGATCCGGCACCTGGTCGCGCTCCATCAACCCCAGCGGGTCGAGCCGCGCCTTCTGGTGCCCGCGTTCACGATAGGAGCTGATGAGCTCCAGGACCCGGACCTGCTTGCGCTCGTGTTCGACGTTGATGCCGCCGGAACCCGGCGCCGGCACCGGCCGCGCCTGGCGCCGGCCGAGCAGCTCGAAGTGCGCCCGCACGGTGTCGTGGGAAATATCCGGCCCGACCACACCGGCCAGCGGCGGCAGGGCGTCGAAATAGGACCGCCACTGTTCGGATACCGCGTTGGGATCGTGCAGATAGGCCTCGTACAACCCCTCGACATAGGCGGCGTTGCCTCCCGAGAGGTGGGAGGTGCGCCGCAACCGCTCGATCACACTCTCTGACATCGGACATCACCTCGATCAGCGATCAGCCGCCGGCCGCGCGGCCAGTCTAACAGCCTCCGCGCGCATCCCGGAGTCGGCTCCGCGGCGCCATCAGGTGCCGCTGCGCAGCAGCATGGTGCGGATGTGCCCGATCGCGCGGGTCGGGTTGAGCTCCTTGGGACAGACCGCGACGCAGTTCTGGATCCCGTGGCAGCGAAACACGCTGAACGGATCGTCGAGTTCCGCGAGGCGCTCCTCGGTGGCCGTGTCCCGGCTGTCGGCCAGGAAGCGGTAGGCCTGCAGCAGCCCGGCCGGGCCGATGAACTTGTCCGGGTTCCACCAAAACGAGGGGCAGGCGGTGGAACAGCAGGCGCAGAGGATGCACTCGTAGAGCCCATCGAGCTTGGCGCGATCCGCCGGCGACTGCAGGCGCTCGATGGCGGGCGCCGGCTGGTCGTTGATCAGCCAGGGCCGGATCTTTTCGTACTGGGCATAGAACTGGCTCATGTCGATGACCAGGTCCCGGATCACCGGCAACCCGGGCAGCGGCCGCAGTACCAGGCGGTCGTTCCGGACGCATTCAGACAGCGGGGTGATGCAGGCCAGCCCGTTTTTGCCGTTGATGTTCACCCCGTCGGAGCCGCACACCCCCTCGCGACAGGAACGGCGAAAGGTCAGCGTCGGGTCCTGGGCCTTGAGCAGCTCCATGACGTCCAGCACCATCAGGTCCTTGCCGCCGGTATCCACCTGATAATCCTGCATTCGGGGGGCGCTGTCGGTATCGGGGTTGTAACGATAGACGCTCACTTTCAGCATGGCGGAGGAACCCTCAGTAAGTGCGCGCCTTGGGCGCGAACGCCGGGCGCGTGCGGGGCGCGAAATTGACGGCGCGTTTGGCGACCTCGCGCGTCTCCGGCAGATACAGCGAATGGCACAACCAGTGGTCGTCGTCGCGGTCCGGGAAGTCCTCGCGGGCATGGGCCCCGCGGCTCTCCTCGCGGGCCTCGGCGGCGATCGCGGTCGCCTCGGCAACCTCCAGCAGGTTCTGCAGTTCCAGGGCCTCGATGCGCGCGGTGTTGAATGCCTGGCTGTGATCCTCCAGGCGGACGTTCGCGATTCGCGCGCGCAGGTGACGGAGCTTTTCCACGCCCTCGCGCATGTAGTCGCCGCGGCGGAACACGCCGAAGTGATTCTGCATCACGGTTTGCAGTTCGCGGCGCAGATCCGCGGTGCGTTCGCCGTCGCTGGTCTCCAGGCGCCGCAGGCGGGTCATGGCCGCTTCGACGTCCTCCTCGGCCGCTTCCCGCGCTTCGATGCCCTCGCGCAGGGCGCGCTCGATGAACAGCCCCGACGCCCGCCCGAAGACCACCAGGTCGAGCAGCGAATTGCCGCCCAGCCGGTTGGCGCCGTGCACCGACACGCAGGCGACCTCGCCGCAGGCATAGAGCCCGGGCACAATGCGATCCCCGCCGTCGGGCCCACGGGTCAGGGCCTGGCCGTGGACGTTGGTCGGTATGCCGCCCATCATGTAATGACAGGTGGGGACCACGGGAATCGGCTCGTGGACCGGATCGGCGTGGGCGAAGGTCTTGGACAGCTCGCAGATCCCGGGCAGGCGGCTGTGCAACACCTCCTCGCCCAGATGATCGAGCTTCAACAGCACATGGTCGCCGTCCGGGCCGCAGCCGCGGCCGGCGATGATCTCCAGGATCATGGAGCGCGCCACCACGTCCCGGCCGGCGAGATCCTTGGCGTTGGGCGCGTAGCGCTCCATGAACCGCTCGCCGTCCCGGTTGATCAGGTAGCCGCCCTCGCCCCGGCAGCCCTCGGTGACCAGCACCCCGGCGCCGGCGATCCCGGTGGGGTGGAACTGCCACATTTCGATGTCCTGCACCGGAAACCCCGCGCGCAGCGCCATGGCGACTCCGTCCCCGGTGTTGATGTGTGCGTTGGTGGTGGAGGCGTAGATGCGGCCGGCACCGCCGGTGGCGAACACGGTGGCCCGGCATTTCACGTGCACCACTTCGCCGGTCTCGATATTGATTGCGATCACGCCCACCACCGCGCCGTCCTGGTTCTTGACCAGATCGACGGCGAACCATTCATTGAGAAAGACGGTGCGGTTCTTGAGGTTGTTCTGGTACAGGGTATGGAGCAGGGCATGCCCGGTGCGATCTGCCGCCGCGCAGGTCCGCGCCGCCTGGCCGCCCTCGCCGAAATTCTTCGACTGCCCGCCGAACGGGCGCTGGTAGATGCGCCCCTCCTCCGTCCGCGAAAAGGGCAACCCCATGTGTTCGAGCTCGAATACGGCCTCGGGGCCCACCGAGCACATGTATTCGATGGCGTCCTGATCGCCGATGTAGTCCGACCCCTTGACGGTGTCGTACATGTGCCACTGCCACTGGTCGGCCGGATCGGCGCTGGCGATGGCGCAGGTGATGCCGCCCTGGGCGGAGACCGTGTGCGAACGGGTCGGGAAGACCTTGGAGATCACTGCGGTCCGGTAACCGGACTGGGCGAGTTGCAGCGCGGCGCGCAGGCCGGCGCCGCCGCCGCCGACGATCACGGCGTCGAAGGAAATTGTGTGTACTCGCGCCATCGCCTCAGACTCCCCAGAGAATGTCGATCGCCCACACCACGTAGGCCAGAATCAGCGCGATGGCGCCCAATTCCGCCGCCAACCGCAGCGGGGTGGCGATCGGCCCCAGTAGCCGCACGGTCACGTAATCGGTGAGCACCGCCCAGATGCCGATCCAGGCGTGGGCGGCGATGGCGAGCACGGTCAGCAGCGTCAGCAGGCGCACCCCGAACTGCTGATGCAGCCCTGCCCACTGCGCATAGCTCAGCTCCGGGTGCGCCACCAGATAGCCGGTCATGACCAGCACGTAGATCGCGATCACCACTGCGCTGACCCGTTGGATCAGCCAATCCGACAGGCCGCTGCGGCCGAACGTGGTTACCGGTTTCACCGCCATAGCCAGACTCCCGTCAGGATCACCAGCGAGGCGGTGACCGCCAAGACCAGGCGGGCGCCGAGCACCCCGCCGCGCAGGCTTTCGCCGATGCCCAGGTCCATGATCAGGTGGCGCACGCCCGCCACCAGATGGTAGGCCAAGGCAGCGAGCAGCGCCCAGAGCACGAACCTGAACCAGCCGCTGCCAAGGATTTCCCGAAGCGCCGCAAAGTCGGCTTCGGATCTCAGGCTGGCGTCGAGCATCCACAGCGCAAGCCCGGCCAACCCGAGCAGGACCACTCCGGAAACGCGGTGCAGGATGGAAACATAAGCGGTGATCGGCAGGCGCATGGTGCCGATATCCAGGTTCACGGGTCTCTTGTCGTTCACGGCTGCATTGCCTTGGGCTGAATAGGGGATGGGGGGAGAGGTGCCCGAAGCCGGGCGCACGCGATCGCGCAATGCGCGCCATTGCGCCTTGGAAGCCACCCGACGGCGCCGGATTATAGAAACAACGGTTCGCCAATTACAACGCGCGCCGGAGCCAAATTGACAATGCCGCAGCCGCGGCGCTAGGCTGCGCTGCCTCCCGTAAAGCAATTTCCCAGCCGCCACGCTCCGCCGTCCCGGCCGTTGATTGGAGACGACACCGATGACCGATCCCAAAGCGATTCTCACGATCCCGGGACAGCCGCCCATCGAATTGCCGATCCGCGCCGGCACGCTCGGGCAGAGCGTGATCGACATCGGCGCGCTGGGCCAGCACGACTATTTTTCCTTCGATCCGGGCTTTACCGCGACCGCCTCCTGCGAATCCAAGATCACCTATATCGACGGCGACCAGGGAATCCTGCTGCATCGCGGCTATCCGATCGAGGAGCTGGCGGAAAAGTCGGATTACCTGGAGACCTGCTACCTGCTGCTGCACGGCGAGCTGCCCACTGCCTCGCAGCGCGCCGAGTTCGAGAACATCATCACCACCCATACCATGGTGAATCGCTCGGTGGAGCAGTTTCTGTCCGGATTTCGCTACGACGCCCACCCCATGGCGATGATGTGCGGGGTAGTCGGGGCGCTGTCCTCCTTCTACCACGACTCGCTCGACATCACCGACCCCCAGCACCGGATGATCACCGCCCACCGGCTGATCGCCAAGATGCCCACCCTGGCGGCGATGTGCTACAAGCATTACATCGGCCAGCCCTACATGTATCCGCGCAACGACCTCAGGTACGCGGAGAACTTTCTCAACATGATGTTCGGCACCCCCTGCGAGGACCGGCCGGTGAGCCCGGTGCTGGCCAGGGCCATGGACCTGCTGTTCCTGCTCCATGCCGATCACGAGCAGAACGCATCCACCTCCACGGTGCGGCTGGCCGGGTCCTCCGGCGCCAATCCATTCTCCTGCATCGCCGCCGGCATCGCCGCGCTCTGGGGACCCTCCCACGGCGGGGCCAATCAGGCGGTGCTGGAGATGCTCGCCGAAATCGGCGACGAGCGGCGCATCGGCGAATTCGTCCGCCGCGCCAAGGACAAGAACGATCCCTTCCGGCTGATGGGCTTTGGCCACCGCGTCTACAAGAATTTCGACCCGCGCGCCAAGGTCATGAAGCAGGCCTGCGACGACGTCCTCGCGGAACTCGGCGTCGGCGACGATCCACTGCTGAAGATCGCCAAGAAACTGGAGCAGATCGCCCTGGAGGACGACTACTTCGTCGACAAGAAGCTCTACCCCAACGTGGATTTCTACTCCGGCATCATCATGAAGGCGATCGGCATCCCCACCGAGATGTTCACCGTGATCTTCGCCACCGGACGCACCGTGGGCTGGATCGCCCACTGGAACGAGATGATCAGCAACAGCTACAAGATCGGCCGCCCGCGCCAGCTCTACACCGGCGAGCGACGGCGTTCCATCGTCCCGCTGGCGGCGCGCGGGTAACGGAACCGCACCTTCGCGGTATCTGCGGGACGCACGCCCGCGCTCAGGCGGGCGGCATCTCCGGTCCGCCCGGCAGCGATTGGCCGCGCAGCAGCTCGGCCACCCGGGGGTCGAGACTGCGCAGGTGCAGGTCGCGCTGGGGAAAGGCGATCTCCACCCCATGGCGGCGGAAGGTCGCGTCGATCGCCTCGTGCAGCTCATGGGTGGCCGGCAACAGCTCGGGCAATCCCATGACGAACGCCCGCACCTCGAAGTTGAGGCTGCTGTCGCCGAAACCCAGGAACCAGACCTGGGGCGGCGGATCGGCGAGCACGCGCGGGTTGGCCTCGGCGACCTCCATCAGCAGCCCTCGCGCCAGCGCGGTATCCGAACCATAGGCGATGCCCACCTTCACCAGCACGCGCAGCACCGGATCGCTCAGCGTCCAGTTCACCAGTTGATCGGTGATGAACGCCTTGTTGGGCACGATCAACTCCTTGCGATCCCAGTCGGTGATGGTGGTGGCGCGGATCCGGATCCGGGTGACGGTGCCGCTCACCGCACCCACGGTGACGGTATCCCCGATCCGAAACGGGCGCTCGAACAGGATGATCAATCCGGAGACGAAGTTCGCCACCACCTCCTGTAGACCGAACCCCAGACCGACGCCGAGCGCGGCGACCAGCCATTGCAGCCGGCCCCACTCCAGGCCGAGCAGATTCACCACCACCAGCACCCCCAGGGTGACGATCAGGTAGCGGCTCACCGCGTTGGCTGCGTAACGGGCGCCCGCATCGACCTCCAGGCGCTGCAACACCGTCACTTCCAGCAGCCCGGGCAGATTGCGCGCCGCCAGATAGGTCAGCGCCGCGACCAGCAGCGCGAGCCCCACCCCGGCGGCGGTGACCGCGGCGGTGGCGCTCGAGTCCCCGCTGCCGGACACATACTCCCAGAGCACGATTTCGCGCAGCGCCTCCAGCGCCGGCAACAGGTCCGCCCAGATCCACCACGCCCCGAGACCCACCGCCAGCAGGGTGACGATCCGCAGCAGCGCGCTGACCTGGCGGTGGACGGCGGCCACGTCGACCGCTTGCACCTCGTCGATCTCGACCGTGGCCTCGCCCTGGGTTTCGGCCTCCACTTCACGCTGGCGGGCCGCATCGCGCCGCGCCAGCGCCTGGCGCCGGGCGATGCGCACCTCGAACAGCCCCAGCCCGCGCAGCGCAATCTGCCGGGCGAGCGCCACCGCCAGCAACAGCACCCCGGTGGCGCAGAACCGTTCGAGCACCTGCTGGGCGGTGTAGTAGTAGCCCGCCAGCGCCAGCACCGCGGTCGCCAGCGGTGTGAGCGCGAACAGGCCGAACCACAACGGCCAGAGCTGCCACTGCCAGCCATGCCGCCGCGCTTCCACGAAGTGGGCCGACAGCAGGCCCCGCACCGGGTGCAGCGCCCGCCAGATGAACCCCGACAGGGCCACCGCCCAGACCACGAAACCGGCCCGACCGAGGGTGCCCACCTGTTGTCCCAGCGCGTTGGTGGCGCCGACCGCGAGCACCGCAACGACCGCTACCGGCAACAGCCAGTACAGCGGCTGCGCGAGCCGGCGGCGCAATCCGGCGCTCCATCCGAGGTGCGCATCCAGCAACCCCCGGTCGCGGCACAGCACCCGGGCCAGTTCCAGCACCAGCGCCACCCAGGCCGCATCGCGCAACCCCGCGGCCAACCCCTGGGAGAGCCCAGATTCCGGGACCGCGCGCAGCAACAGGGCGCCAAACCCCAGGGTGAGCGGGACCGGCAGCGCCAGCGCCAGACTGATCAGGGCCGCCACCAGCGTATTGCTGAAGCGATCGCGATCCGGGTCGTTCACCCACTCAGCCAGCCGGCTCAACCGGGCGCGCAGGAACCGCCGATACGCGTAAGCGAGCACGACCACCGCCAGTCCGAGCAGCGACAACCCCGGCTGGTGCTGCCAGGACTGGATGACCGAGCCCGCCAGTTCCCGCCATACCCGCGGGTTCGCGGCTTCCAGCAGGGGCGCGAGCGCGGCCAGCGGCCACCGCCAGTCGAGCCGCGGCACATCGGCGATCCACACCAGATTGCGATTGAGCAGGCTCGAATAATTGCCCGACAACTGGATCAATTCCCGCTCCAGCTTGTCGAGCGCGCCGAGATCCGCGATGTAGGCGGTATAGGTTCGATCCAGCCGCTCCAGCAGTTGCTCCCGGGTCGCCCACTGCGCGCCGAGCAGCGGGCGCAACTGCTCGCGTTCCGCCGCCGGCAGTTCCCGCAGGCGCTCCTCGAGCAGCTGCGGGGCCCGCTCCCAGTGCTTGAGCTCGGTGCGCAACTGCAGTTGATCGAACCGCGCGAGCGCAATGGCTTCGCCGCGTTGGCGCAATTGATCGCCGCGCGGAATCAGGCTGGGCAACTGCTGCCGCTGTTGATGCAGCACCCGGCCGAGGGCGCCGCCGAGCTGGGCGATCTCCAGTTGATCGACGGCGGTGTCGTACAACCCTTGCAGCTCGTCGAACCGCGCGCGCAGCTCCCGCCGCGTCTCGGCAATCTCGTCGAGCCGGGCGATCAGGTCCGCGAGCCGCGAGGCCAGCCCGGCGTTGGCGCGGGTTTCGGCCGCCACCGCCGCCGGCTGCGCCTCGGCCTGCAGCATGAGCTGCAGAGCCTGCTCGCGGACCTGCTCCACGATCGCCTGGCGCCTGCCGTCCAGCAGCCGCTGCAACTGCGCCGCCCGGGCCTCCAGGTCTTCGAGCTCGGCCCGCGCCCAGCGCCGCTCGGCCCGGGCGAGCGCGAGCCGCGGCTCCAGGGTATCCAGCTCGGCATGGAGCGCGGCGAGCTGCGCGTCCCAGGCGGCGAGCTGCGCCAGGCGCAGGGCCTCGCGGGCCTTTTCCTCCTGCGACAGGGCGCGCCCGGCAACGGCTTGTCCCAGGGCGGCCGCGCGCTCGGCCTGCACCGCGGCGAGCGTCTGCTGCAACTCGAGCGGGGCGCGCTCCAACTGCTCCTCCCTGCGGGCGGCATCCTGCGCGCGAATCTGCGCCGCGCCGAGCTCGGCGTTGGCCTCGCCGACCTGCCGATCCAGCTCCTGGTAGGACAGGCTCGGATCCGGCGGCACGGGCGAACGGCGTCCGGCGATGCGCCGCTCCAGCTCTCGGGTTCTGGCGGGCGCCGCCTGCGCCTCCCGGGTGACCGCCTCGAGTCGTTCGCGATGGCGGGCGGCTTCGAGCAGCGCATCCAGCGCGCGGCGATACTCGGCCAGGATGGCCTCCCGCTGGGCCTCCGACAGGGATTCATCGCCGGCCAGCGCATTGATGCGGGCGGTGATCTCCTGCTCGGTGGGTGGCCCCGGCTCGGCGCTCCAGGCCAGGCTCAGGCACAGCCAGCAGAGCCAGCCGAACCAGGCCAAGTGCCGGAAACCGGACTCGCGGGTGGCGCGCCCGGCTGCACAATGGAACATGTCCGCTCCCCTGTCGATTCCTGCCGGGCTGGGTGACAGCGAGGCCTGCGACCCCTGCCCGCCGGCAGCCCGGATCATAACAGCACCCGACATCGGCGCCGGGCGGGGTTTCCAGCGTCTCGCCGCTGCGCAACAATGGGCGCGCCTCGTGCCCCGGTCCGGCGCCGGATCCGGGCGAGATCGCCAACTACCAAAACCAGTTCAAACAGGGAGATTGCCAATGCGTCCACGCTCGACCAGGGTCCCCGACGACCGAGTAATCTTTCTCCAACAGTTTCTCAAGCACCCCCGACAAGTCGGCTCGGTCATTCCCAGTTCCCGCTATCTGGAGCAGCGCGTGGTGACCCTGGCGGGAATATCCGGCGCCAGGGTCATCGTCGAGCTGGGCACCGGCACCGGCGGCATCACGCGCGCCGTCCTGCGGGCCATGGCGCCGGACGCAAGGCTGGTCGGCATCGAGATCAATCCGCGCTTTCAGGAATTGCTGACCCGCATCGGCGACCCGCGCCTGATTCCCCACTTCGGCAGCGCCGCGGAGCTCGCCGAGGTATTGCAGCGGAACGCACTGCCGGCGCCGGACGCGGTGATCTCCGGAATCCCCTTCTCGACCATGGACCGGCAGCTGGGCAGCCGCATTCTCGAGGTGATCGCCGAAACCCTGGCGCCGGGCGGCCGCTTCGTCGCCTACCAGGTCAGCGCCCAGGTGGCCAGGCTCGCGCGCCCGGTGCTGGGTGTGCCGCGCCGGCAGATCGAACTGCGCAACATTCCCCCGATGCGGGTCTACCGCTGGGATCGCCCGGCAGCACTGCCCGCGGCCCGGCGCGCGGTGGGGACCTGAACCGGCGCGCTTCAGTCGCCGAACTGGTTGTCGAGGGCAGTCTTCAGTTCGCGCTCGATGGTGCCGCGCAGAAAATTCGCCAGCGGGCCCAGGCTGACCTCGACCCTCAGTTGATCCGCGGCGCAGTGGATCTCGGCATCGATTCCGCCCGGCCGCCGGTAGTGGAGCGTGTCGCCCCGCCACTGGCAGCCTCCGCCATAGCGCGCCACCAGCCGATCCGCCAGCGCGTCCACGCGGCGGCGCAACTCCGCAGCCTCCAGGCGGTGCGCCCTGCCGATCCGCAATGACCCCATGAGGACGGCGAACCCCTAGGGCGCCTGGCGGTTGCGGACCAGCTCGTCGACCACCGCGGGATCGGCCAGGGTAGAGGTATCGCCAAGATTGTCCAGCTCGCTGGCCGCAACCTTGCGCAGGATGCGGCGCATGATCTTGCCGGACCGGGTCTTGGGCAGCCCCGGCGCCCACTGGATGATGTCGGGTTTGGCGATGGCGCCGATCTCGCGCGTGCACAGCTCCAGGAGTTCCTGGCGGAGTTGCTCGGAAGGTTCGACGCCGGCCATCAGCGTGACATAGGCGTAGATGCCCTGCCCCTTGATGGGATGGGGGAAGCCCACCACCGCGGCCTCGGCGACCCGCTCGTGCAGGACCAGGGCGCTCTCGATCTCGGCGGTGCCCATGCGGTGCCCGGAGACATTGATCACGTCGTCGACCCGCCCGGTGATCCAGTAGTAGCCGTCGGCGTCGCGGCGTGCCCCGTCGCCGGTGAAGTAGTAGCCCGGATAGATGGTGAAATAGGTGTCCAGCATCCGCTGGTGATCCCCGAACACGGTGCGGATCTGTCCGGGCCAGGGCGCCTTGATGACCAGATTGCCTTCGCCCGGCCCCTCGATCTCCTGTCCCGCCCCATCCAGCAGTGCCGGCTGCACCCCGAAGAACGGCAGGGTCGCCGAACCCGGCTTGAGGTCGGTCGCCCCCGGCAGCGGTGTGAGCATGTGGCCGCCGGTCTCGGTCTGCCACCAGGTGTCCACGATCGGGCAGCGGCCCTCCCCGACCACCCGGTGATACCAGACCCAGGCCTCGGGGTTGATGGGCTCGCCCACGGTGCCCAGCAGCCTGAGGCTCCGGCGCGAGGTCCGGGTGACGAATTCGTCGCCGGCGCCCATCAGCGCACGCAGCGCGGTGGGCGCGGTGTAGAACTGGTTGACCCGGTGCTTGTCGACCACCTGCCAGAAGCGGGAGGCGTCGGGCCAGGTGGGCACGCCCTCGAACACCAGGGTGGTGGCGCCGTTGCACAGGGGCCCGTAGACGATGTAGCTGTGCCCGGTGACCCAGCCGACGTCGGCGGTACACCAGAAGACGTCGCTGTCGCGGTAGTCGAACACATACCTGTGGCTCATCGCCACCTGCAGCAGGTAGCCGCCGGTGGTGTGCAGCACACCCTTGGGTTTGCCGGTGGAACCGGACGTATAGAGGATGAACAGCGGATCCTCGGCGTCCATCGCCTCCGCCGGGCACTCCGCAGCCGCCGCCGCGACCGCTTCGTGGTACCAGAGATCGCGCTGCGGATGCCAGGCGATCCCGCCACCGGTGCGGCGCAGCACCAGGCAGGTGTGGACATTGGGGCAGTGCGCCAGGGCAGCGTCGGCATTGCTCTTGAGCGGGATGCGGCGCCCGCCCCGCAGACCCTCGTCGGCGGTGATCAGCACCCGGCAGTCGGAATCCAGGATGCGATCCTTGAGCGCTTCGGGAGAGAAGCCGCCGAACACCACCGAGTGGATCGCCCCGATGCGGGCGCAGGCCAGCATGGCGCAGACGGCCTCCGGCACCATGGGCATGTAGATGCACACCCGATCGCCGCGCGCCACGCCCCGGGCGCGCAGCGCATTGGCCAGCCGGCACACCTCCCCATGCAGTTCCCGGTAGGTGACCCGGCGGCTGTCGGCCGGATCATCCCCCTCCCACAGGATCGCCACCTGGTCGCCGCGGGTGGCGAGGTGGCGGTCGATGCAGTTGGCCGCCGCGTTGAGCTTGCCGCCGGCGAACCAGGTGGCGGTGCCGGCCGCGAAATCGCCGCCGCGCACCTGGGTCCACGGCTGCTCCCAGTCCAGGAACTGGCGGGCCTGCTCGGCCCAGAACTGGTCCGGTTCGGCCACCGAGCGGCGATACATTTCCCGGTAGCGTGCCGCATCGATGTAGGCGTCGCGGCGCCAGGCATCGGGCACGGGATAGACAGGAAATTCAGACATCGGCTCCCCCGGGTCGATCGGGCTGGGAATGGCGCCCGCTCAGGATGCGATCTGTACGGGAATCGTGTTCGCGGTCCGCTCGACGCTGTTGTCGGCCCTGAGGTAGACGAGTTTGGGCTTGTGACGGGCGGCCTCTTCTTCCGTGCACTGGCCATAGGTGGCGATGATCACCCGGTCGCCCACCTGGACCTTGCGCGCCGCCGCGCCATTCATGGAGATGGTTCGCGAGCCGGCTTCCGCCCGAATGATGTAGGTCGTGAACCGCTCGCCGTTGTTGACGTTGTAGATGTCGATCTGTTCGAACTCGCGCAACCCCGCCAGCTCCAGCAGGTCGCTGTCGATCGCGCACGAGCCGTCGTACCAGAGCTCCGCCTGGGTCACGGTGGCCAGATGCAGCTTGGCTTTCAACAGAGTGCTCAGCACGTCTTCACCCCCCTACCCCAAAGTCAGGGTCACATTGTCGATCAAACGGGCACCGGCGGTGTACATGGCTCCCAGCACCACCAGTTCCCGGTCATCATGCGCCGCCGGATCCAGGGTCCGGGCGTTGCAGATGCTGATGTAGTCGGGCCGAAATCCTGCCTCCTGGAGCTGCCGCGCCGCCGCCTCCTCCAGCGCGGCGAAGTCGCGCCGGTGGTGCAGCGCCACCTGGTCGCGGCACCAGCACAGGGCCCGGTACAGCACCGTGACCCTGGGGCGCTCGTCAGCCGTGAGGTAGCTGTTGCGGGAACTCAACGCCAGCCCGTCCGCGTCGCGGGCGATGGGCGCCGCGACGATCTCCACGGGAATGCAAAGATCCTCCACCATGCGCCGAATCACCGCCAGCTGCTGGTAGTCCTTGATCCCGAACACTGCCTTGTCGGGCTGCACGATGTTGAACAGCTTGGACACCACCGTGGTCACGCCCTCGAAATGCCCGGGCCGGCTGGCGCCGCAGAGTATATCAGTCATAGTCGGCACTACAACTCTGGTCTGGTCTGCCATTCCATTGGGGTATATCTCCTTTTCGGAGGGGTGGAACAGATAGTCGCAGTCCTCCGCCTCCAGCCTGGCGATATCCGCTTCCAGGGTGCGCGGATACTGTTCCCAGTCCTCGTTGAGCCCGAACTGCAGCGGGTTGACGAAGATGCTGACCACCACCAGATCGCAATGCTGCTTGGCCAGGCGCACCAACTGCATGTGCCCCTCGTGCAGGTTGCCCATGGTGGGCACCAGGGCGATGGTGCGCCCCTGGGCGCGTTGGTCGGCCAGCGCCTGGCGCAGGGTCTCGATGCGATGGTAGATGTTCATGACTTCACCGCTCGGATGTTCCGCCATTTCAATTGCGCTCCGCAAAATAGTCGCGCGCCAGATTCTCGAACCTGGTGTACTGGCCCAGGAACGCCAGTCGGACGACGCCGATGGGCCCGTTGCGCTGCTTGCCGATGATGATCTCCGCCACCCCCTTGTCGGGGGTATCCTCGTGATACACCTCGTCGCGATAGATGAACAGGATGACGTCGGCGTCCTGTTCGATGGCCCCGGATTCGCGCAGGTCCGAGTTGATCGGCCGCTTGTTGGGCCGCTGCTCGACGTTGCGGCTCAACTGCGAGAGCGCCACCAGGGGACAATTGAACTCGCGGGCGATGTTTTTCAATTCCCGCGAGATCTGGGAAATCTCCTGCACCCGGCCTTCGACGGGCGTGGCCGCCGCCATCAGTTGCAGATAGTCGACCAGGATCAGCGCCGGCCGCGCCGCCAGCTCGAGCTGTTCGACCGCCAGCTCCGGCGCGCGCGCGCGCAGCGCATCGCGCCCCTCGCGAACCAGGCGCCGCACCCGGTTGCGCAGCTCCATGGGATTGAGACCCGGGGTATCGTCGATGTACAGCGGCCGGTCCTTGAGCCGCGCGGCGGCCCCGGCCAGTTTGGGGAAGTCCTCGGGCTCCAGGCGCCCGGTGCGCACGCGGGTCTGATCGATGCGGCCCAGCGACGACAGCAGGCGCATGACCAACTGGCTGGCCGGCATCTCCAGGCTGAACACCAGCACCGGCCGCTCCTGATGCAGCATGGCGTGTGCCGCCATGTTGAGTGCGAAGGCGGTCTTGCCCATCGACGGCCGCCCGGCGACGATCACCAGATCGGAATCCTGCCAGCCCGCGGTCATCCCGTCGAGATCCGTAAAGCCGCTGGCCAGTCCGGTGATCGGAGAGTCGTTGTGGTGGAGTTCGTCGATGCGGGCGACGACCTCGCGCAGCACCTCGGTGGCGTGCCGAAAGCCGCCCGCCTTGGGGCGGTGCTCCATGACCTCGAGCAGCCGCCGCTCGGCCTCGGCGAGCAGCTTGCTGCTGTCCCAGCCCAGCGGGTTGTAGCCCTTGCGCAGGATATCGGTGGCGGCATCGATCAGCCGCCGCACCACCGACCGCTCCAGGACGATCTGCGCATACACGCGCAGGTTCGCGGTCCCCGGGGCATTGTTGAACAGATCCGACAGATAGCTGTCGCCGCCGGCTTCCGCCAGGCGCCCCTGGTTCTTCAGCGCTTCGGTGAGGGTCAGGGGATCGAGCGGGTGGCCCGCATGGGCCAGTTGGCCCATGGCGGCATAGATGATGCGGTGGTCGCGGAGAAAGAAATCCGCTTCGGACAGGATACCGGCGACTTCGTCGAAGGACTGGCCGGCCAGCATCAGGCCGCCCAGCACGGCCTGCTCCGCCTCCAGCGAGTGCGGCAGTTGCGGATCGTCGAGATCCTCCGGCAGCCATTGCGCCATACGCCCGGCCCCTGCGATCCGGCCCACTCAGAGTCTGTGAAGAAATACACGTCCCGTGCATTTCTTCCGTCGCAAGTCCGGTACAGGCCCGGACTTGCTCGCGCGGATCAGGCACTGGCGCGCTCGATCCGCGACCGGCCCTCCCCGGCCGGGCCGAGCGCTTGAAAAATTCACCAGCTCTCGGGATCCCCACCGCACGGCGGGGACCGGCTGCATCACTCCTCGACCACCCGCAGGCTCAGCACCTGCATCACATCGGAGTGCAGTTGGATCTCGACGCTCCACTCGCCCAATTCGCGGATACCGCCGGTCGGCAGCCGGATCGCCGTGCGCGGCACCTCGATTCCCGCCGCGGCCAGCGCATCGGCGATGTCCCGCGCCCCGATCGAGCCGAACAGCTTGCCGCCTTCGCCGGCCGCGGCGCCGATGCTGAGCGTGCCGACCTGACCGATGCGTTCGGCGAGCGCCTGGGCCGCCGCGAGCCGCTCCGCCGCGACCCGCTCCAACTCGGTGCGCCGGGCCTCGAAGCGGGCCAGGTTCTCGGCCGTGGCGAATACCGCCTTGCCCTGCGGGATCAGGTAGTTGCGCCCGTAACCCGCCTTCACCTTGACCCGGTCGCCGATATCGCCGAGCCGGCCGGTCTTTTCCAACAGAATCACTTCCATCGCCAATACCTCGCTTGTTCAGCCGATCAAGGGTCCCCGCCGGACCCGCCCGGATCATCCGACCGGCGGGCCAGGCGCGCCCGCAGATCCATCAGGCTGTCCAGGAAACCCACCCCGGTCAGCAATGCCCCCAGGGGCCCGAACAACAACACCAGCCCGACATAGAATACCGCCAGCCAGTGCGTGCCGACCCGCGGGGACGCCGCGACCAGGTGATGCACCAGTGCCACCCCGTTCACGAACAGCGGCAGGCCCAGCAGATTGCCCCAGGCCAGATAGCCCACCGGGCCCAGCTGGCAGGCCACCAGTCCGGCCATCAGCCCCAGTGCCGCAGGGGCGCTCAGCCGCAGGCCGCGCAACTCCCGGCCGAGCCCGCCGGGATTGTAGAGCAGCGCCTGCCACCAGCGCCCCAGCAACAGGCTGCCCAGCCCGCTCGCCGCCATCACCCAGGCCAGCAGCCCGAGTACTGCCGTCGTATCCGGCTCCCAGCCCGGCCCCCGACCGGCGGCCTGCAGCTGCGCGAACAGCTTGCCGAGCCCGGCCCCGAAGGCGGCGACCTCGGCGCTTAGCAGCCACCCCAGCACCAGGGCGAACGCGGCGCTGCTCCCGACCAGCGCGAGCAGCGCGAACTGCCAGGACGCGGTGGCGCGCAGCATCAGCGCGGCCACCATCACCACGGCCAGGGTCAGCAGCGACGCCGCGACCAGCACCGGGGTCATCCCACCGGCCTGGAACAGTGCCACCAGGGGCAGCGCCGCCCACAGGGCCACCAGCAGCCCTTCGCGCCAGCCCTTGCGCAGCGCCACCAGCGCCACGGTCGCCGGACTGATCAGCGGCAGCAGATTGCCTGCGGCGGCGACCAGGCCGGCGCGGGCCCGGCTGGCCATGACGAACCGCGCCAGGGCGAGCACGGCGCCGTCCCGGATTACTTGTGACTGTCGCTGTAGGGCAGCAGCGCCAGGAACCGCGCCCGCTTGATCGCGGTCGCCAGTTGCCGCTGATAGCGCGCGTTGGTCCCCGTGATGCGGCTGGGGACGATCTTGCCGGTTTCCGATACATAGGGCCGCAGCAGCTCGAGATCCTTGTAGTCGATCTCGGTGATGCCTTCGGCGGTGAACCGGCAGAATTTGCGCCGACGATTGAATTTGGACATGGTCAACTCTCCTCCTCCCCGGCGCCGGCCACCGCGGGCTCCTCCGCTGCGGCACTCGCTTCACCCTCGGCCGCGGCGCGCGCGGCGCGCTCGGCCTCGCGGCGCTCCCGCGCTTCCTTTTCGGCCCGGTCGGCGCGCTCTTCCTTGAGGAACTGGGTCTCCTCGGTCATCGCCCGATCGCGCCGGATGATCAGGCTGCGCAGCACCGCATCGTTGAAGCGGAATGCCGAATCGAGTTCCTCGATCGCCTCCTGCCCGCACTCGACGTTGAGCAGGGCGTAGTGTGCCTTATGGACTTTCTGGATCGGATAGGCCAGCGGACGGCGGCCCCAGTCCTCGCGGCGGTGCACGCTGCCGCCGCCGGATTCGACGATACTGACGTAGCGGTCGATCATGGCGCCGACCTGGTCGCTCTGGTCCGGATGGACCAGAAACACGATCTCGTAATGACGCATTGTCGCTCCCCGTGGATTGCAGCCGCCCGGGTTAGCGGTGCGGCAAGGAGCCGCCGGCAGCGCCGGCGGGGGCGCCATTCTAGGGGCGGCCGGCTGAAATGGCAAACTCCCGTTCCAGCTCGGCGCGCAGCGCGGCGAGCCGCTTGGGAGAGACCGGCACCAGGGTCTTGAGCTGCTGGGCACAGAGCGAGACGCGCAGCTCCTCGATCCGGTAGCGGAAATCGGCGAGCGCCGCGCGGGCCCGCGGACCCTGCGCCCCGTCCTCGGCGCTGCGAGCCGCCCACCAGTCGAGCAGGGCCGCGATCTCGGCAGCGTTGGCGCGATCGCGCTCCGGTTGCCCGGGCAGCCGCTCGAAACGCGCCAGGGCGGCCTTGAAATAGCGGGAATACTGGTCCAGCCAGCGGGGCTCGGTATCGCGCAGGAACCCCGGCCGCAACAGAAACTCGAGCTGCGCCCGGCCCTCGGCCACCGCCTCGGGAAAGCGCGCCTCGCGCGCCGCCAGCATCCCGCGCAGGGCGCGCAGTTCCTCGGCCCAGGACAGCACCTGGGCGGCCAGGCGCTGGGCGATCTCCACCACCCGCTGGCGACCCTCGAGGCAGGCGGCAAAGGCGGCGGCGTCCCGGGGCGGGGGGCGACCGGCGAACAGCGCCCGTTCGAGCGCGCCCCCGATGACCTCTTCGACCAGCGCTTCGCGGGCCGGCAGACCCGCCGCCGCGAGTTGCAGGGCCGCGCCCCTGAACAGCTCCTTGCGCAAATACTTGAGGGTATCGCCGAGCGCCAGCGCGGCCAGCCGGATCAGCCCCAGGCGGGTGGCGGCGGTGGCCGCGGCCGGCGTGTCGAACAGCCGCAGGGCCGCGCTGTCGCCCTCGTCGACCAGGCCCGGATAGGCCCGCACCTGAAGGCCGTTGCGGTCGATAGCGACCACCTCCGGGAGTTCGCCGAAGCTCCAGTCGCGCAGCCCGGTGCGCTCCGGGCTCGGGCCCTCGGGCGCGCGCAGCGCCGCCCGCACCCGGTCGCGGTACTTGCGCCTGAGCTCGGCGAGCTCGCGGCTCTGCTCCAGCACCGCGCCGTGCTCGTCGATCAGCCGGTAATTCAGGTGATAGAAGGCATCCAGCCGTCCGGGTTGCCAGGCGTCGGCCGGCACCTGCTGGCCGGTGAGCCGCAGGATGCGTTCGGCGAGGACTGCGGTGAGCGGTCGATCCTCCGGCCGCAACCCGTCGAGCAGGCGATCCACCGTGTCCGGGATCGGCACCAGCGGCCGCCGGCACTGGCGCGGCAATGTCTTGATCAGCTCCGTGCACTTGTCGCGCAACAGTCCGGGCACCAGCCAGTCGCCCCGATGCTCGGGCACCTGGTGGAGCGCTGCCACCGGCACCACCAGGGTGACGCCGTCGCCGGGCGCGCCGGGCTCGAAGCGGTAGTCGATCCGATAGGTCACGCCGCCCCAGGCGACCTCGCGGGGAAACTGGGCCTCCTCGCCGGCCAGGGGCGCGTTGCGCAGCAGCCGCTCGCGGGGCGCGAACAACAGCCGCGGATCCTGCCGCTCGGCCTGCCGGCGCCAGTGCTCGAAGGCGCGCAACCCGGTGATGTCCGCCGGCACACGCTCGGCGTAGAAGCGGAACAGCGCCTCGGTGTCGGCGAGGATGTCGCGGCGCCGGAAGCGATCCTCCAGTTCCTGCAGCTCTTCGACCAACGCTTGGTTGTGGCGGAAAAAGGCACCCTGGCCGCCGCGCTGGTAGCCGCCCTCCACCAGTGCCTCGCGGATGAAGATCTCGCGCGCACCCGCGGGATCCAGCGCCGCGTAGCCGACGCGCCCGCGCTCCTGGATCACCAGGCCGTAGAGGGTCTGCCGCTCCCAGGCCAGCACCTGCCCGTGGCGGGCGCTGTAGTGGGGCTCGCTGTGGCTCTTCCTGACCAGATGCCCGGCGAATTCCACCAGCCACTCGGGTTCGATGGCGGCGCACAGATGGGCGTACAGGCGGCTGGTCTCGATCAACTCGGCGGCCATCACCCAGCGCGGCGCCGCCTTGGCCACCGCGGACCCCGGAAAGACCTGAAAGCGCAGGTTGCGCGGCGCCTGGTATTCGCGCCGCTCGCCGCGCACGCCGACCTGGGTGAGCAGGCCGCACAGCAGCGCGCGATGGATCTGGCGGGCCGTGGCCGGCGCGCGGTTGTCGTGCCAGCCCAGATCGCGGCAGGCCAGATGCAACTGGTGATGCAGGTCGCGCCATTCGCGCAGGCGCAGCGGCGACAGGAAGTGCTGGCGGCAGTGGCGCTCGAAGGCACTGCGCGAGAGCTGCTGGCGGCGCGCTTCCAGGTCGTTCCAGAGGTTGAGCAGGGTGACGAAATCGGATTGCGGATCGAGCCATTGGCGCTGGCGCTCCTCGGCGGCCTGGCGCTGGTCGGCCGGCCGCTCGCGGGGATCCTGGATGCTCAGCGCCGCGGTGATCACCAGGACTTCCCGCAGGCAGTTCTCGGCCACCGCCGCCACCAGCATGCGGCCCAGCCGCGGATCCACCGGCAGCCGGCTCAGGGCGCGGCCGATGTCGGTCAGCTCACCGCCGGGCGTGATCGCCTGCAACTCGTGCAGCAACTGGAAGCCGTCGTTGATCTGGCGCTGATCGGGCGGATCCAGAAACGGAAATTCCCGGATATCCCCCAGTCGCAGCTCCAGCATGCGCAGAATGACCGCGGCCAGATTAGTGCGCAGGATCTCCGGATCCGTGTATTCCGGCCGGGTGAGGAAGTCGGCCTCGGCATAGAGGCGCACGCAGACTCCCGGGCCGATCCGCCCGCAGCGCCCGGCGCGCTGGTTGGCACTGGCCCGGGAGATCGCCTCCACCGGCAGGCGCTGCACCTTGGTGCGATAGCTGTAGCGGCTGATCCGCGCCCGGCCGCCGTCGACCACGTAGCGGATCCCGGGCACGGTGAGCGAGGTCTCCGCGACATTGGTGGCCAGCACCACCCGCACCCCGCGGCCGGGCTGGAACACCCGGTTCTGCTCGGCCAGCCCGAGGCGGGCGTAGAGCGGCAGGGCCTCCACCCCGGGCAGCGCCCGCCGGCGCAACTGCACCGAGGCCTCGCGGATCTCGCGCTCGGAGGCGAAGAACGCCAGCACGTCGCCCCGCTGGGGGGAATCGACCAGCTCGGCGATGGCCGCCACCGCCGCCGCGACCGGGTCGGCATCGGGCTCCGGCGGCCGGTAGCGGATCTCCACCGGATGGCCGCGCCCCGACACCTCGATGACCGGGGCGCCGCCGAAATGCGCGGCAAAGCGCGCGACATCGATGGTGGCCGAGGTGACGATCACCCGCAGCTCCGGCCGGTCGGGCAGGATCCGCTGGAGGTAGCCGAGCAGGAAGTCGATGTTGAGGCTGCGCTCGTGGGCCTCGTCGATGATCAGGGTGTCGTAACGGGCGAGCCGGGGATCGCGGGCGATCTCGTTGAGCAGCACGCCGTCGGTCATCAGCTTGACCAGGGTGCCATCCGCGGTCTGGTCGGTGAAGCGGACCTGATAGCCGACCAGCCCGCCCAGGGGGGTGCGCAACTCCTCGGCGATGCGGGCGGCCACGGTGCGCGCGGCGATGCGGCGCGGCTGGGTGTGGCCGATCAGCCCGCGCGCGCCGCGCCCCAGTTCCAGGCAAATCTTGGGCAGTTGGGTGGTCTTGCCGGAACCGGTCTCGCCAGCCACGATCACCACCTGGTGATCGCGCAGCGCCGCGGCGATCTCCGCGCGCCGGGCGGAGACCGGGAGTTCCTCCGGATAATGGATGGCCGGAATGCTGGCGCGGCGCGCGGCGACCTGCGCCGCGGACGCCGCGATCCGCGCCTCGACGCCGCTCAGGGCGCGGTCGGCGGGCAGGCCCCTGCGCAGGCGCGCGGCGGCGCGCTCCAGGTCCCGGCGCAGTGCCGCCACCTCATGGGTGCGGCAGTCCTCCAGGGCGGCCCGACCGCGGTCGAGGGCAGCGGGGGCCGGCGCAGGTCGCGACATCGGGGCGCTGGCCGGCGGCTACTTCGCCAGCAGCGAGATGCCCTCGTCCAGCCCCCCGAGCGTGAGCGGAAACATGCGGTCTTCGAGGATGCTGCGCACCCGCTGGATGGTGGGGGTGTGCTCCCAGTAATCCCGGCGCACCGGGTTCAGCCAGATCAGCTTGGGATAGGTATCGACCATCCGCTGCAGCCACTCGACACCGGTTTCCTTGTTGTAGTACTCGACGCTGCCGCCGGGGCTTTCCAGCTCGTAGGGCGACATGGAGGCATCGCCGACGAAGATCACCTTGTAATCGCTCGCATAGGTGCGCAGCAGGTCGATGGTTTCCGTCTTCTCGTTGAAGCGGCGGAAATTGTCCTTCCACACGTAATCGTAGAGCGCGTTGTGGAAGTAGTAGTACTCCAGGTGCTTGAACTCGGTCCTGGTGGCCGAGAACAGCTCCTCGCAGGTGCGCACATAGGGGTCCATGGAGCCGCCGACGTCGAAGAACAGCAGCACCTTCACCGCGTTGTGCCGCTCCGGCACCATCTTGATGTCGAGCAGCCCGGCGTTCTTGGCGGTGCAGCGGATGGTGTCGTCGAGATCGAGCTCCTCGTCCGCCCCGGTGCGCGCGAACTTGCGCAGCCGGCGCAGCGCGATCTTGATGTTGCGAGTGCCGAGCTCGACGCTGTCGTCCAGGTTCTTGAACTCGCGCCGCTCCCAGACCTTGAGGGCCTTCTTCTGGCCGCCCTCGCCGCCGACCCGGATGCCCTCGGGGTTGTAGCCGCTGTTGCCGAACGGCGAGGTGCCCTTGGTGCCGATCCACTTGTTGCCGCCCTCGTGGCGCTTCTTCTGCTCCTGCAGGCGCTTCTTGAATTCCTCGATCAGTTTCTCGAGACCGCCCAGGCTCTCGATCTTCGCCTTCTCCTCCTCGGTGAGGCTGTTGAGGAACTCCGCGCGCAGCCACTCCTCCGGGATCAGGATGTCCAGAAAGTCGTCGAGGGTTTCCAGCTCCTTGAAATACAGGGCGAAGGCGCGGTCGAACTTGTCGTAGTAGCGCTCGTCCTTGACCAGGGCGGCGCGCGACAGCAGGTAGAAGTCATCGATGCTGCCGAAGGCGACGTGCTCCCGCAGCGCTTCCAGCAGGGTCAGCAGCTCGTTGATGGAAACCGGAATGCCGCCCTTCTTCAGGGCATAGAAAAAGTTCAGAAGCATTTAGCCACTCTTCTCCCGGCGCGTCATGAACGCCAAACGTTCCAGCAGATGCACGTCCTGCTCGTTCTTCAGCAGGGCGCCGTACAGGGGCGGGATCGCCTTGGTGGGATCGCGCTGCTTGAGAATTTCGTCCGGGATGTCGTCGGACAGCAGCAGCTTGAGCCAGTCCACCAGCTCCGAAGTGGAGGGTTTCTTTTTCAGTCCCGGGATTTTGCGCACGTCGAAAAAGACGTCGAGGGCCTCGTCGACCAGGGATTTCTTGATGCCCGGAAAATGGACATCGACGATGCGCAGCATGGTCTCCCGATCGGGAAAGTTGATGAAGTGGAAGAAGCAGCGGCGCAGGAAGGCGTCGGGCAGCTCCTTCTCGTTGTTGGAGGTGATGATCACGATCGGCCGGTGCTTGGCGACCACCCGCTGGCCGGTCTCGTAGACGTGGAATTCCATGCGGTCGAGTTCGAGCAGCAGGTCGTTGGGAAACTCGATGTCGGCCTTGTCCACCTCGTCGATCAACAGCACCACCTGTTCGTCGGAGTCGAACGCATCCCAGAGTTTGCCGCGCTTGATGTAGTTGCCGATGTCGTGGACCTTGTCGACCCCGAGCTGGGAGTCGCGCAGCCGCGACACGGCGTCGTATTCGTACAGCCCCTGCTGGGCCTTGGTGGTGGATTTGATGTGCCAGGAGATCAGCCGCTTGCCGAGCGCGGCAGCCACCTCCTCGGCCAGCATGGTCTTGCCGGTGCCCGGCTCGCCCTTGATCAGCAGGGGGCGTTGCAGGATTACCGCCGCATTGACCGCCATCTGCAGATCGCCGGTGGCCACGTACCGCTCGGTGCCAGTGAATCGCATCTCGCTCTCCGAAGTTGAAAAATCAGCTGTGGGGCATTCTACGGCAACCCCGGGGGGCTTCCAATTCAGGGTCGAAACCCACCGGTCAGCCGCCGGGCCGGGAGTTGCCGCGGTCGATCGGGCCGAACCTCGGCTCCCGCCGCACCGGCCGCACCGGCCGCACCCGCCGGGCCGGCGGCCGCCGGCGATCGCGCAGCGGCACCCAGGCCAGCAGGGTCACCGCATAGAGCAACCCGAACACCGCCGCCAGCGGCAGGACGCCGCGCAACAGGCCGTCGTGCGGCTCGGGGTCGATGGCATCGAACAGCATCACGCCCCAGGCCGGTGCCAGATAGTGCATATCCGGATAGGCGAGCATCGGCGTGCCCAACAGGGCGACCAGCGCACAGCGCACCAGGGCGCGCAAGGGGAATCCGGGCAGGGGGCGGGTCAGGCGCCAGGCCGGCACCAGCAGCAGCAACACGCCCAGGTAGTAACCGACCAGGCCCCAGAAGTAGTTTTCGTCCGTATACAAATGCTGTCACTCCACCCAGCGAACGATGTGTTCGGCAAGCGCCGCGGGGTGCACGAACCGCTCCGACAGCACCCGGCCGGCCACCGAAATCCCGGCCTTGCGCGCCCCGCGGGGATCCCCGGACACCAGCGGATGCCAGTCCGGCAGCGGCTTGCCCTCGGCCACCAGCCGGTAGGCGCAGGTCGCCGGCAGCCAGGGGGTCGCCACCACCGCCGCCGCGTCCAGCACCAGGCAGTCGGGCACCCGCCGGCTGCGGCGGGCATAGTCGGTGCAGCGCACCGACTCCAGATCCAGCAGCCGGCAGGCGACGCCGGTGTAGGAAATGGCCCCGCCGTCGGCATCCTCCAGCTTGAGCAGGCAACAGCGCCCGCAGCCGTCGCACAGCGACTCCCACTCCGCGGGATCCAGGTCCGCCAGGCGCTTGCGCTCCCAGAACCGCTCCATCGCCGTCAGCGCCGCGGCAGCTTTTCGTTGCGCGCGGCAATGGCCGCGGCCAGCGCGTCCGGCGCCGGGGGCAGCTGCAGGTACCAGCCGCACCCGCGCAGCGCGGCGAGCACTGCGCCGGAGTCCGCGCGCGCCAGGCGCCGGTCCGGGCCCAGCTCCAGGCACAGCGCCAGCTCCGGGGTTCCGAAGCGGGCCAGCAGGTCCTCCGGCACCGGGGCGAGATCCCGGGCCTCGGTCACATAGAGATACAGATCGGCGCGCCGCGAACTGCGATAGACCCGGCAGCGCAGCGGTGCGGCACACTCGCTCATGCCGCCCCCGGGGTCCAGTCGCGGGCGAACTCGAGCAGCGGCTCCCCCACCGCCGCGCGGCGCCAGCCCTGCGCCAGGGCCGGGGGCAGCGTCGCCCCGCCCGCGGCCCGGGAGCGCGCCAACAGTTCCAGATCGGCGCGCCGGGCGAGCATCTCGGGGGCGATGGCCAACTGCCCGGCGCGCTCCGCCAGCCACTCCCGGCTGGCGCGGATGAACTCCCGCGCGGCCCGCTCCGGCGGACCCTGGTCCAGGGCCGGCGGCTGCGCCTCCGCCGGCAGCGCGGCTGCCGCGGCCACCGCCGCCAGCAGCGGCTCGCCGTATTCGCGCACCACCCGCGGCCGCAACCCTTCGACCGCCGCCAGGGCGGCCCGGCCGGCCGGGCGGGCCGCGGCCAGCGCCAGCAGCTCGGCATCGTTGACGATGTGGCCGCGCGGGCGGTCGCGGTGCCGCGCCTCGGCCTCGCGCCAGGCCGCCAACTCGCGCAGGGCGGCGAGTTCCGCGCGGCCCAGCCGGCCCGCGCCCTTCACGCGCAGATACTGCTCCCGGGGCGGCGGCTCCTCCGCGGCCCGGGCCGCCAGGCGGGCCATTTCCTCGTCGATCCAGGCGGCCCGGTGCAGCCGCGCGGCGTCCTCGGCGAGCCGCAGGTACACCGGAAACAGGAAGCGCACGTCGGCTGCGGCATAGTCGAGTTGCGCGGCGCTGAGCGGCCGCTGCATCCAGTCCGAACGGGTTTCCTGCTTGTCCAGTTCGATGCCCAGCAGGCGCCTGACCAGGGCGCCATAGCTGAGCGAAAAGCCGTGCCCGGTCATCGCCGCCGCCACCTGGGTGTCGTACAGGGGCGCCGGGCGACAGCCGACGGCGCGCTGCAATACCTCCAGATCCTCGGAGCATGAGTGCAGCACCTTGACCACCGCGGGATCGGCGAGCACGCCGGCCAGCGGGGTCAGATCGCCGATCGCCAGCGGATCCACCAGCCACACCCGCTCGCCGTCGCTCACCTGGACCAGGGCCAGCCGCGGGTGGAAGGTGTCGGTGCGCATGAATTCGGTGTCGAGCGCCAGCGCCGGGTGCGCGCGCCAGGCCGCCGCGGCCGCGGCGAGCTGCGCCGCGCTCTCGATCAGGGTGGCCGCAGCCGGGTCGCCGGTCATGGCGACATCCGCCGCCGGCTGGTGAAGGCGTGGCTCAGGGTTCCGCCGTCCACATGTTCCAGCTCGCCGCCCAGCGGCACCCCGTGGGCGATCCGGGTGACCGCTACGCCGAGCGCGGCGGCGTGTTCGCCGATGAACTGCGCGGTGGCCTCGCCCTCGACGGTCAGGTTGGTGGCCAGAATGAGCTCCGCCACCGGCTCGGCGGCGAGCCGGCGCAGCAACTGGTCGATGCCGAGCTCCTCCGGCCCGAGTCCGTCGATGGGCGACAGCCGGCCCAGCAGCACGAAGTAGCGGCCCTGATAGCTTCCGGACTGCTCGATGGCGAGCACATCCGCCGGGGTCTCGACCACGCACAGCAGGCTCGGATCGCGGCGCGGATTGGCGCAGATCGGACACTCCTCGGCCTCGGTGAGGGTGCGGCACCGACGACATCGCGCCACCCGCTCGGCGGCCTCGACCAGCACCGCGGCGAGCTGTCGGGCGCCGTCCCGGTCGCGTTCCAGCAGGTGCAGCGCCATGCGCTGGGCGCTCCGCGGGCCGACCCCCGGCAGGCGGCGCAGGGCCTGGATGAGCCGGTCGATGAGCGGGCTGAAGGTGGCCATCAGAACGGCAGCTTGAAGCCGGGCGGCAGCGGGATGCCGGCCGCGAGCCCGCCCAGCAGCTCCTTCTGCCGGGCCTCGACCTTGCGCACCGCATCGTTGACCGCAGCGGCGAGCAGGTCTTCGAGCACTTCCACGTCTTCCTCGAGCAGCCCCGGATCGATGCTCACCTGGCGCACGTCGTGGCGCCCGGTCATGCGCACCCGGACCAGTCCGGCGCCGGCCTCCCCGGTGACCTCGGCCGTGGCGGCCTGCTCCTGCAGCCGCTGCATCTTCTCCTGCATTCGCTTCGCCTGCTGCATCAAGTCATCGAGCTCTTTCATGGGCAACCTCTCCGTCATCGAGCGGGACCACCGAATCTTCGAGCAGCACCCCGTCGAACCGTTCCACCAGGGCGCCCACCACCGGATCGGCGCGCAGTTCGGCCACCGCCCGGGCGCGACGTTCGCGCGCCGCGCGCAGCGCCGCCGCGCGGGGCGATTCGGCGGGCAGGTCCCCGACTTCGACGACCGCCGTCACCGCGCTGCCGAAATAGTCGGCCAGGGCAGCCTGCAGGCGCTGGCGGTGACCGTCCTCGTACAGCGCGGCGCTGCCGGCGTCGAGCCGGAACCTCAGCTCGGTACCCGCCACCCCGACCAGCTCCAGGTTCTCGGCGGTGTTGCCGGCCAGGCCGCCCAGCCCGAGCGCACCGCAGACCCGCGGCCACAGCTCGGGGCGCAGAGCGCACAGGGCGATCCCGGCGTCCGCCGGGGCCGGCTGTGGCGGCTCCGGCGAGCCGCCCGGCGCCGCGGATTCAGGCTCCGGCTTTTTTGCCGGGCGCGGTGCCTCCCGCACCGCATCCCGCCCGTTCGCCGGCGGGGCTCCGGCAGCGGCTGCCGAGGGCACCGGCTGAAACGCCAGTTGGCGGAGCAGGATCATCTCGAAACCGACCCGCGGGTCGCCGCTGAACGGCAGATCGCGCCGGCCCAGCAGGCAGATCTGGTAGAACAACTGCACCGCCTCGCGGTCCAGCGCCGCCGCCAGCTCGCCGATCGCCGCGTGGTCGGGACTGCGCTCGTCGAGCGCCTCGGGCACCGCCTGCGCCACCGCCACCCGGTGCCAGAGCGCGATCATGGCGGCCAGCGCATCGCTGTAATCGGGCGCCAGCTCGGCAAGGCTCTCCACCAGTTCCAGCACCCGCGGCCCGTCGCCGGCGGCGATGGCCTGACAGAGGGCCAGCACCCGGGAGCGATCGATGGTGCCGAGCATGGCGTTGACCTCGGCCTCCAGCACCTGGCCGCCGCCCTGGGCCACCGCCTGATCGGCAAGGCTCAGCGCATCGCGCAGGCTGCCGTCGGCGGCCCGCGCCAGAGCCCACAGGCCCGCCTCCTCGAAGGGGATGTTTTCCGCGCGCAGCACATTGGCGAGGTGGCCGGCGATCCGTTCCGGGGCCAGATTCTTGAGATTGAACTGCAGGCAGCGCGACAGCACGGTCACCGGCAGTTTCTGCGGATCGGTGGTGGCAAGCAGAAACTTGACGTGGGGCGGCGGCTCCTCGAGCGTCTTGAGCAGCGCGTTGAAACTGTGCCCGGAGAGCATGTGCACCTCGTCGATCAGATACACCTTGTAACGCCCCCGGCTGGGCAGGTACTGGACGTTCTCCAGCAGGTCGCGGGTGTCCTCGACCTTGGTGCGCGAGGCGGCATCGACTTCGATCAGGTCCACGAAGCGCCCCTCGGACACCTCGACGCAGGCCGCGCAGGTGCCGCAGGGGACGGCGCGCACGCCGGTTTCGCAGTTGAGACACTTGGCCAGGATGCGCGCGATGGTGGTCTTGCCCACCCCGCGGGTGCCGGTGAACAGATAGGCATGGTGCAGCCGGCCCTGATCCAGGGCGTTGATCAGTGCCTTGAGGACGTGCTCCTGGCCCACCATTTCGGCGAACACGCGGGGCCGCCACTTGCGGGCCAGCACCTGATAGCTCATGCGGGATTGCGCCTGGGATCGGCGTCATTGCGACCGGCGGCCATTATAGGCCGACTGCCGGCGCCCCGCGGGAATCGCCCCTGCGGAGCGCGGATATAGGTGATATCGAAATGGAGACGACCCCTGCCAGCCGACCCCCGGCACGCGAAGTCGCCGCTACCGTTGCTCCCTTCCGGGCCTGGCGGGGTTCACGGGTGTTCGCCGCGGGGAACCGGCAGGGGCCGCCATTGCGGGCCGCGATTATCCGGGTTGGCCCGGCGCGGCGCAACCCGCATTCTCCCGTGAGCACCTGCTCAGCGGGCGACCCGTCCGCCCTCGCTGAGCGAGGCCGCCCAGGAGATCTCCGGCCGTCAGGGCAGATGGGCCACCGTGGCCTGCTGCAACACCGCCAGGAGCGGCTGGGGCCACAGGCCAATGGCGAGCACGGCGATGAGCGCGAAGGCGACCGTCACCGCGCCGCCGCGGTGTGCGCGCAGCGGCCGGTCGCCCGGCTCCGGCGCCGCATGGATGGCGGCGATGACCCGCAGATAGTAGGCCAGACCGATCGCGCTGCCGAGCACCACCGTACCCAGCAACAGCCAGAGCCCGGCCGCGGAGCCCGCGACAATGACCGAGAACTTGCCGATGAAGCCGGCGGTCAGCGGCATGCCGCTGAGCGACAGCAGCATCACCGTGAGCGCCAAGGCCAGGAACGGCGAGCGCGCCGCCAGGCCGCGCAGCGCACCCAGGGTCTCGACGTCCTGACCGGCGCCGCTGCGGGACAGCGCGCTGATCACGCCGAAGGCGCCGAGAGTCGTGGCCACATAGGCGGCGAGGTACATCCCGGCGGCCTCCCGGGCCAGGGCGCCCCCGGCGACGATGGCGACCAGCAGATAGCCGAAGTGCGCGGTGGAGGACGCCGCGAGCAGGCGCTTGAGGTTCTGTTGGCGAAGCGCGAGCAGGTTGCCGATGAGGATCGAGGCCACCGCGACCAGGGCGAGCACCCCCAGCAGATCGAGCGCCGCTCCGGACGGATACCGTGCGCCGGGGTCGAGAACCCCGCTCTCGGCGAGCAGCCGCAGCAGGACACCGGCCACGGCGACCTTGCCGACGGTCGCCAGGAACGCGCCCACCGGCGCCGGTGCGTCCTCGTAGACGTCCAGCGTCCACTGGTGGAAGGGCGCCAGCGACAGCTTGAAGGCGATGCCGACCAGCACCAGCGCGCCGCCGACCGGCGCCAGCCAGCCATCGGGGGCGGATCCGCCGCTGGGCAGAGCGGCGAGCCCGGCGAAATCGAGGTGCCCCGCCGCGGCATACAGCAGCGCCATGCCAAACAGGAGGAAGGCGGTCGCGGCGCCGGACAGCACCAGGTACTTGGTGACGCCCTCGACCCCGCGCCGGTGTGCGAAGAAGTAGCCGGCCATGCCGTACATGGGGATCGACATCAGCTCCAGGCCGATGAAGAAGCTCGCGAGGTGCCGGGCGGCGACCAGCGTCAGGGCCCCGGCCACCGCCAGCGACAGCAGCAGATACAGTTCCTCGCGGTTGCCGGGCAAGTCGTCGAGGTAACCCCACAGCAGGAGGCTGGTGCCCAGCGCGGCGACCAGGATGAGCGCGGCGTAGAACTGCGTGAGGCCATCGGCCACGAACAGCGCGGTGGCCGCCTGGGGGCCGGCGGTGGCCGCATAGGGGACGGAGGCGAGCGCCGCGGCGAGGCCGAGCGCGGTGACCGTGGCGATCAGCCGGTGGTCGCGGCGCACGGCGATCAACGCCATCACCAGGACGGCGAGCAGGTTGCTCAGCAGTTGCGGCAGCAGGGCGATGACCTGGAGGTTGCTGATCATGGCGGCGGGCTCAGGGCGGCGACCCGACGACGGCGGCGGGCGCGGCGGCCAGGGCCTGCTGCACGCCGGCAGCCACCGCCGCCGTCAGGTCGAGCGCGGGTTGCGGATACAGGCCCAGCGCGACCAGCAGCAGGGCGAGCGAGGCCAGGACGACCGCCTCGCGGGCGGTGGCGTCGGGCAGCGGTGCAGCGGCCCGCGCCGGGCCGAGGAACACCCGGTGGATCAGCGCCAGCACATACACTGCGGCGAGGACGAGACCGCTCGCGGCGGCGGCGGTGAGCGCCGGGGCCACCTGCCAGGCGCCGCCCAGCACCAGGAATTCGCCGACGAAGTTGCCGAGCCCGGGGAGACCCAGGGTGGCGGCGCCAAACAGCAGCGCAAACGGCGGGATCAGCGGCAGGCGCGCCCAGAGCCCGCCCAGCGCGCCCATCTCGAAGGTGCCGGTGCGTTCGTGCACCTGGCCGGCGATCAGAAACAGCGCGCCCGTGGACAGCGCCCCGGCGAGCATCAGCACCACCACGCCCTGCAGCGCGAGCTGGTTCGCCGCGTAGATGCCGATGAGCACGAAACCCATGTGCGAGACGCTGGCGTAGGCGAGGAGGCGCTTGGTGTGCGTCTGGGCGAAGGCGAGCACGCCGCCCCAGACGATGCTGATCACCCCCAGGCCCATGGCGATGGCCGCGAACTCGCGGGAGGCGTCGGGGAACAGCGGCAGCGCGAAGCGCAACAGCCCGAACGCGGCGGTCTTGAGCAGCAGGCCGGTGATGTCCACGGAGCCGGCGGTGGGCGACGCGGCGTGCGCGTCGGCCAGCCAGCCATGCAGCGGCACCACCGGCAGCTTCACCGCGAAGGCGACGAAGAACCCGAGCATCAGCGCGTACTCCACACCCGGCGCGAGCGGCGTCCCGCGCAGCGCGTCGAGGTCGAAGGTGACTGCGCCGGTCACCGCGAAATGCGCCAGCGCCAGCCCCACGATGGCGATCAGCAGCAACAGGCCGCCGGCCTGGGTATAGATGAAGAACTTGGTGGCCGCCTGCACGCGGGTGGGGCCGGCGGGAATGTCGCGGCCCCAGACCGTGATCAGGAAATACATCGGCACCAGCATGACTTCCCAGCACACGAAGAACAGCAGGAGGTCCACGGCGAGGAACACGCCGACCACGCCGGCGAGGATCCACAGCAGGTTGAGGTGGAACAGGCCGGTGCGATAGGTGACCTCCTTCCAGCTCGCCAGGACCGCCACCGCGCCGAGGATGCCGGTGAGCAGGATCATGGCGAGGCCGAGGCCGTCGAGGGCGAGGTGGAAGCTGGCCCCGAAACGCGGAATCCAGGGCGCGCGGAATTCCGCGAGCCAGCGCGCCGCCCCGACCCCCGGGGCGAAATCCCCGTGCAGCCACAGCCCGATGCCCGCCGCGACCAGCAGCAGCGCCGCACCGAGCGCGACCTGGCGCGGCGCGTTGCCGCCGGCGCGCTCCAGCTGCCAGGCCAGCAGGCCGCCGAGGAAGGGGATGAGAAGCAGCGCGACGAGGATCATGCGGGGTTCCGGTCAGACCAGCGCCAGAGCGCCGACCAGCAGGACGGCGCCCAGGCCGATCGCGGCGGCGTAACGGCGGATGCTCCCGTTCTGCGCGGCGACCAGCGCGGCGTTGGCGCCCAGCGAGAGTGTGCCGAGGAGGTCCAGTCCGCGGTCGACGCCATCGCGGCGGCCGGGGCTGGCGAGCGCGCGAAACGGGCGCACCAACAGCAGGTCGTAGAGCCGGTCGAAGCCCCAGCCGGCACCCCACCAGGCGGAGAAGAAGCGGCCGACGGCGGAGTTCGCCAGGGCCGCGGCGAACTTGCGCTCGCCCAGAAACAGCCAGGCGGCGACGGCGATGCCGGCGATGGCGACGGCACCGGACAGCATCGCCACCTGCTGCTGGCGCTCGCCGCCATGCTCGCCGGCGCTGCCGGGCAGCACACCGGCGAGCGGCGGGTGGAGCAGTGCGCCGATGCCGGTGGACAGCACCAGGAGCACGCCCAGCGGCAGGTAGTGGGCGATCCCGCGGCCCGGGTGCGCGACCGTCTTCGCCGCGCCGTGGAAGGCGATGAAGATGAGCCGAAAGGTATAGACCGAGGTCAGGAAGGCGCCGGCCAGGCCGGCGTACAGCAGCGGCGCATGGCCGCTGGCGAACGCTTCCCAGAGGATCTCGTCCTTCGAGTAGAAGCCGGCGGTCGCCAGCGGCAGCGCGGCCAGCGCGGCGCCGCCGACCAGGAAGCAGGCATACACGAACGGCAGCTTCCTGCGCAGGCCGCCCAGGCGGAAGATGTCCTGCTCGTGGTGGGTGGCGACGATCACCGCGCCGGCGGCGAGGAACAGCAGTGCCTTGAAAAAGGCATGGGTCATCAGGTGGAAGATCGCCGCGCTCCAGGCGCCCACGCCCAGGGCGAGGAACATGTAGCCGATCTGGCTCATGGTGGAATAGGCGAGGATGCGCTTGATATCGGTCTGCGCCAGGGCCGCGCAGCCGGCCAGCAGCAGGGTCGCCGCACCGATGATGCCGACCAGCTCGAGCACGTCCGGCGCCAGCAGAAACAGGCCGTGGGTGCGGGCGATCAGGTAGACGCCGGCGGTCACCATGGTGGCGGCGTGGATCAGCGCGGAGACCGGCGTGGGACCCGCCATCGCATCCGCGAGCCAGGTCTGCAGCGGCAGTTGCGCGCTCTTGCCCACCGCGCCGCCGAGCAGCAGCAGCGCCGCCAGTTGGGCCAGCGGGTCGCCCGCCTGCCAGGTCTGCGGCGCCTTTTCCAGCAGCGCGGCGATGTCCAGCGTGCCGAAGGTGGCGAACAGGACGAACAGGCCGATGACCAGGAACAGGTCGCCGATGCGCGTGACGATGAACGCCTTCACCGCCGCGTCGCCGTTGGCGGCCACCCGGTAGTAGAAGCCGATCAACAGGTATGAGCACAGCCCCACGGCCTCCCAGCCCAGGTACAGGACCAGCAGGTTGTCGCCGAGCACCAGGAGCACCATGCTGGCGACGAACAGATTCATGTAGGCGAAGAAGCGGCTGTAGCCCTCTTCGCCGCGCATGTACCAGGAGGCGAACAGGTGGATGAGAAAGCCGACCCCGGTGATCACGCCGAGCATGGTCAGCGCGAGCCCGTCGAGGTGCAGGCCGATGGCCGGGGCGAGGCCGCCGGCGCTGAACCAGGTCCACAGCACCTGGTGGTAGTGCCCGCCCTGGGGGACCGCGGCCAGGAACCCGGCGCCGACCCCCAGGGCGGTCAGCGCCGCGAGGCCCACCGAGCCCACGCCGATCAGCGCGGCGGCGGTCTCGCCGATCCGGCCGCGGGCCAGGGCCAGCAGCAGCCAGCCGGCGAGCGGGAATGCGACGGTGAGATAGAGGAGGTTCATCCGCGCAGCTCGTTCAGGGTGTCGATGTCGAGGGTCTGGAACCGCCGGTACAACTGGAACACCACCGCCAGGCCGATGGCCACTTCGGCGGCGGCGAGCACCAGCACCAGGATGAACATCACCTGGCCGTCGGCCTGGCCCCAGCGACTGCCGGCCACCACGAAGGCCAGCGCCGCGGCGTTCATCATGACTTCGAGGCACATCAACGCGAACAGCAGGTTGCGGCGGACCATGAGCCCGGCGAAGCCGAGCGTGAAGAGCAGCGCCGCCAGCGCCAGGCCATGTGCCATGGGGATGCCGTGCATGCCGTCACTCCCGCTCGTCGCGCCGGCCGAGGTGCCAGGCCGCGACCATCGCCGCCAGCAGCAGCATCGAGACCAGTTCCACGATCAGCAGGTAGGGGCCGTACAGCGCGCTGCCGACCTGCCGGGCGTCGACCGTGGCCTGTCCCGCCACACCACCGGCCGGCAGCGCGGCGCCGAGCTGGATGAGCAGCACCAGCGACAGCAGCCCCGGCAGACGCCAGACCCCCGGCGCGAGCCACCGGCGCTCCTGCTCGACGGCGTGCTCGCCGAGGTTGAGCATCATGACCATGAACACGAACAGCACCATGATGGCGCCGGCGTAGACGATGGCCTCCAGCGCGCCCGCAAAGGGCGCGCCGAGGCTGAAGAAGATCATGGCCACCGCGAGCAGCGATACCACCAGGCACAGCAGGGCATGCACCGGGTTTCTGCCGGTGATCACGCCCAGGGTCGCAACCAGGGCGACCAGGGCGGCGGTATAGAAAGCGATCTCCACGGCTCTTGTCCTCGCGCTCCGGGTTTGTGAAGCAATGCACGTCCTGTGCATTGCTCGTGTCGCAAGTCCGCTACCTGCCCGGACTTGCTCTCGCGAATCAAGCCCTTGCGCGCTGGATTCGCACCCGGCCTTCCCCGGCCGGGGTGAGAGCCGGAAAAATTCACCCACTCTCAGGGCAGCAGACTCTTGACGTCGACCGGGGCCGACTCGTGCTCCGCCGCGCCCTTGGGTTTGCCGGCGATGGCCTTGCCGGCGACCCGGTAGAAGTTGTAGTCCGGGTACTTGCCCGGCCCGCTGATCAGCAGATCTTCCTTTTCGTACACCAGGTCCTGGCGGCGGTACTCCGCCATCTCGTAGTCGGGGGTCAACTGGATGGCGGTGGTCGGACAGGCCTCCTCGCACATGCCGCAGAAAATGCAGCGCGAGAAGTTGATGCGAAAGAACTCCGGGTACCAGCGGCCGTCGGCCGTCTCCGCCTTCTGCAGCGAGATGCAGCCCACCGGGCAGGCCACCGCGCACAGGTTGCAGGCCACGCAGCGCTCCTCGCCGTCCGGGTCGCGGGTCAGCACGATGCGGCCGCGATAGCGCGGCGGCAGATAGGGTTTCTGTTCCGGGTAGCAGATGACCTCGCGCTTCTTGAACGCATTGAGGAACACCAGGACCATGCTGCGGACCAGGCTGAACGCAGCGCCGAGAAACCGCCCGACCGCTCTCATATCGGGCGCCCCGGAGCGGCGGTGTACAGGACGTACGCGCCGGTGGCGAGCAGGTTGACCAGGGTCAGCGGCAGGCAGACCTTCCAGCCCAGATCCATGAGCTGGTCGTAGCGCGGCCGCGGCAGCGAGGCGCGCAGCAGGATGATGAGCACCACCAGGGCCATGACCTTGGCGAGGAACCACAACGGCGCGAGCCAGGCGGGACCCGGGCCGAGCCAGCCGCCGAGGAACAGCGTGGCGACCAGTGCCGACACCACCACCATGCCGACGTACTCGCCGACATAGAACATGCCCCACTTGAGGCCGGAATACTCCGTCTGGTAGCCGGCGGCCAGTTCCTGCTCGGCCTCCGGCAGGTCGAACGGACTGCGGTGCGCCACCGCCACGCCGGCCAGCGCGAAGGTCACGAAGCCGACGAACTGCGGGACGATGAACCAGCCGTCGCGCTGCGCCAGCACGATCTCGCGCAGGTTGAACGAGCCGGCGATGACCACCACACCCATCGCCGCAAGGCCCATGAACACCTCGTAGGTGAGGGTCTGCGCGGCGGCGCGCAGGCCGCCGAGCAGCGCGTACTTGCTGTTGCTGGACCAGCCGGCGAGCATCACCGCGTAGACGCCGAGGCCGGCCATGGCGAGGAAGAACAGGATGCCGATGTCGAGGTCGATCACGCCCCAGGTGGGCGTGACCGGCACCACGACGAAGGCGATGAGCAGTGCACTCATGGCGATGATCGGCGCCAGCCAGAAGGTCAGGGCGTCCGCAAACGGCGGCGTCCAATCCTCCTTGAAGAACATCTTCAGCATGTCGGCGGGGAGCTGGAAGATCCCCTGCGGCCCCACGCGGTTGGGGCCGTAGCGGCCCTGCCACAGGCCGAGCAGGCGGCGCTCGATGAAGATGATGATGGCGCCGCCCAGCACCACGGCGAGCAGGATGACCGCGGCCTTGAGCATCGCGACCAGCACCGCGACCAGCGCCGGGGTGAACCAACCGGCGGCGGTCTCCGCCAGCGCGGCGCGGCTCACGCGGCCACCGCCCTGGCGATCGCGAGGCGGCTGCCCGCAGGTACCGGCGGCACGCCGGGCAGCACCGGGATGCCGGCGATGCCGCCGGCCAGCGTGGCGCTGACGCGGGCGGGGAGGACCAGCGTTGCGCCCTCGAACGCCACCTCCAGCGCGTCGCCGTCGGCGACGCCGAGCCGGGCCGCATCGGCGGCCGAGAGGGCGACATAGGGCGCCGGCATCTGGGTCGCGATCACCTCGGCGCGGGCGCTGAGCTCGTCGCTGCCGAAAAAGTGGTGGATCGGCTGCATGCGCAGCTCGCCCCGCGCGGCGAACGCGGGCGGGATGTCCGCGGCATAGCCGCCGGAGGCCTGCGGTTCGATCAGGCGCAGGCCGCCGTCGCCGCCCTTGAGGTGCCCGCCGACCTCGTCCTGGAACTTGTTCCAGGCCTGGGGCGAATTCCAGCCCGGGCTCCAGGCGAATGGCGTCAGCGGCCCGGGTTCCAGCGGGCCCACGTAACCTTCCATGGAGAAGGCCAGCGGCGAGTCCTCGTCCTGCGGCGCGCGCGGTTCGTGCACCGACAGGTTGGCGCGCATCGCGGTGCGGCCGGAATAGCGGCGCGGCTCGCGGGCGATCTTCAACAGCCCCCGGATGCGGAAATCGGCCCCCGGCGCGACCTCGGCGAGGCGCCGCAGTGCCGGCACCTGTGCGGCGCACTCCCGGGTGGCGTCGTCGAGGTGGGTCCAGTCCACCTCCCTGCCCTGCACTTCACAGTGCAGTGCGTGCAGCCAGCGCCAGCCCTCGTGGATGCGAACCGCCGGATCGTAATAGGACGGGTCGAACACCTGGTAAAAGCGCTGGGCGCGGCCCTCGTGGTTCACCAGGGTGCCGTCGCCCTCGGCGAAGGACGCCGCCGAGAACAGAGCGTCGGCGCGGGCGGCGGTCGCGGTCAGCTGGTGGTCCACCACCAGCAGCCAGCGCGCGGCCTCGAGCGCCGAGTCGATCTGCGCGGGCGGCAGGCGGCGGTACAGATCGTTCTCCAGCACGATCACCGCGTCGGCCGCGCCCGCGGCGACGGCCTCGAGGACCGCTTCGAGGGGTTCGCCGTCGAGCATCGCGATGCCGAGGCTGTTGGCTTCCGGCACGGCGAGCGTGAGGCCGGCGCCGGCCCGGCCGCGCGCCGCGAGGGCGCGGGCGACGTTGGTCGCCGCGTCGATCACCGCCGCGGAGGCGGCGCCGGTGCCGGATACCACCAGCGGCCGGTCCGCGGCGAGCAGGGCGCCGGCGATGCGCTGCGCCAGCGCGGCGGTGGCGGCGTCGAGGCCGGCCACGGCCGGGGCGTTAGGATCGATGGCATGGGCCACCGCGAAGCCGAGGCGGGCGATGTCGTCCGGCGCGGCGCGCAACCGCTGCGCGGCGATGTCGTCGAGGCGGGTGGCGGCGATGGCGGCGATGAAGATCGGGTTCAGTTCGCGCTGGCCGATGTCCTGGATCGCGCTGGCCTGCCAGTCGGCGACCCCGCGCGCGGCGGCCGCGGCCCTGGCCCGCTGCCCGGCGGCCTGGCGCAGCGCCAGGGCGATGCGCGGCGCGGTTTGGGTGACGTCCTCGCCGAGCACCAGCACGGCGTCGCACTGCTCCATCTCGCGCAGGCTCGGGGTGCGCACGCCGCCATTGGTGAGGGCGTCGCGCACCTGGCGCAGCAGCGCGAGTTCGGCGCGCGACACGCCGGCGCTGAAGTTCTCGGCACCGACCAGCGCGCGCAGCGCGGCGTTGGCCTCCAGGGAGGCGCGCGGCGAGCCGATGCCGACCACCCGGCGGGCGGCCCGCAGCGCGGCGCCCGCGATGCCGATGGCCGCGTCCACCGACACGGTTTGCAGCCGGCCGTCGCGGCGCACCAGCGGCTGGCGCGGGCGGTCCCTGCGGTTGACATGGCCGTAGCCGAACCGGCCGCGATCGCACAGGAAGTAGTGATTCACCGCACCGTGGTAGCGGTTCTCGATGCGGCGGATCTCGCCGTAGCGCTCGCCCGGGGAAATATTGCAGCCGACCGCGCAGCCCTGGCAGATGCTGGGCGAAAACTGCATGTCCCACTTGCGGTTGTAGCGGGCGGCATGGGTGCGGTCGGTGAACACCCCGGTCGGGCAGACCTCGGTGAGGTTGCCGGAGAACTCGCTCTCCAGGGTGCCGTCGCAACTGCGGCCGAAGTAGAGATTGTCGTGCGCGCCGAACACCCCGAGGTCGGTGCCGCCGGCATAGTCCCGGTAGTAGCGCACGCAGCGGTAGCAGGCGATGCAGCGGTTCATCTCGTGATTGATGAACGGGCCGAGGTCCTGGTTGCGGTGGGTGCGCTTGGTGAAGCGGTACTCGCGGTTCACATGGCCGGACATCACGGTCATGTCCTGCAGGTGGCAGTGGCCGCCCTCCTCGCACACCGGGCAGTCGTGCGGGTGGTTGGCCATCAGGAAGGCGATCACCGACGCGCGGAAATCCCGCGCTTCCCGGTCGGTCACCGAGATGATGGTGCCGTCGGCAACCCGCGTCATGCAGGACATGACGAGGCGGCCGCGCTGGTCGTGGGCATTGGCGTACTGCTTCACCGCGCACTGGCGGCAGGCGCCGACCGAGCCCAGCGCCGGGTGCCAGCAAAAATAGGGAATGTCGATGCCGAGCGACAGGCAGGCGTGCAGCAGGTTGTCGCCGCCGTCGACCTCGTACGCTCTGCCGTCGATGTGGATGGTTGCCATGTGCGCGTCGCCGGATCAGTTCACCGCCGTGGTCGGGATCTGCGACGGGATGCCCTGCTGGAACTCGTCGCGGAAGAATTTCAGGGCGCTCTGCAAGGGTTCCATGGCGCCGGGCGCATGCGCGCAGAAGGTCCTGCCGGGGCCGAGGTCGCGCGTCATCCGCTCCAGGAGCCCGAGGTCGCCCGGCCGGCCTTCGCCGCGCTCCAGCGCGCGCAGCACCTGCACCGTCCACGGCAGGCCGTCGCGGCAGGGCGTGCACCAGCCACAGGATTCGCGGGCGAAGAACTCCTCGAGGTTGCGCACCAGCGACACCATGTTCTGGCGGCTGTCGACCGCCATGATCAGGCCGGTGCCCAGCCGCGAGCCGGCCTTCATGATGGTGTCGAAATCCATCGCCAGATCGAGGTGTTCGGGCAGCAGGAAGTCGGTGGAGGCGCCGCCGGGCAGCCAGCATTTCAGCGCCAGGCCGTCCCGCATGCCGCCGGCGCACTCCTCGAAGATCTCGCGCGCGCTGGTGCCGATCGGCAGCTCCCACACGCCGGTGCGCCGGGTACGGCCCGACACGCCGTAGAGCTTGGTGCCGCTGTCCGGGCTCCTGCCCCGGGAGAGCCCTTTGAACCAGTCGGCGCCGCGCAGGATGATGTGCGGCACGTTGGACAGCGACTCGACGTTGTTGACGATCGTCGGCCGGCCCCAGGCGCCGGCGATCTGCGGGAACGGCGGCTTGGCGCGCGGGTTGGCGCGGCGGCCTTCCAGCGAGTTGATCAGCGCGGTTTCCTCGCCGCAGATGTAGCGGCCGGCGCCGGTGTGCACGTACAGCTCGAAATCCCAGCCGCTGCCCAGGACGTTCGGCCCGACATAGCCGGCGGCCTGCGCCTCGGCGATGGCGCGGTTGAGGCGCTCGGCGGCGACGACGTACTCGCCGCGCAGGAAGATGTAGCCGCGGCACGCCTGGATCGCGTAGGCCGACAGGACCATGGCCTCCACCAGTTGGTGGGGCAGGTTTTCCAGCAGCAGGCGGTCCTTGAAGGTGCCCGGTTCCATTTCGTCGGCGTTGCAGACCAGGTATTTCCGGCCGGCGTCCGGACCCATGGGGATCAGCGACCACTTCACGCCGGTCGGAAAGCCCGCACCGCCGCGGCCGCGCAGATTGGAGTCCTTCACCGCGGCCTGGACGGCGGCCGGGTCCATCTCCCTGAGCGCCTTGCGCAGCCCGGCATAGCCTTCCTGCGCTTCGTAGTCGGCGAGCCAGACCGGCTGGCGGTCGTCGCGGATGCGCCAAGTGAGCGGGTGGGTCTCGCCGCTCGTGCCGCAATAGCTGACGCGCTGGCTCATTCGTACCCCGCCAGCAGTTGCCCGACATCGGCCGGCGCGACCGGACCGTGGGTGTCGTCGTCGATCATCAGCGCCGGGCCCCGGTCGCAGTTGCCCAGGCAGCAGATCGGCAACAGGGTGAAGCGGCCGTCCGGCGTGGTCTGGCCGTACTGCACGCCGAGCCGCTGCTGCAGCTCGGCCTTCAGCTCCTCGTAGCCAGTGAGGAAGCAGGCGACGCTGTCGCAGACGCTGATCACGTGGCGGCCCACCGGCTGGCGGTAGATACGGTTGTAGAAGGTGGCCACGCCGTCGACGTCGGCAGCCGCGATGCCGAGCACTGCGGCGATGGCGTCGATGGCGCCGTCGCTCACCCAGCCGCGGTGCCTCTGCACCGCCTTGAGTGCGTCGATCGAGGCGGCGCGCGGATCCTCGTAGTGGGCCATGGCGTGCTCGATCTCGCGGCGCTCGGCCGCGGTGAGGGCGAAGCCGTCCCCGCCCTCGCCGCCGCGCGATGGCGCGCCGCCGGTACGGCCGCAGTCCTGGGAGCTGCTCATGGGTGCGACTCCGCGCTCATCGGTCGACATCGGCCATGACGAAATCGATGGAGGCCAGGTACACGATCAGGTCCGGGATCATCGACCCGCGGATCACGGACGGGATCTGCTGCAGGTGGGCGAAGCTCGGCGTGCGGATGCGCGTGCGGTAGCTCATGGTCGATCCGTCCGAGATCAGGTAGTAGCCGCTGAGCCCCTTGGTGGCCTCGATCATCATGCTCGACTCGCCGGCCGGCATCACCGGCCCCCAGGAGACGTTCACGAAGTGGTTGATGAGCGTGTCGATGTCCCGCAGGGTGCGCTCCTTGGGCGGCGGGACGCTGAGCGGGTGATCGGCCTGGTACGGGCCGGCCGGCATGTGCTTGAGGCACTGCTCGACGATGCGCAGGCTCTGGCGGATCTCCTCGACCCGCACCAGGCAGCGGTCGTAGGCGTCGCCGCGGTGGCCGGTCGGCACCTCGAACTCGAAGTGTTCGTAGCCCGCATAGGGCCGCGCCTTGCGCAGGTCGAAGGCGAGCCCGGTCGCGCGCAGGCCGGCGCCGGTGGTGCCCCAGGCCAGGGCCGCGGCGGTGTCGTACTGCGCGATCCCGACGGTGCGGGCCTTGAGGATGGCGTTTTTCAGCGCTGCCCGCTCGTATTCCCGCAGCCGCCGGGGCAGCCAGTCGAGCAACTCCCGCACCTTCCGCTCCCAGCCGCGCGGCAGGTCCTGGGCGACGCCGCCGATGCGGAACCAGGCCGGATGCATGCGAAAGCCGGTGATGGCTTCGATGATGTCGTAGACCTTCTGGCGGTCGGTGAAGAGGAAGAAGATCGGCGTCATCGCGCCGCAGTCGATGATGTAGGTGCCGAGAAACAGCAGGTGGCTGTTGATGCGGAACAGTTCGGTGAGCAGGATGCGGATGACGTTCACCCGGTCCGGCACCGAAATGCCGGCGAGCTGCTCCACGGCCATCACGTAGGGCAGGTTGTTCATCACCCCGCCGAGGTAGTCGATGCGGTCGGTGTAGGGGATGTAGGAGTGCCAGGTCTGGCGCTCGGCCATCTTCTCCGCGCCGCGGTGGTGGTAGCCGATGTCCGGCACGCAGTCGACGATCTCCTCGCCGTCGAGCTGCAAGGCGATGCGGAACGCGCCGTGCGCCGACGGATGGTTCGGGCCGAGGTTGAGGAACATATAGTCCTCGCTCGCGGTGCCGCGCCGCATGCCCCACTCCTCGGGCTTGAACAGCAGCGCCTCCTGCGCCAGGTCCTGCTGCGCGGCGTCGAGCATGAACGGATCGAATTCGGTGGCCCGCGCCGGGTAGTCCTTGCGCAGCGGGTGGCCCTGCCAGTAGTGCGGCAGCAGTATGCGCACCAGGCGCGGGTGGCCCTCGAATACGATGCCGAACAGGTCCCACACCTCGCGCTCGTACCAGTCGGCATTCGGCCAGATGGCGCGCGCGGTGGGCAGCCGGAGATCATCGGCCGACAGCGCGACCTTGATCCGCACGTCGCTGTTCCGCTCGATCGACATCAGGTGGTAGAACACCGTGAAGTCGGCGGCCGGCAGCCCCTCGCGCCTGGTGCGCAGCCGCTCGTCGACGGCCGACAGGTCGTACAGCATCACGTAGGGCTTCGGCAGGCCGCGCAGGTACTTGAGCACCTCGGTGAGCTGCGCGCGCGGCACCCACAGGGTGGGCACCTGGTCGAGGGTTTGCTGGAAGACGATGGCGTCGCCGCCGAAGCGCGCCGTCAGCTCGCGCACCACCTGGTGGCCGCTGCCGGGGAGCTCGATGGCGGCGGTCGCGCTCGCGCTCATACCGAATCCGGCGTGGGCAGATTGGTCACCGCGATGCGCTCGGCGCGCTTGCGCTCGCGCTCGCTCGGCATCACCGGCCTGAACACGCCCTGCTCACCGCCGACCCAGCTCAACGGGCGGCGCTCCCTGCCGATCGAGTCCTGCAACAGCATCAGGCCCTGCAGGAAGGCTTCCGGGCGCGGCGGACAGCCGGGGATGTACAGGTCCACCGGCAGGAACTTGTCCACGCCCTGGACCACGGAATAGATGTCGTACATGCCGCCGGAGTTGGCGCAGGAGCCCATCGAGATGACCCACTTGGGCTCCAGCATCTGCTCGTACAGGCGCTGGATGACCGGCGCCATCTTGATGAAGCAGGTACCGGCGATGACCATCAGGTCCGCCTGGCGCGGAGAGGCGCGCAGCACCTCGGAACCGAACCGCGCGATGTCGTGCGGCGCGGTGAAGGCCGTGGTCATCTCCACGTAGCAGCACGAGATGCCGAAGTTGTAGGGCCAGATGGAGTTCTTGCGGCTCCAGTTCACGGCCCCGTGCAGCAGCTTTTCGAGCCGGCCGAGGTAGACGGTGTTGCGGACCCGCTCCTCGAGCGGATCGTCGACCGCCTGCCGCTGCTCGTGCGGATACCGGTCGGCCTGGTTCGGATCGATCCGGGTGAGGGTGTACTTCAATTCTCTACCTCGCTCAGGGCGACTGCATGGCAGGGGACCTGGCCGCGCGCCGCCGCCGCTGGGCCGGCGCCCAGTCGAGCGCGCCGACGCGCCACAGGTAGACGAGGCCGAGCAGCAGTTCGGCGACGAACAGCGTCGCGCCGAACAACCCGACCCAGCCCGCCTCGCGGGCGACTACCGCCCAGGCGTAGAGAAACAGCGCTTCCACATCGAAGATCACGAAAAACACCGCGATCAGATAGAACTTGGCGGACAGGCGGAGCCGGGCGCCGCCCTGCGAGACCACGCCGGACTCGAAGGGCTCGGCCTTGGCGCGGCCCCAGCTGCGGCCCCCCAGCCAGACCGGCACACCGACCATGAACGCGCAAATGAACGCAACGAGGAACAGGAAGGCGCCGAGGGCCCACTGCTGAGCGAGAAGTTCGATCGGTGACACGCGGGGCGGCTCCGGCGGGGCGGAAACTGGGCCTCCCGGATCGCGCCGCGGCGGGAGGACTTCACGCGGGGGGCATTCTATGCCCGCGGGCCCCGGGGTTGCAAACCCGCCGGCGCCGTTCCGCGGCCCGGATGCACCCGGCAACCGCCGGCGCTCCGGCGCCGGGTTCGGCTTTTGCCCGCTGCCCCGCTCGGGTACCATCCGCGCCACAACCCGGAGCCGGAATGCCGATGATCGCTCGCCAGATGCGCGCCCTGCTGGTGCTGGGCCTCGGTTGCGGCGCGCTCGCGCTGGCTGCCTGCGGCGGCGGCGAGACCCGCGTCGCCCAGGGCGACCGCGAGCAGGTGCTGCACTGGGGCAATGGCACCGAACCCCAGGAGCTGGACCCGCACATCGTCACCGGGGTGCCCGAGCACCACATCCTCATCGCCCTACTCGAAGGCCTGGTGCTCAAGGATCCCCAGACCCTGGAAACCATCCCCGGGGTCGCCGAGCGCTGGGAGATCAGCGCCGACGGCCTGGTGTACACCTTCCACCTGCGCCCCGGCGCGCGCTGGTCGAACGGCGACCCGGTGACCGCGGCAGACTTCGCCTGGTCGTGGCGGCGCGCGCTGACCCCGAGCCTCGGCAACAGCTATGCCTACATGTATTTCGCGATCCACAACGCCGAGGCCTTCGCCACCGGCAGGCTCGACGATTTCGGCCAGGTGGGGGTCGAGGTGCTCGATCCGCACACCCTGCGCGTGACCCTGGACCATCCGACGCCCTATTTCCTGCAACTGCTCGACCACTACAGCATGTTCCCGGTGCACCGGCCGACCCTGGAGCGCCATGGCGATCCCTTCCAGCGCGGCAGCGGCTGGACGCGGGCCGGGAAGTTCGTGGGCAACGGCCCCTTCACCCTCGAGCGCTGGGACCTCAACCAGGTGGTGGTGGTGACCAAGAGCCCCACCTACTGGGATGCCGCCAACGTCCGGCTCAACGCCATCCACTACTACCCGGTGGAGAACGTGTCGACGGAGGAGCGGATGTTCCGTGCCGGCCAGCTCCACGTCACCGCGTCCATCCCGCCGGACAAGATCGCGGTGTACCGCGCCGAGTCGCCGCAGTTCCTGCGCACCGAGCCCTATCTGGGCAATTACTTCTACCGCATCAACACCCGGGTGCCGCACCTGGCCGATGCGCGGGTGCGGCGCGCCCTGGCGCTGGCCATCGACCGCGTGCAGATCGTCGAGCACGTCACCCAGGGCGGCCAGCTCCCGGCCTACGCCTTCACCCCGCCCGACACCCTGGGCTACACCGCGCCGCCCGCCTTCACCCACGATCCCGAGGCCGCGCGGGCGCTGCTGGCCGCGGCCGGCTATCCCGGCGGCGCCGGGTTCCCGCCCACCGAACTGCTCTACAACACCAGCGAGGGCCACCGCAAGCTGGCGGTCGCCGTCCAGCAGATGTGGAAGCGCGAGCTGGGCATCGAGATCACCCTCAACAACCAGGACTGGAAGGTCTATCTCGACAGCGTCGACAACGGCCACTACCAGATCGCCCGGGCCGGCTGGATCGGCGACTACGTGGACCCCAACAGCTTCCTCGACATGTGGGTGACCGACGGCGGCAACAACCGCACCGGCTGGAGCGATCCCCGCTACGACGAGCTGGTGCTGCGCTGCGCGCCGGCCGCCCCGGACCGCGAGCGCCGCTACCGCTGCTTCCGGGAGGCCGAGGCGATCCTCATGGAAGCCATGCCGGTGATCCCCATCTTCTTCGCCACCCGCAACTACCTGGCGCGGCCCAGCGTGCGCGGCCTGCCCGCCAACCTGCTCGGCTATCCGCTGTTCAAGCAGGTTTATCTCCAGGCCGGCGGCTGACCGCCATGCTGCGCTTCATCCTGCATCGCCTGCTGCAGGCCATCCCGGTGCTGCTGGTGGTGGTCACCGCCACCTTTTTCCTGATCCGCCTGGCGCCCGGCGGCCCGTTCAGCGCGGAGCGGGCGGTGGCGCCCGAGGTGCTGCGGGCGCTGGAGGCGCGCTACCGGCTCGACCAGCCGCTGGCCGCGCAGTACCTGAGTTATCTGGGCGATCTGCTGCGCGGGGATTTCGGCCCCTCGTTCCGCTATCCGGGGCGCAGCGTCGACGAGATGATCCTCGCCGGGCTGCCCACCACCGCCGAACTCGGCCTCTATGCGCTGGCCATCTCGCTGCTGCTGGGCACCCTGGCCGGCGTGGTCGCCGCACTGCGCCCCAACAGCGCCCAGGACTACCTGCCCATGTCGGCGGCGATGATCGGCATCTGCCTGCCCTCCTTCCTGCTCGGCCCGCTGCTGCTCCTGGTGTTCGGCATCTGGCTCGAATGGCTGCCGGTGTCCGGCTGGGGCAACGTCCCCGGCGACAAGCTCCTGCCCGCCCTGACCCTGGCCTCCGGCTACACCGCCTATGTGGCGCGGCTGTCGCGCGGCGGCATGCTGGAGGTCATGTCCCAGGACTACATCCGCACCGCCCGCGCCAAGGGCCTGCCGGAGTGGCGGGTGGTGCTCAAACATGGCCTGCGCGGCGGGCTCATTCCGGTGGTGGCCTTCGCCGGTCCGGCGTTCGCCGGGCTGCTGTCGGGCTCGTTCGTGGTCGAGACCATCTTCCAGATCCCGGGGCTGGGGCGCTTCTATGTGCAGGCCGCCTTCAACCGCGACTACACCATGATCATGGGTACCACCATCTTCTTCTCGGTGCTGATCGTCGCCTTCAACCTGCTCGCCGACATCGCCGCGGTGTGGCTGAACCCGCGCCTGCGCCACCAGTACCGGAAGCCGGCCGCATGAGCCCCGATCCGCTGGCCCAGGCCGAGCGCGGCGTCTCCCTGTGGCGCGACGCCTGGCTGCGGCTGCGCCGCAACCGCCTGGCGGTGGCCGGCGGGACGGTGCTGGTCCTGCTCTGCGCGCTGGCCCTGCTCACCCCCTGGATCGCGCCCTACGACTACCGCGCCCAGGATCTGGCGCTGGGCGCCGCGCCGCCCTCGGCGGAACACTGGCTGGGCACCGACACCCTGGGCCGCGACCTGCTGACCCATGTGCTCTGGGGCGGGCGCATCTCGCTCGCCGTGGGCTTCGTGGCCACCGGGGTCGCGCTCCTGATCGGCGTGCTCTACGGGACCGTCGCCGGCTACCTCGGCGGCCGGGTGGACGCGGTGCTGATGCGCCTGGTGGACATCCTCTACGCCCTGCCCTTCATGATCTTCATCATCCTGCTGATGGTGATCTTCGGCCGCAACCTGGTGCTGCTGTTCCTGGCCATCGGCGCCGTGGAGTGGCTGACCATGGCGCGCATCGTGCGCGGCCAGGTGCAGGCGCTCAAGCAACAGGAGTTCATCGAGGCGGCGCTGTCCCTGGGGCTGTCGCGCTGGACCATCATCCGCCGCCACCTGATCCCCAACACGCTCGGCCCGGTGATCGTCTACACCACCCTGACCATCCCCAGCGTGATGCTGCTGGAGGCCTTTCTCAGCTTCCTGGGCCTCGGCATCCAGCCGCCGGCCAGCTCCTGGGGACTGCTGATCTCCTACGGCGCCGAGACCATGGAGGAGTATCCCTGGCTGCTGATCTTCCCCGGCGCCGCACTGTCGCTCACCCTGTTTTCGCTGAACTTCCTGGGCGACGGCCTGCGCGATGCCCTGGATCCGCGCATCGCCAAGGACTGAGACCCCCACATGGCGCTGCTCGAAGTCGAGGATCTCTCGGTCTGGTTCCACACCCGCAACGGCGTGGTGCGCGCCGTCGACGGGGTCAGCTTCGCGCTGGACGCGGGCGAGACCCTGGCCATCGTCGGCGAATCCGGCTCCGGCAAATCGGTGTGCTGCTACAGCCTGCTGGGCCTGGTGCCCATGCCACCGGCCCGCATCGAATCGGGCAGCGCCCGCTTCGCCGGCCGCGACCTGCTGCGGCTGCCGCCCCGCGAGCTGCGCGGCGTGCGCGGCAGCCAGATCGCCACCATCTTTCAGGACCCCATGACCTGCCTCAACCCCTTCCTGACCCTGGGGGAGCAGCTCATGGAACCGCTGCGCTACCACCGCAAAGTGAGCCGCAGGGCGGCGCGCGCCCGCGCCCTGGAGCTGCTCGACGAGGTCGGCATCCGCGATGCCGAGCGCCGCTTCGACGCCTACCCCCACGAATTCTCCGGCGGCATGCGCCAGCGGGTGATGATCGCCATGGCGCTGATCGCCGAACCCCGGCTGCTGATCGCCGACGAGCCGACCACCGCGCTCGACGTGACCATCCAGGCGCAGATCCTGCGCCTCATTGCCGAGATCCAGGCGCGGCGCAACCTGGCGGTACTGTTCGTCAGCCACGACCTCGCGGTGGTCGCCGACATCGCCGACCGCATCCTGGTGATGCAGGACGGCCGGGTGGTCGAACGCGGCGAGCCCCGGGCCCTGTTCCGGGATCCGCAGCACCCCTACACCCGCAAGCTGCTCGCCGCCAGCCGCCGCGGCCACAAAGGCGCGGCGCCGCCGGCACAGTCCGACCCGCTGATCGAGGTCGAGGGCTTGCGCACCTGGTTCGCCGAACCCCACGGGCGCGTGGTGAAGGCGGTCGACGACGTCTCCCTGACCCTGTACCGCAACGAGATCCTGGGCGTGGTGGGCGAATCCGGCTCCGGCAAATCCACCCTGGCGCGCTCGATCCTGCAACTGGTGCGGCCCACCGCGGGCTCGGTGCGGCTGCGCGGCACCGAGCTGACCGGGCTCGCCGAGCGGCAACTGCGGCCGCTGCGCCGACACCTGCAGATGATCTTCCAGGACCCCTACGCCTCCCTGAACCCGCGCATGAGCGTGTTCGACACCCTCGCCGAACCCCTGCTCCACCACCGCCTCGCCGACCGCCGCACCGTCACCGGGCAGGTACTCGCGCTGATGGACGACGTCGGCCTGCCGCGCGGCGGCATCCGCAAGTACCCCCACGAGTTCTCCGGCGGCCAGCGCCAGCGCATCGCCATCGGCCGGGCCATCGCCACCCGCCCCGAGGTGGTGATCGCCGACGAACCCGTGTCGGCGCTCGACGTCACCATCCAGGCGCAGATCCTCGACCTCATCCTGGCCCTGGTGGCCCGCCACAACCTGAGCCTGATCTTCATCTCCCACGACCTGGCGGTGGTGCGCTACCTGTGCGACCGGGTGCTGGTGCTGCACCAGGGCAAGCTGGTGGAGAGCGGCGCCACCGACGCGGTCTGGCAAGCGCCGCAGCACCCCTACACCCGCGAACTGCTGGCGGCTGTGCCGCAACTGGTTTGATACAGCAGTTGCACCCTGCGCTTCGCCAGCGGCCGTCTTGCGACAAAGCGCACTTTTTGTGATTACCTGACTGAGGCATACTGAAATAGCATTTCGTTCAGGGAGAAGATAAAAATGGCAACGGACCAGCACGCGGCCAACCGCAACCTACCGCACATCAATCTTGCGACGACCGGCCAGGCCCTGGAGTGGCTGCGCGGTGGCTGGAAGTTGTTCTTACGCGCGCCGGGAATCTGGATCGCGATTCTGGCGATCTATGTCGTTATCTCCGTTGTAGCCAGCCTCATACCTTTTGTTGGCGGCATTGCACTGGCATTGTTCGCGAATGTTTTCATGTTCGGGATACTTTTGGGCACTCAGGCTCTGGAGGCCGGGCATCCGCTTGCGGTGGGTCATCTGTTCGCCGGCTTTAACAGCCCGCGCATGGGCAGTCTGGTACTGCTTGCGGTGCTTGGCCTGCTAGGCACGCTTTGCCTCGGGATACCGGCGGCACTGGCGTTTGGCCTCATCGCGGAAACTGGCGCCGGAATCGACCTGGTGGCGGGGGCACTGCCGATCCTTCTGTTGGCCGTGCTGCTGGTCGCGGTTTCGGCAGCGCTTCTGTTCGCCACTCCCCTGGTCGGATTCAACGGTCTGACGCCAGTCGAAGCCTTGAAACTCAGCTTCACTGCGACCATGAAAAACTGGCTATCGCTGCTGGTGTGGGGTGTGCTGGCAGTACTGCTGGTGCTGGCGGGCGCGATTCCGCTTGGTCTCGGGCTGCTGGTGGTAACGCCGATGCTGTATGGCGGCTACTACCTCATGTACCAGACGATTTTCACTGCAACCCAATCGGAGGCTGCTCGTCCCGGGAGTTAATCACCTCGGCCGCATGGGGGCTACACGTCGTTGCGGCCCGTGGGACTGCCGGAGTTCGCGCCAGAAGCGATGCCCCCATTGATCCCCTCGTAGCCGGCCGCGAGCCACACCGTCCGGGTCAGGAGATCTCGCCGACCCCTCGACTCTGAGCCATTCCCGACGGTCGGCGTCGGCCCGGTCCATCGGACTCCGGGCCGGGCGGGCATTCCACCAGTGCCTGCGCCAGGGTACGCAACAGCTCGCCGGCGAGTTCCCGGCGCGGTGGATCCAGTCGGGCTTGCAGGCGGGCGATGACGCGCGCCACCGCCTCTTCCAGATCCCCGCGCAGCGCCAGCGCCCGGGGGGTGGGATAGACCCGCACCTGGCGGCGGTCGTCCGGGTCGCCGACCCGGCGCACATAGCCCTGGCGTTCGAGTTGGGCCAGCGTGCGCGCCACTGTGGCCTTGTCCGCCTGCAGCCGGGTGGCGATTTCGTGTTGAGCCGGGCCATCATGCAGATAGAGGACGAACAGATAGGCGAAGCGTCCCGAGCCCATGTCGAGCGGGGCCATTTCGGCGTTCAGCGCCCGCATCATGTTGCGGTACAGGGTGGCGATGTGGTGAACCGGACTGTCGGCCGGATCCATCGCCCCACGCCCGGCGCTAGCGGCCGCTCGCCGACCGGTCGTCGGCGACCTTCGGCAGCCGTTCCGCGACCGGCAGATTGGCGGCGATGATCTCCGCCACCATCTGGTGCGCGCCCTCGCGCCAGTAGCGGTAGGCGGGCGATACGTCGACCGGCTTGGGCGCCGGAGTCTGGGTGAGCCGCGGCCCCCGGCGATCGCTGGTGTCCACGGTGACGTTCAGCGAAGTGCCCAGCGGCAGCGGATGCTCGCGCACCGCATCGCCGACCAGCTCGATGCGCACCGGCACGCGCTGCACGATCTTGAGCCAGTTTCCGGTGGCGTTCTGCGCCGGCAGCAGTGCGAAGGCGGCGCCGGTACCGGCGCCGATGCCGGTCACCCGACCCTGGTACGTCACCTCGTCGCCGTAGAGATCGGATACCAGCTTCGCCGGCTGGCCGATGCGCAAATCGCGCAACTGGGTTTCCTTGAAATTGGCTTCGACCCACGCCCGATCGAGTTGCACCAGTTGCAGCAGCGGCTTGCCGGCCTTGATCAGATCTCCGGAAGAGGCGAACCGCTTGGCGATATGCCCGGACACCGGCGCCACGATGCGGGTCTTGTTGACCTCGGCGAAGCGCCCCCGCACCAGCGCCGCGGCGGTGAGCACCAGCGGATGCTGCGCAACCGGCATGGTGCCGGCCAGTGCCTGCGCTTCGGCCAGCTCCTGACGATCCGATTCGGCGGCGGCCCGGGCCTCCTCCATGCGCAGCACCGAGAGCTCGACCTCCTCCTTGGCGATCATGTTGCGTCTGGCCAGCCGCTGGCGGCGTTCGGCTTCGCTGCGCGCCAGCCGGTAATGGGCGTCGGACTCGGCGTATTCGGCAGCCTTGCGCTGCGCCCGCCGCTGCAGGGCGGCGACCTCACGCACGGTGCGCGCCAGCTCGCTCTGCGCCTGGGCGAGCAGGTTTTTCGGCATCCCACCGTCGAGGCGAATGAGCTCCTGGCCCTGCTCGACGTAATCGCCCTCCTCGGCACCCAACCACAAGATCACGTCGTCGAGCTGCGCGGCGATATTGATGATGTCGCCAGTGGTATAGGCATTGTCGGTGTGGACCCGCTGGCGTCCACCCAGATAGCGGTTCGCACCATAGGCCGCCGCCGCGAGCACGGCCAGCACAACGATCAGACCCAGATAGCGACGCATCGAAAACTTCGGCCCGGCAGAGGGGGAATTCCCGAGAGGATAGCCACAAGTGGTTGATGCCTCAACGTTGAGAGATCAACTATATGCCTGCATTTGCAACTGCCCGGTCGCGGGATTCAATCGACCGCCGCGGCAGCCGGCCCGGCTCCGGCCCGCGGCGCCAGCCGGGCGGGCAGCAGCGGACTCAGCAGGATCACCGGGATCACCGCCACCATGCAAATCAGGAAGGTATCGCTGAGCCCCATGGTCGAGGACTGCACCGTCGCCAGGCGGTCGGCCATGGCCCAGAGCACGTCGAGATCGTCGCCGGCAAGCTGCCGGAGCGGCGCCAGTGCCTGTTCCTTGCCGGCCAGGTTCGGATTGAGTTCCTCCACCAGCCGCAGGCGGTGGAACACGGTGCGGCTCTCCCACAGACTGATGCCCACGGCGATGCCGACACTGGTGGCCACGTTGCGAAAGAAATTGAAGAAGCTCGCCGCGGCCACGGTGCGCTCGGGGCCTACCGAACCCAGGGAAATCGCCATCAGCGGTGGAAACATCAAGGTGAAACCGATGCCCATCACTACCCGCGCCTGTACCAGTTGACCGATGCTGGACTCCGTGGTCGATTGTGCCTGCAGCCAGATCGCCAACATGGTGACCAGGCTGCCCGAGACCACGAGAACGCGCAGGTTGAGCCGGGCGATGTTGCGGCTCACCAACATCATGCCGACGATCGGCAACACGCTGGTGGCGGCCATCACCGTGCCGGCCAGGGTAGCGGTGTAGCCGAGCGACTGCTGCATCCAGATGGGATACAACACGGTGCTGGCGAAATAGGTGAGGTTGAAGATTACCCCCATCAGCGAGGCGACCACGAATACCGGGATGCGAAACAGCCCGTAGTCGATGATCGGATGGGGCTCGCGCCACTCCCAGACCACATAGCCCACGAAGGCGATCGCGGCGACGGTCAGCATCAGGCGGATGGTGGGCGCGCCCAGCCAGTCCCACTCGTGGCCCTTGTCGAGCACGAGCTGCAAAAGCAGCACGGTGACCGCAAGCAGCAACATGCCCATGCCGTCGACGGGAATCCGCTGGGCCGGACTGTCCATCCGCGCCATACTGGTCCACACCACCCAGGCGGCGGCGAAGCCGATCGGGATGTTGATGTAGAAGATCCAGGGCCAGCCCAGATTGTCGGTGATGAAACCGCCCAGGATCGGCCCCAGCACCGGCGCGATGGTGGAGGCGATGCTCCACAGGCCGATCGCAGAGCCGTGCTGATGGGGCGGGAAGATGCGCAGCAGCAGAGTCTGCGACAGCGGCACGATCAGGCCGCTGGACAGCCCCTGCAGGGCGCGGAACAGCACCAGGGTTTCGAGATGCCGGCTCATGCCGCAGGCCAGCGAGGTCAGCGCGAACATCAGTACCGAAAAAGCGAAGGTGCGCACCTCGCCGAAGCGCTTGCACACCCAGGGGCTCAGCGGCAGCACCACCGCCAGACAGATACTGTAGGAAGTGAGGATCCAGGCACCCTGGGAGGGCGAGGCGCCGATGGTGCCGGAAATCGACGGCACCGCTACCACCGCGATGGTCAGGTCCAGCACGTTCATGAAGTTGGCCGCGGTAATGGCGATCGCGGTCAGCAGCAGCGGCAGGCGCAGCGCGGGACCGCTGGGCAGTTCGGCGGTGGCGGTGGTCATGGGCACAACCCGGAAAGCGGTGGAGGACGGGCCGTCGGATGGTGCCCGGTGGCGCTCGGCACCCTGGCACGCACAGAAATGGCGGTCAAATCACGCTTCATGCATCAACCCGGCGCCGCGACCGCGCACGAAACCAGACCTCCCGCCTGATGACCCCTGGGCGTGGCCCCGCAGACCAGGTGCCGCAGGAGGAGTGCCGGTGGGAAACCGGCCCCGACCCGACTGGACGGCAGGCGCGTCGGGCACACTTCTGAGTTCTCGAGTACGCGATCGCCCGGGCGACGAGACTTTCCGCGAAATTGACGACCGTCAACTCCGGGCCCGGCGCCGAGAACACCCGCCGCGGCTCGCACGCCGTCGCGTGCGACGCGCAGGCTCCAACGCATCGGGGCCATCGCAAGCAGCGCGACCGCAAGGACGGCACTACGAAAAACGGCCCGGCGCGGCATGGCTGTGGGACCCTGCTTCGGGTGACGCCGACGAGTCGGGAGCGCGCCGCGCCACACGCCAGATCAATGCCGCACCCGCTCCAGCCAGCCCACCGGCCGCATGCGCGGCGGCGACACTCTCGACTCCCGCCGGAACCGGCGACCACGCGGCCGGCCAAACGCCCGCGAGCTCGGCACAGGTCTTGGCGATCCAGGCGCCGAGGAGAGCGAGCGCGAGCACTCGCTCGCGGCTCCTGTCGACGATGGCCGTGACGGCCGCTGCAACGAGCACGCCCGCCACCAGCGCCGAGGCGCCTTGGTAGCGATCGAGATCGGCACGCAGAAACCACACCGCCGCCGAAGCGAGCGACGCGGCGGCGGCCAACGTTGCGACCAGGAGCGTGCGCCCGCGACGCTCGAGCCATGCACCGAGCACGAACAGGGCTCCGAGGTCGAACAGCGCGAGGCGCGGCCATTCGTGGACGAGGTGCGCGCTGGCGAGGCGCCACAGCTCGCCGGCTTCGATCGCGCCGCGTTCGTAGACGAGGCGCGCCGCGAAACCCGGCGCGAAGCTCGCGAGCAGCGCAACCGCGACCACCGCGGCCGTGCAGCGCGGGAATCGGGGATCGCCGGTCGGACTCACGTGGCGCGGCGGCGCCACGTGAGCGCCGCACCCGCCGCCAACAGGAGCACAGCGGCGAGCTCGATCACGCCCACGGCACCGGCGCCGCCGATGCCGTCACTACCCGAGCCCGTCACCGAGACCGCAGGAGTCCCGGCACCGCGCACGGTTCCCGACTTGGCTTGCTCGCGGAACCCCGCCAGCATTCGATCGAGGTCGGCGATCAGCATCGTGGTCGCTTCCTCGAAGCCCTTCGCGCCGGCCTCGCGCAGCTCACGCGGCGAATCGATCGCCGTCGCGGACCCCTGCAGGGTACTCGCCCCGCTGGCGCGGAACAGCAGCGCCCGCGACGGGATGTCGAACACTGCGGCATCCATCACCGTGCGGGTCTCGTTGCGATTGCCCTGGATCAGGTACGCGCCCACGATCGTCCAGTACGTGATCGAGGCCTTGGTCGTCTCATCGAACTGGACCTGCTCGTAGGAGACGAGCGTAAACACGTCGAGGCCGTACATCTTCGCAAGCTGGTCGAGGTTCTCGAAGCCGCCATCGGGCTTCAGATCGAACGTCGGGATCACCTCGACGCGAGCGATCTCGGGCCGATCGCGGAAGGCCGCGGCGACGCGCTCGAGCAGCGCACGCTTCTGGCTCTCGTCGAACGGCTCCGCCAACTGGCGATCCTTCGCGGCGGGCGGCGGCGGAAACGCGATGCCGACGCGCAGCGGCAGGTTCAGCGTCACGTCCGTGGGCGGCTGTGCGGGCACGCCCTGCGGGTAGAGAAACTCCAGGCTGCTCGCGCGGCGCTGTGTCGTCGTCGAAGCGCACGAGGCGAGCAGCAGGAGCGTGGCCAGTACGGCCCCCAGCATCATTTTCGACGGGTACATGCTCCCCTCCTCCGTTCGGCGCCTGCGCGCGCATCATGTGCTCGATCTTCGCTTGCACCGCGAGGATACACACCCTTTCATCGCGCAGTCGGTCCGCGCGACCTGCGCACCCGCCTCGCGGCCAATGCGGTCGGCGCCGGCCAGCCGCGCCACGGACGGACGGCCATCCGTGTCGGCGCACCGGGCACCGGGGCGGGTGCAACTCGAGTGCGGGAAGAATAAGCGCCCGCTATTGTCCACGTCCAGCAACCGCTTATCGTCGATGCCCCGCCGCTTCACCAGTCGATCATTCGGAGTGCGCTGTGGCCGATCCTCCTGCGCAAATCGTTTGTGCCGGGCATCGTGGTAAACCATGCGAACGGCGTCGTGTTCGCGCTCCATCGCAGCGCGACCGGCGCTAGGTCTCCAACCCGCTCGGGTACAGGCCCTTCTCGCGGCGCCAGGACCTTTTGGCCTTGGCGTCCATCCCCGCCGTGGTGATCACCGCTGCCAGGCCTGCCACCGCGCGCTCCTTGAATGCCTTTCCGTATCGGGCCATCCCATCACCTCTTCGCCCCCCTCAGATTGCGGAGCTACAGAGGCGACAACAATTCTGAAGAAGGGGAGAATCGATCGAACAACGCGGTGTTGTGGCTGACGGCCATGGGCTGTGATGCCAGACAGGCATTGAAAAAGGCCCATCCATGGGCCTTTTCAACTCGTCTCGCTGCGGCATATGTCCGCAGCTCGCTCCGAAAATCGAACCCTTGCGCGTCTGGTCTTCGGAGCGACGCGTCCCTGCAGCGCTTGCCAGGGCGCCTTTCGACGCCCTGCTAGCGGTTGGTGATCGCCATGGTCTTGTCGTTGCCGGTGGCCGAGTGCTGCACATTGATCAGCAGGGTGTGCGGATCCCTGCCGAAGTAGATCCCCGTGCCTTCGGCGCCATCATCCTTGAGTGAGGCGAACAGGTGCAGGCCATCGCTCTTGCCGTCGCCGTCCCGATCCGGCTCCGCCACCCAGATGTCGCTCGGCACATTGTCCTCGACAATCCACAGCCGGCCGTCGGGGCCATCGGCGAGGTTGTCGGGGCTCCTGAAGCCGGTGATGCCGGCGGCCTTGTTTTCGAAGGCGACGTTGACCCCGGGGGCGACGAAGTAATCGACCTGGGGCTCACCGTTGAGGGTGATCGAGAGCACCGCGCCCGCGCCGCTGGAGTTGTTCGGGTCGTTCACATCTTCACAGGTGACAGCCACATAGAGCGTCTGGGCAATGCGCTCGGCGTCTTCCGGACGGCAGAAGCCGGTGGCCCCGACGGCCTTGGCGGCTGCTTCGGCGTTGTAGGTAACCGGATCCAGCGCCAGTTCCACCCATTCCGCCGTGCCGGTCTGTTTGCCGTCGGTGACTTTCAGCGCAAAGAGTTTGCCGCTCGACAGGTCGCCGTAGTTGTCCGGCACGAATTTGTAGATCTGGCCGTTCGGCTTGCGGTCTTCGTCGATGATGTAGACGTTGCCTTCGGGATCGGTTTCGATGCCCTCGTGGGACATGGAACCGAGCAGCGGCCGGGCCACTACGCTCGCCGCCCGGGTCGGATCCCGCGGATCCAGTTCGAGCTCGTAGACCAGCCCGCAGCAGGCGCCGGGATAATCCGGGTCGGGGCGTGCAGCCGTATTGACCTCCTCGGCGAAGAGGATCGTGTGCCAGGGGGTCCAGAGAATGCCGTCGAGGGCTTCCCAGTCGCTGCTCGCCGCCAGCTCCCAGGCTTCGCCGGTGTGCTGATCGACGACCGATACCGCGCCGCCGCTGCCGCCGTCGTTACGCACCGAATTATCGTCGTCGCCAGGGACACCGGGCCGTACCTCGTGGGTGCGATACAAATAGCGGCCGGCGTGGGATCGGGTTTCGTTTGCCGTATTCATATCGTTCCAGTCGTTCTCGACATAGATGTCCAGATCGCTTTCGTCGGAGACGATGTACTGCCGGTAACCCTTGGGCAGTTTCCAGGGCGCCTCGGTCAGCGTCACCGGATCCGTGGTAAGTTCTGGCGCATAGGCCGATCCGGCGACGGGATCGAACGCCATGGGTCCGTTCATTTCGGAGCCCGCGCAGGCGAAACCCGCAAACACCGCGCTGATGGCGGTGGCGAGCGCGGCTTTGTGCAGCATTGGTTTCACAATTCGCATTGTCTCATCCCCATGTTGATCGAAAAACGCGACGGCCGGGATTTGATCCCGGAGCCGGCAGTCCGGGAACCGGATTCAGGTATGCCCAGCGCGTCGAGTTTTCGGTAGGGATGTTGCAGTGGTATGTGTCATGCGTGACGGTTCCTTGACAGCCAGGAGTCTCCGAGGGACATCCATCGGCCATGCTCCCGGCGGCCGCTGCCGGCGTCGCCGGGGGTATTGCCTACCTGCCTTCGGAGCGCGCCAGGTGCAAGATGTCCAGCGTGAAACAGTAAAAGTGGGGTCTTCACCAAATCGAGTGGGTAAATTAGCCTTGTCATCATGAAAGATACGCAGCTTTACAGCCAGATTCTCGGTATCCAGAAGCCCTGGAAGGTCACTTCGGTGCATGTGTCGCTCGCCGACGATGAGGTCGAGGTAGAGGTGCAACATGGCGGCGGCAAGCTCACCTGTCCGAAGTGTGGACAGGTTTGTCCGGGCTACGACAAGCGAACCCGGCGCTGGCGCCACCTGGATACCTGTCAGCTGAAGACCTTGCTGGTGGCGGACGTCCCCCGCGTGGCATGCCCGGCGCATGGCGTCGTCACCGTGGCGGTACCCTGGGCGGAGGCCGGCAGTGGGTTTACGGCCCTGTTTGAAGCGCTGGTGATTGATTGGCTCAAAACCGCGGCTGTCAGTGCGGTGGCCGAGCGCCTGCGGCTGAGCTGGAACGCCGTCGACGGCATCATGCAGCGGGCGGTGAAGCGCGGTTTGTCGCGCCGCAAGACCCTGGCGCCGAAGCGGTTGAGTGTGGACGAGACCGCCTATCGCAAGGGCCACGATTACATCACGGTGGTGACCGATCAGGGCTCCGGCACGGTGCTGCACGTTGCGGAAGACCGCCTGACGACCCGTCTCGGCAGCTTCTACGCACAGCTTGACGAGGACCAGCGCAGCGGGATCGACGTGGTGTGCATGGACATGTGGCCCGCCTATATCAAGGCGACGCGAGAAGCCCTTGTCGATGCCGATCGCAAGATTGCCTTCGACCGCTTTCATGTCGCGCAGTACCTGGGGAAAGGTGTTGATCAGGTACGCCGTGCAGAGCACCGCCAGCTGCTCGAGGCGGGAGATCCGCAGTTGAAAGGCACCAAATACCAGTGGTTGAGGAATCCCGCCAACATGAGTTGGCACCAGCGGCGAGCATTCCGGTCGCTGCGTCAGTCCAGTCTGAAAACGGCCCGCGCCTGGGCCATGAAGGAGTTCGCCGCACGATTGTGGCATCCACCGCACCTGGGCGCTGAAGGGCTGGCAACGATTGATCAACTGGATGGTTCGCAGCCGGCTGGCGCCCATGAAGAACGTTTCGGCAACGCTGAAGAATCACCCGTGGGGCATTATCAACGCCGTCGTCTTGAAGGCGGACAACAGTCATGCGGAAAGCATCAACAGTCGGATCAAGACGGTGAAGACCCGAGCGCGGGGATTTCGAAACAAGCAACGATTCCGCGATGCCATTTACTTCCATCTCGGCGGCCTGCAGCTGTATCCGGCCGGAATTCGTCAATGATTACCCACCATGATTGGGGAAGAGCCTTTTTTAAGCGCAGGCCAGGTCTTGCGCTGCCATTGCGCGATGGCCTGCTCATCGCGCTGCAAGGCCCGCTTCTCGGGCTTCTGGGGTGTGAAGCCCAGGCTGCGCAGCAGCTCCCAACCGCCGGTGTGGCTGTACGTAACGCCGAACTCGCGTTCGATCAGTGCGCGCACGCGCTTGACCGTCCACAGCTCGGT
>JBMOPO010000040.1:0-73992 GCA_049325095.1 Pseudomonadota bacterium | reverse complement strand
ACTACCGCAGCGGTGTCGGCGCCTTTCTCGAAGTCGTCGCCGCCGAGCGGCGCAAGCTCGCCACGGAGCTCGCGCTGGCCCGCACCCGGGCGGACTACGCCGCGCGCCTGGCGGAGCTCGAACGCGCGGCGGGCATGCTTCCAGCCCAGGCCGACACCGATGCACCAGGAGCACAACCATGAGCCGCCGGACCGTGATCGCAGGCGCGGGCGTCGCGGCGCTCATCCTCGCGGGCATCGCGACCTATGGGGTGATGCGGGGAGGCGGGCCCGATGCCGCCCCGTCCGGCGCGGCGACCGCGCAAGAGATCCCAGGCTACCGGGCCGGCGGCCTGGAAATCGGCGTCGCCACGGTTCCCGCCACGCCGCGGGTGGGCGACAACCGGCTGATCGTCGAGCTGCATACGCCCGGTGGTGAGCCGGTCTCGGACGTCACCATCGAAGCCTATGCGGAGATGCCCGCGATGGGCGCCATGCCCGCCATGCGCGCGCCCGCCGATCTCGAGCAGGTGGCGCCGGGTCGGTACGAAGGCTCGATGAACCTCTCCATGCGCGGCGAATGGCCGCTGACGATCGCCATCGACCATCCGCAGGGCCAGGAAGACCAGCGGCTGCAGTTCGATCTGGCGACCGACCGGGAGGGACTCACCATCGCCACTGGTGGCGCACCCCTGGAGGGCGGTCCCGCCGCGGCCGAGACCGCGCACGCCGTCGCCATCGATCACCGCCGCCGCCAGATGATCGGGCTGGAGACCGCCGCAGTGACCCATCGCAACCTGGTGCAGTCCATCCGCGCCATCGGCGAAATCACCCCGGACGAGCGTTCGCTCTCCGAGATCGTGCTCAGGTTCGACGGCGTCATCGGCGACCTGGTGGCCGACCACGTCGGCCTGCCTGTGCGGCAGGGCCAGGTGCTGTTCACCGTGTACGGCCCCGAGCTGCTCGCCGCCCAACGGGAGTATCTGGAGACCCTGAAGCGCCGCCGAGCCGGCGGCGCCGGCGACCCGGTGATCCGGGCGGCGCGCCAGCGGCTGCGGCTGTGGGACCTGGCCGAGCCCGAGATCGCGGCGCTGGAGCAGCGCGGAACCCCGGCGGAATACGTGCCCATCCGCGCCCCGCGCAGCGGCATCCTGGTGGCGCGCAACATCGCCGCGGGCAGCGCCGCGGCCCGGGGCCAGACGCTGCTCGGCCTCGCCGATCTGTCCCGGATCTGGGTCGACGCCAAAGTATTCGAGGCCGATCTGGAACTGGTCCGGGCGGGCATGCAAGCCACCGTCACGCTGCCCTACCTGCCCGGTCGGGCGTACCCGGCGAGCCTGGACTACGTCTATCCGGTCCTCTCCGGCGACAGCCGCACCGGGCGCGTCCGCCTGTCTCTCGACAACCCCGACGGGATGCTGAAACCGGGCATGTACGCCGAGGTAACCCTCGAAGCCGACCTCGGCCAGCACCTGGCGGTGCCGGAGGAAGCCGTGATCGTCGCCGGCACCAGCCGGGTGGTGTTCGTCGACCTGGGCGATGGCCGGCTCAACCCGGTGCGTATCAAGACCGGGCGACGTGCCCAGGGCTACGTGGAGGTGCTCGAAGGCCTCGCCCCGGGCGACCGGATCGTGACTTCCGGCAACTTCCTCATCGCGGCCGAAACCCGCCTGAAGACGGGGATCGAGCAATGGTGAATCCACCTGAACCCAATCACGGGCCGCTGGAACGCCTGATCGCCTGCTCGGCGCGCAACTGGCTGCTGACGATCCTGCTGGTCGCCGCCGCCGGCGCCTGGGGCTACCGGTCCCTGGTCGAGGCGCCGCTGGATGCCATTCCGGATCTCTCCGACGTGCAGGTGATCCTGTTCACCGAATGGCCCGGGCGCAGCCCCGACCTGGTGGAGGACCAGATCACCTATCCGCTGACCACCACCCTGCTGGCCGCCCCCGGGGTGCGCACCGTGCGCGGCCAGAGCTTCATGGGGCTGTCGTTCGTGTACGTGATCTTCGCGGACGGCACCGACATCTACTGGGCGCGCTCGCGGGTGCTCGAATACCTGAGCGCGGCGACCGCGAAACTGCCCGAAGGGGTGCGCCCCACCCTGGGGCCCGATGCCACCGCGGTCGGCTGGGTGTACCAGTATGCGCTGGTCGACAAGAGCGGGCGGCAGAGCCTCGCGGACCTGCGCAGCCTGCAGGACTTCCACCTGCGCTATGCGCTCGAATCCGTTCCGGGGGTCGCCGAGGTGGCGGCGGTGGGCGGTTTCGTCAAGGAATACCAGATCCACGTCGATCCCAACCGGCTGGCCTCCTACGGTATCCCGCTCGACCGGGTCACGGCCGCAGTGCGGGCCTCCAACCAGGATGTCGGCGGCCGGGTGCTGGAGGTGGCCGGCCATGAACAGATCATTCGCGGGCGCGGCTATGTCCGCTCGATCGCGGATCTGGAGCAGGTGGTGATCGGCCTCGGCGACGGCGGCGTCCCCATCCGGGTGGCGGACGTGGCGTCGGTGAGCGCGGGGCCCGCCCTGGCACAGGGTCAGGCCGATCTGAACGGCGAAGGCATCGCGGTGGGCGGCATCGTGGTGATGCGCCATGGAGAAAACGCCCTCGACGTCATCGACCGCGTGAAAGCGCGCATCGCCGTGCTGCGGGACAGCCTCCCGCCCGGCGTGGAGATCCTGCCGGTCTACGACCGCTCGAGCCTGATCGAGCGCGCCATCGACACGCTGCGCCGCACCCTGATCGAGGAAATGGTCGTGGTCGCGCTGGTGATCCTGGTCTTCCTGGGCCAGCTGCGCTCGGCGGCGGTGGTCGCCGTCACCCTGCCGGTCGCCATCCTGCTCGCGTTCGTGCCCATGTACTACCAGGGACTCACCGCCAACATCATGTCGCTGGGCGGCATCGCGGTCGCCATCGGCGCCATGGTGGACGCGGCGATCGCCATGGTCGAAAACATCCACCGCCGCCTGCACCTCTGGCAGCGCGGCGACGCGGAGGCCCGGCGCCGCTGCGCGACCCGGGCGGCGGTCGTGATCGACGCCATGCAGGAGGTGGGGCCGAGCATTTTCTTCGCCCTGCTGGTGATCACCCTGTCCTTCCTCCCGGTGTTCGCCCTGGAGGGCAGCGAGGGCCGGCTGTTCAAGCCGCTGGCCTACACCAAGACCTACGCGATGCTGTTCGCCGCGCTGCTGTCGGTGACCCTGGTCCCGGCGCTCGCGGCACTGGTCATCCGCGGCCCCATCCGCGGCGATCGCGGCCGGCTCAATCGCGCCCTGGCCGCAGCCTACCGGCCGCTGGCGCTGGGCGCGGTGCGCCATCGCACCGCGGTGCTGGCGCTCGCCGCCCTGGCCCTGGCATCGATCCTCTACCCCGCGCAGCGGCTCGGCCGCGAGTTCATGCCGCCGCTCAACGAGGGCAGCATCCTCTATATGCCCACCACATTGCCGGGCATCTCGATCGGCGAGGTGACCCGGGTCCTGCAAACCATGGACCGGGAACTGATGAAATTCCCCGAAGTGGAACGGGTGTTCGGCAAGGCCGGGCGCAGCACCAGCCCCACCGATCCGGCGCCGCTGGAGATGATCGAGACCAACATCATGCTCAAGCCGCAGCGCGAGTGGCGCGAGGGCATGACCTGGGACAAGCTGATCGGCGAGCTGGACGCGGCCCTGCGCTTCCCCGGCATGCCCAACATCTGGTGGATGCCCATCCAGACCCGCACCGAGATGCTCGCCACCGGCATCCGCTCCGCCATCGGCATCAAGGTGTTCGGGCCGGAGCTGTCCACCATTGAGAAGACGGCGGTGGAGATCGAGCAGGCGCTGCTCGAGGACGAGCGCACGGCGCCCCATACCCGCAGCGCCTTCGCCGAGCGGGCCAGTGGCGGCTATTTCCTGGACTTCGACATCGACCGCGCGGCGGCCGCGCGATTCGGGCTCAACGTGGGCGACGTGCAGACCGTGATCGAGGCCGCCATGGGCGGCGTCCGGGTCGGCGAGACGGTGGAGGGCCGCGAGCGCTACGGCATTCTGGTGCGCTACGCGCGCGAATACCGCGACAGCCTCGAGGCCCTGGAGCGCACCCTGGTCGCCACGGCCAGCGGCGCGCAGATCCCCATCACCCAGGTGGCGCAGCTCCACTTCCGCACCGGGCCGCCGCTGCTGCGCAGCGAGGACGGCCAACTGCTGGGCCTGGTGGCGGTGGATCCGGACCCGGAGCTGGGCAGCGCCGACTACGTGGCCCTGGCCCAAGAGGTGGTCCGCGAGCGGGTCGAACTGCCGCCCGGGATGCGCATCGCCTGGGCCGGCCAGTTCGAGCATTACGAACGCGCGCGGGCGCGGCTCGAGCTGCTGGTGCCGCTGACCCTGGGCCTGATCTTCATCCTGCTCTACCTGCACCGGCGCTCGCTGGTCGAGACGCTGATCCTGATGTCGGCGCTGCCGTTCTCGCTGGTCGGCAGCCTGTGGCTGCTGTGGCTGCTCGACTACCGGCTGAGCGTCGCGGTCGCGGTGGGCATGATCGCGGTGGCCGGACTCGCGATCGAACTCGGCATCCTGATGCTGCTGTACCTCGATCTCGCCTGGCGCCGCCGCGGCGCCACCAATCACGCGGAACTGGCGGAGGCGATCATCGAGGGCGCGGTGCTGCGCCTGCGCCCCAAGCTGATGACCGGGCTCACGCTGTTGATGGGTCTGATCCCCATCCTGTACAGCACCGGCAGCGGTGCCGACGTCATGAAGCGCATTGCCGCACCCATGCTGGGCGGCGTGGCTTCGGCGCTGATCCTGGTGCTGATCGTGTTTCCCGCCATCTTCTCGTTCTGGCGGGGCCGCGGTCTGCCGCGCTGAGTGACCGGTGGCGGCGTCAGCGCCGCGGGCGGAAATCCCCGAGCGGAGGGTCCAGGCGGCCGCGCCGGCACGCCGCAGCCAGGGCGGCGGCGATCTGGGCCCCGGTCGGCGCCCCGTACAGGCCGCCGCGCCCGTCCGGATACAGCCGGCAGCTCGGCGGCCCGGCGCCCGGCGACTGGCCGGCCACATCGCGCCCGCCCACCAGCACCGTCGGCGAGCCGTAGCCGCGCACATGGCCCGGGCTCTGCGGCGCGCCCCGCACCCACTCCGTCCAGGACGGCACCAGCCCCAGCTCGGCGAAACCTTCGCGCACCGCCTCCCGGGCCGCGGCGACATGGGGACAGTCCGGGTCGTAGATCAGCTCGACGCGCGGGGCGCCCTGGTTGCCGGGCATCATTCCGCTCCCTCCAGGGTGTGGAGAATGGGGCACCGGGACGCCGCCGGGGCCTCTCCCGCGCATTGGTCGACGAGTTCCAGCAAGGCCCGCCGCATCGCCCGCAGCGCCCGCAGGCGCCGCTCGATATCCCGGGCCTTGGCGGCGGCGCGCTCCCGAACCTGGTCGCAGCGGACCCCGGGCGCGGCGCGCAGTGAGAGCAGCTCGTCGATTCCCCGCTGGGTGAAACCCAGCCGCTGGGCGCGCCTGATGAAGCGCACCCGCGCCGGGGTGTCCTCCGGATACAGCCGGTAATTGGCCGCCGAACGCGGCGGCGCGGGCAACAGGCCGCGGCGCTCGCAATGGCGGATGGTCCGCGGATTCACCCCGCAGCGATGGGCGACCTCGCCGATCTGCAACCGTGCCATGCCTGCACCTCCCAAACGAAGGCTACTGCCTTTAGCCCGACATGGCGTCAAGCCCGGGCTTGGCGTTCTTTGACGCGGAACTTTGACACGGCAATTTCCGGTGGTAGGGTTGGCCGTAACCCCTCCGCTGAGAACACCACCATGATGCACGAGTTCTATTTCGGCCACGGGCTGTGGCTGCTGGTCTGGATCGTCCTGATCCTGCCGCCGTTCTGGAAGATCTTCGCCAAGGCCGGCTTCTCGCCCTGGCTGTCACTCCTGGTGCTGATTCCGCTGGCCAACCTGGCAGTGCTCTACGTGGTCGCCTTCTCGCGCTGGCCGGCGCTGCCCGATCAGGCCGGGTCATGAACCGCGCTTGGCTGTGGACCGGGCTCGCGGTGGTGCTGCTCGGCGCCGGCGCCTATGCGCTCTACCGCTATCTGGCGCCGACCCCCCTGCCCGAGGGCATCCTCTACGCCAACGGCCATGTCGAGGGCACCGAGGTGCGCGTCGCCGCCGAGGTCGGCGGGCGGGTGGTGGACAGCGCTCTGGTGGAGGGCGAGGCGGTGGCGGCGGGGGCGCCGCTGGTGCGCATCGATCCGGCCGACTACGAGATCGCGCTCAAGCAGGCGCGGGCCGCCATCTATCCGGCGGTGTGGGGCATCGGCCAGTTGTTCACCGGTGCCTGGTCGGACCGCATCGGCCGCAAGGGGCTGATCGTGTGGGGGATGTGGATTCAGGCCGGCGGCATCGCACTGACCGCCACCCTCCCGAGCTTTGCAGGCTTCGCCGCCGGCGGCGTACTGCTCGGCATCGGTACCGCATGCTGAATGACTTCAAAAGGGAAGTTGACAACAAAGAAGTGGGCAGCCATCAATAAATGCTCGCCGACCACCGCCGGAGGAGACATAGCCGACCTGATGAAACGCGGCGCTCTCAAACAGGATGAAGACGGCGCCCGGAGCACGAGCTATGCGCTCGTTTTGAAAGAGTGAGCGACGAATCATGAGTGACGAAAGCGCCAACAAGGGGGTCTGTACTGAATTCTGTGTGTGAGCCGGTTGCTGAGATCAGTCTTCGAGCGTGAACCACTCCCCGAATTGTATCGCCAGTTGGGTTTTGGCGGCCTGCCATTCCCTGGGCGGTCGCTTGCATTTCGCCTCGATCTGTCGCAGCGACAGGTAGATCAACTCGATCGCCGCCTCGTCGCTCGGGAAGTGCCCCTTGTTGCGGATGGTCTTGCGCACCTGGCTGTGCAGGCTCTCGATCACGTTGGTGGTGTAGAGGATCCTGCGGACCTCGGGCGAGAACGCGAAGAACGGGATCACCTGTGCCCACTGACGGCGCCAGCTGGCGGCGATGGGCGGGTATTTCCGGCCCCAGAGCCTGCCCCGGCGGAAGCCGGGGGGCCCGCCTCGAACGCATCGAGGGCCGCAGCCGCGGCCTCGGCACCGGGGCGCGGCGTAGATCGGCGGCAGAGAAGAGGTCGAACGCCTGGCGCCATCTCCGACGCGAATTATGCCGCCTTGCCCTGCGCCAATGGGTCGAGTCCTGCCATGGCGACGACCATACCCAGCAGCCCACCCGCGCACAAGTCCGGTCCTCGCCCGTCGCTCGCTCGGCCGGAAAGCGTCCACGCGCAGACCGGGGCAGCATCTGCGAGAACGCGCGCATCGCGGCCCCCGTGATGGCCATACCGGTGTGCGCGACGCGTGCGGCGTTTTCGCGCTCCACTCCAGCACGGCCTCGGCGGTTTGGTCCGGCGCGAGTTCGGGTGACCAGGGCCGCGCGCCGGCCGCTGTGTCAAGCCCCCGGCGCCGCGGGTCTGCGCCACCCGAAATGCAGCCAGACCACAGCGCTCAGCAGCGCGGCGAAGAAGCACCACACGGAGATGAACCACACCGCGTAGGCCGCATAGGCGGCGAGCGCGGCGGTGAACGCGAGCACGCCGAAGCTCACCACGGCGCGGTGGCTGGAAAGGCACAGGCTCGCGATGGTCGCCGCAAGGTACGACGCCATCACCCAGGGGACATAAAGATGCGGGGCGAGGTAGCGGATGTGCCCGCCGGCCGCGTCGGCGCTAATCGGAAACCGCACCAGGGTATAGAGCAGGTAGAGCGCCGTGGCCGTCCCCAGCACGAGCAAGGCCGCAAGCACCTTTCGGCGCCACGCCACCGGCTCGAGCAGCAGTGTCGCCGCCGGCACGTACACCGGCCAGAGCACGCGCGAGAACAGCGAGTAGACCTGCGCCAGCACGGTGCCTGCTGGCGCCGCGTCCGCCCCCAGGGCCACCCAGAGCGCGCCCTCGATGAGCTGCTGCACGCCGAACAGCACGGGAATCGCCGCGAACGGCACCTCGGCTCTGGCGGACGCCTTGCTCACCGTCACCGCGCCCACCGCGAGCAGCGCGGTACCGGCGAGGAAGCTGGCCGGGGCCGAGAAGCACATTGCGTGCGGCTAGGCGGCGCCGGCCGTGCGCCGGCCCGGCAGGAAGGCCGGCGTGCGCGCGGCGTAGGCGGCGTACTCGGTGCCGAAAGCGGCCGCCACCTCGCGCTCCTCGCGGCGCGCCAGGCGCGCATACATCACCACCAGCACCGGGAACATGGCGAGCGTGAGCAGGGTCGGCCACTGCAACAGAAAGCCGAACATGATCAGCACGAAGCCGGCGTACTGGAGGTGGCGCAGCCGCGCGTAGGGGCCGGTGGGAGCCAGGCGGCCGGCGCGCTGGGCCGCGTACAGCACCCGCCAGGCCGCCGCCAGCAGCCAGAAGCCGCCGCCGATGAAGACCGCGCTGAGCAGATGGAAGGGCCCGAGGTGCGGGTTGCCGCGCCAGCCGAACAGCATCTCCAGCAGATGCCCGGAGTCGTGCGCGAACCAGTCCACACCGGGAAAGCGGCTGCCGAGCCAGCCGGACAGGAGATAGATCGTCAGCGGAAAGCCGTACATCTCGACGAAATAGGCCACCAGGAAGGCACTGAAGGCGCCGAAGGAGCGCCAGTCGCGCGCCGTTTGGGGCCGCGCGAAGCTGAAGGCGAACAGCGCGAATACCAGGATGTTGATGAGTGCGATGCCCCACAGACCGTAGGCCGGGGCGTTCACGGCCGCTGCTCCCGGTCACTGTCCTCGCTTCCGGCGCCGCCGCGGCCATGGCCGTGTCCACCGTGCACGAACAGGTGCATCAGCGGGCAGGCGGCGAGCAGCAGCCAGGGCAGCAGCCCCAGCGCATGGGCGCGGTGCTCGCTGAAGAACAAAAACGCGGCGATCGCGGCGAAGCCGAAAAACGCCCACCGCCACCGCCGCGCGGGTTGGTGATGCTGTGCCTGTGGATCCATGACACCCTCCTTCCGAGTTGGGGAAAGAATCCGCAGCCTGCCGAATTCTTTCCGTCGCGGGTCCGCCGGCCGCCCCCGAAGCGCACCGCGAGGCCGCCCGGATACCCGTGCAGCCACCACGGCGGTCAGCCCGGCACCGGCTAGACAATCACCAAAGGGCGCGAGAATGCCGTCAACGCGGCAATGAGAGGTGGGGGAAGCGCCGGCGCGGCGACTGCCGGAGCACGCCGGACGGGTGGTCCGTCAAGCGCCATGGCCGCAGCTACTCGCCGGACTCATACGTGCGCCCGGTTCAGCCGCAGCGCGTTGCCGATCACCGACACCGAACTGAAGGACATGGCCGCCGCGGCGATGATCGGCGACAGCAGGAGACCGAACACCGGGTACAGCACGCCGGCGGCGAGGGGCACACCCAGGCTGTTGTAGCCGAAGGCGAACCACAGGTTCTGGCGGATGTTGCGCAGGGTCGCGCGCGACAGGCGAATGGCGCGCACGATGCCGGTCAGATCGCCCTTGACCAGGGTCACGCCGGCGCTCTCCATGGCCACGTCGGTGCCGGTGCCCATGGCGATGCCGACCTGCGCCTGGGCCAGCGCCGGGGCATCGTTGATACCGTCGCCGGCCATGGCCACGAAGCGGCCCTGGGCTTGCAGTTCCTTGATCTTCTGGGCCTTCTGATCCGGCTGCACCTCGGCCAGCACCTCGTCGATACCCAGGCGCCCGGCCACCGCCCGCGCAGTGGTGGCGCTGTCGCCGGTGAGCATGACGATGCGGATGCCTTCGGCGTGCAGGGCGCGGATGGCATCCGGGGTGGTCTCCTTGACCGGATCGGCCACCGCCACCAGCCCGGCGGGCCGGCCGTCCATGGCCACGAACATGGCGGTCTTGCCCTCGCCGCGCAGCGCCTCGGCACGCGGCACGAGCGCCGTGATGTCGACGCCGAGCGCGTCCATCAGCGCGCGGTTGCCGAGCGCGACGTCCCGACCCGCGATGCGCCCGCGCACGCCCTGGCCAGTGACGGACTCGAAATCCTCGTAGCTGCCCGGTTCCACACCGCGCGCCTGCGCACCGGCAACGATGGCGGCAGCCAGCGGGTGCTCGCTGCCGCGCTCGAGCGTCGCCGCCAGGCGCAGGACCTCGCTTTCGTCAACGCCTTCGGCGACCACTACGTCCTGCAAGCGCGGCCGGCCCTCGGTGAGGGTGCCGGTCTTGTCGACCACCAGGGTGTCGACCTCGCGCAGGGTCTGGATGGCCTCGGCATTCTTGAACAGCACGCCCATTGAGGCGCCCTTGCCGCTCGCCACCATGATCGACATGGGCGTGGCCAGCCCCAGCGCGCAGGGGCAGGCGATGATCAGCACGGCCACGGCGTTAATGAGCGCATAGGCCAGCGCCGGCTGCGGGCCCCAAATTCCCCAGACGATGAAGGTGAGGATGGCGATGCCGACCACGGCCTGGACGAAATAGGCGGCCACCACGTCCACCAGGTTCTGGATCGGGGCGCGTGAGCGGCTGGCCTCGGCCACCATCTGCACGATCTGCGCGAGCAGGGTGTCGCTGCCCACCCTGCGGGCCTCGATCACCAGCGATCCGGTGCCGTTGACGGTGGCGCCGATCACGCCGTCACCTGCCGCCTTCTCCACCGGGATCGGCTCGCCGGAGATCATGGACTCGTCCACGGCGCTGTGGCCCTCCAGCACCACACCGTCTACCGGCACCTTCTCGCCGGGCCGCACGCGCAAGCGGTCGCCGACCTGCACGGCTTCGAGCGGCACATCGGATTCGCTGCCGTCGGGCGCGATGCGCCGCGCGGTCTTGGGCGCCAGACCCAGCAGCGCGCGGATGGCGGCGTTGGTCGAGCTGCGCGCGCGCAGTTCCATGACCTGACCGAGCAGCACCAGGGTGACGATGACGGCCGCCGCCTCGAAGTACACCGCGACCCGTCCGCCCGCGTCGCGGAATGAATCCGGAAAGACGCCCGGTGCCAGCGTAGCGACGAGGCTGTAGGCATAGGCCACGCCGATGCCGAGGCCGATCAGCGTGAACATGTTCAGATTCCACGTGCGCACCGAGCGGTACGCGCGCACGAAGAACGGCCAGCCGCTCCACAGCACCACCGGGGTGGCCAGCGCCAGCTCCAGCCAGCGCCCGGCCGGCCCGTGCGGCAGCAACCCGGCGAGACCCGGCACCATGGCGCCCATCGCCAGCACCAGCACCGGCAGCGTGAACGCGGCCGCCACCCACAACCGGCGGGTCATGTCGGCGAGCTCGGGGTTGTGCTCCGGCTCGGCGGCGAGGTCCAGGGGTTCCAGCGCCATGCCGCAGATCGGGCAGTCGCCGGGACGGTCCTGGCGCACTTCGGGGTGCATGGGACAGGTCCAGATCGCCCCCGGCGGCGCCGGTCTGGGCGCAGCGGCAGGGCGATCCGGGTGGGCGTGGTGGTGGCAGACGGCGGGCGAGGCGGCATCCGCGTCGGCGTAGGCCGCCGGGTCGGCGCGAAACTTGTCGAGACACCGGTTCGAGCAGAAGTAGTACGTGTGCCCGGCGTGGACGGTGCTACCAGCCGCGCGCTCCTCCGCCACCTGCATGCCGCATACCGGGTCTTTCGCCATGTCTCGCCCTCCAGGCCGGCCCGCGCGGGCGGGCCGGCCTTCGATCAGGTGATCGGAAACCGCTTCAGCGGGTCCTTTGCCAGCCGCTCACTGCTGGGGGTGATGGGCCTCGTGATCCGGTCCCGAGTCGCCGCCACCGCCCGGTGCGCCACCCCCCATCATGCCCATGCCGCCCATCATCCCCATCCCCATGCCACCGCCCATCATGCCCATGCCGTGCATCATCTGCATGCACTCCTGCATGCGCTGGCGCAGCTGCTGGCGGTCGCCGGCGTCGATGACCCCGTCCTGGTTGGCATCCATGTGCGCGAAGCGCTCTTCGGCGTGCTTGAGGAACTGCTCCTTGGTGACCTTGGCGTCGCCGTCCCCCATCATGCCCATGCCGCCTTTCATCCCCATGCCGCCCTGCGCCAGCGCGGCGCCGGACAGCGCCAGGGAACCCATGGCGGCCCATACCAGATTGCGCGTTTTCATGACCTGTACTCCTCGGGGCTCTTGCCCCTCTGCGGGATCGCGGGCAGGATCCGGCGCCTGTCCGCAGCGTTTCGTGGCGTCGGGGCGACTGCTCTTCTGCCCCGACCGGAAACACCAATTCCATCTATCTTGGGTACCCACCCCCAGTGCCGGTTGATCTGGATCAACCGGCGGGGCGCCCCTTCCGGCACGCAACCGCGGTGGACCACACCGCGCCATCACCGGCTAGAACCACAGCCGGACGCCGGCCACCAGGGACAGCACGCCGACCTCCTCGCCCGCTTCACGGGCAAAATCTGCGGTGTCACCCAGCTTCCGCCGCCAGGAAATGCCCAGGTAGGGCGCGAATTGGCGGCGGATCTCGTAGCGCAGCCGCAGCCCCGCCTCCACCGTGCCCAAGCCCGAGCCGATGCCGTATTCGGACACCTCCTGCACCGCAAGATCCAGTTCGGCGCGCGGCTGCAGGATCAGCCGCTGGGTGAGCAGCAGATCGTATTCCGCCTCCAGGCGCGCCGAGACGTCGCCCTCGTCGCTGACGAAGGCGGCGGCGTCGACTTCGAACCATTGGGGCGCGAGGCCCTGGATGCCCAGTACCGCGAAATGGCGTTCAGGGTCGGGCTCCAGATCGATGCGATAGCCCAGCTGCAGATCGAAAAAGGGCGTGATCGCGCGGCTGTAGAGGGCTTGCAGCTCGGCTTCCTCGAGTTCTCCGCCCTCGGCCAGGTATTCGCCTTCGGTCTTGATCCACAGCTTGTGGAGGTCGCCGCCATACCAGCCCTGGGCATCCCAGAGCCACAGCCCATCGCCTTCGCTGGTCTGGTACTCGAGGCGGTCGACCAGGGCCATGGTCAGGGTCTGGCCGCCCATTTCGGCGCGCAGCGCCGGGTCGAGTCCGCCCCCGGCCGCGCGGTGGCTGCCGGCGGGGTGGCCGCCGGCAGCAGACTGGCCGGCGGCCGGCAGCGCCAGCCCCCAGGCACCCAGGACCAGCAGGAGCGCGCCGCACCGGCTCATGATTCCATCTCCCCGCCGCGCGGGCGCACCGACACCACCTGAAACATGCCGGCGTGCATGTGGTACATCAGATGGCAGTGGAAGGCCCAGTCGCCGACCGCGTCGGCGGTGATGTCGAGCGACAGCTTCTCGCCCGGCTTGACCACCACCGTGTGCTTGCTGGGCTGGTGGGCGCCGGCGCCATTGACCAGCTCGACGAACATGCCGTGCAGGTGGATCGGGTGCGGCATCATGGTGTCGTTCACCAGGGTCAGCCGCAGTCGCTCGCCCTCGTGAAACAGGATGGGCTCGACCACCTCGGAGAACTTGCGGCCGTCGAACGACCACATGTAGCGCTCCATGTTGCCGGTCAGGTGCAGTTCCAGCTCCCGGCCCGGGGCGCGGCGGTCCGGATTGGGGCGCAGGCTGCGCAGGTCGGCGTAGGTCAGGGTGCGATGCGGAACATTTTCCAGCCCGACCCCCGGCTCGTGCAGACGGCTCACCGGCTCCAGCGCGACATTGTCGACCCCCGGACCGCGGGGATGATCGTGGCGCTGCACCCGGGGCTCCGGGGCGGCGGCAACGCCCTGGCCGCCCTGATCCATGCCGGCATGCCCCATGGCGGCGTGATCCATGGCGGGATGCGCCGCGGCCGCAGGCCCCGCCGGCGCGGCGCTGGCCCCGCCATGACCGGCGTGGCCGGCCATGCCCATGTCCTTCATGGTCAGCAGCGGGCGCTCGCGCAGCGGCGGCACCGGCGCGCTCATGCCCGGCCGCGGCGCCAGGGTGGCGCGGGCGTAGCCGCTGCGGTCGCTGGACTCGCACATCAGGGTGTAGGCGCGCGCCGCCTCGGGCTGTACCAGGACGTCGTAGGTTTCCGCCGGTCCGAGCTGGAATTCGTCGATCTCCACGGGCTGCACGTCGATGCCGTCGGTCTGCACCAGGGTCATCGCCAGATCCGGGATACGCACGTTGAAGAAGGTCATCGCGGCGGCATTGATGATGCGCAGCCGCACCCGCTGGCCGGGCTCGAACAGGGCGGTCCAGTTGTCGGCCGGCCCGTGCCCGTTGACCAGATAGGTGTAGGTCGCCCCCGTCACATCGGCGATGTCGGTGGGGCTCATGCGCATCGCCCCCCACATCAGCCGGTCCTCGACCGTCGCGCCCCAGCCCGCGCGGCGGACATCGGCGAAAAAATCGCCCGCCGTGCGCTGCTGGAAGTTCAGGCTGCCGCTCATCTTCTTGAGCCTGACAAACAGGTGGTGGGGATCGGCGAAGGTCCAGTCCGAGAGCATCACCACGTATTCGCGGTCATAGGCCACCGGGTCTGGCCCGGCGGGGTCGATGATCAGGGGGCCGTAATGGCCGAGCTGCTCCTGCAATCCGGAATGGCTGTGGTACCAGTAGGTCCCCGCCTGGCGCACCGGAAAGCGGTAGGTGAAGGTCTCCCCGGGCGCGATCCCGGGAAAGGCGACCCCGGGCACGCCGTCCATCCGGAACGGCAGCAGGATGCCGTGCCAGTGGATGGAGGTGTCCTCGTCGAGCCGGTTGGTGACGCGCAGGGTCAGGGTGTCGCCCTCCCGCCAGCGCAGCAGGGGCCCCGGCAGGGTGCCGTTGATGGTCACCGCCCGGCCGGGTCTGCCGTCGATCGCCACCGGACTGCGCGCGATGCCGAGATCGAACTCGGTGCCGATCAGCGCCGGCGGCGCCACTGCCCCGCCAACCGTGGCGGCGCGCGCCCAGCCGGGCAGCAGCGCCTGTGCGCCCAGGCCCGCGCCCAGCAGCCCGGCGGTGCGCAGAAAGGCTCGTCGGGTGGTCATCTCAGTGCCCTCCCGGAGTGCGTACGCCATCCGGGCCGACGCCGGGGTAGGCATAGTGATCCGACCCATAGACCAGGCGACCGCCATGATAGCCATTGCTGGCGACGAGAAATGCCAGCAGGAACAACAGCGGGCGATAGGCACCGTGGTGCTGGCGGCGACCCAGCCACCACAGCGCCGGTGCCAGCACGCCGATCAAGGTGCCAGTCCACCGGTGTATCGCCATCACCCGGTCGTCACTGGCCGGATCGAAGCCGGCGTAGAACCACCCCGCGATCACCGTGAGCACGGCGGCGGCTGCGCCCCACTGCGCGCAGAAACGCGCGCCCTGGCGGAGGCCGGGCCGCTCGCGACGACTGACCGCGAGACCCACCTCCGCGGCAGCCGCCACCAGCAGCAGAGCAATGGGGAAATTGGTCAATGCGGGATGAAACCTGCCGAGCCACGCGAGAAAGCGTTCGAGTCCGTTGTCGGCCCAACCGCCGTGGTCACTGTGGTCATGGTCGTGTCCTTTCACATCGCAATGGCCTTGTCTGCCGCTCAGTGCGGCTTCCAGATCGGTGGGTGAGTCGTGGTGACGGTGAGCGGCTGCCGAATTGGCTGGCGGGATCTCGGGACCGGGCGGCCGTGCATCTTCCTGGTCCCCAGGTCGGGACGTTCCGAGGGCGAGCGCGCCGGTCGCGGAAACGGCCTCCGAATGCGCTTTTGCATCCTGTAACAGCGCCGGAAGCGTCAAGCCGGCGAGCACGCTGAGCTTGATCAACGCGGCCGTCAGGCCACGCCTTGCGCAAGATTGGTTGTTCATGAGCTATCCCCTTTTTTCTGGCGGTCGGGTATCGACCCTTGTACACGCGCGCCAACAGCGCGGATTCCAGAGAAGGGATTTGCTCAATCCAGCAGCAGCATCCTCAGATCAAAGAGGGTGGTGGGCACCCACGGCGGAATGACACCGCTGCGCTCGGAAGTTGTTGATTCCCTGGGGGGTGGAATCCAGGCGCCGAGCAGCGCGCCGGGCGGGGGATGGAAATCGGGACCGGATTTGTCGGCCTTGTTGTTGAAGGTTTCGCCCGGCAGCGCACCCCCGGCCAATGCGGGATGGTCGGCAACGCACAGCGGCCCGGCGTGGGCGCAGCCCGGGTGGTGGACTTTGGTCTCCTCGCAATGGGCCGGCACCGCGTGCGCGGCATGGCTTGCCGCCATCGCCCCGGCATCGGCGCGCAGGCAGCCGGACCACGCCGCGGCACTGCCCGCCAGCAGGGCGAGTACCGCGACCAGGATCCGGGCCGAGCGGCGCTTGTTCACCTTGGTGCCATCCGCTGCAGTGGCGATCGAGCCGCTACCCTATACCCTGGCGAGGTATGACGCAATGGACCGCTGACAAACGATCATCCGACGCCTGCGGTGCATCGAGGGCCGGGTGCGGGGGGTGATCGGCATGATCGAGCGGGATCGCTGCTGCCCGGACATTCTCCACCAGCTCAGCGCCGGCAGACCCGCGCCGCGGTCGCCGGCGCGGCGACGTCGACTCCGAGTCCGTGAAGAAATGCACGTCCGGTGCATTTCTTCTGTCGCAAGTCCGGTACACGCCCGGACTTGCTCGCGCGGATCAAGCACTGACGTGCTCGATCCGCGACTGGCCATCCCTGGCCGGGCCGAGAGCTTGAAGAATTCACCAGATCTCCTTCAGGTGATGTAGGCTTCGGTGGCGTAGCGGCGCATCATGCGGTGGCTGTTGAAGAAGGACGCATTCTTGACGATGGCGCCCTGCATGACCCGGACCCAGCCCCCGGGGTTGGTTTCATACCCGTAGTACAGCGGCAGGATGGTCTGTTCGAGCTTGTCGTAGAGCGCCGCGGCGTCGGCCTCATGAACGGAGTCGGCCGGCGCGCCCACCGCCCAGCCGGTCACGCCCTCGATGCAGCCCTCCACCCACCAGCCATCCAGCGTCGACAGCGAGGGCACGCCGTTGAAGGCGGCCTTCATGCCGCTGGTCCCGGAGGCTTCCAGGGGCGGCAGTGGAGTGTTCAGCCACAGGTCGCTGCCGGACACCAGATCCAGCGCGGCCTCCATGTCGTAATTCGGAAGATAGGCGATGGTGACGGCCCCGGCCAGCTCGCGGATATGCCGATGCAGTTGCTCGATGAGCTGCTTGCCGCCGCTGTCGCGCGGATGGGCCTTGCCGGCCAGCACCACCTGGAAGCTGCGCTCGGCGGCGATGGCCCTGAGCCGCGCCGGATCGGCAAACAGCAGATCCGGGCGCTTGTAGGCGGTCATGCGCCGGGCGAAGCCGAGAATGGGCACCCGCGGGTGCAGCTGGATCCCGGTACAGCGTTGTACCCGCTCGATCAGCGCCTGCTTGGCCAGGGCGTGGGCCTCCAGCAGGGCCGCCGGCGGAATGCAGCAGTCGGCGCGGACCAGCAGCTCGGGCTCGTGGCACCAGCCCGGCAGGTAGCGGTCGTAGAGCGCCCGCAGCGGCGGCGCGGTCCAGGTATGGGGATGGACGCCATTGGTCACCGCATGCACCCGGTAGCCGGGAAACATGCGCCGCGAGACCTCCGCGTGGCGCTGGGCGACCCCGTTGACGTATTCGCTGAGGTTCAGCGCCAGCCGGGTCATGTTGAGCGCATCCTCGCCACCCAGTTGCCTGACCACCGCCAGCGGAATGAAATCGTCCAGCACCCGCTGCACCAGCCCGTAGTCGAAGCGATCGTGGCCCGCCTCCACCGGGGTGTGGGTGGTGAAACAGCACCGCCCGCGCACCAGGGGCACGTCGTAGGGCGACTCGCCGGGCCGCAGTTCCTCGGGCCGATGCGCATGGCGGCGCAGCAGCTCCAGGCCGAGCAGCGCCGAATGGCCCTCGTTCATGTGGTACTGACGGATCTCGAATCCCAGCGCCTGCAGCAGGCGCACACCGCCGATGCCCAGCACGGCTTCCTGCTTGAGGCGGTTGGCGCCGTCGTCACCGTACAGCGAATGGGTGATGTTGCGGTCCTCGGGATGGTTTTCCTCGAGATCCGTGTCCAGCAACAGCACCGGCTGGCTGCCACCCTGGTAACTCTGCAGCACATAGAGCCAGCCGGTCACCCAGACCGCCCGCTCCTCCAGGGTCAGGGCCACCTTGGCGGCGAGCGGCACGGCATGGTCGCTGGGCTCCCAGGGCGAGGGCTCCTCCACCTGGCGGCCCTCGGCATCGATGCGCTGGCGAAAATGGCCGCCGCGCGACACCAGGCTCACCGCCACCATGGGCAGCTCCAGATCCGCCGCGGCGCGCAGCGTATCCCCGGCCAGCACGCCCAGGCCGCCGGCATAGGTGGGGATGGCGCTCTCCAGCGCGATCTCCATGGAGAAGTAGGCGACCCTGGGACCATGCAAAAAGGTTTCGAGCGGTGACATCGGCGACCTCCGCGCTGGACTGCCTGGCAGTACTCGGGCGCCCGAGAGCTTGTGAATTTTTCAAGCTCTCGGGCCGGCCAGGGATGGCCGGTCGCGGATCGAGCACGCAAGTGCTTGATCCGCGCGAGCAAGTCCGGGCGTGCACCGGACTTGCGACAGAAGAAATGCACTGGACGTGCATTTCTTCACAGACTCCGAGTATAGCGCCGCCCCATGACCGGGACCTGAACCGGGCGCGGGAATTCGTCAGGCAGCCGGGGAGCGCGGTCCGGCGGGCGCCGGAAGCGCCACCGCAGGGCCGATCCAGCGGGCGGAAATCATCGCGGCGCCGGGCGGGTCCGCCGGCGGTTCGTTCAGCGCGGTGCCGGGGATCCCTGGAGCCGGACCCTCAACCCCACTGGAAGCGGGGCAGCCGCGCGAAGGCCTCGCACACCCCGCGGTGCCAGGCGGCGGTGAGGTCGGACAGAAAGGGGTCGTCGCCGTCGAACCGGTAGCGGTGCGGCAGCGCCAGGCTGTCGCTGCGATAGAAGGCGACCTCGTAGGGCGGACCCACCGAGAGATTGGAGCGCGCGGCGGCGTCCAGGCTGACCAGCGAGAGCTGGGCGGCATCCTCCAGGGCCATGTCGAAGCGCGCGACCCGGTCGAGCATCGGCTTGCCGTACTTGATCTCGCCGATCTGCAGGAAGGGCGTCTCCGCGGTCGCCGCCAGATAGTTGCCCTGCGGATAGACGATGTAGAGGCCGGGCGGCTCGCCGGCGAGCTGGCCGCCGAAGATCAGCGTCACCTCGGGCGCCTCGCCGGCGGCGCGCAGGGCCGGCCCGTGCTGCTGTTGAATCCGCAGGTTGAGGGCGCCGACGTATTCGGCGGCCTCGAACAGGCAGCGGACCGCGGCCAGGCTGCCGGCGGGACCCGGGTAGGCCAGATCGCGCTCCAGATAGCGGATGAGCTGCTGGCTGAGCGCCAGATTGCCGGCGCTGAGCAGCGCGAACTGGCGATCCTCCGCCGGCCTGAACAGGTGCATCTTGCTGTAGATCGAGGCGTAGTCCAGCCCCGCGCTGGTGCGGCTGTCGGACGCCAGCACCAGCCCCTGGGCCACGCAGATACCGAGGCAGTAGGTCATGGGATCAGCGAAAGCGCACCACCGCGTGACCGGGGATGGTGACCTCGCCCCGCGCGTTCTTCAGAAACAGGCCGAGTCTGACCTCCCGGGTGGCCGCATCCTTCGATTCCACCACGCCGCCGGCGGTCATGGTCTCGCCGAGAAAGGCCGCCTGCCGGTTGGCGTAGCCGAAGGACACCAGGGTGGCGTCCTCGCCGATCCAGTCGGTCACCACCTGGCCGATCCAGTCGCCCTGCAGCGGGCCGTCGAGCACGATGCCCGGATAGCCCTCTTCTTCGGTGGCATAGGCGTGATCGAAGTGGATGCGGTGGGGGTTCCAGATGGCGGCGTTGTACATGAAGAGCTGCACGATGCCCGGCGTGTGGTCGCGGCTGGGCAGGGCATCGCCGGGCTGGATATCCTCGAATCTGGGCATGGCTATCTCGCGATCAGGGAGGTGATTTCGTTGAGCACGGGTTCGCCGGACTCGGTCTTGATTTCGGTTTCGGTGACCACGAAGATCAGCGGACCGCTCTTGCCCTCTTTCTCGTAGATGTCCTTCAGCCGCCGGGTGATCACCAGCCGGTCGCCGGGGCGGATGGGCCGATGATAGGTGGTGTCGGAACTGCCGGCCATGACCCGCTTGAGCGGCAGCGGCGGGATCAGCTTGTCCTCGGCGATGCCGTCCCGGCGCAATTGCTCGGGGGGCAGGATCTCCATCGAGTAGCCGAAGTGGAACAGCGGCGGCGCCTCGTCGCCGTCGAGGTACTTGCGGGCCCGCTGTCCGGTGGATACGGCGTACTTCCGGATGTCACGCCGGGTGACCTCGACCCGGATCTCGGGACTGGCGGTGCCGATCCGGGCCTTGATTTCGGGAGTCAACAATTCAGCCATGGACGCTCCTGGCGGCTGGGTTGGGCGCTGCGGAAAGCGGTCGTACGGCGGCCGCCTTCCGCCCCGGGTCGCGCGGGCCCCGGATCGCGCGAGGTGGGCCTCAGAGCACGGCGGGCAGGATCTGGATCCCGGGCGCCGCGGCCAGATATTCGCCGAGCTTGCCGCCCAGCGTCTTGAAATGCGGGGTCTCGCGGTGCTTGGCGAGGTCCGCCTGGCTCTGATACTGCTCCAGCATCACGTAGGTGGTGGGGTCGTCGGTCTTGTGGAGCTGATAGAAGGTGCAGGCGGGCTCGTTGGCGCGCACCGCCGCGGTCAGCTCCTTCATCAGGGCCTCGAAACCGGCCTGTTTGCCGTCCTGTACTTTCAGGGTCGCGATCACACCGATCATGGCTCTCTCCTCAGCTTGGGGGTTATTGGTCCCGGCGAATGGTAAAGGAATTGTCGCGCCCGGGCAGCCGCGGCCTCAGCGCAGCAGGGGCAGTACCTCGGCGGCGAACTGCGCGATCTGCGCATGGCGCTCGGGCGCCGGGCTGACCGCATCCAGGATCAGGTGGCGCACGCCGGCGGCGCGGAACTCCGCGATCCGGGCGGCGATGTCGGCCGGCCGGCCCAGGGCGCAGTACTTCCTGGCCGGGCCGCGGAAGTCGCTGGCGTAGCGCTCGGAAAGATGCGCGGCAGCGACGTCCCAGGCGGCCTCGAAACTGTCGTCGATGCGAAAGAACAGCAGGTGCGCGGTAGCGAAGCGCTCCAGCGTGCGGCCGGCGGCCGCGGCCGCCGCCGCGATCGCCGCGAGGGCATCGCGGTACATCTGCGGCGTGACCACATAGGACACCCAGCCGTCGGCCAGCCGGCCGGCGCGGGCGAGCGCCGCCGGCGAGCGCCCGCCGCACCAGATCGGGGGTCCGCCCGGCTGCACCGGCGGCGGCAGCATGCGCACGTCCGCGAAGGGGTAGAAGCGGCCGGCATGGCTGACGGATTCGCCGCTCCACAGCTTGCGCAGCACCTCGATGCCCTCGGACAGCCGGGCGCCGCGTTCCCGCACCGGCACGCCGCAGGCCGCGTATTCGTTGGGAAACTCGCCGCCCACGCCGACCCCGAAGCGCAGCCGGCCGCCGCACAGCCGATCCAGGGTCGCCACCTGCTTGGCGACCGGCACCGGATGGCGCAGCGGCAGCAGGTAGACGGAAGTGCCGAGCAGCAGCCGGTCGCTCAGCACCGCCGCCTGGGCGAGCTGCAACAGGGGGTCCATGATGGGCACCGCGAAGGCGATGTGATCGCCCACCCAGAGTGAATCGAGCCCGGCGCGCTCGGCGAGCGCCACCACCTCGCGGACCTGGGCCGCATCGCCCATGGCGGTCATCCAGCCAAAGCGCAGGCGATCGTCGAGGGGCAGGGACATGTTGTTCTCCAACCAGAGGCGAAAGGGGCGTCGAGCGGGCATTGTAGCCCCGCCCGGTTCAGCGCCGCGGCGCCGCGGCGACCGGGCGGCGACCCCGCCACCAGGCCAGCGCCGCCGGCAGCAGGCTGAGGACGATGATGCCCAGCAATACCCAGGTGAAGTGCTGCTTGACGCCGGGCAGGTTGCCGAAGAAATAGCCCAGGCCGACGAAGCTGCCCACCCAGGCCAGCGCGCCCAACAGGTTGTAGAGCAGGAAGCGGCGGTACGCCATGCGCCCGGCGCCGGCCACGAAGGGCACGAAGGTGCGCAGAAAGGGCGCGAAGCGGGCGAGCACGATCGACTTGCCGCCGTGGCGCTCGAAAAACAGCCGCGCCCGGTCCAGGTGATCGCGGCGAATCCAGCGCCACTCCCGGGCATAGGCCGCGGCGCCGAAGCGGCTGCCCACATAGTAGTTGCAACTGTCGCCCAGCACCGCGGCGATGAACAGGCTGATGCCCAGCACTCCGGGGTCCAGCGCGCCCACGCCGGCCAAGGCGCCGGCGGCGAACAGCAGGCTGTCGCCGGGCAGGAAGGGCATCACCACCAGCCCGGTCTCCACGAACACGATCAGGAACAGGATGGCGTACAGCCACAGGCCGTACTGGCCCAGCAGTTCGAGCAGGTGGCGATCGACGTGGAGGACGAAATCGATCGGGTTCATGGCCGCCGGCGCCCGGTCGCGCGAAAACCGGCACCATACCCGCGTCCGCCACCAACAGAAAGGGCGGGGTTCACCCGCCCGTTCCGATCGGAGCCGCGTCCCGGGATCAGGCGACGCGCAGCCCCAGCCTGGCCATGCCTTCGCGATCGCACACCGGCGCGCGCTTGCTGCCGGGGGCGAGCTTCACCGAGCCCGGCGCGCGCTCGAAGGAATCCACCAGGCCGATCTGCTTGGCATACTCGCGCAGCTCGGGCAGCACCTCCCGGCCGACCAGTTCGATGCAGCGGTTGCGCTGCTGGTCGGAGGCCACCCCCTGGACGTTGAAGAAGGTGAAGGACCCGGGGCGGATCACGTCGAGAATCGCCTTGACCTTGGGAATCACTGTTTTCGGGGTGCCCACCACGATCTGCAGGTTCTCCTGGGCGCGCTGGTAGGCATTCCAGAGCTTCTCCTTGACCAGGTCGAAGTTCTGGTCCTCCTGCCACTTGCCGCTGCGCGCCGCGGCCAGCTTGTCCTTGCTCACCCCGAGCCAGGAGCCGCCCGGCGCCTTGGCCAGTATGCGGATCGCGGTCTTGGAGTTGTAGCCCGGCGGCAGGGTGTGTTCCGGGCGGCTGAAGCCATTCTGGCCGCCGCCGAAGGCGTAGCCGCGGCCGACCTGCTGGGCCTCTTCCTCGCTGTCCGAGACGAACACCGGCAGCAGGTAGCCGAAATTCTCCGGCCCGGCCTGATAGCCCAGTTCCGCCGCGGTGTCGGCGTAGAGGTCCCAGAGATCGCAGGTGGGGCCGAGCGCCGAACCCAGGCCGACGTAGGGGTAGCGCTTCTCGGCGCACCAGATCACGGTCTCGGGCGAGAGCACGCCCGGAATCCACTGCTGCGGATAGGGCTCTTGGAGCGGCAGCGCCCAGGGATTCACATGGCGGTAGTGGAAGTGCTTGCCCTCGTAGCGCCAGGGCCCGGGCCGGGTCCAGGCCTGGATGATGAAATCGTGCGCCTCGTTGAACAGCTCGCGGTTGTAGGCGGGGTTGGCGTTGTTGAAGAACTGCTCGGAACCGGCGCCGCGCACCCAGCCGGCCACCAAGCGGCCGCCGGAGATGAGGTCGATCTCGGCCAGCTCCTCGGCGATGCGCAGCGGATGCTTGACCACCGGCAGCGGGTTGCCCACCAGGATGATCTTGGCCTTGCGGGTGGCGCGCGCCAGCACCGCCGCCTCGATATTGATCACATTGCCCATGCAGTAGGGATTGCCGTGGTGCTCGTTGAGCGCCAGGCCGTCGAAGCCCACCTCCTCGGCGAGACAGTACTCGTCGATGAACTGGTTGTAGTCGTGAGCCGCCTTCTTGCGGTCGAAGTAGCGGTTGGATACACCGAAGAAGGCCTTGTTCGCCAACACGATGTTCTCGTCGAGGTGGCGGTAGGGCCGCTCGGTGAAGTAGCCGAATTTCATGGGAAACTCCTCTGGTACGACGCCATTGCGGGCTAAAGCAGCGGGTTCGGCGCCCCTCCGGGGGTGCCGGACGGTCAATGGACCCGGGGCACCGGAATCGGCAGGTTGAACAGCTCGATGCAGTTGAGGCCCATGGCCTGGTCGCGAACCTCCTGCGGCACCCCCTGGGTGTGGCGGTCGATCATCTCCTGCGACCAGGGCCAGGTCGAATCGCTGTGTGGAAAGTCGTTGGCCCACAGCAGGCGCTTCGAATTCATGCGATGCGCGCAGGCGAAGGCCTCCCAGTCGTCCTGGAAGGTCAGCCAGACGTTCTCGCGGATGTATTCGCTGGGCGGGCGGGGCAGCACCGGGCCGTGCTTGCCGTGGCCGTGGCGGTAGGCGGCGCGGTTCATGCGGTGCATGAAGTGGGGCAGCCAGCCGGCATCGCCCTCGGCGCCGACGAACTTGAGCTTGGGATGGCGCTCGAACACGCCGCCCAGCACGAACAGGCCGATCATGTCCTGGATGCCGCGGATCAGCTTCATGAAGCTGTTGAGCTTGTGACCGCGGTATTCGGTGAGCGCGGCGGCGCTCTCCCGCGAGGTCAGGATGTGGAAGCACAGCGGCAGGTCGAGATCGGTGGCGCACTCCCAGAGCGCGTCGTACATGGGGTGGTCGTAATCCTCCTCCACCGGCCGGCCGGGCATCATCACACCCACGAAGCCCGCCTCCTTGATGCGGCGGAAATCCTCGATGGCGGAATCCACCGACAGCACCGCGGTCTGGCCGAGGCCGAACAGGTGCTGCGGCGCCGCCTCGCAGTATTCCTGCAGCCAGCGGTTGTAGGCCTTAAAACAGGCGTCCTTGTAGAGCGGGTCCTTGAGGTTGCACAGCACCATGCCCACCGAGGCGTAGATGATCTCGGCATCGACGCCGTCCCGCCGCTGATCCTCGACCCGGGTGGCGGGATCCCAGCCGCTGCGGTGCATGTCATGGAACCTGCGGTGGGGCGCGACCTTGGGCATCACTTCGTCGGGGATGCCCGCGGCGGACATCAGGCCGATCTCCAGGGGGCGCTTGTAGCCCTCGATGGCATAGGCGTCGCCCCCTTTGCCGTCGTCGACCAGGTGCGGCGCGCGGTCGCGGTAGGCGGGGTCGATGTAATCCCGATAGCACTCGGGCGGTTCGACGATGTGGGAGTCGGCGGAAACCACCGGCATGCGCATGCTGTTCATGATGCAGATCCTCTCGGTTATGTAAGCCCTTGCCGAGTCTGGCCCCAATGCGCCAGATCAAGAAATACGGAGTTCTGCTAGTGGAAGGGATCGCCGGGCGAAAAGCAACAATGCCGTGGGACCGCCGGGCGGCCCCGGGCCCCCGGCGCGGGAAGCTCCCCGGCGAACCCGGCGGCCGCCTACAGGAGTTCGTCGAAGGGCAGTACCTGCACCGGTCCACCGGCGGCGATCTCGCCGGTCCCCGCCGGCACGAGCAGGAAGGCATTGCAGCGCGAGAGGGCCGCGAAGGCCGCGGAACCCTGTTGGGGATCCGGGATGGCGCGCAGGCCGCCGCGGCCGTCGCTCTCGATCCGGCCGCGCAGCAACTCCAGCCGGCTGCGGTTGCGGCGCAGCGGAGCGGTGGCGGCGGCCGTCAGCACCAGCGGCTCGGGATCGTCGGCACCCTGCAAGCGGCGAATCACCGGCACCGCGAGCTGATGAAAGGTCACCAGGGCCGACACCGGATTGCCCGGCAGTCCGCACACCAGCGCCGCGCCCAGGCGGCCGTAGATGAAGGGCTTGCCCGGTTTGATGGCCACCTTCCAGAAATCCACCCGGCCGAGTTCCTCGAGCACCGCCCGGGTGTGATCGGCATCGCCGACCGAGGCGCCGCCGCAACTGACCACCAGATCCGCGCCGGCCGCCGCCCGGCGAAAGGCGTCGCGCAGCACCGGCCGGTGGTCGGGGAGAATGCCGAAATCCCGTACCTCGGCGCCCAGCCGGTCGAGCATCGCCGCGAGCATCTGGCGGTTGCTGTCGTGGATCTGCCCGGGCGCCAGGGTCGCCCCCGGCGGGCGCAGCTCGTCGCCGCTCGCCAGCAGCGCCACCCGCAGCCGCCGGAACACCCGCGCCTCGGCCAGTCCCAGCGCGGCGATGGTGCCGATCTCGATGGCGCCGATCCGCCGCCCCGCCGGCAGCACCGGCGCGCCGCGGGCCAGGTCCTCGCCGGCGCGGCGCACATTGGCGCCCGGGCGGGGGGGCGCTGCGGTCAGGCGGACCGCATCGCCCTCCCGCACCACGTCTTCCTGGATCACCACGGTATCCGCACCCGCCGGCAGCCGCCCCCCGGTGGTGATCCGCGCGCACTGCCCGGGGCCGACGGGGACCGCGGCGGGACTGCCCGCCAGGGCCGCGCCCACCAGCCGCAGCGACGCGCCTTGGCTCAGGTCGGCGTGGCGCACCGCATAGCCGTCCATCGCCGAGCAGTCGGCATCCGGCAGATCGCGGGGGGCGCACAGGGTCTCGGCGAGGATGCGGCCGGCCAGTTGCCCCAGCGCCACCAACTCCGTCCCGCTGACCGGCGCCACCGCCGCCAGCATGCGTGCGCGGGCGATCTCCAAAGACAGGGGCGCGGCGTCACTCACCGCCGCGCTCCGCCGGCCGGCGGGATCGCCGCACCGTCCGCCCTGTGCCAGATGCTCACCTCGATCGCCTCCCGGTTCGACTGCGTGGCCCGGGTACGGGCCCGCTGTTACCATGCGGCCGTACCGACCTTCGGATGGGGACGAACAGGAATGTCCCGCCCCACCATCTTTGCATTGTAATGACCCGAGACGAGGAGCAGCGCCGATGAAACTCTACGACTACCCGCAGGCCCCCAATCCCCGCCGCATCAATATCTTTCTCGCCGAAAAGGGCATCGAGGTCGAGCGGGTGCCGGTCGACCTGACCAAGGGCGAACAACTGGAGCCGGCCTATCGGGCCAAGAACCCGGCCTGCGATGTGCCCATGCTCGAGCTCGACGACGGCACCTGCATCAGCCAGATCCGCGCCATCTGCCGCTATTTCGAGGAGACCCATCCGCAGACGCCGATGCTGGGCCGTACCCCGACCGAAAAGGCGCTGTGCGAGATGTGGGAACACCTGGCGTTCATGAACGGCCTGCTGGCGGTGGCCGAGGTCTTCCGCAACACCGCCAAGGGCTTCTCCAACCGCGCCCTGGTCGGCCCCCACGCCTATCCGCAGTCCGCCGAGCTGGCCGAGCGCGGCCGGGCCCGGGTACAGCACTTCTTCGAGGATTTCGACCAGCGCCTGGCCGGCCGCCCCTATGTCGCCGGCGACTTCTATTCCATGGCCGATATCACCACCCTGGTGACCTGCGATTTCGCCAAGTGGATCAAGGCCGAGATCCCGGCCGGATGCACCAACCTGCGGGCCTGGTACGAGCGCATCGCCGCGCGCCCCGCAGTGCAGGCCACCCCCTGAGGCGCCGGTGCGGGGCGCCGGCAGCCTGTGCTACATTGCGGCGCTGACGAGGCGCCGGCGGCCGCGGTCACCAACGGGCCGCCCCGGTCGCCGGGCGAAAAGTACCCGCCGGGGCCATCAGGGCGCCGTCCCGGGCGCGATCCCATCGCCCTCCGGCCACCACGAGCTGCGCCCCCGCAGCAGCGATCGCTTGCGGCCCACTTCAAGTGTCCAGAGGGGACAGAGTCATGAGCCTTGATCAACGGCAATTCCGGGATGCGCTCGGCGCCTTCGCCACGGGCGTCACCGTGGTCACCGCCACCGATGCCGACGGCAAGCCGGTGGGTGCCACCGCCAACAGCTTTTCCTCGGTATCCCTCGACCCGCCGCTGGTGTTGTGGAGCGTGGCCAAGACCGCCAACTGCTTCGACGCCTTCATGCACGCCAGGCATTTCGCCATCCACATCCTCCACTCGGGCCAGGAGAACATCAGCCGGCTGTTCGCCACCAAGGAGGCCGACAAGTTCGCCAACCTGAGCTGGCACCCCAACAGCGGCGGCGCGCCCCTGCTCGAGGACTACAGCGTGCGCTTCGAGTGCACCACCGAACATCTCTACGAGGGCGGCGACCACATCATCATCGTCGGGCGGGTACACGAAATGGCCGTGCAGGATCGCGAGCCGCTCGGGTTCTACAAGGGCAAATACGCCCGGATCGTGGTCTGACGGCGGCGCCGGCCAGGAGGAAACCCCCATGGGCTCGACCTTCAATGCCCTGGTCCTCGAGCGCAACGAGGACAAGAGCATCCGCGCCGCAATCCGGCGCCTCGGCCTCGCCGACCTGCCCGACGAGGACGTGCTGGTGGATGTCGCCTGTTCCACCCTCAACTACAAGGACGGCCTGGCGATCACCGGCGCCTCGCCGATCGCGCGCAAATTCCCCATGGTCGCGGGCATCGACCTCGCCGGGGTGGTGGCCGAATCCCGCGACGGCCGCTTCCAGCCCGGCGACCGGGTGCTGGTGAACGGCTACGGCCTCTCCGAACGCCACTGGGGCGGTTACACCCAGCGCCAGCGCCTCAAGGCGGAATGGCTGGTGCGGGTGCCAGAGGCGTTCAGTCTGGAAGAGGCCATGGCGATCGGTACCGCGGGCTACACCGCCATGCTCTGCGTGCAGGCGATCCGCGACCGCGGCGTGCAGCCCGAGGCCGGCCCGGTGGTGGTGACCGGTGCGGCCGGCGGTGTCGGCACCGTCGCCATCATGCTGCTGGCCAGGCTGGGGTATCAGGTCTGCGCGGCCACCGGCCGGGTCGGGGAGGCGCGGCCGCTGCTCGAGCGGCTCGGTGCCAGCGAGATCCTTCCCCGCGACGAACTGGCCCGGGATCCGGCGCCACTGGAAGCCGAGCGCTGGGCGGCGGCGGTGGACACCGTGGGCGCCAACACCCTGGCCTCGGTGCTGGCCCAGACCCGCTACGAGGGCATCGTCACCGCCTGCGGCCTGGCCGGCGGCGCCGGGCTGCCGACCACGGTGATGCCCTTCATCCTGCGCGGCGTGACCCTGCGCGGCATCGACTCGGTGATGGCCGCTCCAGAGCGCCGGCAGCGGGCCTGGGAGGAACTGGCGAAGCTGGTCGATCGCGAACTGCTGCGCGCCATCTACCGGGTGGAACCCCTGGCCCGGGTGCCGGAGCTGGCGAAAGAGATCCTCGCCGGGCGGATCCAGGGCCGGGTGGTGATCGACGTCAACGCCTGAACGCCATGCACTCGCCACCGGCAGCGGGAACGGCGCCATGAAATTCAATCTGTTCATCTACGCCACCGTCGGCCGGCGCGCCGAACTGGAAGCCGGCATGGCGGGCAAGGACGCCAACCGCTACCGGCGCATGCTGGGAGAGCTCGGCGAACTGGCCCGCTGCGCCGACCGCGCCGGCTACTTCGGCATCGGCCACCCGGAACACCATCTCCAGATCGAGGGCTTCGAGGCCGCCAACGATCCCTGCCTGATGGCCATGTGGCTGGGCCGGCACAGCGAGCGCCTGCGCATCATCCCCTGCGGCTTCGTGGCCACCGCCCACAATCCGCTGGTCACCGCCGAAAAGATCGCCACCCTGGACTGCATGCTGGGCGGCCGCCTTGGCGTGGGGCTAGTGCGGGGCTATCAGGCGCGCTGGCTGGAAAACTTCAAGATCCAGCCGCAACTGACCGCCGTCGGTCCCTGGAACAAGGGCTCGGACGCCGACGAAGCCAACCGCGAGTACTTCGCCGAATTCGTCGAGGTGGTGCTCCGGGCGCTGCGCGAGGACACCTTCTGCCATCGCGGCAAATACTGGCAGTTCCCGGTGCCTGGATTTCGCAACCCGCACCCGCACCCGGTGTACTCCCGCTATGGCCGGGGCGTCACCGACGACATGCGGGTGGAGCGGATCGGCATCGCGCCGCGGCCGCTGCAGGCCGAGATTCCGCTCTACGGCGGGTTTTCGCACAGCCTGCGCTCGGCCAAGTTCTGGGCGCGATACAAGGGGCGCCCCATCGTGCTGGCCGGCGACACCGACTTCCTGCGCCTGCTGTGGCGCGAGTGGAGCGCGGAGGCCGACCGCCACGGCGTCGCCCACCGCCCCGGCGACCAGGCCTGCTGGGGCGGCATCATGGTCTGTGCCGAAACCGATGCCCGGGCGCGGGAGTGGTACGGGGAGATGGCCTGGCTCTGGGATCAGTGGATGGCGCCCTTCGGGCAGGGCACGCCCGAACTCCTGGTCGGCAGCCCGCAAACGCTCAAGCGGCGCATCGCCGAAGTCGCCCGCCAGGTGCCCCTGGATGAAGTGTTTCTGCTCATCCCGCAAGGCATCCTGGAGCAGGACAAGCTGCTGCACAGCGTCGAGCTGTTCGCCCGCGAGGTGCTGCCCGAATTCGCCGGCTGAGGCGGCGGCGAGACCGCGCAGCCGATTGACGCAGCGTTCCGCCGCCGCCGGGGTTCTCCTATACTCGCCGCGCCGGCACCGCGCCATCGGACGAACGGTCGCTGCACGGAACCGACAATAAATCGACAGGGGATCGCTCGACTTGGCAGCTTCCGTCTTCCCGCGCGCGGGCCTGGTGGCCTTGGTGTTCGCCCTGTGCTCCGGCTGCGAACGCGATCCCACCCCCCCGGCGTCGGCCGGCCCCGCGACCCACCAGCTGCCCACCACCGTCGTCGCCAGCGAGCAACTGCCGGTGCGCTACACCACCACCGGCACCGTGGTCTCCGACGAGCGCGTCGAGATCAGCTCCCGGATCGCCGCCTACCTCCGCACCCTGGAGGTTCGCGAGGGCGAGCGGGTGGCCCGCGGCCAGCGCATCGCCACCCTCGACAGCCAGGACGTGACCGGAGCGATCCGCCAGGCCGCAGCCAACCGGGACAAGGCGGCGGCCGCGCTGCGCGATGCCCGCAAAGACCTGCAGGACGCCGAAGAACTGTTTCGGAAGGGCGTAGTGTCGGCCTCGGCGCTGCGCAAGGCGCGCCTGGAACACGATGTCGCGGCGCAGGAACTCGAGGCGGCGCGCGCGGCATTGCTGGCCGCCCGCGCCGAGTTGCGCTACACCGAAATCCTCAGCCCGGTGGCCGGCGTGGTGGTGGAGCGCCCGGCGCGCAGCGGCGATCTGGTCACTCCCGGGTCGGCCATAGTGACCGTGGAGTCCGATACCGCCCTGCTGTTCGAGACCTTCGTCGCCGAGAGTCGGCTGGCACACATCCGCCTCGGCGACCCGGTCGAGGTGCACATCGACGCCACCGGCAGCAGCCACGCGGGCGAAGTGTTGCGGCTGGTGTCCTCGGGCGATCCGGTCACCCGCCGCTACCTGGTCAAGATCAGCCTCGCCGACACCCGGGGCCTGGTGCCCGGCATGTTCGGCCGCAGCCTGTTCACGGTGGGCGAGCGGCCCGGCCTCCTGGTGCCCAATGGGGCGCTCACCGAGCGCGGTGGCCTGACCGGCGTGTTCGCGGTGACCGAAGGCGGGGTGCTGCGCTTTCGCTGGGTGCGCACCGGCAACGTCCTCGGGGAGCGGACCGAGATCACCGCCGGCCTGGAACCGGGGACGACCCTGCTCGCCCGGGTGACCGCGGCGGTGAGCGACGGCGACCTGCTCGCCGACGCCCCCTGAATCCGGCTCCCGTGACTGCCCGCCGATGACCCAAAGGCTCGATCTCGCCGGCAGAATCGCCGACAACTTCATCACCTCACGGCTCACGCCGGTATTCGTGCTGTTCTGCCTGGTGGTCGGCGCGATCGCCGCCCTGCTGACGCCGCGTGAGGAAAACCCGCAGATCGTGGTGCCGGGCGCCGAAATCACCTACCAGGCGCCGGGCCGCTCGGCCAGCGAGGTGGAACAACTGATCGTGGCACCCATGGAGGGGGTGCTGCGCGAAATCGAGGAGGTCGACCACACCTTCGCCCTCGCCGCCCACGGACTCGGCCAGATCAGCGTCCAGTTCGAGGTGGGCGTCGACAAGGACGACGCCATGGTCCGGGTCTACCAGCGCGTGATGAGCCAACAGCACCTGTTGCCCCCGGGTACCGGGCTGCCGCTGGTGCGGCGCATCGACGTGGACGACGTGCCCATCGTCAATGTCACCCTGACCTCGGCGGTCTATGACGACTACGCCCTGTATCGCCTGGCGGAGCGCATCACTGAACGGCTGAGCACCATCGAGGAGGTGTCGGTCACCGAGATCCACGGCGGCCGCAGCCGGGAGATCCGCATCGAACTGGACCCCGCCCGGCTGGAGGCCTTCGGCCTCACCATGAACCAGGGCATCGCCATGCTCGAGGCCAGCAACGTGGCGGCGGTGGTCGGCAACACGGTGCGCGACCGCCGCAACCTGATCGTCCACCTGAGCGGACAGTTGCAAGCGGCGGAGGCGGTCCGCCGCCTGGCGCTGGGCGCCCACAACGGCCAGTTGATCTATGTCGAGGACGTCGCCACCGTATTCGACGGCCCGCCGGTGGAGCGCACCAGCCTGACCCGCTTCGCCTTCGGCGCCGGGGCCGCGGAGCGCGCCGAAACCCCGGGCGAAATGCCCGCGGTGACCATCTCGGTGGCGAAGAAAATCAACCAGAATGCGGTGTTCGTCGCCCGCGACGTGCTGGCCAAGGTGCGCCAGATGGAGCGCCAGTTCATCCCCGACGAGGTGCGGGTGGTGACCACCCGCAACGACGGGGCGACCGCCGACGACACCGTCAACGACCTGATCGCCGATCTGGGCATCGCGATCGCCGCGGTGCTGCTGGTCCTGCTGCCGTTCCTGGGCATCCGGGCGGGCCTCATCATCAGCGGCGCCGTGCCCCTGATCCTGAGTCTGACGCTGGCGGTGGACATGCTGATCGGCCCCACCATCAACCGCATGTCGCTGTTTGCGCTGATCCTGGCCCTGGGCATGATCGTCGACGCCGGGATCGTCACCATCGAGAACATCTACCGGCACTACCAGTTGCCGCCCGCGGCGGACCTGCGCGCGCTGACCGTGGCCGCGACCCAGGAGATCGCCCAGCCCACCAACATGGCCACCCTGGCCATCATTCTGGTGTTCTCGTCGTTGAGCATCGTCACCGGGATGAACGGCGAATTCTTCCAGCCCATCACCTTCAACGTGCCGGTGACCATCGCCCTTTCCCTGGTGGTCGCCTATGTGGTGGTGCCCTGGGCCAGCTACCGCTGGCTGCGCGGCCGGGTACCGGCCGTCGCCGACCCGAGCCCGGAGCACAATCCCTTCTACCGGATCTACTTCCGCTGCATCGGGCCACTGCTGGAGCGCCCGCGGTTGCGCGCTGCCGTGTTCCTGCTCACTGCGGTGGTGATCCTCGCCTCCTTTCTGCAGCCGGCCTGGCAGTTCCTCCGCCCGTCCGGCGTCGGCGGCCCGCTGTCAGCCGGCGGCGTGATGCTGGCGATCATGCCCAAGGACGACAAGAACACCTTCAACCTCACCCTCGACATGCCCGAGGACACGCCCATCGAGGTCACCGATCGCGTGGCGCGGGAGTTCGGCGCGGTGATCGGCGCCCACCCGCTGGTGGCGAACTACCTCACCTATGTGGGCATTCCGGCGGTGATCGACTTCGCCGGCCAGATCCGCGGCAACGCCAACCGCCGCGGCCCCCAGGTCGCCGAACTGAGCATCAACCTGGTCGACAAGAAACTGCGCGCCACCGAGTCCATGCAGGTGGTCGAGGAGCTGCGCCTCGCCACCGAGCCGATCCGGCGCCGCCATCCGGGGCTCGACGTGCGCTTCGTGGAAGCGCCGCCCGGGCCGCCGACGCGGGCCACGGTGCTCGCCGAAATCTACGGCCCGGATCCGGAGGTGCTGCGCCGCGCGGCCGCGCTGGTGCGCGAGCGCTTCGAGCGCACCTACATGATGGTCGATGTCTACGACACCGAAACCGCCGACGTGCCCCGCTTCGATATCCTGGTGGACCAGGAGAAGGCGGTGCTCTCCGGCGTGACCACCAGCGCCATCGAGCACAGCCTGCAGAGCCTGATGGACGGTCGCGTGGTGTCCCAGGCGCACATCCCCGGCGAGAAGACCCCGGTGCCCATCCTCATCAAGGTGCCGCGGTCGCTGGCCATCGATCCCACCCTGCTGGATCGCATCTACGTCGACAACGTGCGCGGCGAGCGCGTGCCGCTGTCGGAGCTGACCCGCGTCGAGCGCCGCCACCACGACCGCCCCATCCTGCGCAAGGACAACGAGCGGGTGACCTATGTCGGGGGCGAGCTGACCGAGTCGGCGCCGGTGTACGCCATCCTGGCCATGGACCCCGACCTCGACGGCCTCGAGCTGGGCGACGGCAATGTGCTGCACACCGACAACCTCAGGCTGCGGCCGGTGCTGCCCTCGACCCTGGACGGTTACAAGCTGCTGTGGGACGGCGAGTTGCGCCTGACGCTCGACGCCTGGGGCGAGATGGCGGTGGTGCTGGGCGCCGCGGTGCTGTTCATCTTTCTGCTGCTGGTGGGCACCTATCAGTCGTTCATCATCCCCCTGGTGGCTATGACCTCGATCCCCCTGGGCCTGGCCGGGATCTTTCCCGGCCACTGGCTGCTCGGCATCCCCTTCAGCATGGCCTCGGCGATCGGCACCGTGGCGCTCGCCGGGGTGGTGATCCGCAACGCGCTGCTGATCATCGATTTCATCCGCGACTACCAGCGCCAGGGCAAACCCCTGGAAGAGGCGGTGCGACTCGCCGGCGCGGTCCGCCTTCGCCCCATCCTGCTCACCGCGGTCACGGTGATCCTGGGCACCCTGATCATGTACACCGACCCCCTGTTCGCCGGGCTCGCTACCTCGCTGATCTTCGGCACCACGGCCTCGACGGTGCTCACCCTGCTGATCCTGCCCGCGCTCTACTACCAGTTGGCGATGCGGCACCCGCACTGGTTCGCGGTGGACTGAACGCCGGCCGGAGCGCGCCGGCCGGCAAGCGGGGGCGGGCGGTTACAATGGCGCAACACCCACCGCCAGCGTCGACCCGCCATGCCCCGCAGGATCGTGATCGCCATCACCGGCGCCACCGGCGCCATCTACGGTCTGCGGCTGCTGCAGGTGCTGGGCGCCGACCCCGGCCTGGAAACCCATCTGGTCATCACCCCGGCGGGCGCCGCCACGGTGCGCCAGGAACTGCGCATGGAGCCGGCCGAACTCCGGGCGCTGGCCGAGGTGAGTTACGGCCATCGGGAGATCGGCGCGCCCATCGCCAGCGGCTCCTTTCCGGTCGATGGCATGATCGTCGCGCCCTGCTCGATGAACACCCTGGCCGCAATCGCCCAGGGCATCTCCAGCAATCTGGTCACCCGCGCCGCCGATGTGGTGCTCAAGGAACGGCGCCGGCTGATCCTGCTCGCGCGCGAGACCCCGCTGACCCTGGTCCATCTGCGCAACATGATCACGGTGACCGAAATGGGCGGTGTGGTGGCGCCCCCGGCCCCGGCCTTCTACAACCACCCGGCCGATATCTCCGCGCTGGTCGACCACAGTGTAGGCCGCACCCTGGACCTGCTCGGCCTGCCCGAGTTGGCCGCCGGGCTGGTCCGCCGCTGGCAGGGCCTGGGGCGCGATTGAGCGCTGGCGAATTCTTACGGCGCTCGGCCCGGCCGGGGATGGCCGGGCGTGATTCCGGCGCGCCAGGGCCTGCTTCGCTGGAGCAGGCCCGGGCCTGTGCCGGACTTGCGATTCAAACGATGCACAGGACGTGCATTGCTTCGCCAGCGCTGAACGCGCGCAGCGATCAGGGCAGCTTCCAGGCCCGGGCCCGCTGGTTGGCCAACTGGGTCAGGGTGATCGCCTTGGCGACCTCGGCGCTGCGCCGGATATGGTCCTCCAGCACCCCCTTGGCCCCCTCGACGTCGCCTTCCAGCAGCCGCCGGAGCACCTCGTGGTGCTCCCGATAGGTCGGCCCGATGCGTCCGGTATCGGTGAAATCCAGCCGCCGCACGATGTGGATATGGTCGTTCACGTCCTTCAGGTAACCGGCCAGCACCGCATTGCCCGTGCCCCCGGCCAACGCCAGATGAAAACCCTCGTCGCGGGCCACCATGGTCTCCACTGCCGGCGACCGGCGCGGGATGCGGTCGGGATGCCAGATCGCTTCCAGCCGCTTCAACTCGCGGATCGGCATCGCCCGCCCCGCGAGTTCCAGGCCGCGCAGCTCCAGGGCGATGCGGACTTCGTAGTACTGGTTGATCTCCTCGATGTCAATCTCGCGGATGAAGCAGCCCAGCTTGGGGCGGATGGTGACGTAACCCTCCGCCGCCAGACGCTGCAGCGCCTCGCGCACCGGCGTGCGGCTGACGCCAAAGCGCTCGGCGAGCTCGTTTTCCGTGACCCGGGCGCCCGGGTAGAGCGTGAAGTCGAAGATCAGCTCCTTGAGCTGGCGATAGATCTCGGCGGGGGACACCCGGGGAGGTTTCCGCATGATGGACGCAACCGCAGCCTGCCTGCGCACCATTGTATACAACAAATGGGGCGAAAGTGGTGCGCAAACTGCTCCTTCGCAGCGTCCACAGCCGCTTCAGCGGCCGGATCCGAATAATTTTCAAGCAGTTGGCGACGGTACGGGCGATGGCACGCATCTTGAATTCCAACTTGTATGCAAGCAATCCGAGACCTGAGCCGGACGCCCCCGATGACCGAACCTCCCTCCTCCAAGGCATCGCTGGAGATCCCCGCGCGCCCCCGTCCGCTGCGCCTGACCCCGGCCAGTACGGCGCTGCTCGTCATCGACATGCAGCGCGACTTCCTGGAACCGGGCGGCTTCGGCGCCATGCTGGGCAACGACGTGTCGCTGCTGCGCAGCGCCATCGCGCCCTGTCAGCGCCTGCTCGACGTGGCCCGCAAGGCCGGGCTGCTGGTGGTGCACACCCGCGAGGGGCACCGCCCGGATCTGAGCGACGCACCGCCGGCCAAGCTCGCCCGCGGCAGGGGGCCGACCCGCATCGGTGACGCCGGCCCCATGGGCCGCATCCTGATCCGCGGCGAACCCGGCCACGACATCGTGCCGGAGCTGGCGCCCGCTCCCGGCGAACCGGTCGTCGACAAGCCCGGCAAGGGCGCCTTCTACCAGACCGACCTGACGCTGATCCTGGCCAAGGCCGGCATCCGCTGCTGGTGGCCGGCGTCACCACCGAGGTGTGCGTGCACACCACCGTGCGCGAGGCCAACGACCGCGGCTTCGAATGCCTGGTGGTCAGCGATGCGGTGGCTTCGTACTTCCCGGAATTTCACCGCGTGGCGCTGGAGATGATCTGCGCCCAGGGCGGCATTTTCGGCTGGGTTGCCGACTCGGCCACCGTGTGTGCCGCGCTATCGCCTGCCGCTGCCTGACCCCTGCCACCCACCCCGAGGACCTGGCCATGAATCGCACCGCCCCGAAACTCTGGTCGCCCGGCGACTGGAACGCGTTCTTCGGCTTCGGCACCAACATCCTGGTCAACCTGCTGACGCTGACCGCCCTGCTGCGCTACGTCATCAAGCTGCCGGACGACATCGTGTTCGGGCGCATCCTGCCGGCGACCGGGCTGATGCTGTTCCTGTCCACTGTCTACTACGCCTGGCTGGCCTATCAGCTCGCCAAGGAGGAAGGCCGCGACACGGTCTGCGCGCTGCCGTCGGGCATTTCGGTGCCGCACATGTTCGTGGTGGTGTTCGTGATCATGCTGCCGATCGCGGCCGCCAGCGGTGATCCGATCAAGGGCTGGGAGGCCGGGCTGACCTGGGTGTTCGTGCAGAGCTTCGTGCTCATGGCCGGCGGCTTCGTGGCGCCGTGGATCAGGAAGATCACCCCGCGGGCGGCGCTGCTGGGCGCGCTGGCCGGGGTGTCGATCGCCTTCATCTCGATGAAGCCGGCGCTCGACCTGTACCTGGACCCGGTGATCGGGCTGGTCTGCTTCGCGATCCTGCTGGCGAGCTGGTTCGGCGGCGTGCGCTACTGGAAGGGCATCCCGGCCGGGCTGGTGGCGATCGGCGTCGGCTCGCTGATCGCCTGGGGCGGGCTGGCGTTCGGCTTCGACTTCGGCGGCATGAGTCTGGACAAACTCGGCGCCTCGTTCGCGAGCTTCGGCTTCTCGGTGCCGCTGCCGGCCGTCGGCCACGTGTTCGGCGGCTTCGAGTATCTGGCGGTGATCCTGGTCACCGCCATTCCGTTCGGCATCTACGACCTGGTCGAGGCCATGGACAACGTGGAGAGCGCCGCGGCAGGTGGCGACCGCTTTCCCACCACCCGCGTGATCACCGCCGACGGCGTGGTGAGCCTGATCGGCTGCCTGCTGGGCAACCCCTTCATCAATGCGGTGTACATCGGCCACCCGGGCTGGAAGGCGATCGGCGGGCGCATCGGCTACTCGGCCGCCACCGGCGTGATGGTGTTGATCCTGTCCTGGTTCGGCATCCTGGCGGTGATGATGGCGCTGATCCCGGTGGTGGCCATCTCGCCGATCCTGCTCTACATCGGCATGCTGATCGGCGCCCAGGCTTTCCAGGAAACGCCCAAGAGCCACGCCCCGGCGGTGATTCTGGCGCTGATTCCCCAGGTGGCCGGCTGGGGCAAGCTGATGATCGACAACGCGCTCGGCGCCGCCGGCACCAATGCCGCGGCGGTCGGCCTCGACAAGCTGGCCGGCACCGGCGTGCTCTACCACGGCCTGGAACTGCTCGGCAGCGGCGCCATCCTGACCAGCCTGATCCTGGCGGCCGTCGCCGCCTGCATCATCGATCGCGCCCATGGCCGGGCCGCCGGCTTCGCGCTGGCCGGCGCGGTGCTGACGTTCTTCGGGTTCATGCATAGCGAGGCCATCGGCATCGCCCAGAGCCCGGCCGTCGCCAGCGCCTACCTGCTGGTGGCCGGCGGGCTGATGGTGCTGGCGCGACAGGCGGTCCCCAAGGCAGTCGGCGTGGGGAACGTGGCGATCGAAGCGACCGACTGATCCCGGGCGGGCGGGACCGGTGGCAACCGGCCCGCCCATTTTTCAGCGTCTATTTGCATACATCGTGGCATTCAATAACCTGGCAGGAGTCCCCACCATGAAGCGCATCCACACCCCGGCCCCGCACCGCACGCTGTCAGCCCTGGCCCTGAGCCTGGCGCTCGGCGGCCTGAGCGCCGAGCCGGCGCAGGCCGGCTCGGCGCTGTTCGCCACCACCAACATCCAGTATCTGCACGGCAGCCGCTACGCCGACTTCGATCCCGACGGCGGTTTCAGCGAGACGGACGAGGCCGGCATCGTCACCATCGAGCACTTCAATGTGTGGCAGTACGGCGACAACTTCATCTTCATCGACATCACCAACCCGGACCGCGAGGGCGACGCCTTCGGCACCACCACGGAAGCCGACGGCAGCTTCTACGCGGAGCTCTCGCCGCGGCTGTCGATCGGCAAGCTGTTCTTCGACAAGGAGCTGTCCTGGGGCATCGCCAGGGACCTGCTGTTCACCGCCACGCTGGAAATCCCCGAATCGCCGGTCGAGCAGACCTGGCTGTACGGCCTGGCGGTGGACCTGAATCTGCCCAAGTTCCAGTTCTTCCAGGTCAACTGGTACATCCGCGACAACCAGGCGTCGGGCATCGACACCGGCCAGCAGGTGACGCTGGCGTGGGCGCTGCCGTTCAAGCTCGGCCCGGTGCCGCTGATGTTCGAGGGCTTCTTCGACTACGCCTGGGGCGAGGACCCGCTGCAGGACAACATCATCACCGCACCGCGCCTGCTGCTGGACGTGGGCGAGCTCGCAGGTTTCGGCGCCGGCAAGCTGCAGGCCGGCGTCGAGTACCAGATCTGGCGCAACAAGTTGGGCATCGACGACATGGACGAGGACGTGCCCCAGGCCATGGTGAAGTGGATTTGGTGAGCCGGATGGCGACCGCGCCCGGCGCCGCCCCGCCGCTGCCCGACCTCGCCGCGTTGCGCCGGGCGCTGGACTCCGGGCGCGGCGTCGCGGCGCTGGCCGAACAGCTCATCGCCCGGCGCCGCGCGACAGCGGCCGACGGCATCTGGATCAGCGAGGTTGGGGACGCGACGCTGCGCGAGCGCGCCGCCGCGCTCGACGCGCTGCCGCCGGCGGCGCGCGGGCCGCTGCACGGCGTGCCCTTCGCGGTCAAGGACAACCTCGACGTCGCCGGCTTGCCGACCACCGCCGCCTGCCCGGATTTTGCTTATGTACCCGAGCTGACCGCGCCCGCCGTACAGCGCCTGCTCGACGCCGGCGCGCTACTGGTCGGCAAGACCAATCTGGACCAATTCGCCACCGGTCTTTCCGGCACCCGCACGCCCTATGGCGCGCCGGCCAACGCCTTCGATCCGGCCTACATCTGCGGCGGGTCGAGCTCGGGTTCGGCGCTGGCGCTGGCACACGGGCTGGTCAGCTTTGCGCTCGGCACCGACACCGCCGGCTCCGGCCGGGTGCCGGCGGCGCTGGGCAATCTGATCGGTCTGAAGCCCAGCCGCGGCCTGGTCAGCAGCCGCGGCGTGCTGCCCGCCTGCCGCTCGCTGGACTGCGTGTCGGTGTTCGCGCTGACCTGCGCCGATGCCGCCGCGGTGCTGGAGGTGATCGCCGGCTTCGATGCCGAGGATCCCTTCGCGCGCGCCGACTGGCCCGATGTGCCGGCGCCCGGAGCGGGCTTTCGCTTCGGCGTGCCGCGGCCGGAGCAGCTCGACTTCGACGGCGACGCCGCGGGCGCGGCCGCCTTCGCGCGCGCCGTGGCGGCGCTCGAAGCGCTCGGCGGCAGTGCGAAGCCCATCGACTACGCACCCTTCCGCGAAGCCGCGCTACTGCTCTACGAGGGCCCGTGGCTGGCCGAGCGGCGCCTGGCGCTGGGCGATTTCCTGGACCGCCGGCCGGACGCCGTGCTCCCGGTGGTGCGCGACATCATCCTCGGCGCCGACCGCTACACCGCGGCCGCGCTGTTCGCCGCCGACTACCGCCTGCGCGCGCTGCGCCGCGCCATCGAGCCCCTGTGGCGGGACATCGCCTGCCTGGTCACACCGACGCTTCCACGCCCGTACACGCGGGCGCAAGTGCTCGCCGACCCCATCGCCAGCAACACGCGCCTCGGCCACTACAGCAACCACGTCAACCTGCTGGACCTGTGCGCGCTGGCGGTGCCGGCGGGGTTTCTCGCCGGCGGCCTGCCGTTCGGCGTGACGCTGCAGGCGCCGGCCGGGCACGACCGGGCGCTGCTGGCGCTGGGCGACCGCCTGCACCGGGTGCTCAATGTCACCGCGGGCGCCGCCGGGCTGGTGCTCGCCGACACCCCGCCGCTCTCACCGCGCGACGAAGTCGCCGCGCTCGACATCGCGGTGTGCGGCGGCCATCTGCAGGGCCTGCCGCTGAACCACGAACTCACCGATCGCGGTGCGCGCCTGGTCGAACGCACGCACACCGCAGCGGCCTACCGGCTGTACGCGCTGGCCGGTTTCGAGCCGCCGCGCCCCGGCCTGGTGCGCGAGCCCGGCGGCGGCGCCATCGAGGTCGAGGTCTGGCGCCTGCCGCTGGCCGCGGTCGGCGGCTTTCTGGCCGGCGTGCCGGCACCGCTCGCCATCGGCACCGTCGAACTCGCCGACGGCCGCAGCGTAAAAGGCTTTCTGTGCGAAGCCGCGGCGCTCGCCGGTGCGCATGACATCACCGCCTGCGGCGGCTGGCGGGCGTGGCTGGCGTCCCCATGACAGGTTCCATCCTCCGCCCGCGCTCTCGGCCCGCGGGCCGGGGCGGTGCAGGGTCCCGCAACCGTTCATTACCAGAGGAGCTTTAACCCATGAACATCGATCGCCGTCGCTTTCTCGCGTCCACCGCCGCGCTGGCGGCCACCGCGGCACTGCCGTTCGGGCGCGCGCGCGCCGCGGAACCGCTGGTGGTCGGCGCGCTCTACGTCGGCCCCCACGACGACTACGGCTACAACCAGGCGCACGCGCAGGCGGTCGCCAAGCTCAAAGGCCTGGCCGGCGTCAAGGTCGTCGAGCAGGAGAACGTGCCCGAGACCGTCGCCGTGCAGAAGGTCATGGAAGCCATGATCGTCGAGGACGGCGCCGGGCTGATCTTCGCGACCTCGTTCGGCTATTTCCCCCACGTGGTCAAGCTCGCACCCAGGTATCCGGCGGTGCGCTTCGCCCACTGCGGCGGGTTGTGGCAGGCCGGTAGGGATCCGGCCAACGTCGGCAGCTACTTCGGCTACATCGACGAATGCCAGTATCTGAACGGCATCGCCGCCGGCCACGCCAGCAAGTCCGGCAAGCTCGGCTTCGTCGCCGCCAAGCCGATCCCGCAGGTGCTGCGCAACATCAATGCCTTCACCCTGGGCGCGCGCTCGGTGCGGCCGGACATCACCACCCAGGTGATCTTCACCGGCGACTGGTCCCTGCCGGTCAAGGAAGCCGAGGCGACCAACTCGCTCGCCGACCAGGGTGTCGACGTCGTCACCTGCCACGTCGACAGTCCCAAGGTGCTGGTCGAGACCGCCACCCGGCGCGGCCTGTTCGTGTGCGGCTACCACGCCGACCAGTCGGTGCTCGCGCCCAGGCACTACCTGACCGGCGCCGAATGGAACTGGGAGACGGTCTACCGACAGTACGTCGCCGCCGCGCAGTCCGGCGCGCCGTTTTCGAACTTCACCCGCGGCGGCCTCAGGGAGGGCTTCGTCAGGATGTCCGCCTACACCGCGGCGACACCGGCGCCCGCCCGCACCCAGATCGACCAGACCCGGGCGGCGATGCTGGCCGCCAGCTTCGACATCTTCACAGGACCGCTCAAGGACAACGGCGGCAACACCGTGATCGCCGCGGGTACGACGCTGAAGCAGACCGACCTTGCGCTGGAGAGCATGAACTACCTGGTCGAAGGCGTCATCGGCTCGATCCCGGGATGATCCCGGCGGCTCCCGCCCTGCGCCGGGCGGCCGGTGCGGCAGCCGGCGCACTGCCCACGACGCTGGCCACTGCCGCGGCCTTGGCGCTGTTTGCGCTGTTTCTGGAGCTGCACGGCGTGTCGGCGGCGCAGGCCCTGGGCCTAATGTGGCGGGGCGCCTTCGGCTCGCCGTTCGCGCTCGCCAACACCCTGCAGCGCGCGGCGCCGCTGATGCTGACGGCGCTGTGCGTGCTGCTGCCTGCGCGTGCCGGGCTGATCGTGATCGGCGGCGAGGGCACGCTGGCGCTCGGTGGCCTGGCCGCCGGTACGCTGGCGATCGTCGCGCCCGGCCTGCCGGCCGCACTGGCGCTGCCGCTGATGGCGCTCGCCGCGATGCTGGCCGGCTGGCTGGTGATCGGCGCCTGCGCGGCCGGCGGCGCAGCGGCCGGGCTCGCCGGCATGTTCGAGGTCGCCGCGGTGCAGGGCAGCGCCAATGCCTCGCTGCTGTCCGGCTACGGCACCGCCGGCATCCTGGTGGCCTTCGCGGCGCACCAGAACCCGCTCGCGGTGATCCTGTGCGCGGTGCTGGTCGGCGGCATAGGCGCCAGTGGCAGCCTGCTGCAACGCCGGCTCGATCTGCCCGATGCGGCGACCCTGGTGCTGCAAGGGCTGATCTTCGCCAACCTGCTGGCCTGGGAGGCGCTGCAAGGGCGCGTCGGCACCTGGCGGCTGCGGCTGGGGCCGAGCGCGGAGCCGCGCCATGGCTGAGGACGCCCTGACCACTTTGGCCATCGGCATCGTCGGCGGCGCGATCCGGGTCGGCACCCCCTACCTGTTCGTCAGTCTCGGCGAGTGCATCACCGAGAAAAGCGGGCGGGTGAATCTGGGCCTCGAAGGCATCCTGGTGGCGGGCGCCATGTCCGCCTATGCCGCCGCCTACCTCAGCCAGTCGGCCTGGACCGGGGTGGTGTGCGCCGCGGGGGTCGGCCTGCTGCTCGGACTGCTGCACGGCCTGGTGTGCTCGCTGCCGCGGGTCAACGACATCGCCTTCGGCATCGCGCTGATGCTGCTCGGCACCGGGCTCGCATTCTTTCTCGGCAAGCCTTACATCCAGCCGCAGGCACCACAGCTCGCCAGCCTGCCCCTGGGCACCTGGCTCGAAGACCCCCGCTGGCGCACGGCACTGGCGGTCAACCCACTGTTTCCGCTCGGGCTGCTGCTGGCCGGAGTGCTGCACTGGGGCTTGCGCAGCACCCGGCCCGGTCTGGTGCTGCGCCTGGTCGGCGATCACGAGGGCGCGGCCCGCGCGCTGGCCTGTCCGGTGCGCCTAGTGCGCATCCTCGCCACGGCCGCGGGCGGCGCCTGCGCCGGCATCGGCGGCGCCTACCTGTCGCTGGTCTACCCCGGCTCCTGGAGCGAGGGCCTGTCGAGCGGCCAGGGCATCATGGCGGTGGCGCTGGTGATCTTCGCCCGCTGGCGGCCGCTCGGCTGCCTGGCCGCCGCGCTGCTGTTCGGCGCCGCCGGCGCGCTGGGGCCGGCGCTGCAGGCGATCGGCTACTCGGCCGGCTATCACCTGTTCAACGCGGCGCCCTACGCGCTGACGCTGGCGATCATGATCGCCAGCTCCAGGCCGCGACAGACGCTGGCCGGCGCACCCGGCGAACTGTCGCTGACGCGGTGACGAGGATGAGCGAAGCCGCCCACAGCGCGCGCGCCGGCACGCTCGAAATAATCGGCGCCGGCAAGTCGTTCGGCGCCTTCCGCGCGCTGGATGATGTTTCGCTGCGCGTGGCGCCGGGCAGCGTGCACGCGCTGCTCGGCGAGAACGGCGCCGGCAAGAGCACCCTGGTCAAGGGCCTGATCGGCTACCAGCGGCTCGACCAGGGCCAGATCCTGCTCGACAACCGCGAGGTGGACATCGCCGATCCGCGCGCCGCGCAGCAGCTCGGCATCGGCATGGTGTACCAGCATTTCACCCTGGCGCCGGGCCTGTCGGTCGCCGAGAACCTGCTGCTCGCGCGCGACCGGCTGCCGCTGCGGATCGGTTGGCGGCGCGTGCGCGCCGAGCTGGAAGCCTTCATGGCCGGCGCGCCGTTCCGGGTGCCGCTCGCGGCACCGGTGGCGAGTCTCAGTGCCGGCGAAAAGCAGAAGCTCGAAGTCCTCAAACAGCTCTACCTCCGGCAGCGGCTGCTGATCCTCGACGAACCCACCTCGGTGCTGACGCTGCAGGAAGCCGACGAGATGCTGGGGCTCCTGTGCGATATGGCGCATGCCGGCGACATCAGCGTGCTGCTGATCACGCACAAGTTCCGCGAGGTGCTCGCCTACGCCGACGCGGTGACGGTGCTGCGCCGCGGCCGCCGCGTTGCGCAGGCGCCGGTGGCCGGCACGACGCCGCAGCAGCTGGCGCAATGGATCATGGGCGAGGCCGAGGCGCCGGTCGCCGCCGGCGAGGGCACGCGCGCGCTGCCGCGGCGGCCGGGCAGGGGCGCGCCCAGGCTCGTCGTCGAGCGGCTGCGGGTGCTCGACGATCGCGGCCTGGTGCGCGTGCACGAGGTTTCGCTGAGGGTGCATGGCGGCGAGCTGGTGGGGCTGGCCGGCATTGCCGGCAACGGCCAGAAGGAGCTGATCGAGGCGCTCAGCGGCCAGCGCGAGGCGAGCGGCGGCACGCTGACGATCGACGGCGCGCCGTACCGCGCGACGCGCGCGCAGATGCACCGCCACCGCGTGTTCGCGCTTCCCGAGGAGCCGCTGTTCAAGGGTTGCGTCGGCGGGCTGTCGGTGGCCGACAACCTGGCGCTGCGCAACTTCGACCGGCCGCCGATCCGCCGCGCAGGCGCCTTGGTCTCGCACGCGGCGATCCGCGCTCAGGCACGCGAGCGCATCGCCGCGTTCGATGTCCGCCCGCCCGACCCGTTGCGCCCGATCGAGACCCTCTCCGGCGGCAACGTCCAACGCGCGGTGCTGGCCCGCGAGCTGTCCGCGCCGGTGAACGTGCTGATCGTCGCCAACCCCAGCTTCGGGCTCGACTTTCGCGCCGCCGCGGACATCCATGCCCGCCTCATCGCGGCGCGCAATGCCGGCGCCGCGGTGCTGGTGGCGAGCGACGATCTCGACGAACTGCTCGCTCTCGCCGACCGCCTGCTGGTGATCCGCGGCGGGCGCATCGTCCACGAGGCGGACAGCGCCGCCTGCGACCGCGCCGAGATCGGCCGCCACATGGCGGACGGCCATTGAACATCAGGGCCGGGCGCGAAAGTTGCCTTGGCCAATTACCATACCCGCCGGTTCGGGGCCCGGACCGGCGGCCAATCCGGAGGATGCAATGCCCCCCCTGCACATCGACGCCAACCCCTACCCCTGGCCGTTCGACGGCGACCTGCGCCCGGCCAACACGGCATTGATCGTGATCGACATGCAGACCGACTTCTGCGGGCCGGGCGGCTATGTCGATGCCATGGGCTACGACATCTCGCTGACACGCGCGCCGATCGAGCCGCTGCGCGCGGTACTCGCGGCGTTTCGCGCCGGCGGCTTTCACATCATCCACACCCGCGAGGGGCACCGGCCGGATCTTGCCGACCTGCCGGCCAACAAGCGCTGGCGCTCGCAGCGCATCGGCGCCGGCATCGGCGACCCCGGCCCCTGCGGCAGGATTCTGGTGCGCGGCGAACCGGGCTGGGAAATCATCCCGGAGCTGGCGCCGCTGCCCGGCGAGCCGGTGATCGACAAGCCGGGCAAGGGCTCGTTCTGCGCCACGGATCTCGAACTGCTGCTGCACACGCGCGGCATCCGCAACCTGGTGCTGACCGGCATCACCACAGATGTGTGCGTGCACACCACCATGCGCGAGGCCAACGACCGCGGCTTCGAGTGCCTGATCCTGGCCGACTGCTGCGGCGCCACCGACCACGGCAATCACCTGGCGGCGCTCAAGATGGTCACCATGCAGGGCGGGGTGTTCGGCGCGGTGGCCGAGTCGGCGGCGTTGCTCGCCGCGCTGGCGGCCTGGTGGCGCAGTCACAGGCGTTTCTCGAGCTGCTGCAGCGCGCCGCGGACCCCGAGCAACTGGACTGGCAGCCGCTGCGGCCGGGGGTGGACTTCCACGCGCTGTACGGCCGACCCGGACAGGGCCCGGCGGCGGCCCTGCTGCGCTACGCGCCGGGCGCCGCGGTACCCGCACACCACCACACCGACTACGAGCACATCCTGGTGCTGCGCGGCTCGCAGCGCGACGGCGCTGGGCACTATCCGGCCGGAACCCTGCTGGTGAGCCCGCCCGGCAGTCGGCACGCGGTGGTCAGCGACGAGGGCTGCGTGGTGCTGGCGATCTGGGCCGGGCCGCTGGAGTTCGCAGCCGACCCGCGACCGGATGGTTGATCCGCGACCCCACTTCGCGTCGTCCCCTGTTGCGGATCCCTGGATCACGCTTCCCCCGGAAATCGCCGAGGGCTATGCTGGAAGCGACATTCCTTCCACGCATGCCAACCACAATCCCCAGGGGGTGAACCATGTTGGACACAGTGATCAAAGGCGGAACCATCGTCGACGGCACCGGCAGCCCAGGCTACCGGGGCGATGTCGGCATCAGGGGCGGACGTATCGCGGCCATCGGCAAGGTCGACGAGCCGGCACGGGAAACCATCGACGCCACCGGCCTGGTGGTGTCGCCGGGCTTCGTCGACATCCACACCCACTACGACGCCCAGGTGTTCTGGGATCCGGCGCTCAGCCCGTCGTGCTATCACGGGGTGACCAGCATGTTCGCCGGCAACTGCGGCTTTTCGGTGGCGCCGCTCACCGCCGAGGGCAGCGACTACCTGATGCGCATGCTGGCGCGCGTCGAGGGCATGCCGCTGGCGAGCCTGCGCGACGGCGTACCCTGGAACTGGACCTCCTTCGGCAGCTACCTGGAGCGCGTCCAGGAGCAGCGCCCGGCGGTGAACATCGGGTTCCTGGTCGGCCACTCGGCACTGCGCCGCGCAGCGATGGGCGAAGCGGCGGTGGATCGGCCGGCGAGTCCCGCGCAACTCGAAGCCATGCAACGGCTGCTGCACCAGTCGCTCGCCGAGGGCGGCATGGGGTTTTCCTCCTCCCAGGCGCCCACCCACAACGACGGCGCCGGCCATCCGGTGCCCTCCCGCGCCGCCGACGCCGCGGAACTCATCGCCCTGAGCGGTTGCCTGCGCGAGCACCCCGGCACCTTGCTGGAGTTCATCCCCACCGTCGGGCCGTTCGAAGAACGGCATATGCAGCTGATGACGGACATGTCGCTGGCAGCGCAGCGCTCGCTGAACTGGAACGTGCTGATCGTCAACACCGGCGCCCGCGCCATCTACGAAAACCAGATCCAGGCGGCCGACTACGCCGCCGCGCGCGGCGCCACCATCCGCGCGCTGACCTTTGCGCAGCCGGTCTCGCTGCGCCTCAACCTGCTGAGCGGTTTCGGCCTCGACGCCCTGCCCGGCTGGGCGGCGGTGCTGGGCCTGCCGGTGCCGGAGCGGATGCGCGCGCTGGCCGATCCGGCCACCCGGGCGCGGCTGATCGAGAGCGCGGCGCATCCCGAGGTGCCGGTGCTGCTGCGCGCGATGGGCAACTTCAACGCCATGACCATCGAGCAGACCTTCGCGCCCCAAAACCGGGCCTACCAGGGCCGCGCCCTGGCCGAGGTCGCCGCCGAGCGGGGCCAGAGCCCGGCGGATGCTTTCTTCGATATCGCCCTGGCCGACGAGCTGAAAACCTGCTTCCTGCCACGCCTGGGCGGCGATGACGAGGAGAGCTGGGCGCTGCGCGGCGCGGTGTGGAAGGATCCCCGCACCTTGGTGGGCGCCTCCGATGCCGGCGCCCACCTCGACATGATCGACACCTTTGCGTTCAGCACCACGGTACTCGGCGAAGGCGTGCGCAAACGCGGGCTGCTGACCCTGGAGGAAGGTGTCCACCAGATCACCGACCTGCCGGCGCGTTTCATGGGACTCAGGGAGCGGGGTCGCATTGCGGTCGGCTGGCTTGCGGACCTGGTCCTGTTCGACCCCGAGCGAGTCGGCAAGGGCGCCATGGCGATGCGGTTCGACCTCCCCGGCGGCGCCGGCCGCCTGTATTGCGAAGCCGAGGGCATCCACCGGGTGATGGTCAGGGGCGAGACCATCGTCCGTGACAACAGTCTCACCGGCCAGCGCCCGGGGCAGGTGCTGCGCTCCGGCCGCGATACCGAGACGGTGCCGATTCCGGCCGCTCAGGCCTGAAACAGCCCGCTGACGCCGGCCCGGAGACAGGGCTCCGGGGCCGGCGCCGCCGCTATACTGTGACCGCTTGATGACAGCCGCCCGGGGTCGGGCGGCACTACCTTCCCGCCGGCCGCCGGCACCGCCATGATGTCATCCGATGGGCCAGCCGCCACCCATTTCGCGCTCGATCTGGTCGCCGATGAAGCATCCCCTGTTCCGGGTGATGTGGCTCGGGATGACGGTTTCCAATCTGGGCACCTGGATGAACGAGGTCGGGGTCACCTGGCTGATGGCCACCATGGCGCCGTCGAACCTGATGGTGGCGCTGATCCAGACCGCGACCACGCTGCCGTTCTTCCTGCTCTCCTATCCGGCCGGTGTGATGGGCGATATCTGCAACCGCCGCACGGTGCTGATCGCGCTGCATGTCTGGCTGCTGGCCTCAGCCGTGGCTCTGACCCTGATCACCGCGCGGGAGCTCACCACCGAATGGTGGCTATTGCTGCTGACTTTCTGTCTCGGTGCGGGCAATGCCATGATGCGGCCCTCCTGGACCGCCAACATTCCCTCGTTTGCACCCCGCGGTGAACTGGCCAACGCCATCACCCTGAATTCGCTGAGCACCAACCTGAGCAAGGCGGCGGGCCCGGCGATCGGCGGCCTGCTGGTCGCCTCGGCCGGACCGGTGGCGGTCTTTGCGCTCAACGCCCTGAGCTTTCTGTTCGTGCTGGGCACCCTGATCCGGCGTCACCCGCGAGCCTTTCACGTCGACACCCGGCTGCCCCCGGAAACCTTTTCCGCGGCGCTACGCGGCGGGTTGCGCTACACCCGCCACGACCCCGAACTGCGCGCGGTGCTGGTGCGCTGCGCCGCCAGCTTCGTGTTCATCAGCGTGTTCTGGTCCATGCTGCCGGTCATCGTCCTGCGCGAGCTGGGCAGCTCGCCGCAAACCTACGGGCTGCTGGTGGGCACCACCGGGATCGGCTCGCTGCTCGGCGCCAACCTGCTGCCGGTGCTGCTGCGGCGACTGACCCGCAACCAGGTGTTCGGTACCGCCTCCACGATCTTCGCCCTGGCGGTACTCGCCATGGCCTGGACCCGCAACTACGCCGCCCTGGGCCTGCTCGGGCTGGTGGTCGGCATCTGCTGGATCATGCTGTTTTCGTCGCTGGTGGTCGCTTCCCAGGCCACCGCCCCGGCCTGGGTGATGGCCCGCGTGCTGGCGCTGGTGATGCTGGTCTACGGTGGCAGCGTCGCCGCCGGCAGCGCGCTCTGGGGCTGGCTGTCGGACCTGTTCAGCGTCCAGGCCAGCATCGGCGTCGCGGTTTCGGGAATGCTGCTGTCGCTGCTGCTCGGCCGCCGCTATCCCATTCCCCAGGAGGGGCATCGCAATCTGGGCACGCCGGCGGTTCCGCCGGTGGCGCCCGTTTCGGAACCGGACTTGCAGCGCGGCCCGCTGCTGGTCACCCTGGACTATCCGCTGCGCGCCGGCCGGCGCGCAGCGATGCGCGAACGGCTCCAGCGGTTGCGGCTGGCGCGCCTGCGCGCCGGCGCCGAGTGCTGGCAGGCCTGTGAGTTGCCCGGGCCGCCGGCAATGCTGCGCGAGTCCTTCCGGGTGCCCTCCTGGCTGGCCTATCTGCGCCTGCAGGAACGGCTGACCGGCGCGGACCGGATGCTCGAATCAGAGCTGGCGGAGCTGGCCGGCGCGCCGCCGGTGCTGCGCCATCTGGTGCTCGACGGCGACGGCGGTGATCCGTCCCGGTCGATCCCGGACTCCGAACTTCAGAGCGGGCCCGAAGATCGGATCATTGCCCGGCGGGATCGGGTTTCTCGACCCCCAGTTTCTCCAGGGCAGCAATCGCCGCGGGGTTGAGCTGCTCGGCGGCAAGGCCGAGCCAGTGCAGCGCGGCCGCGCGATCCTGCTCCACACCCTCACCGCGCAGATACAGCACCCCCAGGTTGTACTGGGCATTCTCGTAACCCTGCTCGGCGGACTTGCGGTACCAGCGTGCCGCTTCGGCCTTGTCCATGGGCACGCCGAATCGCCCGGTTTCGTGGACCACGCCCAGGTTGTACTGCGCCACCCGATCGCCGGCCTGGGCGTTGCGCTGCAGGGCCTCCAGATCGACCGTCACCTGCTGCTCCGGCGCCGCCACGGCGCTCATCGCCGCCACCAGACAGCAGACCCGGAACAACAAACCCAGCACTTTGTGGACTTCCATCTTCTCCTCCTTGGTCAGTCATCACCCGGGCCGCCGCCCGCCCCGCGAGGCTGCGACGGGGAACTTCCGCTCGCAGCCCGCACCCCGTTCGGCAACCGGCGGCAGGTCGCTGCATCGATCAGAACCGATAGGGAAACTTGAGCGCGAATGTGTAATCGGACGCATCGTTGGTCAGCCCCATCCCCAGATTGCTCACCACCGACAGGCGGTCGGTCATCGCATAGGTCACGCCGATGTCGAAGGTGCCCGTGGTGGTGTCCGAACCGACCACCGTCTGGGTGCCGAATCCCGGCCGGGTGATCTCGGTGTCGTCGATGAAGCGCTGGGTGAACGAGGTGCTGAGACTGGTGCGCTCGTTGAGCGCGAAGGCGATCCCCAGCGAAAACTGGTACTGGTCGCCGAGCTGTACGTCGCCGGGGGACGGCAACGCCTCCGGATCGCTGCCCAGGTCGTTGAAGCTGTCCTCGAAGTAGTGCCGCCAGGAGATGCTGCCGAACAGAATCGCGGGATCCAGGGTCTTCAGGAAAGACAGCCCGGTCTGCACGCCCCACAGGCCGCTGCCGGTGGGCAGTTCCTCCGGAAACTCCAGATTGGTGTTGAGCGGGTCTTCCAGAAAGTCGATGCCGTAGGGGTCGCGGCCGGTGGGCGCGATGACACTGGTGTTCCAGACGATGTCGGGCCGGGTCGGGGTCTCCGGAAACAGGCGGTAGCTGACGCCCAGGGTGATATCGCCCAGGTCGCTGTCGTCGACCTTCTTCTCGGATTCGAGTATCGACGACAACTCCTGCCCGCCGGATCGGGTGGTGGTCTCGCGATACACGAAGGGCACATTCAGATTGAGTTGCAGGCGGTCGGTCACCGTCCAGCGACCGGTCAGGTTTGTGGTGAGGATGTCCGAGTCGATCTCGTCGATGCTGATGTCGCCGAGAAAGATCGCATCCAGCGCCAGAAAGCCGTTCAACACCAGTTGGCTGCGGTCGAAGTGCGCGAACTCGAAGCCCAGTTCGGCGGAGAACTTCTGGTCGAACAGGGTGTGTTCCTCGAGCACCAGGTCCTCGACGCCGCGGCTGGCGCCGGGGCTCTTGCGGGTCGGGGTATCCCCGGGGGCGGCGGCCTGGGCGGTACCGTCCTGGGCGGTTCCGGGCGGCGGAGGCGGGGCCTGCAGGGCGGGCCGGCGCTGCGGTGGCGGGGTGGCGCCGACGCGGTTTTCCAGGAGCTGCACCCGGCGCATCAACTGAGCGTTGATGCGCTTGAGTTGCTCCAGTTCGGCGCGGATGTCCCCCGCAGCGGCCTGCTCCGCCGGCGCGGCGGTCTCCTGCGCCAGCGCGGGAAGACCCAGTGCGAGCGAGGCGAGCAGTGCGGCTGGAGTGGCGAGTTTCCCTGGTTTCATATCCCTGATCCCATTGATGTCGAACAAATGCCTGCCCCGCCGGCACTGCTGCCGGCGGGGCAGGCGCGATCAAGCTCCAAGCCGCGATCTCAGAGCAGATTCATGACGCGGTCGGCACGAAAGCGCAGGCCATCCGATTGCGACAGCGCATTCTCGAAAGCGACCTGCAGCATCAGGTCGTTGACGATGCGATGGCCGTCGCCCTCCAGGCGGACCGCCTGCAGCAACTGATTGTGGTTGGTGACCGGATTCATGCCCAGGCGCTGGGTGACCTGATTGCCCTGGGAGGTGATGGTGAAGCCCACACCGCCGGTGGTGGTGAACTGGGTGACCATGTCGCCATTCCGGAAGGTCTGATCCGCGGGCAGCGCGGACGCCACCTGGGCATCATCCAGCACGGGCGCGGCGCCGGCCGGGATCACTGCGTAGCCGACGTTGTTCTTCACCACATTGTCGGAGCCCGCCACCTGAATGGCCTGCACCGCGCCGTCGATCTGGGTCAGGGCCGGATTGGGGTCCGGCGCCGCAACGTCGGACACCGGCTCGCCCAGGGTACCGCCGACCTGGTAGGACACCCGGGTCTCGTGCCCGGAATTGTCGACTTGCAGATCCAGGCTGGCGGTATGGGTTGCCGGAGCCGCGGCCGGACCTGCGGCCAGCGCGCCGGCGGTGGCGCGCGCATGGGAGGCGGTGTCGACCACCGCCTCGGGGTTCGTCCAACTGGTGGTCACGGACATGCCGAAGTACTGCACGTGGCGGCCGACGACGAACTTGCCGCGCAGCTCGGCGAGTTGCGCCGTGGAGAGTTCCTTGAAGATGGCGGCGCCCGCCAGGGGCGCCTGTGCCAGCAAAGTTGCGGCGACGGCGACGGCCAGGGGCTTGCGCAGTCCGTTCCAGGCTGTGCTGTTGGTTGCGTTCATGGTCCTTTCCTCCTCGTTATCCATTCCGTGAAAGCACTTGCAATATGGATTCAAAACAGGTCGGCGTGGGTGAAGCCGAAATCCAGCAGCTCGCTGTCGGTAAGCGGAGTGTGGTCGTACAGAAACTTGCGTGCCGTCAGCGGCGGGGCCGGCCGGCTCAGCACGGTGTCGCGGTCGAAACCCGGGCCCAGGATCGCGAACACGGAGCCGTTCCAGCTCGCCATGAAGTCCTTCATGGGCATGATGCGGTTGCCGAGCGCCGGATCGCCGACGTAAACACTGTCCTCGGTGACCTTGCGGATCACCACGAAGTGCTTGTAGCCGCGCAGATCCAGCAGGGCGATGGTGGGAATACGCAGCTTGGCGAGCATCTCCGCAGGCAGTTCGTAGCCCCGGCCGCGCAGGCCGAGGGTTTCGACGTAATGCCGGATATCCAACAGGGAATAGCCCTTCTCCTTGGCCAGTTCCTCGTCCGCGACCTGGGCGAGACCCAGAATCACATCCACCTCATTGACGTCGAGGCCGTAGGCATGGCGCAGGATGGCGGCGGTCGCCGCGGCGCCGCAACTGAAATCGAAGCGCTGTTGGACGATGTCCTGATAGCGGCGCTCACGCAGGCTCACCACGCGCTTGTGGAACTGGGGAACCTCGCCCAGATCGTAGAACGAATGCAGGCTGCCCTCGGCAATCGCGGGAGTCACCGGCAGCATCATGATCGCTGGCATCGCCGCCAGCAGGGTCAGCCGCAGGGCGCGAAACCCCGACCGGAAAAGCCCCCGGAAAAACCAGACGGGCAGTGAGTGGTTGGAGGTATTCATTCCGGATCCTTCCGGGCAAGTCGTGGCCCGATCAGCAGCCGAGCCCGGCCCCGCGGGCCGATGCCGCTTGCCGTGCCACATGTGGGGGTTCGAACTTTCCACACCAGAATCCTTTTCGTTCCTGCTCAGCGAACCTTCTGAAGTGTGCATCCGAGGGCGGAAACCCGCCCCCGGATACAGGTGCCTTCCACTCCGGCGGAACGCCGGAGGGAAGGCCGAGCATGAGCAACGCCAGGCTTACGGCGTCTCGCCACCACCACCGGGCGGGGGCGGGGGAACCACCGCCGGCGTGGGAATACTGGCAATCGCCAGAGCGTTGCCCTGCAGGTTGCCATAGCCGGCCGCCACGTTGATGGCGATGTTGCCGCTCGCCTCGCTGAAGGCGTCACCCGTGAGCGTGGCGTTGTTCACCACGGCGTTGGGATCGACCACCACCACCGGGAGGTTTGCGGTCAGCTCGATCTCATCCAGCTCGATGGTTCCGAGCTCGGTGAACACGAAGGCGCCACCGTCACCCAGATCATCCTGAGCGCCCTGCACCGCACTGTCGACATCGACGTGACCGGTGTTGACGCCACCCGGATGGGTCTGCTCTTCCCAGGTATCCAGGTACTGGTCGCCGCGCTGGTCGGCGATCCCTTCGTAGGTGCCGCTGGCCGTGCCGGTGAGGGCGATCTCCATTTCGCTGGCTTCGGTCGAGCCCTGGCCCACCGAGAGGTTGTTGAAGACGGCCTGGTTCGAAGAAGCGGTGGCCAGCGCCATGACGCCGGAGTTCTCGGCCAGCGCCAACTGGTTGGCCTGGGCGTTGTTGTTGCCCGCTACCACGTTGACGCCGATGTTGCCCGAGAAGCCCGAGCCCACGCTGTCACCCACCCAGGCATCGTTGGTGCCGGAGGAGGGGTTCTCGTTGTTGTAGGAGTACTGGTCGGAGAAGGTCTCCGCCTCCGCGGCGCCGCCGAACAGCAGGTTGATGTCGAAGCTGGCGCTGAACGCGTAGTGCTCCTCGTCCACGACTTCCCAGCTACCGTCTTCGCTGTAGTCGAGGGAGAACTCTTCGTGCTCACTTTCCGAGTACGACTTGGAACCGGTCCAGGACTGGTCATCGCGCCCGGCGACGCCGTAGTCGATGGTGCCATCCTCGATGCCGAGCAGGCCGCCGGCGGCGAATTCGCCTTCGGCGGAAAGGGCGTTGAGGTCATCCTGTTCGCCGCCCATGGAGCTCATCACGTCGCCGCCGATGTCGGCTTCGAATTCACCCAGCGCCGCACCGCCGACCACACTGCTGACGGAGTACTCTCCGTCCGGGGTTTCCACCGCGATCTCGTTGTCCACATCGAGATCGACGTCCAGATGGGCCTCGCTGGAGCTGTTGAGCGTGTCGCTCTCGGTCTCGGTGTAGGAGGTATCGGCGGTGGCCCCCAAGTGCACGTCCTTGGTCCAGGTGCCGGACTCGTTGTTGACGTAGTCGTCGCTGGCGCTGAAGTCGATGTCGATGGTGTGGGTGCTGTTCAGCGAGTCGCCCTCGGCGATGGCCACCGAGTTCTGCTGCACGTTGTTGTCGCCGGCAGCGACGTTGACGCCCGCGTTGCCGGTGGCGTCGGACAACACATTGCCGCTCAGGGTGGCGTTGTTGTCGGTGTTGAGGCTGCCCGGGGTGGACAGCACGGCGCCGTTCTCATCGACTTCCAGCTTGCTCAGCTTGTTGTCGTGGACCTTCTGGTTGACCTCGGAAAACGCAGCTGCGCTGGAATCCACCAGCACCAGGCCCAGGGTGTAGATCTGGCCGTGGTAGCTCAGGTTGTAATCGACGTCGACGGTCTTGTCGATGTCGATATCGCTATGGCTGCGTCTGCCATAGTTGTCCATGGATTGAACGTCTTCCAGCCCCACCTCCGCGTGGCTGAAACCCGCTCCCATGGCCATGGCCACTGCCACCGCAAGCGGCAGCCTCTTGAAGTTACTCATCTTCGTTCTCCTTGATGATGATATGGGTCAGAGTCACGCCCCCGGCCACACCCCGCCCAACCAAGCTGCCTCGCCAAGGCACGGTTGGCCCTGTGCACTCCGCCGCCGGTAGGGGCATTGGTGAGACACAGATGGCAAACACGGCGTTACCTCGGCAGCAAACGGCGGTCAGGGGGGAGACGAGAACGTGAAGGTGTTGGCCGTGGCGTTGTTGTTGCCGGCGGCCTGGTTCACCAGAAACAGACCCCGGGCGCCCGCGAAGGCGTCCGGGGCCAGGTTGGCGCCGGCCGAAACCTGCGCGCCACCTTCTGCGGGGAGCAAGGGCGCGGCACTGCCTGGGCTCTGCTCCTGCAACCGGGTATCGTCCAACTGGACGATGGCGAGTGCCGACACGCCGCCGACGGCGAGCGCCGCGCCGTTGAACTGGCTGTTGCCCGCACCCGCGGATTGATTGACCAAGTAGATGCCCTGCGCGTCGTCGAAGGCGCCGGACTCGATGTCGGCGGTCAGCCACTGATCGGCGGTGGGGACGACGCGCTCCAGTACCTGCACGGCATTGACCGCGGCGACGCTGTGTCCCTCGCTCTCGGCGAGGGCGGCGGAGTTCTGTTGGACGTTGCCGTCGCCGGCGGTCTGGTTCAGGGTCACCAGGCCGGTGGAGCCCTGCAGCACCGGACCCAGGGTGCTGCTCGCCGCCGCACTGCCCGCAGTCCCCTGGGCATCGGTCACCTCGACCTCAGCGTCGGTCTGCGCGGCGGCCCCCTGCACCAGGCAGGCGGCCAGAAGCGCGAGACAGAACCGGGCAAAGGCGGTCCGCGACCGGTTGCCGGGCGCCGGTCCCGGGGCGCTGTCCGCCCGCCCGGCGCCGTGCCGCTGGCCCGGAGCGCGTTCTCCGGCCAGCGATGGATCCATCCGGCGGTGGCCCTTCTGTTCCCGATTCGCCCGCATGCCCATCATCCCTCTCCTCACGCGCTATCCCTTGTCACCACCCTGGTCCGGATCATCCGGATCCCGGGGCCGCGGCCCGCGCAGCCGGCCGTCGAAGCCCGGACTGCGGTGACCTCCGCCGTCGTCACGCCTGCGCAAGCACACCGCTGCTTCGTTCGCGCCTGCGCGCCGTCTTCTCGTTCTCGGATCTTCTGTGCTCCCGTCCCGCAACCTCCCGCTATCCGGTGCCGGGAACACGGCGACGGCCGGTAGCTTTCGCCCGACAAGCGGCAATCCCCGGGCCAGATTCGCAACCATTTGAAAATAAACAGAAAGTCCAGATCGCTCGGGTTTTCAGACCAGTCGTATGGGCCGCCGGCGTCCCGCAAACGTGACACAGATCACAACAGGAATGAGAGGAATCCTTTTTGAAAACAGTGTATTGCGACGGATTTTTCGAGTGTCTCGATGGTGTTGCAATCGTTGCTGGTCGCGCACAAACCGCGGGCCGCGGGGGTAGGAGTTTTCCGGAATCTGCTGTAGGCAATGTCCTACAGAACCACCGGCCGGCACCAAACCGCGCGCTGGCGGCAGCGGCGGCATGAATGCAGGGGCCACGGCGGCCGGGCAGTCGGCGGCAGGGCCGCGGGAACCCGGGTCAGGAGATCTCGATGCCGTGCTTGTCCAGCAGCCGGTAGATGGTCATGCGGGACACGCCCAGCAGGCTGGCCGCGCGGGAAATATTGTAGTCGGCATCGCGCAGGGCGCTTTCGACGGCCGCGCGTTCGGCCTGCTCCCGGGTCTCCTGCAGGTTGATGACCCGGGCGCCGCCGGGTTCGCGCGGATCCGGCAGGTCCAGATCCGCCGGGCTGATCAGCGAGCCCTCCGCCAGGATGGCCGCCTTGCTCACCCGGTTGATCAGCTCCCGTACATTGCCGGGCCACCGGTAGCGGCGCAGGGCCTGGCGCGCCTCGATACTGAAGCCGCTGGCGGTGGTGCCGGTCTTGGCCCTCGCCTGCGCCAGAAAGTGCTCGGCGAGCGATTCGATGTCCGCGCCCCGCTCGTGCAGCGGGGGCACCTCGATGCGCAGCACGTTCAGGCGGTAGAACAGGTCTTCGCGGAAGGTTTGGGCCTGGACCCCGGCCTCGAGATCCCTGTGGGTGGCGGCGACAATGCGCACGTCCACCCGAATGGAACGGCCGGAACCCACGCGCTCGAAGCAGCCCTCCTGGAGAAAGCGCAGGATCTTGACCTGATGCGAGAGGGGGAGATCGCCGATCTCGTCCAGAAACAGGGTGCCGCCATCGGCCAGTTCGGCGCGGCCGGCCCGGTCCTGGACCGCTCCGGTGAAAGCCCCCCTGACGTGCCCGAACAGCTCGGACTCCAGCAGGTTTTCGGGAATGGCGCCGCAGTTGAGCGCAACGAAGGGGCCCGCGGCGCGAGCCGAGGCGCGATGGATCGCCCGGGCAACCAGTTCCTTGCCGGTGCCGCTCTCGCCGCAGATCATGACCGGGGCATCGGCCCGGGCAAACTTCGGGATAAGTCTGCCCAACCGCTTCATGGGCGGGGAGCTGCCGACCATATCGGCCATCTCGTCCCGGCCGGACTGCCCGTGCAGCAGGTGCGCGCGCAGGCGGGCCAACCTCACGGCATGGGCCAGCAGGCCCGGGATCAGGTCAGCCGCATCGGCCAGCGGGGTGGTGATGAAATCATGGCAGGTGGCGGCCACGACCCTCATGAAGTCCGGATCGGCGCAATGGTGCTCGCCGACGATCGCGATCCAGAGCATCCCGGGGCAGGACTGGGTGGCGCGTTCGACCCAGGCCAGGGTGCCGGCGTCCAGAGCCTGCGGGGCGATGAGGATGCCTACCGGGGTGTCTGGGTCGAGCTGCTCCGGAAGGCGGGCGGGGTCATCCTCCACCCGCCATGTCCAGTGCGGCAACAACCGCCGAAGCGCGCTGGCCGTGCCTTGCGACTGCTTGTCCGAAATCAGGATAAGTGACTTTATTTCCTTGTTTTTAAAGCATATTTCCATAGATCTTGCCATGGATCCCTCCTGCGGCGAACCGCCGCGGAACTCCTTTTCCATCCTGGCCGCTCCCTGTTGCCGCCGGAAGACAACGCCCCTTCCGCCAGCCGGCGCCGACCATTCCGTTATTCCGCGGCGGGCTGAACTTGCGGGCGCTGCCCGCCCGCGGTCACCTAGCCTAAGCCCATGGCCGCCCGCAAACTGTGATCCAGGTCACGATGTATCTGCCGAATCAATCCCCTCGCCGCGGCGCGCGCCGTCCGCCTTTCTACATCGGTTGACGGATATCCGGTTCCATGCGCGCGCCGAATCCGTCGGGCAGCCCCGCTCAGGGCCGCTCTACGGCGATCGCGGTGGCCTCGCCGCCGCCGATGCACAGGCTGGCGACCCCCTTGCGCAGCCCATGGGTCTGCAGGGCCGCGAGCAGGGTGACGATGATGCGCGCGCCGCTGGCCCCCAGCGGGTGGCCCAGGGCGCAGGCGCCGCCGTGGACATTGACCTTGGTGTGCGGCAGGTCAAGTTCGCGCATGGCGGCCATGGCCACCACCGCGAAGGCCTCGTTGATCTCATAGAGATCGACTTCCGCAGGGCTCCAGCCGATCTGTCCGAACAGCCGCTTGAGCGCGCCCACCGGTGCGGTGGTGAACCACTCGGGCTCCTGCGCGAACTGGGTATAGCCACGCACCACGGCCAGCGGGCGCAGGCCGCGCGCCTCGGCCTGGCTCCGGCGCATCAGTACCAGGGCGGCGGCGCCGTCGGAGATCGAGCTGGCATTGGCCGGGGTGACGGTACCGTCTTTCTTGAACGCCGGCTTGAGGCTGGGGATCTTGTCGATGCGGGCATTGCCCGGCTGTTCGTCGGTATCCACCAGCTGCTCTCCGGCACGGCTCTTCACCGCCACGGGCACGATTTCGGCCTTGAACCTGCCCTCGGCGATGGCGGCGTTGGCGCGGCGCAGGGATTCCACCGCATAGGCGTCCTGCTGTTCGCGGGTGAACTGGTACTTGCCGGCGCATTGCTCGGCAAACACGCCCATCAGGCCGCCGGAATAGGCGTCCTGGAGGCCGTCGGTGTACATGTGGTCGAGCAGTTCACCGTGACCCAGGCGATAGCCGCCGCGCGCCCTGGCGAGCAGGTAGGGCGCGTTGCTCATGCTCTCCATGCCGCCGGCGACCAGCACCCCGGCCTGCCCGGCGAGCAGCGCGTCGCAGGCCATCATCACGGTCTTCATGCCCGACCCGCACATCTTGTTGACCGTGGTCGCGCAGGTGCCCACCGGAATGCCGGCGCCCAGGGCTGCCTGGCGGGCCGGCGCCTGCCCCACGCCGGCCGGCAGCACGCAGCCCATCAGTACCTCGTCGACCTGATCGGGCGCGACCCGGGCGCGCTCCAGCGCCGCCCGGATGGCCGTCGCCCCCAACTCGCCGACCGGCACGCCGGCCAGCGCACCCAGCATGCCGCCCATCGCGGTGCGGGCCATTCCCACAATCACTACCGGATCATTCATCGCTGTTGCCCCCGTTTGCTCGAATCACTTGATCACCCGCAGCCGCGAGCCCTTGCCGGCGGGACCGCCACCCGGGCCGGAGCCCGGCGGCTGCGGAGCCCCGGATTCGGCCTGGAACACCATGCCCTGGCCGTTCTCCCGGGCGTAGATGCCCTCCACCGCGCCCACCGGAACCGATACCTGCATCGGGGAGCCCCCGAAACGCGCGCTGAAGGCGATCGCCTGGTTGCCCAGGGCGAGCGCGCTGACCGCGCGGGGCGCGATGTTGAGCACGATCTTGCCGTCGCGAACATAGCTCCTCGGCACCATCACCCCCGGGGCATCCGCATCGACGATCAGGTGCGGCGTACAGTCGTTGTCGACGATCCATTCATACAGCGCCCGGATCAGGTAGGGGCGGTTGGAAGTCATGGTCGTCACGGTCTTCCCCGGCGGGCCGGTCAGCCGCGCATGCTGCGCTCGGTATCGGTCAGACTGGCACGAAACGCCGGCCGATCAAAGAGCCGCTGCATGTAGGCCACCAGAGGCCGCGCCTGGCGCACATTGGGCAGCTTGACGCCGAGCACGTCCAGCCGCCACAGCAGGGGCGCCATGCAGCAGTCGACCAGGGTGAATTCATCGCTCATGAAGAACGGCTTCTCGGCAAACAGCGGCGCCACGCCCAACAGGCTGTCGCGCAGCTCCTTCCGCAACCGCTCGGCGCGCCGGGCATCCTCGCCGCTCAGGATTTCCTCCGCCGGCAGGCACCAGTCGTGCTCGATGCGGTGCATGTACTGGCGGCTGTGGGCCCGGGATACCGGATAGACGGGCAGCAGCGGCGGATGCGGGAAGCGTTCGTCCAGATACTCCATCATCACCAGGGTGTGGTGGAGCGTCAGGTCGCGATCCACCAGGGTGGGCGCGGTGCCGTAAGGATTGAGTTCGGCAAGCTCTTCCGAGACGACGCCGGGCACCACCTCCTCGATCTCGACGCTCACGCCCTTCTCGGCCAGCACCATGCGGACCCGGTGACTGCGCTGGCAGGCGGAGTCGGAGAACAGGGTCATGGTCGATCGCCTGGGCGCTACCGCCATACTCACCTCGGTCGGCCGAAGACTGTGAATCCCGCTGCTAGGCTCAGTGGACGTCCTTCCAGTATTCGCGGTTCAACAACCAGACAAATACGAACAGGAAGGCCAGAAAGAGCAGCACGCCCATGCCGATTCTGCGGCTTTCGTCGGCCACGGGGTTGGCAAGATAACTCAGAAAGTTGACCAGGTCCCGGACCGCGGCGTCGAATTCGGCCGGCGCCAGCTCGCCCTGGGTGACCAGTTCGTAACTGCCGCAGGGGTCGTCATTGAGCGGCTCGCTGGTCAGCGGATCGACCCGCATGCCGCCGTCCGGATTGAACGAAGGACCCGGAGCACAGGCCGGCAATCCCTGGAGATCGAGCAGGGCGTGGGGCATGCCCACATCCTTGAAGACCTTGTTGTTGACGCCGAACGGCCGGCTGGGGTCGGCGTGGAAATTGCGCAGATAGGTGTAGACCCATTCCGGCGATCGGGCGCGGGTGACCAGGGTGAGGTCCGGCGGCGCGGCTCCGAACCACTTCTTCGCCGCCTTTTCCGGCATCGAGATGGTCATCAGGTCGCCGATCCGGCGATCCCCGAAGGCGAGATTTTCCAGCACCAGTTGGTGGGGGATGCCGAGATCGTCGGCGGTCCGCTCCCAGCGGGCGTACTTGGCGCTGTGACAGCCCATGCAGTAGTTGGCGAAAATCCGCGCGCCCCGCTGCAGGGAAGCCTGGTCGCCGTGATCGATCTCGACCGGGTCGCAGGGAATGGTGCCGCACTCGTGTTCGGCTTCGGCGCCCACCGCCTGGAGCGGAATGAACACCAGGGCCGCGACGATGGCGAGCACGCCCAGCGAACGCCAGAAACCCATGCCCCCGTCCATGGTCACCCGCTGGGGCTCCGGCCTGGTCTTCTCGATGCTGGTCCACACCGGCATCAGCACGAAGAAGGCGAAGTAGAGCCCGGTACAGAGCTGCGCCAGGAAAGTGCGGGCCGGTGTGGGCTGCTTGACGCCCAGGACGCCCAGGATGATGAACGCCGCAGCGAATACCAGGATCGCCACCCGGCTGACAACGCCCTTGTAGCGAATTGACTTGACCGGACTGCGATCCAGCCAGGGCAGCACGAACAGGATGGCCACCGCGGCCGCCATCACCAGGAAGCCCATGAACTTGTCGGGTACCGCACGCAACATCGAATAGAAAGGCGTGAAGTACCAGACCGGCGCGATGTGGGGCGGCGTCTTGAGCGGATTGGAATGCTCGAAATTGGCCTTCTCGATGAAGTAGCCGCCCATCTCCGGCATGAAGAACACGATGAAGCAGAACACGAACAGGAACACCACCACCGGCACCAGGTCGTGCACCGTGTAATAGGGGTGGAACGGAATGCCGTCCAGCGGAATCCCGTTGGCGTCCTTGTTTTTCTTGATTTCCACGCCATCGGGGTTGTTGGAGCCGACCTCGTGCAGGGCCAGGATATGCAGCACCACCAGCGCCAGCAGCACGATCGGCAGCGCCACCACGTGCAGGGCGAAGAAGCGGTTCAGGGTGATGCCGGAAATCAGGTAGTCGCCCCGCACCCACTCGACGATGGCGTCGCCGAAATACGGAATGGCGCCGAACAGCGAAATGATCACCTGCGCGCCCCAGTAGGACATCTGGCCCCAGGGCAGCACATAGCCCAGGAAGGCCTCCGCCATCAGCGCCAGGTAGATGGCCATGCCGAACAGCCACACCAGTTCCCGCGGCGCCCGGTAGGAGCCGTACAGCAGGCCGCGGAACATGTGCAGATAGACCACCAGAAAGAAGGCCGAGGCGCCGGTGGAGTGCAGATAGCGCAGGATCCAGCCGTAATCGACATCGCGCATGATGTATTCGACCGAGCCGAACGCGCCCTCAGCGGTCGGCTCGTAGCTCATGGTGAGCCAGATCCCAGTGACCAGTTGGTTGACCAGCACCAGCAGCGAAAGCACGCCGAAGAAATACCAGAAGTTGAAATTCTTGGGGGCGTAGTACTTGGCCATGTGGGTGTCCCACGCCCGCTGCACCGGAAGCCGGGCATCGATCCACCGCCACAGTCCCATCAGCCAGTTCATGCCGCGGTCTCCTCGTCGACGCCGATGGTCACCACAGTGTCGCCCTCGAAGCGGTAGGGCGGGACTTCCAGATTGGTGGGCGCGGGCACGCCCTTGTAGACGCGGCCGGCGAGATCGAACTTGGAGCCGTGGCAGGGGCAGAAGAAGCCGCCCAGCCAGGCATCGCCGCCGAGATCCGCGGCGCCGACCTCCGGCCGGTACATGGGCGCGCAACCCAGGTGGGTGCACAGGCCGAGCAGGATGAGGTATTCGGGCCGCCGGGCGCGGTTGGCGGGGTCGACGTAATCGGGTTGGGTGGACTCCTCGGAATTGGGGTCGCGCAGCCGGCCGGTATCCCGTTGCAGGGCGGCCAGCGCCTCGGGCGTGCGGCGCACGATATACACCGGCTTGCCGCGCCACTCCTCGGTGATCATCTCGCCGGGCTCGAGCTTGCCGATATCGATACTGACCGGGGCCCCGGCTGCCTTGGCGCGGGCACTGGGCTGCCAGGAACCCACAAAGGGCACTGCGGCGCCGACCACCCCCGCGGCGCCGACCACGCAGGTCGCGCCGGTCAGGAAGCGGCGACGGGCCTTATCGACTCCCTCGTTGCTCATCAAAGAACTCCTCAATGCGAGCGATCAATGGACAGGCCGACACCCCGCCGCGGCGCTGCTCCCGGCGTGATGGACTCGACGCGAAATGGCGTGACATGGTAGCGGCTGCCCCCGCCGGTGACAATACAAAAGCCGGAAACAGTCCCACAACGAATTGATTCAAAACAAAAAAATACCCGGACAAAGCCGGGTATCCGAAACCTGGAGCAGCGCTGTCAGCGCTTGGAGTACTGGGGCCGCTTGCGGGCCTTGTGCAGACCCACCTTCTTGCGCTCCACCTCGCGGGCATCGCGGGTCAGGAAGCCCGCCTTGCGCAGCGTCGGACGCAGCCCTTCGTCGTAATCGACCAGGGCGCGGGCCAGGCCGTGGCGGATGGCGCCCGCCTGGCCGAAGCTGCCGCCGCCCCGGACGGTGACGCGGACATCGAACTTGCCCTCGACCTGCGCCACCTGCAGCGGCTGGCGGATGATCATGCGGGCGACCTCGCGGCCGAAGTAGTCGTCGATGGTGCGGTCGTTGACGCGGATGTCGCCGGCGCCGGGCGCGATGAACACACGCGCGCTGGCGGTCTTGCGGCGACCGGTCCCGTAGTAGGTGGATGCCATGCTCGTCGCTCCTTACAGATTCAGCGCGCGCGGCTGCTGCGCGGCATGGGGGTGGGTATCGCCGGCGTAGACCTTGAGCTTGCGGTACATGGCCCGGCCCAGGGGGCCGCGGGGCAGCATGCCCTTCACCGCCAGTTCCAGCGCCCGCTCCGGGGTCCGCTCCATCAGCTTTTCGAAGCTGAGGCTCTTGATCCCGCCCGGGTAGCCGGTATGCCGGTGATACATCTTCTGCTTGGCCTTGCGGCCGGTCACCCGCACCCGCCCGGCGTTGATCACCACCACGTAGTCGCCGGTGTCGACATGGGGGGTGAACTCCGGCTTGTGCTTGCCGCGCAGCCGATGCGCGATCCGGCTGGCGAGGCGGCCCAGGGTCTGGTCGGCGGCATCCACCAGCGTCCAGTCGTGGACCACGGTCTCGGGTTTGGCACTGATGGTCTTCATGATTCCAGACGGCCGGGAAAAAAGAGCGCGAATTCTAGCGGCAGGGGCACCGGGTTTCAAGCCGCGGTGTCGCTGGCCGGGCCATTGCGGCGCGGATCGCGGGCCGGCGAACCCATGGTTCCGCCGGCAACGCTGCTCGCCCGGCCGGAGCGCCCGGACGCCGGCTCGGCGACGACCGGCCACGGCGGACCGAGGGGAGGGCAAACAATGGCTTCCTGCCCGCTGTCACCGGCGCGTCGCGGTATCCGCCCGCGCCGGCCGAAAAATGGCGCCTCTGGAGAGACTCGAACTCCCGACCAACCGGTTCGAAGCCGGTTACTCTATCCAACTGAGCTACAGAGGCGAAACTGGCAGGCTGTTGCTTCCCTGCGGCGCTCGACAGGGCGTTTTTCCACGCCCGGTCAGGCGGGAGCGAACCCGTACAGCCAATCGTTGCCGCGCGCGCCGATGCGCTCGATCAGCCGCGCCCCCAAGGATAGCAGAAGGTCGTGCGCCTCCCGCGCCTGGCCGTGGCGCTCCGCCTTGTGGGGCTTGTCCTCGAACAGTACGAAGGGCCGGCAGCGCGCCAGGGTCTCGGCCGCGCCGCGCAGGGCGCGGGCCTCGTAGCCCTCCAGGTCCAGCTTCAGGAACGCGAGCTCCGACAACCCCAGATCGTCGATGCGCAGGGCGGGGATGCGGCCCCGGCCCTGGACCTGCCGCGACAGCGAGCGGTGGCCGCGCCGGCCCTTCATGCCCACCGACTCGGCCCGGTCCGAGAGCGCCTGGGCGCGGGCCTCGACCCGCTCGCCCAGTCCCCAGTCGCCCAGGTTGCGGACCAGACAGGCGTGGGTATCGGGCGCCGGCTCGAAGGCGATCACCCGGTCGAAATGGCGCGCCATGATGCGGCTGTAGACGCCGACGTTGGCGCCGCCGTCGATGGCCAGCCCGCCGCGGGGGATGTGCGCCAGGGCGGCCTCGATGTCGCCGGTCTTGGGCCCGCCCTGGCCGTAGCGCGCCAGCGTCTTGCGCCGCGTCTTGCCCCAGTGGCTCCACCAGCGCAGATCGATATCGGGCAGCCAGAACTCGCCGACCTGTTTCATGCCGCGATCCGCGTCACTTGCCGCTCCAGTTGGGCTTGCGTTTCTCGGCGAAGGCCTTGGGTCCCTCGATGAAATCCGCGCTCTGGTACATGGCGGCGACGCTGTCGAGCTGCTGGGCCATGGCCCGTTCGAGATTGGCCTCGTCGAGGCCGCGCAGCACCGCCTCCTTGCTGGCCCGAATCGACAGGGGCGCGCACTCCAGGATCAGGTCCGCCCAGCGCCGCGCGGCGCTCATCAGTTCGCCCGGCGGCACCACTTCGTTGACGAAACCCAGCTCCCGGCCCTCGGCGGCACTGACCCGCCGCCCGGTGAGGATCATGCCCATGGCCTGCTTGAGCCCGATCTGGCGCGGCAGCCGGTGCAAGCCGCCGGCCAGGGCGGCGAGCCCGACCCGGGGTTCGGGCAGGGCGAACACCGCGGTTTCGGCGGCGATGATGAGGTCGCAGGCCAGCGCGATCTCGAAGCCGCCGCCCATGGCCACGCCGTTGACCGCGGCGATCACCGGTTTGTTGAGATCGAAGCGCGAGGTCAGCCCGGCGAAGCCGGTCCGCGGCCGCTCGCGCTTGCCGCCGGCGGCCTGATACTTGAGGTCGTTGCCGGCGCTAAAGGCGCGGTCGCCGGCGCCGGTGAGGATCGCCACCCACTGGTCGGGGTCGGCGGCGAAGGCGTCGAACACCCGCTCCAGCTCGAAATTGGCCGGCGGGTGCAGGGAGTTCATCACCTCCGGCCGGTTGATGGTCACGGTGAGCACCCGGCCGTCGAGCCGGGTGGTGCAGTACTCCAGGGTCTGGGTGGTCATCGGCCGTTCCTCGCAGTCGTCATTCCGGCGGGAATCATAGTCGACTCAGCCTCCGCTGCCCGCCTCCAGCCAGGCGACGATGCCGCCGCGCAGGCTGAAGGCCGCGCCCGCGCCGGCCGCGCGCAGCCGTTCGGCGGCGCGCCGCGAGCGCACCCCGGTCTGGCAGACCAGCAGCGCGACCTCGCCCGGGCGCGGGTCCGCGGCGCGCAGTTCGTCGAGGGGAATATTCTCGCCGCCGATGTTGAAGGCGGCGAACTCTGCCGGACTGCGCACGTCGATCAGGCGCCGGCCCGGCGCGGCCAGCGCCGCGGCGAAGGCGGCCGGGTCGAGCTCCCAGTCGGCCGGCGCCGCGCAGGCGGGCGCCGCGGGCGGCGCGGCGCGCCCGCCGCTCGCGCAGCAGGGACAGGCGGGGTCGGGGCGCAGGCGCAGGCGGCGCAACTCGAGGCCCAGCGCATCCCACAGCAACAGGTGGTTGCGGCTCGGCGTCTCCAGACCGAGCAACTGCTTGAGCGCCTCGCCGGCCTGCAGCAGCCCGAGCAGCCCGGGCACCACCCCCAGCACGCCGGCGGCGGCGCAGTCGAGCAGCCCCCGCGGGTGGTCGGGATAGAGACACTGAAAGCAGGCGCCCGCGGGGTCGAACAGGGCGAGCTGGCCGGCGAAGCGGTCCACCGCGGCGAACAGCCAGGGTTTGGCGTGGCGCCGGCAGGCGGCATTGAGCAGATAGCGCACCGCCAGCTGGTCGGTACAGTCGAGCACCAGATCGGCCGCGGCGACCAGCTCGTCGGCATTGCCGGCGGCGAGCGGCCCGGCCACCGCGCGCACCTCGATATCCCGGTTGCGCTCTTGGAGCCGGGCGGCGGCCGCCCGGGCCTTGTCGGCGCCGGCATCGGCCTCGCGGTAGAGCACCTGGCGGTGCAGATTGGACAGCGCCACGGCATCGCCGTCGACCAGGGTCAGGCGCCCGACGCCCGCGCCGGCCAGGTAGAGCGCCGCCGGCGCCCCCAGGCCGCCGGCGCCGACGATCAGTACCCGGGCCTCGCGCAGCCGCCGCTGGCCCTCGGGCCCCACTTCAGGCAACTGCACCTGGCGGGCGTAGCGCAGCCACTCGCGGGCACTGAAGGGCGGGTCAGCGGCCATCGAGCAGCGCCACCAATTGCCGTGCAGTCGCCTCCGGATCCGCCGCCCGGGTGATGCCGGAGATCATCGCCACGCCGTCGACGCCGGTGTCCGCCACCCCCGGCGCGCGAGCGGCGTCGATGCCGCCGATCGCCACCAGCGGATAATCGGCCAGCAACCGCCGCCAGTAGCGCAGCCCGGCGAGGCCGTGGGGCACCCAGGGCATGGCTTTGGCGGTGGTCTCGTAGATGGGCCCGCAGGCCACGTAGGACGGCCGCAGCGCATGGGCGCGGGCCGCCTCCCAGTGGCAGTGAGTGCTGACGCCCAGCCGCAGCCCGGCCGCGCGCAGCGCCTCGACATCGGCCTCGCGCAGGTCGTCCTGACCCAGGTGGACCCCGTAGGCGCCCTCCTCCAGGGCGATCCGCCAGTAGTCATTGACGAACAGCCGCGCGCGGTGCGCGCGCGCCAGGGCGATGGCGGCGCGGATTTCCGCCCGCAACCCGGCTCCTTGCAGATCCTTCACCCGCAACTGGATGGTCGATACCCCCTGGGACAACAGCCGCGCCAACCAGGCGGCGCGCTCGACGATGGGGTAGAGCCCCAGGCGCGGCGCATTGCAGTCGGGAAAGGGCGCCGGCGCGCGATAGTCCGCCGCGGGCGTCAGCGCCGGCAGGTCCTCCGTCGCATCGGGAAAGCGGTCGATGTGCACCGGCCCCGCGCGGTCGCCGCAGGGGTAGCCCTGGCGCAAACCCTGGTTGACGGCCGCCTTGGCGATCACCGCGGCGTCGGCAATCCCGTAGCCCAGGGCCAGGGCCGCGGCGGCGGCGGCGGCCAGCGCGCAGCCGGTGCCGCGGCGGTCGGCGGCGGGGAGACGCGGGCTGTGCAGCCAGAACGACTGCTCGCCGGCGAGCAGATAGTCGCTGCTCCAGTCGCCGCCGCCATGGCCGCCCTTGATCAGCACCGCCGCCGCGCCCAGCGCGCGCAGCGCCCGGGTAGCGCACTCGACATCGGCCGCGGTGCGGATGGCAATGCCGGTGAGCGCCTCGGCCTCGGCCAGGTTGGGCGTCAGCAGCCCCACCAGGGGCAGGAGCCGATCGCGCAGCGCGGGCAGGGTATCGCCCGCGGTCAGCGCCATGCCGGTCGAGCTGTGCAGCACCGGGTCGCAGACCAGCGCCACCTGGTGGCGCGCGCAGAAACGGGCGACCCGCTCGACCTGCCCGGCATCGGCCAGCAACCCGGTCTTGACCACCCGCGGCGCGAGTTGCGCGGCGGCCGCGAGCTGGCTGTCGAGCACTTCCGGCGCCACCGGATTGCGGGCGGCGCCCTCCCCCCCCTGGGCGGTGTTGGCGGTGATCGCCGCCGCGCCGTGGACACCCAGCGCGGCGAGCACGCGCAGATCCACGGCAATGCCGGCGACCCCGGTCGCTTCGCTGCCGGCGATCGCCAACACCACGGGGCGGGCGGCACTCACCGCTGCTGCCAGAAGGGTGTGCCCACCACCGGGGTGCTGGGCCGGGCCAGATCCCGCTCCGGCATGCGCCCGGCCTCGAAGGCGAGCCGCCCGGCCAGCACCGCGTGGCGGAAGGCCGCGGCCATGGCCACCGGATCCGTGGCCTGGGCGATGGCGGTGTTGAGCAGCACCGCGTCATAGCCCAGCTCCAGGGCCTGGGCGGCGTGGGACGGCACGCCCAGCCCCGCATCGACGATCAGGGTGATGCCGGGCAGGCGCTCGCGCAAGGTGCGCAGGCCATAGGGGTTGAGCAGGCCGCGGGCAGTGCCGATGGGCGCGCCCCAGGGCATCAGGATGCGGCAGCCGGCGGCGACCAGCCGTTCGCACACCACCAGATCCTCGGTACAGTAGGGGAACACCTCGAAGCCCTGGGCGACCAGCTCCCGCGCCGCCTCCACCAGCCCGAAGGGATCGGGCTGCAGGTTGTAGTCGTCGCCGATCACCTCGAGCTTGATCCAGTGGGTACCGAACAGCTCGCGCGCCATCTGCGCGGTGGTGATCGCCTCCCGCGCCGAATGGCAGCCGGCGGTGTTGGGCAGGAGCTTCAGGTTCAGCTCGCGCAGCGCGGCCCAGAAGGCCTCGCCGCCCCGCGCGCCGGGCTGCTGGCGGCGCAGCGCTACCGTCACCACGCCGGCGCCCGCGGCGCGGATGGCCTCCTGCATCACCCGCGGCGAGGGGTAGAGCGAGGAGCCGATCAGCAGCCGGCTCTCCAGTTCGCAATCCGCCAGCCGCCACATGCTCAGCCGCCCTCCATGGGTACCACCAGCTCGAGGCGGTCGCCGTCGGCCAGCCGCACCTGGCCGTAGGCGCTCTTGGGCACGAACTCCCCGTTGACCGCCACCGCGAAATCGCAGGCCTCGGTCAGTTCCGGCAGCAGCTCGGCCAGGGTCCGCCCGCCGCACAGCGCCCGCGGTTCGCCATTGCAGATCACCTCGATGCGGGGTGCATTCACGCCGCCATCTCCTCCTCGAACAGGGCCGCGCAGGCCGGATCGACGGCGCTGCCTTCGAGCCGCGCCAGGGCCGCCTCGGCCAGCGCCGGGGCGAGCAGGAAACCGTGCCGGAACAGGCCGTTGATGCGCATCAGCCCGGGCCGCAGCAGCACCCGCGGCAGATGGTCGGCGAAGGCCGGCCGGCAGTTGGCGTCGGTCGCCAGCACCCGCGCCTCGGCGAAACCGGGATGCAGGCTGTAGGCGGCCGACAGCAGCTCGAGCGCCGAGCGCACCGTGATCGGCCCCCGGTCGTCGCTCTCGATCTGGGTGGCGCCGATCACGAATTCCCCGCCGCGCCGCGGCACCACGTAGAGCCGGTAGCGCGGGTGCAGGAGCCGCACCACATGGCGCAGCCGGACCTCGGGCGCGTGCAGGCGGATCACCTCGCCGCGCACCCCACGCAGGCCGGGCAGCTCGCCGCGGGCGCCCAGTCCGCGGCAGTCGAAGGCCCAGTCGCAGCCATGGCGCTCGCCCGCGGCCGCCACGCAACCGGCGCCGACCCCGGTGACCTCGGCGCGCCGCCAGGCGACGCCGGCCTCGCGCAGCCGCTCCGCCAGCGCCGCCATCACCACCAGGGGATCCAGCCAGGCCTCGCCGGGCAGATGGAGCGCCGCGCCGAAGCGGTCGCCGAGCTCCGGCTCCAGCTCCGCCAGGGCGGCGGCATCCAGGCTCCGGCATTGGCGATCGTCGGGCAGGCGCGCGGCCAGCACCTCGGCGAAGCGGCAATAGTCGGCGCGGTCGCCGGGATGGGCGACCACCAGACTGCCGCGGTCGTGAAAATCGCCGTCGCTGCCCAGCTCGGCCAGCAGGCCGGGCCACAGCGCCAGCCCGCGCAGGCCCAGGCGATGGATCTGCAGCTCGCCGGACTCCACCTCGGCCCAGGGCGCCAGCATCCCGGCCGCGGTATAGGCGGCCGCGCCGCCGGCCTGCGGCGGGTCGCGATCGAACAGGCTCACCCGCCAGCCGGCCCGCACCAGCCGCCAGGCGAGCAGCCGGCCCATGATGCCGGCGCCGGCGATCGCCGCGTGCATCTCAGTCGGCCCGGCGGACGTAGATCTCGCCGCCGCGCTCGCGGTACTCGCGGGATTTCTCCTCCATGCCCCGGCGCGCGTACTCGCGCACCTCCTGGGTGATCTGCATGGAGCAGAACTTGGGGCCGCACATGGAGCAGAAGTGCGCCACCTTGGCGCCCTCCTGGGGCAAGGTCTCGTCGTGGTAGGCGAGCGCGGTCTCCGGGTCGAGCGACAGGTTGAACTGGTCGCGCCAGCGGAACTCGAAGCGCGCCTTGGAGACCAGATCGTCGCGGTAGCGCGCCCCCGGGTGACCCTTGGCCACATCCGCGGCGTGGGCGGCGATCTTGTAGGCGATGATGCCCTGGCGCACGTCCTCGCGGTTGGGCAGCCCCAGGTGCTCCTTGGGCGTCACATAGCAGAGCATGGCGCAGCCGAACCAGCCGATCATGGCCGCGCCGATGCCGCTGGTGATGTGGTCGTAGCCGGGCGCGATGTCGGTGGTCAGCGGCCCCAGGGTGTAGAAGGGCGCGCCCTGGCACCAGTCGAGCTGCTTGTCCATGTTCTCCCGGATCAGGTGCATGGGCACATGGCCCGGCCCCTCGATCATGGTCTGGACATCGTGCTTCCAGGCGATTTGAGTCAGCTCGCCCAGGGTCCTGAGCTCGGCCATCTGGGCCTCGTCGTTGGCGTCGGCCACCGCCCCTGGGCGCAGGCCGTCGCCGAGCGAGAAGCTGACGTCGTAGGCCTTCATGATCTCGCAGATTTCCTCGAAACGGGTGTAGAGGAAATTCTCCTGATGGTGGGCGATGCACCACTTGGCGAGGATGGAGCCGCCGCGGGAGACGATGCCGGCGACCCGGTCGACCGTCAGCGGCACATAGGCCAGCCGCACCCCGGCGTGGATGGTGAAATAGTCGACCCCCTGCTCGGCCTGCTCGATCAGGGTGTCGCGGAAGATCTCCCAGGTCAGCTCCTCGGCGATGCCGTCGACCTTCTCCAGCGCCTGGTAGATGGGCACGGTGCCGATGGGCACCGGCGAGTTGCGGATGATGTAGTCGCGGATGCTGTGGATGTGGCGGCCGGTGGACAGGTCCATCACAGTGTCCGCCCCCCAGCGGGTGGCCCACACCAGCTTGTCGACCTCCTCCTCCATCCCCGAACTGACCGCCGAATTGCCGATGTTGGCGTTGATCTTCACCAGGAAGTTGCGGCCGATGATCATCGGCTCGAGCTCCGGGTGGTTGATGTTGGCGGGGATGATGGCGCGGCCCGCGGCCACCTCGGCGCGCACGAACTCCGGCGTGACCTCCGCGGGCAGGTGCGCGCCCATGGGGTCCCCGCGCAGCCGCTGCACCCGCTCGGGGGTGTCGAACTCGCTGCCGGCCCGGGCGCGCTCCTGGTTCTCGCGCAGCGCGATGAACTCCATCTCCGGGGTGATGATGCCCCGCCGCGCGTAGTGGAGCTGGCTGACGTTGCGGCCCGCCCGGGCGCGCAGCGGCGGGCGCTGCAACCCGGGATTGTGGTAGGGATCGGCCCTGCCATTGCCCGCGCGACCGCGATAGGGGCTGGGCTCGGGTTCGCAATCGCCGCGGGCGGCGATCCAGGGGCCGCGCACATCCGGCAGGCCGCGGTGGATGTCGATCGCCACCGCCGGGTCCGTGTAGGGGCCGGAGGTGTCGTACAGGGTCGCCGCGGTACCGTCGGTCAGGGCGATCTCGCGCATCGGCACCCGCAGTCCGCGCTCCTCCCCGAGGTAAATCTTGCGGCTGGCGGGCAGCGGTTCGCGGGGAATGGCAGTGGCCCCGCTGGTGGGTGCGGTGGGTCGGTTCATGGGAAATCCTCGCTTGGCGTCGAAGACCAGCGGGGTACGGAAGGCGGGTGTTGCACTCTTCCCTACGCCGATGCTAGTCGGATCAGGTTCCGCGGGTCTGCCGTCCGGCATCTCAGCCCCGTTGGGGCGCCCCGAGAGTCACGCCCCGATTATAGGCCGGGCACCCGCAGGTGCAAGGAGAACCGCCGTCGTTGGAAAGGAGATTGCCTTGGCGGCAGCAAAGCTGGCGCACCCGAGAGGGCGCAGGGCGGTCCGGCCCCAGGGCCGGAGGCCAGGCACCGCCTGGCCAGCCCGAAGC
>JBMOPO010000039.1:0-74417 GCA_049325095.1 Pseudomonadota bacterium | reverse complement strand
ACGTCAGTGCTCGATCCGCGCGAGCCAGTCCGGGCCTGTACCGGACTTGCGACGGAAGCAATGCACCGGGTGTGCATTTCTTCACAGACGATGATCCGGCGGGCGCGCCGGCCGGGATTTCCTGATCGAAGTATTCGCTGCGCACCGCGACTTGATCGCCGGAAAACGTTCGGTGTACCTGTAATGCCGGGCGGGAAGTCCCCGCTGCACGGAGATGCCGGCATGAGCAAGTGGGCCGCGGTCGCCTGGGTCGCGCTGTTGGGGTGGGGCCTGGCCGTCTCCCCTACGCCCGCTGCGGCCCAGGGCGCGCGGGTGACGGTGGGCGCCACGGCATTCGGCGTCTTCGATGCGACCACCCGTGGGGCGGTCACCATCGGCTGGGAGGGCGGGGAGCTGCCGGGATTGTGGTCGATCCGGCCGGCGCTGCAGCTCATCGCCCGGCAGGAAGACAACTGGTATCTGGGCGCCGGCGGAGCGCGGGAGTTCGCGCTGGCGGCGGCCTGGTACTGGGGGCTGGGCGCGGGCGCCGGCGTCTACCACCAGGGCGGCGGCAAGGATCTGGGTCAACCGCTCGAGTTCCATACCCGCGCCTACCTGGGCTGGCGCCCGGCGCCCGGCCAGCAGGTGCGGCTGGAAATCGAGCACATTTCCAACGCCGATCTGGGCAAGATCAATCCCGGCGCCGATCTGCTGTCGCTGAACTGGGTGTTTGGGCTGTGAGGGACGGGGCCCGGCGGCTATTCGAGGGCCGCCTGCGCCAGTAGGTCGCGGGCATGGGCCAGGGTCTTGGCGGTGATGCGCGCGCCGCCCAGCATCCGCGCGAGTTCGTCGATCCGCGCGTCCGCGCCCAGGGTCTGCAGAGTGGTGACGACGCCGGCGCCGGCGGCGGTCTTGCTCACCGCCAGATGCTGGTGGGCGTGACTGGCGACCTGGGGCAGGTGGGTGATGGCGATGACCTGCCCGCCGCCGCCCAGGCGGCGCAGCAACTGGCCCACCACGGCGGCGGTGGCGCCGCCGATGCCCACGTCCACTTCGTCGAAGACCATGGCCGGCACCCGGGTCCGCTCGGCGGCCACCACCTGGATGGCCAGGCTGATGCGCGACAGCTCGCCGCCGGAGGCGATCCTGGCCAGTGGCCGTGGCGGCTGGCCGGGGTTGGTGGCGATCAGCAGCTCCAGGGTCTCGGCGCCGGCCGGGTGGGGATCCGCACCCGGCCGGGCGTGGAGTTCGATCGCAAGTCGCGCCGCGCCCAGTCCCAGTTCGGCGAGGCGGGCGTTGACCCGTTCCGCGAGCTGTCGCGCGGCGTCGCGCCGTGCCGCGCTCAGCTCGGCGGCGGCCGCTTGGTACTCGGCCGCGCAGCGCTCCCGTTCGGCGCGCAATGCCGCCAGACTCAGTTCCGGATGGTCGAGGGCTCCCAGCTCGTCGCGCAGGCGGCCGTGCAGGTCCGCCAGGGCGCCCGGCGCCACCTGGTGGCGGCGCGCCAGCCGGAAGTAGGCGTCGAGGCGTTCCTCCAGGGCCTGCAAGCGGGCGGGGTCGGCCTCGATGGCCGTGGCACAGGCGGCCGCCTCGCGCAACGCCTCCTCGACCTGGATGCGCGCGGTGTCGAGCAATTCGGCACAGGATTCCAGTCGGGCGCCGGCGCCGGCCAACTCCCAGGCCCGCTGTGCCGCGCGGTGCAGCAGCGCGCCGACGTCGGTTCCACCCTCGCCATCGCCGCCCAGGGCGAGCAGCTCGCGGCAGCCGTCGAGTATCTGCCCGACGTTGGCCAGTACACGGTGCTCGTGCTCCAGGGCTTCCGGTTCGCCGGCCAGCGGCGCTAGGCGATCGAGTTCGGCGAGCTGGAACGACAGCAGCTCGCGCCGCGCCTCGGCCTGTTCCCGATCGCCTTCCAGGCTGCGCAGGCGGGCGTCACACCGGTGCCAGGCGCGGCTCGCCTCCGCCACGGCGGACAGCAGGTGGCCGTGGCCGCCGAAATCGTCCACCAGGCCGGCGTGGGTCTCGCGGCGCAGCAGCGACTGGTGTTCGTGCTGGCTGTGGATGTCGATCAGCAGATCGCCCAGTTCCTGCAGCTGCTGCATGGTCGCGGTGCGGCCGTTGATGTAACCCCGCGAGCGGCCGTCCCGGGTGAACACCCGCCGCAGCAGGCATTCGCGCTCCAGGGGATAGTCCTGGGCTGCCAGCCAGGCGGTGGCCGCGGCATTGGCGGAGATGTCGAACCGCGCGGCGATCTCGCAGCGTTCCGCGCCGGCGCGGACGCGGTCGGTGTCGCCGCGATCTCCCAGCGCCATGCCCAGTGCGTCGACCACCAGCGACTTGCCGGCGCCGGTCTCGCCGGTGATGGCTGTCATCCCGCCCCGGAATTCGATTTCCAGATGGGCGACCAGGCCGTAGTCGGTGATGTCGAGGCTGGTGAGCACGATGGCGCCGGATGGCCGAGCAGGGGGTGTTATAACCAATCCGCCGGAGGTCAGGCAATGGCGCGCTTGAAAGCGCCGTGCGCGGCCCAATAATGACGCCTACCAAGGGTTGACTGGAGGTACGAGGTGGCGACCGAGGAGCATGCAGGCCCCGAACCGGGGATCGCCGAACAGTGCGCGGAGCACCCGTCTTCCACCCCTTCCGCAGCAGACTCGCCGGCTGCCGATGTCGAGGCCCTGCGGGCACAGATCGAGGCCCTGCAACAGGAACTGGCGGCGGCCCGCGAGCAGGAACTGCGCGCCCTGGCCGAAGGGCAGAATCTGCGCCGCCGTGCGGAACGGGAGGTGGAAGCCGCCCACAAGTTTGCACTGGAGAAGTTCGTCGCCGCCCTGCTGCCGGTGGTCGACAACCTGGAGCGGGCGCTGGCGGCGATCGACCGCGATGACCCGAAATCCCGCGCCCTGGGGGAAGGGGTCGAGCTCACCCACAAGGCGCTGCTCGACGCACTGCGCCAGCACCAGGTGGAGGTGATCGACCCCAGCGGCGCGAGTTTCGACCCCGAGCTGCACCAGGCGGTCGCCACGGTCCCGCATCCGGAGCTGCCCGCCAACCGCGTCGTGGAGGTCTTGCAGCCGGGCTACACCCTGAACCGGCGCCTGGTGCGCCCGGCCATGGTGGTGGTTTCCCAGGGTGTTCCGGCCGGCGCAGAGGCTTGAAATCGCACCGCCCAACGCCATATAGCAGCAAACCGTTCAATGACCTGCCCGCTGGCAGCTGGAGAGGCACGCAATGGGAAAAATCATCGGCATCGACCTGGGGACCACCAATTCCTGCGTGGCCATTTTGGAGGGCGGCAAACCCAAGGTGATCGAGAACGCCGAGGGCGCGCGCACCACGCCGTCGGTGGTCGCCTTTACGGATGAAGGGGAAATCCTCGTCGGGCAGTCCGCCAAGCGCCAGGCGGTCACCAATCCGGCCAACACCCTGTTTGCGATCAAGCGCCTGATCGGCCGCCGCTTCGATGACGAGGTGGTGCAAAAGGACATCAGGATGGTGCCCTACAAGATCATCAAGGCCGACAACGGCGATGCCTGGGTGGAGGTCAAGGGCAGGAAGATGGCGCCGCCGCAGGTCTCTGCGGAAGTGCTCAAGAAGATGAAGAAGACCGCCGAGGATTACCTGGGTGAAACCGTCACCGAGGCGGTGATCACCGTGCCCGCCTATTTCAACGACTCCCAGCGCCAGGCCACCAAGGATGCCGGGCGGATCGCCGGCCTCGAGGTCAAGCGGATCATCAATGAGCCCACCGCCGCGGCGCTGGCCTATGGCCTCGACCGGGCCGGCAAGGGCGATCGCGTGGTGGCGGTCTACGACCTCGGCGGCGGGACGTTCGACATTTCGATCATCGAGATCGCCGATGTCGACGGCGAGACCCAGTTCGAGGTGCTGTCCACCAACGGCGATACCTTCCTCGGCGGCGAGGATTTCGACCTGCGCCTGATCGACTACCTGGCCGAGTCCTTCAAAAAGGACAATGGCATCGACCTCAAGGGCGATCCACTGGCCATGCAGCGGCTCAAGGAGGCGGCCGAAAAGGCCAAGATCGAGCTCTCCTCCAGCCAGCAGACCGAGGTCAATCTGCCCTACATCACCGCCGATGCCACCGGACCCAAGCACCTGGTGGTCAAGCTGACCCGCGCCAAGCTCGAATCCCTGGTCGAGGCGCTGATCGACCAATCGCTGGGACCGGTGCGCACCGCGCTGGCCGACGCCGGCAAGAGCGCCAAGGACATCGACGAGATCATTCTGGTCGGCGGTCAGACGCGGATGCCCCTGGTCCAACAACGGGTCGCCGAGTTCTTCGGCAAGGAGCCGCGCAAGGATGTCAACCCCGACGAGGCGGTCGCCGTGGGCGCCGCGCTGCAGGGTGCGGTGCTGGCCGGGGACGTCAAGGACGTGCTGCTGCTCGACGTCACCCCGCTGACCCTGGGCATCGAAACCATGGGCGGCGTGGCGACCCCGCTGATCGAGAAGAACACTACCATCCCGACCAAGAAGTCGCAGATCTTCTCGACCGCCGACGACAATCAGACCGCGGTCACCATCCACGTGGTGCAGGGCGAGCGCAAGCAGGCCGCGCAGAACAAATCGCTGGGCCGGTTCGATCTCACCGACATTCCGCCGGCGCCGCGCGGTGTGCCGCAGATCGAGGTCTCCTTCGACATCGACGCCAACGGCATCCTCAACGTCTCCGCCAAGGACAAGGCCACCGGCCGCGAGCAGTCGATCGTGATCAAGGCCTCCTCGGGCTTGAGCGAGGCGGAGATCCAGAGAATGATCAAGGACGCCGAGGCCAACGCCGAGGCCGATCGCAAGTTCGAGGCGCTGGTGCAGGCGCGGAACCAGGCCGATGGCCTGGCGCACGCGGCGCGCAAGACCCTAGAGGAGGCCGGCGACAAGGCCAGTGCCGAGGAGAAATCCGCCATCGAGGCGGCGATCTCCGAGGTCGAGGCGGCGATCAAGGGGGATGACAAGGACGCCATCGATGCCGCCGCCAATAAGCTGTCGCAGGCGTCTTCGGCGCTGGCGCAGAAGCTCTACGCGGAGGCTGCCGCTCAGCCCGAAGCGAGTGCCGGCGGCACCGGGAAAGCCGGCGGGGATGTGGTCGACGCCGAGTTCGAGGAGGTCGACGACGCCGACCGAAACAAGTGAGATCGTGCCGGGGACCACGGGTCCCGGGCGGGCGCGAAACGCAGGCCGGTGCCTGCGTTTTTGCCGTGGTCGGGCGGTGCGGTCGGGTGCTCCCGCTGAATGGCGGATGACGAGGTGAACGGCAGAGGCATGGCGAAGCGGGATTACTACGAAGTGCTGGGTGTCGCGCGCAATGCCGGCGAGGGGGAGATCAAGAAGGCCTACCGCCGGGTGGCCATGAAGTACCACCCGGACCGCAATCCCGAAGATCCGGACGCCGAGGCCAGGTTCAAGGAGGCCACCGAGGCCTACGAAGTGCTCTCCGACAGCGCCAAGCGTTCCGCCTACGATCAGTTCGGCCATGCCGCCGTGGACGGTGCCGGTGGCTTCGGCGGCCAGGGCGCCGGCGCCAGCTTCAGCGATATCTTCGGCGACGTGTTCGGCGACATCTTCGGCGGCGGCCGGCGCAGCGGGCCGGCGCGCGGCGCCGACCTGCGCTACGACCTGGAATTGACCCTCGAAGAAGCCGCCCAGGGCACCACCGCCAGGATCCAGGTGCCGACCCTGGCCACCTGTGCCGCCTGCGACGGCAGCGGCGCCCGCAAGGGCACCGCGCCGATCCTCTGCGGCACCTGCCAGGGTGCCGGACAGATTCGCCGTTCGCAGGGCTTCTTCGCGGTCCAGCAGACCTGTCCCGCCTGCCGCGGGCGGGGGCGGGTGATCTCCGACCCCTGCGAGCCGTGCCGCGGCCTCGGCCGGGTGGAGGAGCGGCGCACCCTGTCGGTGAAGGTGCCGCCCGGAGTCGATACCGGCGACCGCATCCGCCTCACCGGCGAGGGCGAGGCCGGGCCCCAGGGCGGTCCGGCCGGCGATCTCTATGTGCAGGTGGTGGTCAAGCCCCACCCCATTTTTCAGCGCGATGGCGCCGATCTGTACTGCGAGGTGCCGATCTCCTTCGCCGATGCGGCCCTGGGCGGCGAACTGGAGGTGCCCACCCTGACCGGGCGGGTGAACCTCAAGATTCCGCCCGAGACCCAGACCGGGCGGCTGTTTCGCCTGCGCGGCAAGGGTATCGTGCCGGTGCGCGGGGGAGGCCCCGGGGATCTGCTGTGCCGGGTGGTGGTGGAGACCCCGGTCAACCTCTCCGCCGAGCAAAAGGAACTGCTCGAAGCCTTTCGCGACAGTATCCGCGGCGGCCGGCATTCGCCGCGGGAGACCTCCTGGTTCGACGCCGCGAAGAAATTTTTCGAGGGTTTCACCCGGTGACCGGCCTCCCGGGAACCGCCGACAGGACCGACGCATGATCCGAATCGCGATTGCCGGCGCCGCCGGACGCATGGGCAGGGTGCTGATCGAGGCGGTTACCCGGCACCCCGACACCCGGCTGGGCGCGGCCCTGGAGCGGCCCGGCGCCGCGGCCCTGGGCACCGACGCCGGGGTGCTCGCCGGACTGGAGCCGACCGGGGTCCCGGTCACCGGGAACCTTGCCGGCGTCGCGGACGACTTCGATGTGCTGATCGATTTCACCGCGCCGCCGGCGACCATCGCCCATGCCCGGGTCTGCGCAGCCCACGGCCGGGCGATGGTCATCGGCACCACCGGGTTCGACGCGGCGCAGCAGGCCGAATTGGACATCCTTACCGCCGGGCTGCCCCGCTGCATGGCCTCCAACTTCAGCACCGGGGTGAACCTCTGCTTCCGCCTGCTGGAACTCGCCGCGCAGGTGATTGGCAGGGATTCCGACATCGAGATCTACGAGGCCCATCACCGCCACAAGGTGGACGCGCCCTCGGGCACGGCGTTGAGCATGGGCGAGGTGGTGGCCGCCGCCCTGGGCCGGGATCTGCGCCAGGTGGCGGTCCACGGCCGGCACGGCCAGACCGGCGCCCGCAGCCGCGAGGAGATCGGCTTCAGCTCGGTGCGGGCCGGGGATATCGTCGGCGACCATACCGTGACATTCGCGGCGGACGGCGAACGTGTGGAAATCACCCATAAAGCCTCGAGTCGCATGGCTTTTGCGCGCGGTGCGGTGCGCGCCGCGGTCTGGCTGCACGGCCGGGCACCGGGCCGCTACGACATGCGCGACGTACTGGGGTTGCGGTCCTGAGTCTGGTGCAGGAGGTGCGGGTGGAAGATTTCACGCTGGTCGCCGGCGGCCAGCGCCTCAATGCGCGCCGGCTCGGCGCAGTGATTCCCGGCCAGCCGACCCTGGTCTTTCTCCACGGCGGGCTCGACTGTATCGCCCTGTGGCGCGGCCTGCCCGAGGCGGTGGTGGCGGCCACCGGCCTGGCGGCGTTGATCTACGAGCGCTGGGGTCACGGGGGTTCCGATCGCCTGACCCTGCCCAAGCTTCCCGAACACCGCCTCAACGAGGCCGGCCCCACCCTGGGAGAAGTCTTGGCCGGCGCCGGGGTCGACCGCGCCATCCTGGTCGGCCACAGCTACGGCGGCTGCCTGGCCCTGTTGGGTACCGCGTTGCACCCGCGGGTGGTGTGCGGTGCGGTGGCCATCGCCCCGCAGCTGGTGATGCACGCGGCGGCGCGCGAGGGCCTGCAGCGCGCGATCGCCGCCTGGGAATCCGGCAAGTTGCGCGACAGCCTGGCCAGATACCATGGCGGCAATACCGAGGCGCTGTTCGAAGGCTGGATCGCGGAGACCGAGGACGCGGCCATGGAAGCCCGCTACGAGGCCCTGCTGGGCACCATCGACCGCCCGGTGCGGGTGCTGGTCGGCGCCCGGGATGAATACGGCTACCGCCCCAACCTGGACCTGATCGAGCGCGCGGTGGCCCCCCGATGGCGCGCCATCGAGGTGGTGGCCGATTGGCGACATCATCCCCACTGGCACGACCTGGAGGGCGTCGCCGCCCGGGTCGCGGCCGCGGTGGCGGAGATCCGGGCGGCGGGCGGAGACGCCTGACCTCCGTTCAGACTCTGGTGTCCTTTTGGAAGCGGCTCCCGCCGCGAGCCGGCGAGCAGCGGGTTTATACTGGCCGCAAGCACCGCCCGCGTCGGTGCCGGGGCCCGGGCCCCCAACCCGTACGCGGCCGACCTATCCGACCCCGGCCCTTTGATCCATACCCCGGGTGAGTCCCGGCGGTCGGGGTTTCCGCTGTGGCAGTCCGCCCATGCCGAGATCGCGCTGGTTCGCAGACCTCCGCCGGCCCGCCTTCCGCCGGACCCAGGTCCTGCGCGCCATTTGCGACTTCAGCCGCCGGGAGCGCCGCTTCGGCCGGCGAGGGCGGGCGAGATGTTCAACGAACTGCGCAGGCTGCTGCCATGGATCGTCTGACCTGGGGAAAGATGCAGAACCCACTGCGGGGAATTTTGCACGGATGCGCTGCGCTGGGGGCGGCCGCCGGGCTGGTGGTGCTCGTCCAGTCCCGGGGACAGGCCGACATCCTCGCCGCGGTCGCCGTATTCGGCGTCGCTCTGGTGGCGATGTTCACGGTGTCGGCCCTCTACCACTCCGTGCCGTGGAGCAGCCGGTGGAAGAACCGGATGCAGCGGGTCGACCACGCGCTGATCTTCACGGTGGTGGCCGGGACGTTCACCCCGGTGGCCGTGGCGACCCTGGACGGCGTCAGGCTGGCGATCGGCCTGGGACTGGTGTGGGGGATCGCCCTGGTCGGCATTGCGCTCAAGTTCCTGTTTGCCCAGCCCCGGACATGGCTGTCCGTCACGCTGCAAATGGTGATGGGATTCTCGGTCGCGCTGTGGCTGCCGTTCATCCTGCAGCGCCTCGGCTGGGGCGCCGTGGCCCTCCTCCTCGGCGGTGGCGCCGCCTACGTGCTGGGGACCATCGTGTTCGCCTCCCATCGTCCCCGGCTGTGTCCCCGCCTGTTCGGATACCATGAGCTGTTCCATGTGCTGGTGATGGTGGGCGCGGGCCTGCACTTCTGGGCGATCGCCGCCTACGTCGGCTAGCGAGCGCCGCTCCGCCGGGTCGGGGCCGATAGTCCGCCGGGCCGCGGGCGCGATGCGCATCGCCGCCGGCGGCGGGTCCGAGGTCATGGGCGAGCCGGTGTGGCCTGCCGGTCACGGGCCGCCGCGCGGGCCGGAACCTCGAAACCGAGGGGCCGGACGCCTTCGACAAAGGCGCGGATCTGCTCCAGTGAGCGGAGCCCCCGGTCTTGCGCGGGATGTCGTCCGCCGATGGCCCTCAACGCCAACCGCCTGCAGGCTCGGTTCGCGTTGGCATCACGCCACCCGTTCAGGCTCAGGTGTCGTTGGAAGAGGCTCAGGCTGGACGTGCACCCCGCCCATGGCCTAGAATTCGCGCCCGAGCATCAGCTGATCGGGGAACGGCAGCCGGCAGCCTCGAAGGGTTCGCGAAGCGAGATGAAGTTGGCCTTCATCTCGCTTTTTTGCAGCCCGAATTTGGCGGTTCGGCCGCTCCGCCGACCCCGGTCCATCAGCCAGCGGAGAAGCACTTGAGCAGCCCGTCCCGTCGTCCCCCCGCGCTCCTGGTGCTCGCCGACGGCACGGAGTTTCGCGGTACCGGGATCGGCGCCGAGGGCCTCAGGGTCGGGGAGGTGGTGTTCAACACCGCCCTGACCGGATATCAGGAAATTCTCACCGACCCGTCCTATGCCCGTCAGATCGTGACTCTGACCTACCCGCACATCGGCAATGTGGGGGTCAATGCCGAGGATGAGGAGTCGGACGCGATCTGGGCCGCCGGGCTGGTGATTCGCGATCTGCCGCCGCTGGCCAGCAACTACCGCTCCCAGGAGAGCCTGGATGCCTATTTGCGGCGCAAGGGGGTCGCGGGCATCGCCGATATCGACACCCGCCGGCTGACCCGGCGGCTGCGCGAGGCCGGTGCCCAGAACGGCTGTCTGATGGTCGGCGACCTCGATGCCGGGCGGGCGCTGGCGGCGGCGCAGGCCTTCGGCGGTCTGCAGGGCCTGGATCTGGCCCGCGAGGTCTCGGTGCGCGCGCCCTACCGCTGGAGTTCGGGCTGCTGGCGCCGGGGCCAGGGCTACCGTGCGGCGGCGGTGCCCGCCAGCTACCGGGTGGTGGCCTATGATTTCGGGGTCAAGCGCAACATCCTCCGTATGCTCGCCGAGCGCGGCTGTGAGCTGGAGGTGGTGCCCGCCACCACGCCGGCCGAGGCCGTGCTGGCGCTGTGGCCGGATGGTGTGCTGCTCTCCAACGGTCCGGGGGATCCGGAGCCCTGCGACTACGCCATCGCCGCGATCCGGCAGATCCTCGCCGCGCGGATCCCGGTGTTCGGCATCTGCCTGGGCCATCAGTTGCTGGGCCTGGCCTCCGGGGCGCGCACGGTGAAGATGAAGTTCGGCCACCATGGCGCCAATCACCCGGTCCAGGACCTGGCTACGGGGGTGGTCCTGATCAGCAGCCAGAACCACGGCTTTGCGGTGGACGAGGCCAGCCTGCCGGGCAATCTGCGCGCCACCCACCGCTCGCTGTTCGACGGATCCCTGCAGGGCATCGAGCGCACCGACTGTCCGGCATTCGGGTTCCAGGGCCACCCGGAGGCCAGTCCGGGGCCCCACGACCTGGCGCCCCTGTTCGACCGTTTCATCGACCTCATGGCCCGGCACCGGGCCGGCTGACCGCCCCTACCGGGAGTTGCATGCCCAGACGCGACGATATCCACAGCATTCTGATCCTCGGCGCCGGGCCGATCGTGATCGGCCAGGCCTGCGAGTTCGACTATTCCGGGGCCCAGGCGTGCAAGGCGCTGCGCGAGGAGGGTTACCGGGTGATCCTGGTGAACTCCAATCCGGCCACCATCATGACCGACCCGGCGATGGCCGATGCCACCTATATCGAGCCGGTCGAGTGGCGCACGGTGGCGGCGATCATCGAGCGCGAGCGGCCCGACGCCCTGCTGCCCACCATGGGCGGTCAGACCGCGCTGAACTGCGCCCTCGATCTCGCCCGCGAAGGCGTGCTGGAGCGGTTCGGGGTGGAGATGATCGGCGCCACCCGCGACGCCATCGACAAGGCCGAGGATCGCGAGCGCTTCGATCAGGCGATGAAGGCGGTGGGTCTGGAGACGCCGCGCTCGATGATCGCCCACAGCATCGAGGAGGCGCTGCAGGCGCTGGACCGGTTCGGGTTTCCATGCGTCATCCGGCCGTCGTTCACCATGGGCGGATCCGGCGGGGGGATCGCCTACAACCGCGAGGAGTTCGAGGAGATCTGCAAGCGCGGCCTGGACCTGTCGCCCACCAGCGAACTGCTGATCGACGAGTCGCTGATCGGCTGGAAGGAATACGAGATGGAGGTGGTCCGCGACCGCCGGGACAACTGCATCATCGTCTGCTCGATCGAGAATTTCGACCCCATGGGGATCCATACCGGCGACTCCATCACCGTGGCACCGGCCCAGACCCTGACCGACAAGGAATATCAGATCATGCGCGACGCCGCGTGCACGGTGCTGCGCGAAATCGGGGTCGAGACCGGCGGTTCCAATGTGCAGTTCGCGGTCAATCCCGCCGACGGCCGCCTGGTGGTGATCGAGATGAACCCGCGCGTGTCGCGCTCCTCGGCGCTGGCCTCCAAGGCGACCGGGTTTCCCATCGCCAAGGTCGCCGCCAAGCTGGCCGTGGGCTACACCCTCGACGAGCTGCGCAATGAGATCACCGGCGGCGCCACGCCGGCGTCCTTCGAGCCGAGCATCGATTACGTGGTCACCAAGGTGCCGCGCTTTGCGTTCGAGAAATTCGCCCAGGCCGATCCGCGCCTGACCACCCAGATGAAGTCGGTCGGCGAGGTGATGGCGATCGGCCGCACTTTCCAGGAGTCGCTGCAGAAGGCGCTGCGCGGCCTGGAGGTGGGGGTGGCCGGCCTGGACGAAAAAGTGGACGGGACCACCGAGGAAGGTCTGGCGACGATCCGCGAGCAGCTCGCCGGCTCCGGCTGCGACCGCCTGTGGTACGTGGCCGACGCCTTTCGCGCCGGCATCGGCCGCGAGGAGATCGCCGCCGCCACCGCCATCGACCCCTGGTTCCTGGCCCAGATCGAGGACCTGATCGGCGAAGAACGGGCTCTGCTCGGCCAGCCCCTGGCCGCCCTGGATCGCGCCACCCTGTACCGGCTCAAGCGCAAGGGCTTCGCCGATGCCCGCCTGGCCAGGCTGCTCGGCCGCACCGAGGCCGAGGTTCGCGCGCAGCGGCATGCCCTGGGCCTGCACCCGGTGTACAAGCGGGTCGATACCTGCGCCGCCGAGTTCGCCACCGACACCGCCTACCTGTATTCCACCTACGAGGAGGAGTGCGAGGCGGCGCCCAGCCAACGGCGCAAGATCCTGGTGCTGGGCGGCGGGCCGAACCGGATCGGCCAGGGCATCGAGTTCGATTACTGTTGCGTGCACGCCGCCCTGGCGATGCGCGAGGACGGTTTCGAGACCATCATGGTCAACTGCAACCCGGAGACGGTGTCCACCGACTACGATATCTCCGACCGCCTCTATTTCGAACCCGTGACCCTGGAGGACGTGCTCGAAATCGTGCGCATCGAGCGGCCGGAAGGGGTCATCGTCCAGTTCGGTGGCCAGACCCCGCTCAAGTTGGCGCGGGCCCTGGAGGCGGCCGGGGTGCCCATCATCGGCACCAGCCCGGACGCCATCGACCGCGCCGAGGATCGCGAGCGCTTCCAGCAGATGATCGTCAAGCTGGGTCTGTTGCAGCCACCCAACGCCACGGTGCGCTCCGTGGAAGCGGCGGTAAAGGCGGCGGCGGCGATCGGCTACCCGCTGGTGGTGCGCCCGTCCTATGTGCTCGGCGGCCGCGCCATGGAGATCGTCTATTCCGAGGACGAACTGCTGCGCTACATGCACCAGGCGGTGGCGGTCTCGGAAACGGCGCCGGTGCTGCTCGACCGCTTCCTCGCCACTGCGGTGGAGGTGGACATCGATGTGGTCGCCGACGGCCGTGACCTGGTGGTCGGCGCCATCATGCAGCACATCGAGCAGGCCGGCATCCATTCCGGCGATTCCGCCTGTTCGCTGCCGCCCTACAGCCTGCCGGCCGAAGTCATGGATCGGATGCGGTCCATCGTCGAGGCCATGGCCCGGGAGCTCGAGGTGCGCGGGCTGATGAATGTCCAGTTGGCCTGGCAGGACGGTGAGATCTACGTCATCGAGGTCAATCCGCGCGCCTCGCGGACCGTGCCCTTCGTCTCCAAGTGCATCGGCGTATCCCTGGCCCAGATCGCCGCCCGCTGCATGGCCGGCCGCAGCCTCGCCGAACAGGGGTTCACCCGCGAGGTGATCCCCGGCCATTTCAGCGTCAAGGAGGCGGTATTCCCGTTCAACAAGTTTCCCGGCATGGATCCGATCCTGGGGCCGGAGATGAAGTCCACCGGCGAAGTCATGGGTATCGGGGCCTCCTTCGCCGAGGCCTATGCCAAGGCCCAGCTCGGCGCCGGCGACGAGCTCCCCACCCGTGGCACCGCCTTCGTCAGCGTTCGCGAGCGGGATCGGCCCGGGGTGGTGGCGGTGGCCCGCGAGTTGCACGAACTGGGCTTTCGCCTGGTCTGCACCCGGGGTACCGCAGAGCTGGTGGCCGCCGCGGGGCTGCCCGTCGACGTGGTCAACAAGGTCAAGGAGGGCAGGCCGCACATCGTCGACATGATCAAGAACGGGCAGATCGACCTGATCGTCAATACCACCGAGGGGCGCAAGGCGATCGCGGATTCGGCTACCATCCGGGCGAGCGCCGAGAGCAAAGGGGTGTACTACACCACCACCCTGGCCGGGGGCCAGGCGGTATGCATGGCGTTGCGCCACGGGCCGGCGGGCTCGGTCCGCAGCCTGCAGGAGTGGCATGCGGGAATGAGATCGTGAACAAGGTGCCCATGACCGCGGCCGGCGCCGAGCGGTTGCGCGCCGAACTCGACCAGCTCAAGCGGGTCGAGCGGCCGCGCATCGTCAACGCCATCGCCGAGGCGCGCGCCCACGGCGATCTCAAGGAAAACGCCGAATATCACGCCGCCCGCGAGCAGCAGAGCTTCATCGAGGGCAGAATCCAGGAGATCGAGGCCAAGCTGAGCTGCGCCCAGGTGATCGATGTCGCCTCCCTGCCCAGGGACGACAAGGTGATCTTCGGGGCCACGGTGACCCTGATCAATCTCGACACCGAGGAGACCCGGGTCTACCAGATCGTCGGCGATGACGAGGCCGACGTGAAATCGGGCAAGATCTCCTATCAGTCGCCCATCGCCCGCGCCCTGATCGGCAAGCGCGAGGGGGACGAGGTCAGCGTACAGACGCCGTCCGGCGCGGTGGACTACGAAATCGACCGGGTGGCCTACATCTGAAGCCGGGCGGCGCCCGGCCCAGGCCAACAACCATCTCCAGAGGATTGCCGCATGCGTTTGAAAACTCCCAGGGTTCCCCCGCTGGAACCGGATCGATGGACCGACGAGCAGCGCGAGATCTTCGGCGGGCTGCGCGTCAACGGCCGCATCCTCAACATCTTCAAGACGCTCGCCAACCACCCCCGGCTGGGCAAGCGCTGGCTGGTGTTCGCCAATCACATCATGGGCAAGTCGACGCTGAGCCTGCGCGATCGGGAAATCCTCATCCTGCGCATCGGCTGGCTGTGCAAGTCCGGTTACGAGTGGGGCCAGCACGTGCTGATCGGCCTGGAATGCGATCTCAGCCGCGAGGAAATCGAGCGCATCAAGGCCGGTGCCGAAGCCGAGGGCTGGACCCAGGCCGAGCGCCTGCTGCTGCGCGCCACCGATGAACTGCACGCCGATGCCTTCATCAGCGACCCGACCTGGCAGGGGCTGGCGCGCTTCTATTCCACCGAACAGCTGCTCGACATCGTGTTCACCGTGGGGCAGTACAACCTGGTGTCCATGGCGCTCAATACCTGCGGCGTGCAGCTCGATTCCGGCATGACCCTGGATCCCGAACTGTGCCGCTTCCAGGACTGACCCCCGATTGCCATCCATGCATCTGAAATACCCGACGGAGGAAGCATGAACTACGCCGACTATCAGCACCTGCTGTTCGAGCACAGGCCCAACGGCGTGCTCATCATCACCATCAACCGGCCCGAAGTGATGAATGCCACCAATGGCCGCCTGCACTGGGAGCTGACCCAGATCTGGGACACGGTGGCCCGCGACGACGAGACCAACGTGGTGGTGGTGACCGGGGCGGGCAAGGCGTTTTCCGCCGGCGGTGACCTGACCTGGATCGAGGGCGTGGTCGGCCAGGCCGACCGGGTCCAGCAGATCCAGAAGGAGGCGGCGGACATCGTCTACCGCATGCTGGATCTGGAGAAGCCGATCATCTCCGCCATCAACGGGGTCGCGGTGGGCGCCGGCCTGGCGGTCGCCATCATGGCCGACATCAGCATCATGTCGGAGACGGCCCGAATCACCGACGGCCACGTCAAGCTCGGCGTCGGTGCCGGCGACCATGCCGCCATCGTCTGGCCGATCCTGTGCGGCATGGCCAAGGCCAAGTACTACCTGATGACCGCCGAGTTCATCGACGGCCGGGAGGCCGAGCGGATCGGACTGGTGAGTCTCTGCTGCCCCCAGGACGAAGTATTGCCGCGGGCATTGGCGGTGGCCGATCAGCTGGCCGCCGGTGCCCAGCAGGCGATCCGCGGCACCAAGAGCACCCTCAACGGCTGGATCAAGCAGGCGGCGCCGATCTTCGAGAACTCGCTGCGCATGGAGATGCAGTGCTTCCTGAGCCCGGATGCCGCCGAAGGGGTCGCCGCGGTCAAGGAGAAGCGCCCCGCCCGGTTTCCCTCGGCCAGGGGCGGCTGAATTCTTCTGCCGCAGGTGCGCCGCGGGCCCGGTCGGCGGTCAAGCGGGCGGATGCCGGGCGCCGCCGCCATGGCGCAACAGGTTGGAGAGCCGCGGGTCCGGCCGCGCGGCCCTGCGCAACAGCAGCACCACATGGCCGATCGCCTGGACCTGTTCGGCCCCGGTGGTGGCCAGCAGCTCCCCGATCAGCGCCCGGCGCCGCTCCCGATCCGCGCCGGTCACGCGGACCTTGATCAATTCGTGTGCGCAGAGGGCCCGTTCCAGTTCACCGGCCACCGCCGCGGTGAGCCCCTTCTCTCCCAGGGTCACCACCGGGTTCAGCGCGTGACCGATGCGGCGCAGCAGTTTTCTGGTGTCGTGGTCGAGGTTCATGTGGCACATCCGATGATCGGCCGGCGATTGTAGCAGGCGCATTCATGGCCAAGTCGCGCAAAGGCGGCAGCCGGCGCTGGTTGCAGCGCCACCACGCCGATCCCCATGTGCTGGCGGCGCGGCGGGAGGGGTATCGCTCCCGGGCCAGCTTCAAGTTGCTCGAACTGGACCGCCGCTACCGGCTGTTCCGGCCCGGTCAGTCGGTGGTCGATCTGGGCGCTGCGCCCGGCGGCTGGTCGCAGGTCGCCGCCGCGCGGATCGGCAGTGGCGGCCGGATCTGGGCCTGCGACCTGCTGCCCATGGAGCCCCTGGCCGGTGTGGAGTTCGTGCAGGGCGATTTCACCGCGGCCGAGGTGCTGGCCGAGCTGCGCCGCGCCATCGGCGGCGGCGGGGTGGACGTTGTAATCTCCGACCTGGCCCCCAATATCAGTGGGATGCGCGGCGTGGACCAGCCGCGCGCCCTGTACCTGGTGGAGTTGGCGCTGGATTTCGCCGCCGAATTCCTGAAGCCCGGCGGCACTTGCGTCGCCAAGGTATTTCAGGGCGAGGGCTCCGACGCCCTGCTGAGCGCCGCCCGCCGGCGTTTCGACCGGGTTCGGGTATGCAAGCCGGAGGCCTCGCGGGCCGAATCCCGCGAGGTCTACTGGGTCGCCAGCGGATGCCGGAGCACCTCGGCCGGCTCGGCCTGAAGGGTCTATAATCGGGACCCGGTCGTTATGAAGGCGCCGATTCCCGCGGGGCGGGACCGCGTCGGATTGCGAGGACGATGCAGTGAACGAAATGGCCAAAAACCTCATCCTGTGGCTGATCATCGCCGCGGTGCTGCTGTCGATTTTCCAGAATTTCAAGGGTGGGCCGGTTCCCGAGACCATCACCTATACCAATTTCGTCGACGAAGTGCAGAGCGGCGCCGTGCGCAGCGTGGTCATCGACGGGCTGGAGATCGAGGGCGAGCGCCACAACGGCGCCCGCTTCCGCACCGTCCGACCGGACATCTATGACAGCGGCCTGATGGGCGATCTGCTCAACAACAACGTCAATGTCGAGGGCCGCGAGCCCGACAAGGCCGGGTTCTGGCAGCAACTGTTCCTGGCCGCCTTCCCGATTCTGCTGATCGTGGCGATCTTCATGTTTTTCATGCGCCAGATGCAGGGCGGCATGGGGGGTGGCCGCGCCGGCCCGATGAGCTTCGGCAAGTCGAAGGCGCGGCTGCTCAGCGAGGACCAGATCAAGACCACCTTCGCCGATGTGGCCGGAGTCGACGAGGCGAAGGAAGACGTGCGCGAGCTGGTCGAATTCCTGCGCGATCCCGGCAAGTTCCAGAGCCTGGGCGGCCGCATTCCGCGCGGCGTGCTGATGTCCGGTCCGCCGGGCACCGGCAAGACGTTGCTGGCGCGGGCCATCGCCGGCGAGGCGCGGGTGCCGTTCTTTTCCATTTCCGGTTCGGATTTCGTGGAGATGTTCGTGGGGGTCGGCGCCTCCCGGGTACGCGACATGTTCGAACAGGCCAAGAAGCAGGCGCCCTGCATCGTGTTTATCGACGAGATCGACGCCGTCGGCCGCGCCCGCGGCGGCGGCTGGGGTGGCGGCAACGACGAGCGCGAGCAGACTCTCAACCAGTTGCTGGTGGAGATGGACGGCTTCGAGGGCAACGAAGGCGTGATTGTGATCGCCGCCTCCAACCGTCCGGACGTGCTCGACAAGGCGCTGCTGCGCCCGGGCCGCTTCGACCGCCAGGTGTTCGTCGGCCTGCCCGATATCCGCGGCCGCGAACAGATTCTCAAGGTGCATGTGCGCAAGGTGCCGCTGGACGAACGGGTCAACTTGGGCATTCTCGCGCGGGGCACGCCGGGCTTTTCCGGGGCCGACCTCGCCAATCTGGTCAACGAGGCGGCGCTGTTCGCCGCGCGCGCCAATCGGCGCCTGGTGACCATGGAGGAATTCGAGAAGGCGCGCGACAAGATCATGATGGGCGCCGAGCGCCGCTCCATGGTCATGTCCGAGGACGAGAAGGCCAACACCGCCTACCATGAGGCGGGCCACGCCATCGTCGGCCGGCTGATGCCCGAGCACGACCCGGTGCACAAGGTGACCATCATCCCCCGCGGGCGCGCCCTGGGCGTCACCCAGTTCCTGCCCGAGGAGGACCAGTACAGCATGAGCCGGCGCAAGCTGAGCAGCATGGTGTGCAGCCTGTTCGGTGGGCGCATCGCCGAGGAGCTGATCCATGGGCCGGACGGCGTCACCACGGGCGCCTCCAACGACATCGAGCGGGCCAGCCAGTTGGTTCGCGCCATGGTCACCAAATGGGGGTTGAGCGAGCGCCTGGGTCCGATTCTGTACGGCGAGGAGGAGGGCGCGGCCAGTCCCTTCGGCGGCGGGCGAAACTTCTCCGGGGCCACCTCGCAACAGATCGACGAGGAGGTGCGCCGCATCATCGACCAGTGCTACGCCACCGCCAGGCGCCTGCTGGAGGAGAACATCGATATCCTGCATGCGATGAAGGTCGCGCTCATGGAGTACGAGACGCTGGATTCAGAACAGGTCGATGACCTGATGGCGCGGCGTCCGGTGCGCCCGCCGCGGGATTGGCACGACGGCGGCGATTACGAGCGCGACAGCAAGGCGGCCGTGCGGGGCACGGGCAGCGCACCCATCGGCGGGCCGGTGGAAGGCAAGTAGTCCGCTTCCCCTGGAGCGCGTGGTGGTGCGGTCCGCGGCTTCCGCCGTGCTCGAACGGATGTTCCGGGCGTGGTCCACCGGCCGCCATCCCCGGGTGATGGGCATCGTCAATGTCACCCCCGATTCATTCTCCGACGGCGGCCGCCTGTGCCGGGGTTCCACGCCCATTCTCGACCGGGTGATCGACCACGCTGCCCGCTGCATTGCGGAGGGTGCCGAACTGCTCGATATCGGCGGTGAGTCGACGCGGCCGGGCGCCGCTCCGGTCGCAACGGCGGTCGAACTCGAGCGGGTGGTCCCGGTCGTCGAAGCCCTGGCGCGACGGTTTGCGACCCCGCTTTCGGTCGATACCAGTTGTCCGGAAGTGATCCGGGCTGCGGCCGCGGCCGGCGCCAGCATGATCAACGATGTCCGTGCGCTGCGGCGCCCGGGGGCGCTGGCTGCGGCGGCGGAGGTCGGCCTGCCGGTGTGTCTGATGCACATGCGGGGGGAGCCGGCGACCATGCAGGACGATCCGCGCTACGGCGATGTGGTCGCCGAGGTCAAGGGTTTTCTCGCCGAACGGGTGGAGTCCTGCGCGGCCATGGGCCTCCCCCGGGATCGGTTGCTGGTCGACCCCGGGTTCGGGTTCGGCAAGACGCTGGAGCACAACCTCCAGTTGCTGGCCGCGCTCGCCGATATCCCGCCCGCCGGGTTGCCGGTACTGGTGGGTCTGTCGCGAAAACGCCTGATCGGGGAGCTGACCGCGCGCGGGATCACCGAGCGCGTCCACGGCAGTGTCGCCGCCGCGCTGCTGGCCGCGCAGCGCGGCGCGGCGATACTCCGGGTCCACGATGTCGCCGCCACCGCGGATGCATTGAAAGTGTTGATGGCGATCGAAGGCCGAGCGCCGGCGGTTGGACGGGCAGGTGGGTGATTATGGCAAGGCGATACTTCGGCACCGATGGCATTCGGGGGCGGGTCGGAACCTATCCCATCACCGCGGATTTCGTGCTGCGCCTGGGGTGGGCCGCGGGTCGGGTGTTCGCGGCCGGGTCGGCTGGACGCAAACTGATTCTGGTGGGCAAGGACACCCGGATCTCCGGCTATCTCTTCGAATCCGCGCTGCAGGCCGGGATCATCGCGGCAGGGGTCGATGTGGCGCTGCTGGGGCCCATGCCCACGCCCGCGATCGCCTACCTGGCACGCACCTTCCGGGCCGCTGCGGGAATCGTGATCAGCGCCTCCCACAACCCCTTCGATGACAACGGCATCAAATTCTTCGGCTCGGACGGGCGCAAGTTGCCCGACGAGATCGAGGCGCGGATCGAGCAGTACCTGGCCCAGGAGGTCGAGACGGTGGTGTCGGAGCGGCTGGGGCGCGCCGGCCGGATCGGCGATGCCGCCGGCCGCTACATCGAGTTCTGCAAGGGGACCCTGCCGTTCGGTTTCAATCTGGATGGCCTGGAGGTCGTGGTCGATTGCGCCCACGGCGCCACCTACCACGTCGCCCCCGATGTGCTGACCGAGCTCGGCGCGCGGGTCCATGCGCTCGGCGTGGCGCCGGATGGCCTCAACATCAATCGCGACTGCGGTTCGGTACATCCCGCGGCGCTGCAGCGCGAGGTGGTCGCCAGGGGCGCGGATCTCGGAATCGCCTTCGACGGCGACGGCGACCGCGTGATCTTCGTCGATGCGCGCGGCGCAGTGGTGGATGGGGACGAACTGTTGTATGTGCTCGCCGCCCACCGCCACCGGGAAGGAGGCTGCAGCGGCGTGGTCGGCACCCAGATGAGCAACTATGGCCTGGAGCTGGCGCTGGCCGAACTTCAGGTGCCCTTCGTGCGCACGCCGGTGGGCGATCGCTACGTCATCGAAGCCATGGCCGAGCGCCAGTGGCTGCTCGGTGGAGAGAGTTCCGGGCACATCGTGTGCGGGGATTTGAGTACCACCGGGGATGGTTTGGTCGCGGCGCTGCAGGTGTTGCGCGCGGTGGTCGAGCGGGGTGGCGGGCTCGCGGCGCTGTGCTCGGGCATGACCAAGCTGCCGCAGGTCATGGTCAATGTGGCTGTCGCCCGGGGACAGGCGCCTGAGACGCACCCGGCGGTGGCGAGAGTGGTGGCCGATGCCGAGCGCCGCCTGGCCGGCAAGGGACGGGTATTGCTGCGGCCGTCGGGAACCGAGCCCGTGATCAGGGTCATGGTCGAGGGGGAGGACGAGGCCTTGGTGCGCCGACTCGCCGAAGAAATCGCCGGCGTCGTCGCGAGGCAAAGCGGATGACCCTTGCCTTGTTAACGATGTCCAAACTGGCTACCATGGCGCGCCTTTCGCACCCTGAGCCATGACCAAGCCCCTCGTCATCGGCAACTGGAAAATGAACGGCAGTCGGCGGGCAATCGGCCGGCTGCTGGATGACATCCAGACCCTGGGTGGGGATGCGCGGGTCGAAGTCGTTGTCTGCCCGCCCTTCGTCTATCTGGCCGAGGTGGCGCGCCGCATCGCCGGCACCGGCCTGAAGCTGGGTGCCCAACACCTCAGCGAGTATCCGGAGGGCGCCTATACCGGCGAGATCGGCGCCGCCATGCTGGTGGACGTCGGCTGCGAATATGTACTGGTTGGGCATTCGGAGCGCCGGACTCTGTTCGACGCAAGCGATGAGCGGGTGGCGCGACAATTTGCCCAGGCGCTGAGCGGCGGGCTGACCCCGGTGCTGTGCGTCGGGGAGGACGCACGGCAGCGAGCGGCCGGTGACACCTGGGCAGTGCTGTCCCGGCAGCTGGCCACGGCTGGCCTGCTCCCCGGGCAGCGCTGGGAACACCGGCTCCAGGAGGTGGTGATTGCCTACGAGCCCGTCTGGGCCATCGGTACCGGGGTGGCGGCCGGTCCCGGCGATGTGCAGGCGGTGCACCACCGCATCCGCGAGGCCCTGGGAGAACGGGGTTCGCAGGTGCGGATCCTCTACGGAGGCAGCGTATCGGCGGGCAATGTGCGCCAGTTGATGGCGCAGCCGGATGTCGATGGAGTGCTGGTGGGCAGCGCCTCTCTGCGGGCGACGGAATTCGCGACCATCTGTGATGCGGCGGCGGTGGCTTGATGGAAACACTGATCATTTTGTTGCATATCCTGATCGCCGTGGCGATCATTGCCTTCGTGTTGCTGCAACAGGGCAAAGGCGCGGAGGCGGGTGCCTCCTTTGGCGCCGGGGCCTCGCAGACGCTGTTCGGCAGCGCGGGAAGCTGGAATTTTTTCAGCCGCGTGACCGCGGTGCTCGCGGTATTGTTTTTTCTCAGCAGCTTCGCGCTCGCGATCATCGCCAAGAACAACGCGAGTGGCAATTGGGATCTGGCGCCGGAGTTGCAGCTCCTGGACAAAGCCCCCGGTGGCGACTCCGGGGTTCCCGATCCCGCCCCCGGGAGTGCTCCGGAAGCGGGTCGGAAGTCGGCGGATGAGATTCCGGAGGCAGCGCCGATGCCGCCCGGGGATGGCGCTGTCCCGGAGCTGGAGCCGGCCCCCGACGGGGTTCCGGAAGACCGGCCCTGAATGCTGTCCGGGAGGGCGGCCCGGCGCGCCCGGCAAGTGAAGGTGTTCGATTGGCCCAAGTGGTGGAATTGGTAGACACGCTATCTTGAGGGGGTAGTGGCGCAAGCCGTGCCGGTTCAAGTCCGGCCTTGGGCACCATTGATATCGACTGCGCCTGACCGTCCATCGGAAGGATTCCGGGCTTCGGTCGAACCGGCGAAGTGCGGGCCGGTATCCGCCCCACAGGCTGGCAGCGGGGTTGGTGCGAGCGGAGTTGTCCGCCGTCTGCGGCGATCCGGCCGCCGCAGGCCTTGGTTTTGTGCTTGACCCACGGGAAGAGGGGCTCTTATAATCTGCGCCCCTCGCGAGGAAGCTTTGTTTGGGGTCGCGGCGAGGTCGGGTCGACAGGTTTTGGAGGCACGTACTGTTTTGTCGATGCGGGGTGGAGCAGCCTGGTAGCTCGTCGGGCTCATAACCCGAAGGTCGTAGGTTCAAATCCTGCCCCCGCTACCAAAATGCGCCTGTGAAGGCGGACTGAGGGCCCCTGGTTTCAGGGGCTTTTTGTTTTCAGGGCCGGGCTGAGAGCTTGTGAATTTTTCAAGCTCTCAGCCCGGCCAGGGATGGCCGGTCGCGGATCGAGCACGCCAGTGCTTGATCCGCGCGAGCAAGTCCGAGCGTGCACCGGACTTGCGACAGAAGAAATGCACCGGACGTGCATTTCTTCACAAACTCTGAACCGAGATTGCGGCGGATTCACAGAGACGCGGGAACCGGGCCCATGTGGCGCGATGAACAGTTGAAAGCATTGATCGAGCCGGTGGTGAAATCCCTCGGCTGTGAGCTCTGGGGAGTGGAGTTCAGCACCGGTGGACGGCGCGGACTGCTGCGGGTGTATATCGACAAGGAGGGTGGAGTCGACATCGGCGACTGCGAGCGGATCAGCCGGCAACTGGACGGTCTGCTCGACGTAGAGAACCCGGTGGCCGGTGAATATACCCTGGAGGTGTCTTCGCCGGGCATGGATCGGCCGCTGTACAGCCAGGAGCAGTTCCGGCGCTTCCTGGGTGCGGAAATCGGCGTCAGACTGCGCGCGGCGTTCGAAGGGCGCCGGAAGTTTCAAGGGGTTCTGGTGGGCGTGGAGGGCGGCGAAATCGTTCTGCAAAGCGGCGAGCATGAATATCTGTTTCCACTGGCCGACATCGAACGGGCCAATGTGTTGCCCAGGTTTGAGTGAAACGCGAGAGAACGGGCGGATGAACAAAGAAATCCTGGCGGTTGCCGAGGCCGTGTCGAACGAGAAGGGCGTGGCCCAGGAAGTGATTTTCGAGGCCATGGAGCAGGCGCTCGCGATGGCCACCAAAAAGCGCTTCGATGAAAATTCCAATATTCGCGTCGCCATCGATCGACGCACCGGTGATTACCAGACCTATCGCTGGTGGGAAGTGGTGGGCGATGACGTACTGGCCGAATTGGGTACTCAGTTCACTCTGGAAGAAGCCCACGAGCGCGACCCCAACCTCAAGCCGGGCGATATCTACGAAGAGCTGATCGAGAATGCCGAATTCGGCAGGATCGCCGCGCAGACCGCAAAGCAGGTCATCGTGCAGCGGGTGCGCGATGCCGAGCGCGCCCTGGTCGCCAAGCAGTACGAGCACCGGGTTGGCGAACTGCTGGCCGGGATCGTCAAGAAGGTGACCCGCGAGCACATCATCGTGGATCTCGGCGGCAACGCCGAGGGCCTGCTGCCGCGCGAGGAGCTGGTCGGCCGGGAAGTGTTCCGGATCAACGACCGGGTGCGCGCGGTGCTCACCGGGATCAATCTGGATGGCCGGGGCCCAGTGCTGCAACTCAGCCGCAAATGCAATGAGATGCTCATCCAGCTGTTTCGCATCGAAGTACCCGAAATCGCCGAACAGGTCATCGAGATCCGGGCCGCCGCCCGGGATCCCGGGGCGCGGGCAAAGATTGCCGTGAAGACCAACGATAGCCGCATGGATCCGATCGGCGCCTGCGTGGGCATGCGCGGGGCGCGCGTGCAGGCCGTGTCCAACGAACTCGACGGGGAGCGTATCGATATCGTGCTCTGGGACGACAATCCGGCCCAGTTGGTGATCAACGCGATGGCCCCGGCGGAAGTGGAATCCATCATCGTCGACGAAGACAGCCACACCATGGACGTGGCGGTGGCCGCCGACAGCCTGGCCCAGGCGATCGGGCGCGGTGGCCAGAATGTGCGCCTGGCGTCCGAGCTCACGGGTTGGAATATCAATGTGATGAGTGTCGACGAGATTCAGGCCAAACAGGAGGAGGAGGCGGGCAGCACCATCGAACAGTTCATGGAAAAGCTCGCCATCGACGAAGACGTGGCGACCGTGCTGGTCGAAGAGGGCTTCTCCACGCTCGAGGAGGTCGCTTACGTTCCCCTCGACGAAATGGCCGGCATCGAGGGATTCGACGAGGAAATTGCCGAGGAATTGCGTGCGCGCGCCAGAGATGCCCTGTTGACCCGCGCCCTGGCTTCCGAAGAGGAACTGGCCGAGGCGTCTCCGGCCGAGGACCTGCTGAACATGGAGGGCATGGACAAGACCCTGGCCTACAAGCTCGCCGCGCGCGGCATAGTGTCGATGGAGGATTTGGCGGAACAGTCTGTCGACGATCTCCTGGACCTCGAAGACATGGCGCCGCAACGCGCGGCGGAATTGATCATGACTGCACGTGCGCCCTGGTTTGCGAAGGGGGAAGCCTGACCGACCGGCCGGGCAACGAGCGAGGAGCCGAACCGCATGGCTGAATTGACTGTCAGTGAACTCGCCAAGGTCGTAGAGGCGCCGGTCGAGCGCCTGCTGCGGCAGATGCGCGCTGCCGGCCTGCCGCATGAGCATGCCGAGCAGGTGGTCAATGATGAAGACAAGCAGAAACTGCTGGTTTATCTGAAGAGCCTGCACGGCGAAGAGGCGCGGGAGCCGCGCAAGATCACCCTGCGGCGAAAAACGGTCAGCACGCTGAAGGTCGGTGCCGGCAAGAGAACCGTCAATGTCGAGGTGCGCAAGAAGCGGACCTATGTAAAAAAGGAGGAGGGGGCGGAGCCCGAATCCCGGCCCGTCGCAGTGGAACCGGTTGCCGAGATGCAAGGCGCGCAGGGTGCAGTGATCCTGGATCCGGAAGCCAGGCGTATCGCGGCGATCGAGGCCCGGCGCAAGGCGGAGGAGGAGCGCCTGCGGCGCGAACCGGAGGCGGCGGCGGGAGCACCGGCCGTGGAGCCGGTTGTGCCACTTCCGCCGCTGGAGGTGCCGGCCGATGGCAAGATCGGCAGGAAGCGGGAGCGGCACGAGGCCGAACCGGGCGATGTGCTGGACGACGACAAGCCCAAGAAGAAGAAACCGATCAAGGGTCAGCGCAAGCGCAGTGACGAGACCTTCGAAATTTTCGTCGAGGAAAAGGAAGAGGATCGCAAGCCGCGGCTGCAATCGGCGCGGCCCGTGGTACGGGCACCCAACATCCATGTATTTCAACGGCCTACCGGGAAGATCGTGCGAGAAGTAGAGATCCCTGACGAGATCACCGTCGCAGAGCTGGCGCAGCGCCTTGCCGTGAAGGCCAATGTGCTGATCCGCGAGCTGATGAAGCTCGGCACCATGGCCACCATCAACCAATCGATCGATCGCGATACGGCGGCGCTGGTGGTGGAGGAGATGGGGCACAAGGCTGTCTTTGTGGCGCCCCCGGAGGTGGAAGCCGAAGCGGCGCTGCGCGAAGAGCTCGACATCAGCACCGCAGAAGCCCTGCCGCGCGCCCCGGTGGTCACCGTCATGGGGCACGTCGATCACGGCAAGACGTCACTGCTCGACTATATCCGCAAGACGCGGGTGGCGGCCGGTGAGGCCGGGGGCATCACCCAGCATATCGGCGCCTATCACGTCGATACCCCCAATGGCCGCATCACTTTTCTGGATACCCCCGGCCACGCCGCATTCACCGCCATGCGGGCCCGTGGGGCCAAATCCACCGACGTGGTGATTCTGGTGGTCGCGGCCGACGACGGCGTGATGCCGCAGACCAAGGAAGCGGTGCAGCATGCGCGGGCGGCGGGGGTGCCGCTGGTAGTGGCCATCAACAAGATCGACAAGCCCGATGCCAACCCGGACCAGGTCCTCAACGAGCTGGCCGCCCTGGGGGTGGTTCCCGAAGAGTGGGGCGGAGATACCCAGTTCATCCGGGTTTCGGCGCACACCGGCGAAGGGATCGACGCGCTCCTGGAGGCGGTATTGCTGCAGGCGGAGGTGTTGGAACTGAAGGCGCCGGTCGATGTGCCGGCGCGCGGCGTGGTGATCGAGGCGCGCCTGGATCGAACCCGTGGCGTGGTCGCCACTCTGTTGGTGCAGGCGGGAACCTTGCGGCAGGGCGATTTCCTGCTCGCAGGCGAGAGCATCGGCAAGGTTCGTGCGATGATCGGCGATGACGGCACGGCGCTCAGGGAGGTCGGGCCGTCCATGCCCGTGGAAGTCCTCGGGTTGGATGAGCCACCGGCCGCGGGCGACGCCTTCTACGTGACCTCCGATGAGCGCAGGGCCCGGGAAATCGCCCAGCTGCGGCAGACCAGAGCGCGGGAGGAGCGCGTCGCGCGGCAGCAGGTAGTCAAGCTGGAGAATGTTTTTGCGAGCTTCGAGGGCAAGGGGAGAAAGGTATTGCCGGTCGTCATCAAGGCCGATGTGCGCGGCTCGCTGGAGGCACTGGTGGCGGCCTTGAACGATTTCTCCACCGAGGAGGTGGGCGTCAATATCGTGAACTCCGGGCTCGGCGGCTTGACCGAGTCGGATATCAATCTGGCGGTCACCACGGGCGCGGTGGTGCTCGGTTTCAATGTGCGTGCCGACGCCGCCACCCGCCGGCTGGCCGAGCAGGAAGGCATCGACATCCGCTATTACAGCGTCATCTACAATCTGCTGGACGATGTCAAGCAGGCGCTGTCGGGCATGTTGGCGCCGGAGGTGCGGGAGGAGATTGTCGGTATCGCCGAGGTGCGCGAAGTGTTCCGTTCGCCCAAGTTCGGCCAGGTGGCCGGCTGCCGCGTCATGGAGGGCGCCCTGTATCGCAACAAGCCGATTCGGGTGCTGCGCGACAACGTGGTGATCTTTTCCGGCGAGCTGGAATCCTTGCGCCGCTTCAAGGACGATGTCGCCGAAGTGCGCGCCGGCACCGAGTGCGGCGTCGGCGTGAAGGGGTACAACGATGTGCGGCCGGGCGATCAGATCGAGGTCTACGAAGTCAAAGAGATCGCCCGGCAGCTCTAGCGGAGTGCGGATATGCCCAGGGAATTCAAGCGCAGCGATCGAGTCGCCGACGCCCTGCAGCGGGAGCTGGCGGAGCTGGTGCGCACCGAGGTGAAGGATCCGCGGGTGGGCATGGTCAACATCACCGGTGTCGAGGTCAGCGGCGATCTCAGCGCGGCCAAAGTGTTCGTCACCTTTGTCGGCGAGCCGGATATCGCCCGGCGCGAGGCGGCGCTGGGCGCGCTGAACGGAGCTGCGGGCTTTCTCCGCGGCCGCTTGGGTGATCTCATGCGGCTGCGCAGCATCCCCCGGTTGCGGTTTGTCTTTGATGCCTCCGGGGACAGCGGACAGAAACTTGCGGCATTGATCGATATGGCACTCGCCCGCGACAGCGGCAGGCGTGCGGACGGCAACTGAAATGACCAGGCATCGGCGCGGCCGCACGGTCAATGGCATCCTGGTCCTCGACAAACCCGAGGGACCTACCTCGAACCAGGCGTTGCAGTCGGTAAAACACCTGTTCGAAGCCGCCAAGGCGGGTCATACCGGCAGCCTCGATCCGCTCGCCACCGGGGTGCTTCCCATCTGCTTTGGCGAGGCAACCAAGTTCACCCGCTTTCTGCTGGAGGCGGACAAAGCCTACAAGGCGACTTTCCGTTTGGGCATCTCGACCACCACCGGCGATGCCCAGGGGGCAGTGGTCGCCACCCGGGCTGCCTTCGGCCTCACCGAAGTGGCGGTGGAGGCGGCGATGGCGGAGCTGCGGGGGGTCATCGCGCAGATTCCCTCCATGTACTCCGCCTTGAAGCAGGGCGGGCGGCCCTTGTACGAACTCGCCCGGCAGGGCATCGAGGTGGAACGTCCGCCCCGCGAGGTGCGGATCGACGAGTTTCGCATCGAAGCGTTCCGGGCCGGCGAGTATCCGGAACTCGATGTCTTGATCCGCTGCTCCAAGGGTACCTATATTCGCACCCTGGCCGAGGATCTCGGCCGGGCATTGGGCTGCGGCGCACATGTCACCCGGCTGCGGCGGGTCGCCTCGGGCCCCTTCGGGGAGGCGAGCGCGGTAAGTCTCGCGCACCTTCGATCACTGCGCGATTCGGCGCCGGCGTCGGAACTCGATCGCCTGTTGCAGCCGGCCGATGCCGCGGTCGCCGATCGCCATCCGCTGGAATTGACCGACAGCCTGTCCTGGTATTTTCTGCGGGGTCAGCCGGTTACGGTTCCGGAACTCCCCGCCGCCTCGATCGGGGAGGGAGACCTGGTGCGGGTGTTTTGCGCGGCGGGAGAATTTCTCGGGTTGGGGGAGGTACTGGAAGACCGGCGCATCAAACCGCATCGGCTGGTGCGCAGCGCCTGAGGCTGGGCAATATCCGCAGCGGCATGGGGCAGCTGCGGCAACCACTGGGCGGCCTGTAAATATGCGCGGGTCGGCCCCTATCCACTGGCATATTGGAGAGCGATACATGGCACTGAGTGCACAGGAAAAGGCCGCGGTCATCGAGGACAACGCGCTGGTTGCGGGAGATACCGGATCGCCCGAAGTCCAGGTGGCGCTGCTGAGCGCCAACATCGACAAATTGCAGCAGCATTTCAAGGATCACGGCAAGGACCATCACTCCCGGCGTGGATTGATCCGCATGGTCAATCAGCGTCGCAAGTTGCTGGACTATCTCAAGCGCAAGGACATGGAGCGCTATCGCAAGCTGATCGTCAAGTTGGGATTGCGCCGCTGACGCACTTGACCGCGGCCTGACGCCGCCACAACCAAAAAGGTGAACGAGTGAATTTGGTAAAGAAGACATTCAGATATGGTCAGCATGAGGTCTCCCTGGAAACCGGCCGCATCGCCCGGCAGGCCACTGGAGCCGTGCTGTGCAGCATGGACAACACCGTGGTCCTGTGTACCGTGGTGGGTGCGCGGGAGGTGCGCGAGGGGCAGGATTTTTTCCCGCTCACCGTGAACTATCAGGAAAAGACCTATGCTTCGGGGCGCATTCCCGGCGGTTTTTTTCGCCGGGAAGGCCGGCCCAGCGAAAAGGAAACCCTCACCAGCCGGTTGATCGACCGACCGTTGCGGCCCCTGTTTCCGGAGGGCTTTCGCAACGAGGTGCAGGTGATTGCCACGGTGATGTCGGCGGATCGGGACATCGATCCCGACATTCCGGCGCTGATCGGCTGTTCGGCAGCTCTGGCGATTTCCGGCATCCCCTTCGACGGTCCCATCGGCGCCGCCCGGGTGGGTTATCACCCGGAGCGGGGGTACATGCTCAATCCAGGTTACCGGGATATGGAGAGCTCGCTGCTGGACATGGTAGTGGCCGGCACCAGAGACGCCGTGCTGATGGTGGAGTCGGAAGCGCGGGAGCTGCCCGAGGATCTGATGCTGGGCGGAGTACTTTACGGGCACCAGGAAATGCAGGCGGTAATCCAGGTCATCGATGAGTTGGTGCGCGATGCCGGCAAGCCACGCTGGGAACTGCCTGCCCGCGAAGATGAGAGCGCACTGCTGGCGGCCCTGCGGGAGCAGGTCGGCGAGCAGGTGGCCGAGGCCTATCAGATCACCGTAAAGCAGGCCCGCCAGGCGCGGCTCGCCGAGCTGCGCGATGACTGTATTCGGCGGTTTGCGGACGAGGCGGCCGGAATCACCGCCGACCGGGTTGCAGACCTGTTCAAGAAGCTGGAAAAAAAGGTGGTCCGGGGTCGGATCATCGACGGGCAGCCCCGCATCGATGGGCGCGACAACCATACGGTGCGGCCGCTGGCGATCGAAGTCGGCGCCCTGGCCAATGTGCACGGATCGGCACTGTTCACCCGCGGCGAGACCCAGGCCATCGTGGTGGCGACCCTGGGTTCGCTGCGCGATGCGCAGATCGTCGATGCCCTGGAGGGCACCCGCCGCGATCGCTTCATGCTGCACTACAACTTCCCGCCCTTTTCGGTGGGGGAGTGCGGGCGCGTGGGGGCCACCAGCCGGCGCGAGATCGGCCACGGGCGCCTGGCGCGGCGCGGCATCGCCGCGGTTTTGCCCGGCGAGGACGAGTTCCCCTACACGATCCGCGTGGTGTCGGAGATCACGGAATCCAATGGCTCCAGCTCAATGGCCTCGGTGTGCGGCTCCAGCCTTGCGCTGATGGACGCCGGGGTACCGCTCAAGGCGCCGGTCGCGGGTATCGCCATGGGTCTGGTCAAGGAAGGCGAAGGCTTCGCGGTGCTGACCGACATCCTCGGCGACGAAGACCACCTGGGTGACATGGATTTCAAGGTCGCGGGTACCGCCAGCGGCGTCACCGCGCTGCAGATGGACATCAAGATCCAGGGCATCACCGAGGAGATCATGGAAGTGGCCCTGAACCAGGCTCTGGCCGCCCGTCTCCACATTCTCGGCGAGATGAACAAGGTGATCGCCGCCAGCCGCGCGGAAGTCGCCAAGAACGCGCCGCGTTACCGCACCCTGAAGATCGATCCGGACAAGATTCGCGACGTCATCGGCAAGGGCGGTTCCACCATCCGGGCACTGACCGAGGAGACCGGTGCCACCATCGATATCGAGGACGATGGCTCGGTGCGGATCTACTGCGACAATGCCGAGGGTCTGGAACTGGCGGTATTCCGCATCCAGGAGATCACCGCCGAAGCCGAGGTGGGCAAAGTCTACGAGGGCACGGTGGCCCGCATCGTCGATTTCGGCGCCTTTGTCACCATCATGCCGGGTACCGACGGCCTGGTGCACATCTCCCAGATTGCCGACGAGCGCGTGGAGAAGGTGACGGACTATCTGTCGGAAGGGCAGAAGGTCAAGGTCCGGGTGCTGGACGTGGACGCCCGCGGCCGGATCAAGCTCTCCATCAAGGACGCACTGGAGCCGGGCGAGCGCCTGGAACGCAAGTCCCACGGCCCCAGGGCCGAGCCCGTTCCGGTGGCCGATGCACCCCTGACGGCCGATTGACCGGTCGGGCCCGCAGCGCAAAAAAAGCGCCCGCATCCGAGGATGCGGGCGCTTTTCTTTGGGATGGCTGCCGCGCTGGGCGGGATGCGGCGCCGGCCGTTCAGAGTGCCAGGCTGAGGCCGCCGTCGGCGACGATGATGGCGCCGGTGATGAAGTCCGAGGCTGGGCTGGCCAGCAGTACCGAGATCCCCCAAAAATCCTCGGGCACACCGAAGCGCTTGACCGCGGACTTTTCCGTGCAGTACTTCACCGCGCGCAGATTGGCATTGGGTCCGGTGCAGGGCATCATCTCGGTGTCCACCAGGCCGGGCAGTACCACGTTGACCTGGATGTTGTCCGGTCCCCAGGCGCGGGCCAGGCTCTGGGTCATGTGGTCCATGCCGCCCTTGGCGGCGGAATAGTGGACCAGCTTGGGATGTCCGATCTGGGTGATGATGGAGCTGATGTTGATGATCTTGCCGCCACCGGCCTTCTTCATTTCCGGATAGACCGCCTTGCAGCACAGAAAGCAGGAGGTCAGGTTGATGGCGATGAATTTGTTCCAGACCTCCAGCGTCATCTCTTCGGGCCGCACGCCGTAGCTGATCGCGGCGTTGTTGACCAGGATGTCGATACGCCCGAAGCCGGCCACTGCGGCCTGGACCATGCGGTTGACGTCCGCTTCGCTGGAGACATCGGCCTGCACCGCCAGGGCGTCGATATCCATGGCCTTGAGTTCGGCCGCCGCGCGGTCGAGTTTGTCCTGGCGGCGGCCGACCACCACCACCTTGGCGCCGGCCTTGCCCAGGCCCTTGGCGATACCCAGGCCCAGGCCCCCGTTGCCGCCGGTGATGACGGCCACCTTGCCGCTGAGGTCGAACAGGTCCAGTTTCATGGCGTGCTCCGGTTCAAATGGCGAGGCTCAGGCCACCATCGGCGACGATGATGGCGCCGGTGATGAAGTCCGAGGCCGGGCTGGAGAGCAGGATCGAGATGCCCTCGAAGTCGGCCGGCATGCCGTAGCGGCCCACCGAGGACTTCTTGACGATGTAGTCGATGATCGGGCCGCGGCTGTCGGGGCCTTCGCAGGGCATCATCTCGGTATGCACCAGACCCGGCAGCAGGGCGTTCACCTGGATGTTGTCCGGCCCCCAGGCGCGCGCCAGGCTCTGGGTCATGTGATCCATGCCGCCCTTGGCGGCGGCGTAGTGGACCAGCTTGCCGAAGCCCTTCTTGGTGATCGCCGAGCCGACATTGATGATCTTGCCGCCGCCGGCTTTCTTCATCTCCGGATAGCAGGCCTTGGAGCACAGGAACACCGAGGTGAGGTCCACTGCGAGGAATTGATTCCAAAGCTCCAGCGACATCTCTTCCGGGCGCACGCCCCAGCTGATGGCCGCATTGTTGAACAGGATGTCGATGCGGCCCAGGCCGGCCACGGTTTCCCGCACCATGCGCTCAACGTCATCCTCCACCGAGACATCCGCCCGAACCGGCAGCACCCGGGCGCCCATGGCTTCCAGTTCGGCGGTGGCGGTCTTCAGCTTCTCGGCATTGCGGCCGACGATGGCGACCGCCGCTCCGGCCTTGGCGAGGCCCTTGGCGATACCCAGGCCAAGACCGCCGTTGCCGCCGGTGATGACAGCAACTTTTCCTGTGAGATCAAATAGATCAAGCATGATTGCGATCCTTTTTGTAAGACTGCGATCAGATGGCCAGGCTGAGCCCGCCGTCGGCCACGATCACCGCCCCGGTGATGAAGTCGGAGGCCTTGCTGGCGAGCAGGATGGACAGGCCCTCGAAGTCCGCCGGCACCCCGTGGCGCTTGCAGGCCGACTTTTCGATCGCGTAATCGATGATGCGCCCGCGGTGGTTGGGCCCGGAGCAGGGCATCATCTCGGAGTCCACCAGCCCCGGCAGCACCACGTTGACCTGGATGTTGTCCGGCCCCCAGGCGCGCGCCAGGCTCTGGGTCATGTGGTCCATGCCGCCCTTGGCCGCCGCGTAGTGCACCAGGCGGCCGAAGCCGAGCTTGGTGATGATGGAACTGATGTTGATGATCTTGCCGCCGCCGACCTTCTTCATTTCCGGGTAGACGGCCTTGCAGCACAGGAAGCAGGAGGTCAGGTCCACGGCGATGAACTGGTTCCACAGTTCCAGGGACATCTCCTCGACCTTCACGCCCCAGCTGATCGCGGCGTTGTTGACCAGGATGTCGACCCGCCCGAAGCGATCGGCGGTTTCCCGCACCATGCGATTGACATCCTCTTCCACGGACACATCGGCGCGGATCGGCAGCGCCTCGAAGCCCTCCTCGCGGAGCTGGGCCGATGCGCTGTCGAGCTTTTCCTGGCTGCGCCCGGAGATGGCCACCTTGGCGCCGGCCTTGGCGAGACCGCGGGCGATCCCCAGGCCGAGTCCGCCATTGCCGCCAGTGATGATGGCCACCTTGCCGGTCAGATCGAAGATATCCACGCTGTTACCTCCTCGCAGGTCATCTGAGACGAAATGAATGAAAGGTGTCGGGTTTTCGGAGCCGGTCTGGTGCGGGGGCAGGCTCGGCACGCACCCCCAAGCGCGCCCATTCTGGTGAAATCCCGGACAAAAATCTACCCTCTGGTAACCTGTCTTGTCCGCCGACCACCGGCCGCCGTCCCAGTGACCCCAGAGTCAGTCATAGTCATTGTTCGGTGCCGATCGGACTCCTAAGGTGGCTTGCGGCGGCCCGCGGCACGTCTGCCCGCCGAGCCCGATACAGCAACGCCGGTTCACCAGGTATTCCGCCATGGATTTCCAGCTCTCTGCAGCGCAGAGCATGATCCTCGCCTATGGCGGGGAGCTCGCCAGAACCTATGACCGCGCCTACTGGATGGAAAATGCGCGGGCGCACCGGTTTCCGGAAGAGATGTACCAGCGGATCGCCGCCGACGGTTTTCTCGGCATCATGGTGCCCGAGGCCTACGGCGGTTCCGGGCTGGGCCTGCTGGAGATGCTCCTGTTCCAGGAGGGTCTGGCCAACCAGGGCATCCCGCTGCTCAGCCTGGTGATCGGTGCGACCATGACCATGGGGCCGCTGGCGGTGCACGGCACCGAGGCACAGTGCCGGCGGTTCCTGCCGGCCGCCTGCAAGGGCGAGCTGCGCTTCTGCTTCGCCATCACCGAACCCGACGCCGGCACCAATACCATCCGCATCGGCACCATCGCCAGACCCCGGGCCGACGGCCGGTTCCGGCTCTCCGGCCGCAAGACCTTCATCACCGATGCGGGAGAATCGGATTTCGCGCTGGTGGTGGCGCGCACCACGCCGCACGCCGAGGTCCAGCGCAAGACCGACGGTTTCACGCTGTTTCTGGTCGACCTCAGGGCCCCGGGCATCGAGCTGCACCCCATCCCGGTCAGCGTGCCGCTGCCCGAAGTGCAGTATCAGGTGTTCTTCGACGACGTCGATCTGGGGCCGGAAGACGTGCTCGGCGAGGTCGGGCGCGGGTTTGGGATCCTGTTCGAATCACTCAATCCCGAGCGCATCCTGGGCGGTGCGGTCTGTACCGGCATCGGTCGCTACGCGCTGGAGAAGGCCGTGGCCTACGCCAACGAGCGGCGGGTATTCCATGGGCCCATCGGCGCCTATCAGGCGCTCCAGCACCCGCTGGCGCGGGCGCGCACCCAGATCGAGCTGGCCGCGTTGATGGCGCGCAAGGCCGCCTGGCTGTTCGATCGCGGCCAGCCCTGCGGAGCCGAGGCCAACATGGCCAAGCTGGCCGCCTCCGAGGCCGGGGTGCAGGCGGTGGATGCGGCCCTGCAGTGCTTCGGGGGCAACGGCTTCACCCGCGAATACGGCATTTTCGACCTCTACCCCCTGGTGCGCCTGACCAAGACCGCGCCGATCAACAATGAGATGATTCTCAACTATATCGCCGAGCAGGTGCTCGGCCTGCCGCGTTCCTACTGACCACGACGCCACCCGGCGGGAGGCAATCGCATCATGGACTTCACGCTCTCCGACGAACAGAAGATGATCTTCGAGTACGGCCGCCATCTGGCAGCGGATTTCGGCCGCGACTATTGGGTCGACTGCGCCGAACATGCCCGCTTTCCCGAGGAAATGTACAAGAAGGTGGCCGCGGATGGCTTCGTCGGGGTGATGGTGCCCGAGGCCTACGGCGGGGCCGGTCTGGGCATGACCGAGATGGCGCTGTTCAACGAGAGCCTGGCCGAACAGGGCATGCCGCTGTTGAGCCTGGTGGTGGGCGCCACCATGGGCCTGAGCCTGATCGCGAGCTTCGGCACCGAGGCGCAGAAAAAGCGCTATCTGCCGCCGGCCTGCGCCGGCGAGACGCGCTTCTGTTTCGCCATCACCGAGCCCGACGCGGGCACCAACTCGATGCGCATCTCGACCATCGCCAGGCCCCAGCCCGACGGCAGCTTCCGGCTCAACGGCAGCAAGGTGTTCATCACCGATGCCCTGGAGTCGGACTACATGGTGCTGGTGACCCGCACCACGCCGTTCGCCGAGGTGAAGCGCAAGACCGACGGCTTCACCCTCTTTGTCGTCGACACCCGGGCGCCGGGCATCGAGATGCGGCCGATTCCGGTCAGCGTCAAGATTCCCGAGACCCAGTACCAGATCTTCTTCGACAACGTCGAATTGCGTGCCGACCAGGTGCTGGGCGAGGTCGATCGTGGGTTCGACATCCTGTTCCACACCCTCAATCCCGAGCGCATCCTGGTCGGCGCCATCTGCGCCGGTCTGGGCCGCCATGTGCTGGGCCGCGCGGTGGAGTACGCCAATGAGCGGGTGGTGTTCAACGGGCCCATCGGCGCCTATCAGGCGTTGCAGCACCCGCTGGCGCGCGCCAGGACCGAGATCGAACTGGCGGCACTGATGACCTACAAGGCCGCCTGGCTGTTCGATCGCGGCGAGCCCTGCGGCCCGGAGGCCAACATGGCCAAGCTGGCCGGTTCGGAAGCCTGTATCCATGCCGTGGACGCTTCCCTGCAATGTTTCGGCGGCAATGGCTTCACCAGGGAATACGGTATTTTCGACCTGTTTCCCGTGGCGCGCCTGATGCGGACCATCCCGTTCAACAACGAGATGATCCACAATTACATCGCGGAACACGTGATGGGTCTGCCGCGCTCGTATTGACGCACCCGGGGAGCCTCGCAGGCGGTTCGCGCGGGTCGATGCCGGTGGCCGGAGGCGATCCCGGACCCGAACCGTTCGCGCCGGCCGTGCAGCGGATCCAGGGCACTGCACCCGCCGCCGTCGATCAACCAGTGACACCAGGACCGGGCCCATGGCGGGCGCGGTCACCAACCGGAGATGTTTGATGGATTTCCAGCTGAGCCAGGAACAGACCATGATCTACGAGTACGGCGCCAGTCTGGCCAAGACCTATGACCGCGCCTACTGGATGGAACATGCCGAGCGGCGCGCCTTCCCCGAGGCGATGTACCGGCAGATTGCCGCCGACGGCTTCGTCGGCATCATGGTACCCGAGCAGTACGGCGGGGCCGGGCTGGGCATGCTGGAGATGGAGCTGTTCATGGAAGGCCTGTCCAACCAGGGCATTCCGCTGCTCAGCCTGGTGATCGGCGCCACCATGTCGCTGGGCCCCATCGGCACCCACGGTACCGAGGAGCAAAAGCAGAAGTACCTGCCGGCAGCCTGTCGCGGCGACATCCGCTTCTGCTTCGCGATCACCGAGCCCGATGCCGGCACCAACACCATCCGCGCCACCACCATCGCCAAGTCCCAGCCGAACGGCCGCTTCCGGCTCAACGGCCGCAAGACCTTCATTACCGACGGCAAGGAATCGGACTACGCCCTGGTGGTGACCCGCACCACGCCGCACACCGAGGTCCAACGCAAGACCGACGGCTTCACACTGTTCATCGTCGACACCAAGGCCGAGGGCGTGGAGATGCACCCGATCCCGGTCAGCGTGCCGCTGCCCGAGGTGCAGTACCAAGTATTCTTCGACGACGTCGATCTGGGTCCGGAGCACGTGCTCGGCGAGGTGGGCAAGGGCTTCGACATTCTGTTTCAGTGCCTCAACCCCGAGCGCATCCTGGTCGGCGCCATCGGCTGCGGCATCGGCCGCTACGCCATGGGCCGGGCGGTCGAATACGCCAACGAACGCACCGTATTCAAGGGCCCCATCGGCGCCTACCAGGCGCTCCAGCACCCGCTGGCCCGGGCCAAGACCGAGATCGAACTGGCCTCGCTGATGGCCCGCAAGGCCGCCTGGCTGTTCGATCGGGGCGAGCCCTGCGGCGCCGAGTCCAACATGGCCAAGTACGCCGCCGCCGAGGCGTCGATCCACGCGGTGGATGCCTCCCTGCAATGTTTCGGCGGCAATGGCTTCACCAAGGAGTACGGGATTTTCGACATCTATCCCCTGGCCCGCCTGTTCAAGACCGCACCGCTCAACAGCGAGATGGTGCTGAACTACATCGGCGAGCATGTGATGGGCCTGCCGCGCTCGTATTGATCCGGTCGCCGACCTCCGCCGGGGCCCCAAGCCCCGGCCCGTTCCCGATAGTCCAGTTTGTGGAGGCCCCATGGATTTCGCCCTCTCCGACGAACAGAAGATGATCCACGAGTACGGTCAGAGCCTGGTCAGGCAGTTCGACCGGGCCTACTGGGTCGACTGCGCCGAGCACAAGCGCTTCCCGATCGAGATGTACCGGCAGGTCGCAGCCGACGGCTTCATCGGCATCATGGTGCCCGAGCAGTACGGCGGCGCCGGGCTGGGCATGCTGGAGATGGTGTTGTTCCAGGAGGGGCTCTCCAACGTCGGCATTCCGCTGCTGAGCCTGGTGGTGGGTGCCACCATGTCGCTGGCCCCGATCGGCGACCATGGCACCGAGGAGCAGAAGCAGAAGTACCTGCCCGCCGGCTGCCGCGGCGACATCCGCTTCTGCTTCGCGATCACCGAGCCGGATGCCGGCACCAACACCATGCGCACCTCCACCATCCTGAAGGAGGCCGGCGGTGGGCGCTACCGGCTCAACGGTCGCAAAACCTTCATCTCCGATGCCGCGGGTTCGGACCACATGCTGGTGGTCACCCGCAACATTCCCTACCAGGAGGTCAAGCGCAAGACCGATGGCTTCACCATCGCCATCGTCGACACCAAGGCCAAGGGCGTGGAGATGCGCCCCATCGACGTCAGCATTCAGATGCCGGAAATCCAGTACCAGGTGTTCTTCGACGACGTCGAGCTCGGCCCGGAAAACATCCTCGGCGAGGTGGGCCGCGGCTTCGACATCCTGTTCGAGTCGCTCAATCCCGAGCGCATCATCCTCGCCTCGGTCTGTACCGGCATGGGCCGGTACGCCCTCGAAAAAGCGGTCGCCTACGCCAACGAGCGGGTGGTGTTCAACGGCCCCATCGGCGCCTACCAGGCGCTCCAGCATCCGCTGGCCAAGGGCAGGACCGAGATCGAGCTGGCCTCGCTGATGACGCGCAAGGCCGCCTGGCTGTTCGATCGCCGCCTGCCCTGCGGCGCCGAATCCAACATGGCCAAGTACGCCGCGGCGGAGGCCGCCATCCATGCCATCGACGCCTCCCTGCAGTGCTTCGGAGGCAACGGCTTCACCAAGGAGTACGGCATCTTCGACATGTATCCCATGGCGCGGCTGCTGCGCACCGCGCCGCTCAATTCCGAGATGGTGCTCAACTACATCGCCGAGCACGTGATGGGACTGCCGCGGTCCTATTGATGACGTGCGGGGAAAGCGGGCGGTGGCGACCCTGCCCGTATTGCCCGAAAACCGGGTAGCATGGGCCGAGGCCGCCGGCGGACCCTGCCATGAACCACGACCCGACAAGGCTGCGGACGCGACTGCGACACTGGACCCTGGTGCTGGGCGTCGCCCAGATCACCCTGGGCTGTCTGGTGGGACTCATCCCGCCCGCCGCGGTGCCCTGGTTCCGCGGCATCGTCATGGCCCATATCGAATTCACCCTCAACGGCGTGCTGCTGGTAGCCTTCGGCCTCCTGGCCGCCGATCTGCGGCTGCGCGCCGCGGCGCTGCGCCTATGGTTCGTGGCGCTGCAACTCGGCACCTGGAGCAATGGCGCCGCCGGTCTGATGGGCGGCGTGCTCGGCGTCTCCTCGGTGCTGATGCCCACCATCAACCAGCGCTTCCCGGCGCCCGCCGGCGATGATCACTGGGCGGTCACCGGGCTGCTGCAACTGTGCGCGGTGACCATGCTGCTCGCCTTGGCGCTCACCCTGTGGGGGCTGGTGGCGGGCCGCGGCCGCGGCGTGGCGGTGGGCAGTGCAGGAAGCTGAAGTCGATGCCCGGCGCCGGTGACGATACCGCCCTGATCGCGGCGCTGCGTGAGACCAACGCCGTCCAGCGGGAAATCCTGGAGACCCTGAAAGCGCAGCGCGAGCTCCAGGAGCAGCAGCTGGAGCGGTCGCAGCGCGCCCTTGCCGAATCCATGGCCTTGCAGCAGTTGGCGCTGCGCCCCCAGCGCACCGTCGCCCTGGTCGCGGCGCCGGGCATCGCGCTGTGCGTCGGTTTGATCGGCTGGCTGCTGATTCGCTATTTTTGAGGCCGGGAAGGGATCCCGAAACGGATATCCGACTTCCGGGGAGCCAACCATGGTGCACAAGACCCAAGTGAATGTACCGGCCCCGGACGGGGTCATGCCCGCCCACTGGCTGCTGCCCGAGGGCGCCGGGCCGTTCCCGGCGGTGGTGGTGCTGATGGAGGCGTTCGGGTTGGTCCGGCATATCGAGGAAGTTGCCGAGCGACTGGCGGGGGAGGGCTACGCGGTGCTGGCGCCGGATCTCTACTATCGGCAGTTGCCGGACAACAGGGTGGGCTACGACGAGGTGCCGCGGGCCGTCGAGTTGATGCAGTCGCTCGACGACCGGGACTTCATCGCCGATCTGCGGGCGGCGCTGGCCTTCCTCCGGGACAGCGGCCGGGTCGATGCCACCCGCATCGGTATCACCGGCTTCTGCATGGGTGGGCGGCTGGCGTTTCTGGCCGCCTGTGCGTTGCCGGGCGAGATCGCCGCGGCGGCCCCCTTCTACGGCGGCGGCATTCCCCGGCACCTGGAGCAGGCGGAGGCGATCCGCTGTCCGCTGCTGCTGTTCTTCGGCGACCGCGACCCGCTGATCGGCGCGGATCAGGTGCAGGCCATCGAGGAGCGGCTGCGGGCCCTGGGCAAGGACTACCGCATCCAGCGCTACGCCGATGCCGGGCACGGCTTTTTCTGCGATCATCGGTCCTCGTATCACGCGCCTTCCGCCGCCGATGCCTGGACCAGGCTGACCGGCTTCCTCGCCGGGCACTTGCGGGGGCGATGACCGAAGGACCGCCGGCCACCGGCCGGGCCGAGCGCGGGGCCGACGGCGAACCAATAACAACCGGGAGCGCGGGCGCAGCGCCGACCGCCCCCATGCCGGAGCAGCCGCCATGCTGGATTTCAGTCTCGACGACGACCTGCTCGCCCTTCGCGACCGGGTCGCCACCTTCATTCGCGACCAGGTCATCCCCTACGAGCGCGACCTGCGCCAGGAATACCACGGACCCAGCGACGACCTGCGCCTGGAGCTGGTGGCCCGCGCCCGGGCCGCCGGGCTGGTGGCGCCCCAGGCGCCGCCCGAATACGGCGGCCTGGGGCTCGATCACCGCGCCATGGCGGTGATTTTCGAGGCCGCCGGCTACTCTCCGCTGGGGCCGCTGGCGCTCAATATCCAGGCCCCCGACGAGGGCAACTGCAACCTGCTGCTGCAGGTGGCCACGGAGGCGCAGAAGGCGCGCTGGCTGGCGCCTCTGTACCGCGGTGAGATCCGCTCGGTGTTCGCCATGACCGAACCCGCCGGCGGCGCCGGCTCGGATCCCAGCCTGCTCAAGACCACCGCCGAACCCGACGGCGACGATTTCCTGATCAACGGCCGCAAGTGGTTCATCACCGGGCTGCCGGGTTCGGCGTTCCAGATCATCATGGCGCGCACTTTCGACGCGCGCGGCGACGACGTGGGGGCGACCCTGTTCCTCACCCCCAGCGACGCGCCGGGGATCGAGATGGTGCGCATGATCGACTCCCTCGACAGCAATTCGCCGGGCGGCCACTGTGAGGTGGATTACCGCAATCTGCGGGTGTCCCGCGACCAGGTGCTGGGCGAGGTCGGCCGGGGTTTCCGCTATGCCCAGGTGCGGCTGGGACCGGCGCGCATGACCCACTGCATGCGCTGGCTGGGCGCGGCGCAGCGCTGCCATGACATCGCCAGCGCCTTCGCCAGGACCCGCATCGCCTTCGGCAAGCCGATCATCGAACACCAGGGCGTGGGCTTCATGCTGGCCGACAACCGCATCGATCTGCACACCTGCCGGCTGGCCACCTGGCACGCCTGCTGGCTGCTCGACCGCGGCGAGAAGGCGCGCGCCGAGACCAGTCTGTGCAAGGTGCACTGCTCCGAGGCCCTGGGCCGGGTGGTGGATCGCTCGATGCAGGTGCTGGGCGCCATGGGGCAGTCGGGGGACACCGTGATCGAGCGCATCTACCGGGACATCCGCGCCTTCCGCGTCTACGACGGACCCTCCGAGGTGCATCGCTGGGTGCTGGCCCGCGACTGAGCGCCGGAGAATTTTCCGGCACTCGGCCCGTTCCGGGCTGGCGACAGGACCAATGCCACAGGACGGGCATTTCTGCACAGACGTGGGTCGGGTTTCGGCGCCGGCATTGACGCCGTCAGGGGCGGCGCGCCGCCCCCGGAGCCGGGCCGCGGCGCGGCGAGCTGAACCGATGGCGGTTTTTGAGGGACAATCGCCGCGCCCCCGGTCCCCCAAGGAGTACCCCCACCGTGTTTGACTGGATCGCCGAACCCCAGGCCTGGATGGCGCTGGCCACCCTGACTGCCCTGGAAATTGTGCTCGGCATCGACAACATCATCTTTCTGGCGATCCTGGTGCAGCGCCTGCCGGCGCACCGGCAGCGTTCGGCCCGCTTCATCGGCCTGTCGCTGGCGCTGCTGCTGCGCCTGGTGCTGCTCGCCTCCCTGGCCTGGCTGGTCAAGCTCACCGCCGATCTGTTCTGGGTGCTGGGGCAGGGCATATCCGGGCGCGATCTGGTGCTGATCCTGGGCGGGCTCTTCCTGCTGGTGAAGGCGACCATGGAGATCGGGCACGAGATGGAGGTGGCCGACCCGGCCGCGGGCCTGGAGGCGCCGCAGCCGCCGGGCCGGGCGAGCTATCCGCTGATGCTGGTGCAGATCGCGCTGCTCGATCTGGTGTTTTCCCTGGATTCGGTGATCACCGCGGTGGGCATGGCCGATCACCTGCCGGTGATGGTGATCGCGGTGGTGATCGCGATCCTGTTCATGATGGCCTTCGCGGGATCGGTGGGCGATTTCATCACCCGCCATCCCAGCCTGAAGATGCTGGCGCTTGCCTTTCTGGTGCTGATCGGCACCGCGCTGATCGCCGACGGCCTCGAATTCCACATACCCAAGGGCTACATCTATTTCGCCATGGCGTTCAGCTTCGCGGTGGAGCTGCTCAACCAGCGGGTCCGGGCGCGGCGCGCGCGCCATCATCGGGGCGGCGGGTGAATTCGGTGATCGACCTGGTGCCGGCGGCTTTCGTGCTGCTTCTGGTGGTCATCGATCCCTTCGGCCTGACGCCCATGTTCTCGGCGCTGACCGCGGGCAAGACGCCGGGCGAACGGCGCCGCACCGCGGTCGAGGCGGTGCTGATCGCCGCCGGGGTGCTCGCCCTGTTCGTGTTCGCCGGCAGTCGGCTGTTCGACTATCTGGGCATCGGCCTGCCGGCGTTTCGCATCGCCGGCGGCACCCTGCTGTTCTTGATCGCCATCGACATGCTGCTGGTGCGCCACTCCGGCCTCACCTCGACCACCCTGCGCGAGCGCAGCGAGGCGGCGCGGCGCGAGGACGTGGCGGTGTTTCCGCTCGCCATTCCGCTGATCGCGGGCCCCGGCGCCCTGACCACGGTGATGCTGCTGACCCGCGACCAGGAGCTGGGCCGGATGATGCTGGTACTGGCACTGGCGCTCGCGGTACTGGCCATCACTCTGGCCATGTTCCTCGCCGCGGCCCGCGTGGAGCGGCTGCTCGGCGAGACCGGGATCAACGTCATCACCCGGCTGCTCGGCATCCTGCTCGCCGCGCTGGCGGTGCAGTTCGTGCTCGACGGCCTGCGCGAGGGCCTGCCCGGGCTCGTCGGCGGCTTTGCCGCCCACTCCGCCAGCCGATAGAATTCCGGGCCCGGTCCCTTCCCTCACCTCCCGTCGCGAGCCCCTCGATGAGCAGCACCAACGAGAACTATCCCGAGATCCGCGAGGCGGTCGCCAAGCTGTGCAGCCAGTTCCCTGGCGAATACTGGCGCCGGCTCGACGACAGCCGCACCTATCCCACCGAATTCGTGCGCGCCCTGACCGAGGCCGGCTTCCTGTCGGTGCTGATCCCCGAGGAGTACGGCGGCGCCGGTCTGCCCATCGAGGCCGGCTGCGCGGTGCTCGAGGAGATCCAGCGCTCCGGCTGCAACGGCAGCGCCTGCCACGCCCAGATGTACACCATGGGCACCCTGCTCAAGCACGGCAACGAGGACCAGAAGCGGCGCTACCTGCCGGGCATCGCCGCGGGCGAGCTGCGCCTGCAGGCATTCGGGGTGACCGAGCCCACCAGCGGCACCGACACCACCCGCATCCGCACCCGCGCGGTGCGCGACGGCGATCACTATGTGATCGACGGCCAGAAGGTGTTCATCTCCCGCACCGAGCATTCCGACCTCATGGTACTGCTGGTGCGCACCACGCCCTACGAGGAGGTGAAGAAGGCCTCCGACGGCATGTCCGTGTTCCTGGTGGACATGCGCGAGGCGGTGGGCAACGGGCTCACCATCAAGCCGATCAAGACCATGATCAACCACTCCACCACCGAGCTGTTCTTCGACCACCTGCGGGTGCCGGCGGCGAACCTGATCGGCGAGGAGGGCAGGGGCTTCAAGTACATCCTCGACGGCATGAACGCTGAGCGCATCCTGATCGCCTCCGAGTGCATCGGCGACGCCCGCTTTTTCATCGAGCGGGCCAGTGCCTACGCCCGCGAGCGCGTGGTGTTCGGCCGCCCCATCGGCCAGAACCAGGGCATCCAGTTTCCCATCGCCCGCGCCTATGCGGAGACCGAGGCGGCGGCGCTGATGGTGCTCAACGCCGCGCGGCTGTTCGATGCCGGCCGGCCCTGCGGCAGCGAGGCCAACATGTGCAAGCTGGTCGCCTCCGAGGCCGCCTGGCACGCGGCGGACACCTGCCTGCAGACCCATGGCGGGTTCGGCTATACGCAGGAATACGATATCGAGCGCAAGTTCCGCGAGACCCGGCTCTACCAGACCGCGCCCATCTCCACCAACCTGATCCTCTCGCACGTGGCGATCCACGAGCTGGGGCTGCCCAAATCCTTCTGAGGTGCGCGCATGACGGCCATCGATCTCGACCATCTGCGCCAGTGGGAGGGCCGGCAGGAGACCGCCGGCGACACCATCGAGCCCGCCAAGGTGCGCGCCATGGCCGCCACCCTGGACTGGGAGCGCGCCCCCGAGCCCGGCGAGGAACTGCCCAGGCCCTGGCACTGGCTGTACTTCCTGCCCGCGGTCCGGCAGTCCAAGATCGGCCGCGACGGCCATCCCGAGCGCGGCGGCTTCCTGCCCCCGGTGCCGCTGCCACGGCGCATGTGGGCCTCGGGCAGCGTCGAATTCCTGGCCCCGCTGCGCATCGGCGACCAGGCCACCCGCACCAGCACGGTGAAGAGCGTCACCCACAAGCGCGGTGCCAGCGGCGACCTGGTGTTCGTCACCGTCGAGCACGCAATCACCGCCGCCGACCGACTCGCCATTCGCGAGCGCCAGAACCTGGTCTATCGCGAGGACCCGGATCCCGGAGCGCCGCCGCCCCAGCCGCTGGCGCCGCCGGCGGCCGCCCAGTTCGGCCGCGAGTGGACGCCGGATCCCGTGCTGCTGTTTCGCTATTCGGCACTCACCTTCAACGGCCACCGCATCCACTACGACCGCGACTACGCCGTGCAGGAGGAGGGCTACGCGGGGCTGGTGGTGCACGGCCCCCTGTCGGCCACCCTGCTGCTGGATCTGGTTCGCACCCACTGCCCGGAGCAGCAGGTCGGCTATTACGACTACCGCGCGGTGCGGCCGCTGACCGAGGGCGCGCCCTTTCGCGTCGAGGGTTGTCGCGCGGACGGCGGGCTGAGTCTCTGGGTGGTCGATCACGGCGGTGCCCTGACCATGCAGGCCAGCGTCGGCGCGGAGCGGCCGGCATGAGCGCGGCGCGGGAGCTGCCGGCCTGGCGCTCGGTGCTGTTCGTGCCGGCGCACGTCGAGAAATTCGTCGCCAAGGCCCATACCCGGGGCGCCGACGCCATCATCCTGGATCTCGAAGACAGCGTGCCGCTGGCCGAGAAGGCCGGCGCCCGCGCCGGGGTGGCCGTGGCGGCGGCCAGCGTGGCCGGCCACGGCCTGGACGTGCTGGTGCGCATCAACCGGCCCTGGCGGCTCGCGGTGCGCGACCTGGAGGACAGCGTCTGCGCGGCGGTGCATACCATCGCGGTGCCCAAGGTGGCGAGCGCGGACCACATCGCCTTTATCGCCGAGATCATCGACGAGATTGAAATCGACCGGGGCCTGCTGCCCGGCCATACCAGACTGCTCGCCTTCATCGAGGGCGTCGATGGCCTGGCGCAGGTGGATGCCATAGCCCGCGCCAGCGAGCGCCTGATCGGGCTGTTTCTCGGTGCCGAGGATTTCAGCGCCGAGGTGGGCATGCAGCCGACCGCCGAGACCCTGCTCTGGCCCAATCAGCAACTGGTGTTCGCCGCCCGCCGCGCCGGCATATTGCCCCTGGGCTTCGTCGGCTCGATCGCCGATTATTCGGACCTGGACGCCTTTCGGGCGCGGATTCTCCAGGCCCGGCAACTCGGCTTCACCGGCGCCCTGGGGATTCACCCCAGCCAGATCGCCATCATGAACGAGGCCTTCCTGCCGGGCGCCGAGGAAGTGGCCCACGCCCAGGATCTGCTCGCCGCCTATGAGCAGGGGCTCGCCGCGGGCCGCGGCGCGGTGGCCTACCAGGGCAAGATGATCGACGCGCCCGTGGTGGCGCGGGCCCGGGAAGTACTGAGAAGAGCCGCCGCGCGCGGCTGATGTTCCCTTTGTCCTGACGAGGATCTGCCATGACCGACCCCGTGCTGTTCGCGCTCGATGGCCGCATCGCCACCATCACCCTCAACCGGCCGGAGACCCGCAACGCGCTCTCCGACGAGGTCGTACCCGCCCTCATCGCCCAGCTCGAGCGGGCCGAAGCCAACCCGGAAGTGAGCTGCATCATCCTCACCGGCGCCGGGCCGAGCTTCTCCTCCGGGGGCAACCTCAAGGAGATCCGCGCCATGACCCAGGACAGGAAGCTCAGCGTGCACGGCATCCGCAACTGGTATCTGGAGTGCATCCAGCGCATTCCGCGCACCATGGCCCGGCTCACCGTGCCGGTGATCTGCGCGGTGAACGGCCACGCGATCGGCGCCGGCTGCGACCTCACCATGATGTGCGACATCCGCATCGCCTCCACCAAGGCGGTGTTCGCCGAGAGTTTCATGCGCGTCGGCCTGATCCCGGGCGACGGCGGCGCCTGGTTCCTGCCGCGGGTGATCGGCCTGTCGCGGGCCTGCGAGATGAGCTACACCTGCGACCTGATCGACGCCCACAAGGCCGAGCGCTGGGGCATGGTCTCGGAGGTGGTCGAGCCCGACGCCCTGCTGTTCGCCGCCAAGGCGATGGCCGACCGCATCGTCGCCCATCCGCCGATCGGCATCCGCTACGCCAAGAAGCTGCTGATGGAGTCCCAGCAGATGCCGCTGTCGGCGGCCCTGGAGATGGCCGCCGGCATGCAGGCGACCCTGCAGAACACCGCCGATCACCTGGAGGCCATCGACGCCGCGCTGGAGAAGCGCCGGCCGGTGTTCAGGGGCGCCTGATCCGGCACGCGCCGCCATGCGCGGGGTGATGCTCGATCGCGACAGCCTGCATCCCGGAGATCTGGATTTCTCCGGGTTGGCGGCGACCCTGGCGCACTGGGACTGGTATCCGGCGACCACCGCCGCCGAGTGCGCCGGCCGCCTGGCCGGCAGCGCCGTGGTGGTCACCAACAAGGTCCCCCTGGACCGCGCCGCCATCGCCGCCGCGACCGATCTGCAACTGATCTGTGTGGCTGCCACCGGGGTGGACAACATCGACTTGCAGGCCGCGCGCGAGCGCGCCATCCCGGTGTGCAATGTGCGCGACTACGGGACCGCCGCGGTCGGCCAGCATGTATTCGCCCTGCTGCTGGCGCTGGCCACCCGCTGGCACCAGTACGCGGCCGACGTGCGCGCCGGCGCCTGGTCGCGGGCCGACAACTTCTGCCTGATGCACCGGCCGGTGACGGAGCTCGCCGGCAAGACGCTGGGCATCATCGGCTTCGGCGCCCTGGGCCGCGAGGTGGCGCGCCTGGGCGCGGCCTTCGGCATGCGGGTGCTGGTCGCCGCCAGCCTGCGCCCGGATGCCGTTCCGGAACCGGGTCGGGTGCCGCTCGCCGCACTGCTCGCGGAGAGCGACGTGGTGTCCCTGCACTGTCCGCTCGCCCCGCAGACCGCCGGGCTGGTCGATGCCGGCTTCCTGGCGGCGCTGAAACCCGGCGCATTCCTGCTCAACACCGCCCGCGGCGGCCTGGTCGATGCCCGGGCGCTGCGCGCTGCCCTGTGCGCCGGGCACCTGGGCGGCGCCGCTCTGGACGTGCTGGACGCCGAGCCGCCGCCGCCGGATCACCCACTGCTCGACCCGGCCATTCCCAATCTCATCGTCACGCCGCACTGCGCCTGGGTGAGCCGCGAGAGCCGCCAGCGGCTGGTCGATGCCATTGCCGCCAATGTGCGCGCCTGGCGGGCGGGGCGGCCCATCAACCGGGTCGCCTGACGCTGCGGGTGGGCAAGCCCGGAGCACCCGCCACCATGCCGCCGGCGTTGGGGGTTGGGGCGGGCGCCGGAGTCGCGGGTTTTGTCGGATACGCCGCGCTGCGGCTTATCCGACCTGCCCAAGCGCGGATCCTGGTCGCAGCGCGGGGAAGCGTAGCGCCCCCGCCGGAAGATTCGAAAGCGGGGAGCCGGGCGGCGCCTTCCGCGGCGAGCCGTGAAACCACGACCAAAACCTACCGTCATTCCGGCGCAGGTCTCAGCGCTGGTCATTCGGGAGAAAGCCTCAGCGATCGTCATTCCGGCGCAAGCCGGAATCCAGCGTGGTGAAAGACTGGACCCCGGCTTTCGCCGGGGCAGGCTCTGGCTTTCGCCGGGGCAGGCTCTGGCTTTCGCCGGGGTGACGCTGAAGGGCGGTGGGGTGAAGTGTTTTCGCCGGGGTGACAGCGGAGGGCGGCGTGACGGCGGAGGGCGGCGCGAACCGCCGGTTGAAAGAGGTTTCCCGGGGGGCGCCCTTGGAGGAAAACGCCGCTGCGCGGCTGATCCGCCCACGGTCGGCCAAACCCGCTGCACTGGAAACTTGCGCCGGAGACATGGCGCCGGATACCGGGATCGGCTCCAATATCCGACCGGCCGCAGCCGCGGCCGGCCCCGACCCGGAGAGCTTCGATGAGCGTTGCCGACACCCGCGCCAACTGGAACCAGGTGGTCGCGGAATTCGTCGATCGCCACTGCGATCTGTGCGGCAGCGGCGCCAGCCGCGCCCTGCTGCACCTCCACGGCAGCGCCTATCACCAATGCCAGTGCTGCGGCCTGATCTATGCCCGGCCGATCGCCCGCAATCTGGCGGCCATCAACGAGCACAATTACGCGGAAAACCTGGGGTCCTATGCCGCCAAGGTGGAGCGGCAGATGCCCCGCAACCGCCGCCGCCTGCGCCGTTTCGAGCGCTACCGCAAGACCGGCAATTTTCTCGAACTCGGCTGCAATGCCGGCATCGTGATCGCCGCCGCCCGCGCCGCGGGCTGGCGCGCTCAGGGTGTGGACATCTCCGCGGCCGCCACCGCCTACGCCCGGGATACCCTGGGGCTGGAGGTGTTCTGCGGCACCCTGGCCGAGGCAGCCTATGCGGACGATCACTTCGACGTGGTGTACACCAACTCGGTGCTGGAACATCTGGAGCACCCGTTCGCCAACCTGGTCGAGGCGCGGCGCATCCTGCGCCCGGGCGGCGTGTTCTACGCCGATACCGTCAACTGGGACAGCTATACCCGCCGCATCCTGGGCGCCGGTTGGCGCTACCTGGATCCGATCGACCACGTCCATCTGTACACGCCGCGCAATGTCCGCGAGCTGGCGCGGCGGGCGGGGTTCGAAGTCGAGCGCATCTGGACCACGGGCGCGCGCGTCGAACCCAACCAGCCGGGCACCACCTGGCGCCCGCCCTGGTATCTGCGGCTGTGCAAGGGACCCCTGTCGCTGGCCGCGCGCGTCACCGGCAAGGGCGACGCGATCCGCTTCCTGCTGCGCAAGCCGCTGCCTTGACCGGCGCGGCACCCGCGCCGCAAGTGCCCCGCGGCCCGCTGGCTGATGAAAAAGCCGGCGTGAATCAAGCGCCCGATTGCTGGATTCACGGAGTGCACCGCGGCATGTATCGCAATGCAGCGAGGTGAAAGTCCCTGGGGGCTTGTCGCTGATCTGTCAGAAGGGTCCCCGGGCTGCGGTCTCGGCGTCCACGTCCGGCCAGCGGGCGCGCAGGGCGTTGAGCAGCCGCAGGGTGCGCAGGCCGTCGAACCAGGTGTGCAAGTGGCGGGCGAAGCCCGCGGCCTCGGCGGCGTGATCGCGGGCGTGGGCCAGCGCCTGGTCCACGCCCTGGGCCGCGAGCGCCTCCCGGGTCTCGGGGGCGAGGTCGGCCGCGCCGGGATCGCGTTCGCGCAGCTCCGGGAACAGTGCCAGCCAGCGGCGCAGTTCGGCGAACGCCTGCGGATGGCGAAACAGCGCCTGCCCGTGAATCTCTCCGGCGGCCAGGATGCGCGCCACCGCGGGCCCGGTGCCGAACGGCACCCGCTGGGATTCCCGCGCCGCGAGCTCGATTTCCGGCCCGGGCAGTTCGTGGATCGCGCCGAGTTTGGCCAGCTTGTCGAGCAGGTAGAAATCCTCGCCGCCGTTGCGGCGCGGAAAGCCCCGCACCCCGGCGTAGGCTTCGGCGTCCACCGCGATGGTGCTGCCCAGGGTGGCGAAGGCGTAGGGCGATCCCGCCCAGTGCAGCCCGGCGGCGTAGTGGCGGATGCTGGCCTCGTAGAAGGCGGTGGCGGTCCCCAGCGCGTCGGGCCCGATGCGGTGGCGGAAGGGGTACAGACAGGCGCTGGGCGCGGCCTCGGGCAGCAGGCCGGCGCGCTGCGCAGGCGTCGCGGCAAGGGCGTCGAAATAGCCGGCCGGCAGCCGGGCGTCGGCGTCGCTGTTCCAGATCCAGGGCCGCGCCAGTTGCCCGGCGTGGCGCAGCGCGATGGCGATGTCGGCGCCGATCTTGCGCGCCAGCCCCACCCCTTGCCGCTTGGGGATGCGATGGCCCGACCGGAAGCGATCCACGGCCAGCAGACCCTGCCGGCCGCGGCGCGCATAGTGCCAGGGGGCGTCGCCGCCGCCGAGGCTTGCCCAGAGCGCCGCGGTGGCCGCGTCCGCGGGCCGGTCATCGGGCTGGTTGACCACCAGGATCAGCAGGAAGGCGGGCGCTGCGCACAGCTCCGCGAACAGCCTTTCGACGAATTCCGGCGGCTCCGCAAAGGCGGGGATCACCAGCGCCGCCTCGAAGGCGTCGGGGACCTGCGCGGCCAGTGCGGCCTCGGGCTCGGCGAAGCGCCGCAGGTAGCGCGCCAGGGGTTCGGCGGCGGGCATCAGTGCAGCACCGGCCGCAGGGGCTGGGCCGCAATCACCCGCGCTTCGATGTCCAGCCATTCGGTGAGCCGCAGATCGACCTGGGCGGCCGGGAAACAGTCCCGCGCCAGGCGTTCGAACAGCTGTTCGTGGCGCGCCTCGGAGGCCGCGATGGCCCGGTAGAAATCCTGCAGCGCACCGGCGGGTAGCGCGGCGGCGATCAGCCCGAAGCGCTCGCGGCCGCGCGCTTCCACCACCGCGCCGAGCAGCAGGCGGTCGAGCAGGTAGTGCTCGCGTCCGGTGCGCACCGCCTGGCGCAGCGCGTTCACATAGTCATCCTTTCGGTCCCGGGCCAGGTTCAGGCCGCGCTCGTGGAGCAACCGCACCAGGGCCCGGAAATGGTCGAGTTCCTCCACCGCCAGGTCGACCATGGGGGCGACGATGGCGGGGCGGTCGTGGTAGTGCAGCGCCATGGACAGCGCCATCCCGGAGGCCTTCTTCTCGGCGGCGGCGTGATCGTTGAGAAAGCGGTCGAAATCGGCGAGGACGGTCTGGGTCCAGGCGGCGGGAGTCGCGTGGCGGAGGGTCGGCATCGTGCGCTCGGGAAGGGCTTGGGCGTATCATGGCGCGGCATTCTAACGACTCCGGCCGCGTCTGGTCCGGTTCATCGAGAATTTATGGCGGCCCCGGGCCGTCGGTTGCCAGGGGAGTTCTGCATGGTCATTCAACCCAAGGTCCGGGGATTCATCTGTACCAACGCCCACCCGGTGGGTTGCGCGGCCAACGTGCAGCAGCAGATCGACTATGTGATGTCCCGCGGCCCCATCCCCGGCGGCCCGCGCCGGGCCCTGATCATCGGCTCCTCGACCGGCTACGGGCTGGCCTCGCGCATCGTCGCGGCCTTCGGCTGCGGCGCCGACACCCTGGGGGTGTTCTTCGAGAAGGAGCCCAGCGACCGGCGCCCCGGCACCGCCGGCTGGTACAACACCGCCGCCCTGCAGCATGCGGCGCGGGCGCGCGGGCGCTACGCCGAGGGCATCAACGGCGATGCCTTCTCCGACCAGGTGAAGGATCAGGTGGTGGACCGGCTCCAGCGGGAGCTGGGCCCGGTGGATCTGGTGGTGTACTCCATCGCCGCGCCGCGGCGTACCGACCCGCGCACCGGCATCACCTACACCTCGGCCCTCAAACCCATCGGCCAGCCGTTCACCATGCGCGGCATCAACACCGATACCCTGGTGGTGGAGGAGACCACCGTCGAGCCGGCCACCGAGGAGGAGATCCAGGCCACCGTCAAGGTGATGGGCGGCGAGGATTGGGAGTGGTGGATGGAACGGCTCGACCGCGAAGGACTGCTCGCCCCCGGCTGCAAGAGCACCGCCTACACCTACATCGGCAAGGAGATGACCTGGCCGCTGTACGGCCACGCCGCCATCGGCATGGCCAAGCGCGATCTCGACCGCGCCGCCCGGGCCATCGACGCCCGGTTGCAGGCCCGCGGCGGCGAGTGCCGGGTATCGGTGCTCAAGGCGCTGGTGACCCAGGCCAGCGCGGCGATCCCCATCATGCCGCTGTACGTCTCCATCCTGTACCGGATCATGAAGGAGGAGGGCACCCACGAGGGCTGCATCGAGCAGATCCAGGGGCTGTTCGCCCGCCAGCTCTACGGCACCGAACGCGAACTGGACGAGGACGGCCGCCTGCGCATGGACGGCAAGGAGCTGCGCGACGAGGTCCAGAACCGGGTGAAGGAAATCTGGGAGCAGGTGACCACCGACAACGTCGAGCAGCTCACCGATCTGCGCGGCTACAAGGACGAATTCCTGCGCCTGTTCGGCTTCGGCATCCCCGGCGTCGACTACGAGGCCGACGTCGACCCCATGGTCCGGCTCTGACACCGGCCGGACGGGAGGAAAACCCCATGAGCGACACCGCCACCGTCGATGAATTCACCCCCCTGGTGCGGCGCATCGCGGCCCCCAACGGCAGCGCCATGACCGGCCCGGGCACCAACACCTTCCTCATCGGCCGGGATCAGGTCGCGGTGCTGGATCCGGGGCCGGATTACGAAAGCCACTACCAGGCCATCCTGCGGGCCGGCGCCGGCCGCATCCGCTGGGTGGTGGTCACCCATACCCACAAGGACCACTCGCCGCTGGCCGCCCGGCTCGCCGCCGAGACCGGCGCCGAGCTGCTCGGCTGCATGCTCCGGCCGCCCGACGAATTCCAGGACACCGGCTTTCGGGTCGAGCGCGATCTGCGCGACGGGGAGCGCCTGCAGACCCCGGAGTTCACCCTGGAGGCGATCTACACTCCCGGGCACGTCGGCAACCACTTCTGCTTTTACCTGCACGAGGACCGGCTGCTGTTTTCCGGCGACCACATCATGGACGGCTCCACCGTGGTGATCCTGCCGCCCAGCGGCGACATGAAGGACTACCTCGATTCCCTGACCCGGCTGGAGCATTACCCGGCCACCGGCATCGCGCCCGGGCACGGCAATCTCATCCCCGAGCCCGCCCGGGTGATCGACACCCTGCGCCGCCACCGGCTGATGCGCGAACAGAAGGTCATCTCGGCGCTGCGCAAGGTCGGCGCCGGCAACATCCTCGATTACCTGCCGGTGGTCTACGACGACGTCGATCCCAAGCTGCATTTCTACGCGCGCTTTTCCCTGTGGGCGCACCTGCTCAAACTCGAACGCGACGGCATCGCCCGACGCACCCGCCGGGACGCCGAATTCGACCGCGAGGGCTGGGAACTGACCGCCGCCTGACCCAACCCGAGGACCCGCCATGGACACCAGCCCACACGATCTCAAGGCCCTGTTCGCCCAGCTTGGCCTGCCCGACAGCGATGCGGCGATCGCCGAGTTCGTCGATCAGCACCGCCCCCTGGACCCTGCCCTCAAGCTCGAGGACGCGCCCTTCTGGAACGGTGTCCAGCGGCGCTTCATTGCCGCCGCCATCGAAGAGGACGCCGAATGGGTGGAGGCGGTCGATCACCTGGATGCCCTGTTGCGGCATTGAGCTTCGGGGCTGGGGCTGGGGAACGAAACCGGCCGCTGCGCTGGAGCCGCTGCTGCGGGAGCAGTAATCAGTTGGCGATAGACCGGGTCGGCGGGCGTTCCGCCGCGCAGGGCAAGGGGGCATTGGGTCCGGGCCGGCGGCTACCCACAGCCCCCGCAGGCGGCCGTGGGTAGCCGGGGTGCGGGGCGCCGGTGGGGCGACTCCCGGGCCGCGGCCGCGAATCAGTGGAACTGATCCTCCTCGGTGGAGCCGGTCAGCGCGGTGACTGAAGAGGCGCCGCCCTGGATGACGGTGGTCATGTCGTCGAAGTAGCCGGTGCCGACTTCCTGCTGGTGGGCGACGAAGGTGTAGCCCTTCCCACGCGCCGCGAATTCGGGCTCCTGCACCATTTCCACGTAGGCCTTCATGTCCTCGCGGGCGTAGGCGTGGGCCAGTTCGAACATGTGGTACCACATGCTGTGGATGCCGGCCAGGGTGATGAACTGGAACTTGTAGCCCATGGCCGAGAGTTCGCGCTGGAACCTGGCGATGGTGGCGTCGTCGAGGTTCTTCTTCCAGTTGAAGGACGGCGAGCAGTTGTAGCTCAACAATTGGTCGGGGTACTGGCGCTTGATGGCCTCGGCGAATTTCTTTGCCTCGTCCAGATCCGGGGTGGCGGTCTCACACCACAGCAGATCGGCGTAGGGCGCATAGGCCAGCCCGCGGGAGATGGCCTGGTCGATGCCGGCGCGCACCTTGTAGAAACCCTCGCTGGTGCGCTCACCGGTGAGGAACGGCTGGTCGTTCTCGTCGACGTCGTTGGTCAACAGGTCGGCGGCATTGGCGTCGGTGCGGGCCAGCACGATGGTGGGCACGTCGGCGACGTCAGCGGCGAGGCGCGCGGCGATCAGCTTCTGGATGGCCTCCTGGGTGGGCACCAGCACCTTGCCGCCCATGTGGCCGCATTTCTTCACCGAAGCCAGTTGGTCTTCGAAGTGGACGCCGGCGGCGCCGGCCTCGATCATGCCTCGCATCAGCTCGTAGGCGTTGAGCACACCGCCGAATCCGGCCTCGGCATCGGCGACGATGGGCAGGAAGTAGTCGATGTAACCGGCATCGCCCGGGTTCTTGCCCGTCTTCCACTGGATCTGGTCGGCGCGCCGGAAGGCGTTGTTGATCCGCCGCACCACCGCGGGCACGGAATCCGCCGGGTAGAGCGACTGGTCGGGGTACATGGTGGCGGCGTTGTTGTTGTCGGCCGCCACCTGCCAGCCGGACAGGTAGATCGCCTGGATGCCGGCCTTGGCCTGCTGCACGGCCTGGCCGCCGGTGAGCGCGCCCATGGCGTTGACGAAGTCCTTGTCCGGGCGGAACGCGGGCCTGGCGCCCTGGGTGAGCAGCCGCCAGAGCTTCTCGGCGCCGCGGCGGGCGATGGTGTTTTCGACCTTGATCGAGCCCCGCAGGCGAACCACATCCGCGGCGCTGTAGGTGCGCCGGACGTCCTTCCAGCGGGGGTTGGTGGCCCAGTCTTCCTGAATCCGGGCGATTTCGGCCGCGCGGTCGTAGTTGCCGGTGGTCATCTGGTTCGACTCCTTGAGCAGGCTTTGGGTGGAGAGGCTGCGCATTCTAGTTTTCGTGCGATGATTCCGCTAATTTATCGGATTTATCTTCATTATTTTTTTCATGAATATACACAGGATCGATCTCAACCTGCTGGTGTATCTGGACGTGCTCCTGCGGGAGCGCAACGTCACCCGCGCCGCGCAGTTGCTGGGTATCACCCAGCCGGCCATGAGCAACGGCCTGCGCCGGCTGCGGGAGCTGTTCGGTGACCCGCTCCTGATCCGCACCAGCGGCGGCATGGCGCCCACTGACCGGGCCCTGGCGCTGCAACCCCAGGTGCGCGACATCCTCGCCAGCATCGAGCAGGCGGTACAGCCGCAGACCGAATTCGACGCCGCCTCGGCCGGCCTGGTGTTTCGGATCATGGCCAGCGACTACGCGGAATCGACTTTGGTTCCTCAGTTGCTCACTGAACTGGGCAAGGAGGCGCCGGGCATCACCCTGGACATCCTCAACCCCAGCGACGTGGCCCTGCACGATGTGGAGCAGGGGCGGGTGGATATGCTGCTCAACCGGTTCGACGACATGCCGCAGTCCTTCCACCAGGTCACCCTCTGGGAGGATGGCTTTTCCTGTCTGCTGCGCCGCGACCACCCGGCGCGGGAGCACTTCGATCTGGAACACTACCTGGCCGGGCGTCACGTCTGGGTCAGCAAGACCGGCATGGGAGTCGGCGTGGGCATGAGTCCGCACGACGATCGCCGGCTGGGCTGGGTGGACGAGGCCCTGGCGCGGCTGGGCCGGCGCCGCCACATCGCGGTGTTCACCCGCCACTATCAGGTGGCGGCGCTGCTCGCGCGCCAGCCCGACCTGATCGTCACTGTGCCGAGCCGGCTGGCAGCGCTGTTGCGCGACAGCACCGAGGTGGCGATCCTGCCGCCGCCCTTCGAGATTCCGCCCTTCGAACTCAAGATGGCCTGGAGTCCCCTGTTGCAGAACAATCCGGCGCATCGCTGGATGCGCCGGCGGATCCAGCAGGTGGCGGGGCGCGCTCCGGCCTGATATTTTTTCTATGAATACCGAGAATAAAAACGATAAATTCGATCAATTATCGATCGGGGACTACAATGCCCGCCCGGCTTGTTTCGTGATCCCTGAGTGAGGAGGGCAATATGACCGGCGGCACCACGACCGAACGAGTCCAGATCGGCGGCCTGCGGATTGCGCGGGTGCTCGAAGAGCTGTTGCGCACCCAGGTGCTGCCGCCCCTGGGGATCGATCCCCAGTCCTTCTGGACCGGCTTCGCGGCCCTGCTCGCCGAGCTGGTGCCGGAAAATGCCCGCCTGCTCGCCGTTCGCGACGACCTTCAGCGGCGCATCGACCACTGGCACCGCGAGCGCACCGGCCAGCCCCAGGACGCGGCCGCCTACCGGGCCTTTCTGGCTGAGATCGGCTATCTGCTGCCGGAGGGGGAGGACTTCCAGGTCACCACCGAGAACGTCGATCCCGAGGTGGCGCGCATCGCCGGACCCCAACTGGTGGTGCCCATCACCAATGCCCGCTATGCGCTCAACGCCGCCAACGCGCGCTGGGGCAGCCTCTACGACGCGCTCTACGGCAACGATGTCATCCCGGAGACCGGGGGTGCGGAGCGCGGCCCCGGCTACAACCCGGTGCGCGGCGCGCGGGTGATCGCCTACGCTCGCGAATTTCTGGATGCCAGCGTCCCCCTGGCACGGGGCAGCCACGCCGATGCCACCGCCTACCGCATTGCCGACGGTGGATTGCGGGTGACCCTGGCGGCGGGAGAGGCCACCGGCCTGCGCGATCCCGCACAGTGCGTGGGCTATCAGGGATCACCCGGCAGCCCCAAGGCTGTCATTTTGAAAAACAATGGATTGCATATCGAAATTCAATTCGATCCTGAGCATTACGTGGGCCGTGACGACCCCGCCCACATCAAGGATCTGTGCCTCGAAAGCGCGCTCACCACCATCCAGGACTGCGAGGACTCGGTGGCCACGGTGGACGCCGAGGACAAATGCCTGGCCTATCGCAACTGGCTGGGCCTGATCCGCGGCGACCTGGAGGAGTCGTTCAACAAGGGTGAACAGGTGCTGCGCCGCACCCTGAATCCGGACCGCGAGTACCAGGGTCTGGATGGCGCGCCCTTCACGCTCTCCGGGCGCAGCCTGCTGCTGATACGCAATGTCGGCCACCTGATGACCACGGATGCGGTACTCGACGCCGCCGGCCGGGAGATTCCCGAGGGTATCCTCGACGCCGCGGTCACAGGTGCCATCGCCGCCCACGACCTGCGCGGCCTGGGCCGCTTCCGCAACTCCCGCGCCGGCAGCGTCTACATCGTCAAGCCCAAGATGCACGGGCCGGACGAGGTGTCCTTCACGGTGCGGCTGTTCGCGGGCGTGGAGCGGCTGCTGGGCCTGGCGCCGCGCACGCTCAAGGTGGGCATCATGGACGAGGAGCGGCGCACCACGGTCAACCTCAAGGAGTGCATCCGCCGCGCCGCCGACCGGGTGATCTTCATCAACACCGGCTTTCTCGACCGCACCGGGGATGAGATCCACACCAGCATGGAGGCCGGCGCCATGGTGCCCAAGGGCGAGATGAAGCAGCAGCCCTGGATCCGGGCCTACGAGGACTGGAACGTCGATATCGGCCTCGCCTGCGGCCTCGCCGGTCGCGCCCAGATCGGCAAGGGCATGTGGGCCATGCCCGACCGCATGGCGGACATGATGGCGGCCAAGATCGAGCATCCCCGGGCCGGTGCGAGCTGCGCCTGGGTGCCGTCGCCGACCGCCGCCACCCTGCACGCCATGCACTATCACCGCGTCGACGTGGCCGCCCGCCAGGCCGAGCTGGCCGGGCGCCGCCGGGCGCGGCTCGACGACATCCTCACCCTGCCGCTGCTCGGCGAGCGCAAACTGAGCGCCGAGGAGATCCAGCGCGAGCTCGACAACAACGCCCAGGGCATCCTCGGCTATGTGGTGCGTTGGGTGGATCAGGGGGTGGGCTGCTCCAAGGTGCCGGACATCCACGACATCGGCCTGATGGAGGACCGCGCCACCCTGCGCATCTCCAGCCAGCACATCGCCAACTGGCTGCGCCACGGCATCTGCTCGCGGGAGCAGGTGCTGGCGACCCTGCAGAAGATGGCCGCGGTGGTCGACCGCCAGAACGCCGGCGATCCCCTGTACCGGCCGATGGCGCCGGACTTCGACGCCAGCATCGCCTTTCAGGCGGCCTGTGACCTGGTGTTCAAGGGCTGCGAGCAGCCCAACGGCTACACGGAGCCCGTCCTGCACGCCCGCCGCCGCGAGGTCAAGGCGCGGGGTGGTTGAGGAGGCGTCCGGCGCCGCCCGCGCCAGGCGGCCGTCAGCGGGACGACAGCTCGGCGCGGTCAGGATTTTCGACCGGGCGCCCGCCCCGCTGCCTCAGAGCCGCAGCTCCCGCAGTTCGGCGATCTCCCGGCCCTGGTCCCAGAGCGCGTCGAAGTCCTCGGCCAAGCGGCGCGCCTCGCGCGGCGCGTGGCGGATGGCATAGCCCACCGGCGGGCGGCCGTTCTGCCAGCAGAGCAGGGCGCCGCCGTCGGTGACCAGCAGCTCGTCCGCCGGTGATGCGGCGCCGGCGGGCAGTTGGCGCAACCGGATCAGGCTGGGGAGCCGCCGGGCGAGTTTCACCAGCCGGTGGCTGCCGTGGATCAGCGGTTCGGGATCCCGGATCAGGACGCGGACCTCGGCCTGGGGATGGCCGGTGGCAAAGGCCAGCAGCGCATCCCCGACCGGTTCGGCAGCGTAGATTTCCGGGTCCAGGCAGTTGCCCAGAATCCGCAGCCGGCGCAGCGCGGTGGGGATCAACGCGACCGCGCCCGCCGCCAGCGCCGCGGTCCCCGCCAGGGGTTGGCGCACCCGGTCGGCGGGATCGACCGCGGGCGGTTCCAGGTCCCGCGCCGGGCGCAGCCGGCCGAGGTCGTAGACCATCCTGCGGTGCGGCCGGCCGGCCTCGATGAACTCCCCACCGGCGGCCGCGAAGCCCAGGCGCTCGTAGAAGCCCAGCGCCTCGCTTTGCGCGTGCAGATAAAGCCGGTCCAGCCCCTGGTCGAGGGCGTCGCGGATCACCCGCCGCACCAGGGCCGCGCCGATGCCGCGGCCGCGCTGTTCCGGCAGCACGGCGAGCCTGCCCAGGCGGTCGCCGAGCAGGCGCACGCAGCCCACCGGCTCGCCGCCATCCGCGAGCGCCAGCCAGTGGCGGGCGCGGCGGTCGGCCTCGGCGTCGCCGAATTCCAGCGTTTCGGGAATGCCCTGTTCGGCCACGAACACGGCGCGGCGGATGGCGCGCAGCCGGTCCGCGGCGCTGCTCCAGGGCACCGGGCGGATCTCGGGGAGCTGACAGTCCAGGTCTTCCAAGGCGGGTTTCCGGTGTTTTTCCGAGCATAGCAACCCGGCGCTGAAATTGCCGGCCCGCGGGGGCGGCGGGGATGTGCCGCCGGCCATCAGCTTGGCGCTGGCCGGTGAATGCGGGCTGCCGTACCGGCGGGTGAGGGCCCGGGTGCCGGCGGGAAGGATCCGTGCGGTGGCGGCCACCCCGGAGGCGGGGGATAGAATGCCCGCACGGTTTTGCCAAATGGGGGCGATCGTGGAGCGAGCCAGGCCGAGATTGTGGTGGTGGGGCGTGTGGGCCCTGGGGTGCGTCCTCGCCCTGGCGGCGGCCGCCCCGGCCCGCGCCGAGGTGCCCATCATCGACTACCGGGATCGCTTCCACCCGGTGGTCGGCGAGGCCGGCATGGTGGTCTCCCAGGAGGCGCTGGCCAGCGCGGTCGGCGCGCGCATCCTGGAGCGCGGTGGCAACGCCGTGGATGCCGCCGTGGCGGTGGGCTTTGCGCTGGCGGTGACCCTGCCCCAGGCCGGCAATCTGGGCGGCGGCGGCTTCATGCTAGTGCATCTGGCGCAAGGTGACAGAACGGTCGCCATCGACTATCGCGAGACGGCGCCCGGCGCCGCGCACCGGGATCTGTTCGTGGGTGAGGATGGAAAGGTCGATACCGAGCTGGCCCGCTTCAGCCACCGCTCCGCCGGGGTGCCCGGCACCGTGGCCGGGCTGATCCATGCCCTGGAACACTATGGCTCGCTGCCGCTCGCCGAGGTGCTGGCGCCGGCCATCGCGCTGGCCGGGGAGGGCATCGAGGTTACCCGACCGCTGGCGTTCTCACTGGCCGAGGCGCAAGCCCGGCTGCGCCGCTCGGCGGCCGCGGCCGGCTATTTTCTGCAGCCCGACGGCACGCCGCCGCCGGCCGGTCGGCGCTGGCGCCAGCCGGATCTGGCGCGCACCCTGAAACGGATCGCCGCCGGGGGGCGGGCAGCGTTCTACGAAGGCGAGATCGCCGACCTGATCGTCGCCGAGATGGCCGCCCACGACGGCCTGATCACGACCGCGGATCTGGCCGGCTACCGGGTCGTGGAGCGCGCTCCGGTGGAGGGCAGCTACCGCGGCTACCGGATCGCCGCCATGCCGCCGCCGTCCTCCGGCGGCGTCCATCTGGTGCAGATGCTCAATATCCTGGAAGGCTGGGACCTCGCCGAACTGGGCCACAACAGCGCCGCCTATCTGCACCGGCTGATCGAGGCCATGCGCCGCGCCTATGCCGACCGCAGCCGCTACCTGGGCGATCCCGATTTCGTCGCGGTGCCGGTCGCGGAGCTGACCGCGAAAACCTATGCCGCGCGCCTGCGCGCGGCGATCGACCTGGCGCGCGCGACCCCGTCGGAGCAGGTGGCGCCGGGCCTGGAGCTGCCCGCCGAAAGCCCGCAGACCACGCATTTTTCGGTTTGGGACCAGCAGGGCAATGTGGTCAGCAACACCTATACCCTGAACTTCTCCTACGGTAGCGGCATCGCCGTGGCCGGTGCCGGGTTTCTGCTCAACAACGAGATGGACGACTTTTCCGCCCAGCCCGGGGTGCCCAACGCCTTCGGCCTGCTCGGCGGCGAGGCCAACGCCATCGCACCGCGCAAGCGGCCGCTGTCGTCCATGACGCCGGTGCTCCTGTTCCGGGATGGCGACCCGGTGCTCGCCACCGGCAGCCCCGGCGGGCCGGTGATCATCACCGCGGTATTGCAGACCATCCTCAACCGGGTGGACTTCGGCATGAACGTCGCCGAGGCCGCCGCCCAGCCGCGCATCCACCACCAGTGGCAGCCGGACGAGCTCTATTACGAGCCCGGCATCAGCCCCGACACCCTGGCGCTGCTGCGGGGCATGGGGCATCGGCTGGTGCCGGCCCCGCGGGTGCTGGGGCGCACCCAGACCATCTCCGGCGAGCACGGCCGGTGGTCCGGCGCCAGCGACACCCGCTGGCCGGGCGGGGCCGCGATCGCACCGGCTGTGCAGCCATAGCACCGGGTCGAGCGAGCCGGCCGGGTTCGTCCGGCGATGCGGCGGGGTGTCGGGAAAGGGCTTTCCCCTCGCGGCGCGGCCCGTCGCGCTGCGCGCCCGCGGGCGGTTGGCGCAGCTTTGGCAGTTGCCGAGCCGGGACTGCGCGCCGGCCGTCCCGGCGTCAGGCGACGTGGGAGTGGGGCACGGCCTGCGCCAGCATGTCGGCGGAGACCAGGGTGACGCCCCGGGGCGAGACGTGGAAGCGCCGGGCATCGGTGGCGGCATCGAAACCGATCACGGTGCCCGGCGGGATCTTGCAATTGGAGTCCACCACCACCCGCCGCAGGCGACAGCCGCGGCCGATGTCGACATTGGGCAGGATCACCGAGTCCTCCACCAGCGCGAAGCTGTTGACCCGCACCTGGGTGCCCAGCAGCGAATGGCGCACCGTGCCGCCCGAGATGATGCACCCCGAGGCGATCATGGAGTCCAGCGCCTGGCCGCGGCGCTGGTCGTTGTCGAACACGAACTTGCAGGGCGGCGCCTGCTCCTGGTAGGTCCACACCGGCCAATCCCGGTCGTAGAGGTCGAGCTGCGGGGTCACCGCGAGCAGGTCCATGTGCGCTTCGTAATAGGCATCCACGGTGCCCACGTCGCGCCAGTACCCCGGCCTGCCGGTCTGCGGATCGCGGAACTCATAGGCGGCGACGCGCGCCCGGTCGAGCAGCGCCGGGAGGATGTCGCAGCCGAAGTCGTGGCCCGGCCGCCGGCCGTCGACATTCCGTTCGAGCACCTCTTCGAGGAACCGGAGTTCGAACACGTAGATGCCCATGGACGCCAGGGCCTGGTCCGGGTTCTCGGGCCAGGGCTGGGGGGCGGCCGGCTTTTCGTCGAAGCGCCGTACCCAGCCATCGCCGTCGACGGCAATCACCCCGAATTGCCGGGCCTCGGCGAGGGGCACCGGCAGGCAGCCGATGGTCAGATCGGCGCCGCTGTCGAGGTGGCGCCGCAACATGTGGCGGTAATCCATCTTGTAGACATGGTCGCCGGCCAGGATGAGCACCCGTTGCGGCTGCTGCTCGCGCAGGATGTCCAGGTTCTGGCGCACCGCATCGGCGGTGCCCAGGTACCAGCAGTCGCCGGTGCGCTGCTGGGCGGGCAGCAGTTCGATGAATTCGTTCAGCTCCGGATGCAGCAGGTGCCAGCCCTGGAGGATGTGCTTGTTGAGGGAGTGCGACTTGTACTGGGTGAGGATGAAGATCCGCCGCAGATCCGAATTGATGCAGTTGGAGAGCGGGAAGTCGATGGTCTTGTAGGTGCCGCCGAAGGGCACCGCGGGTTTGGCATGCCAGCGGGTGAGATCGTGCAGTCGGCTGCCGGAGCCGCCGGCGAGGATCAGGGTCAGGGTTTCGCGGGAGATCCGCGCCTCGGGATTGCCGGCAACCTTACTGGACATCTTCGCTCGCTCCTCGCCACGCCTGGGTGGCGACCTGGGTCCGGGCGGGCCGCTGCCACCGCGCAGACCGGAAATTGTCATGCCCCGGGAGATACCCTTGCGGCCGGGCGTACTGGCTGGCAGGTTGTTGAACAACCCTCCTGCGTTGCGTCTACGGCGTTGGCAATGGCCTCAAATAGGATCATTGCGCTACCGGTAAATTCCGCGTTTTCGACCGTTCCTGCCTTACATTTGCTCCCTCGCCAAGGTTTTTCGACAGCCTGCCGGCGCGGCGGCGGACGGCCGTTCTCGCTCGCCGGCCGCGCACGGCCGGGGCGGTCCTCTCGGACGAGTCCAGCAAACAACGTGCCCTTCGCCAGCTTGGCCGCGGCCTGGCGGCTTGCGATACTCGCCGCCCGGGAAGCGGTCGGACCCCAGGCTCGATGAAAGCCGGCAAGCCCCTCGGTCGGGCCGCATCAAGCCAGCCGACCCGTTCAATGTGACAGCGGACTATGGAGCTTTGATGAACGTCCACGGACACCTGTTTGATCCAGGACAAGATATCGAGTTGCTCGCCGCCGGGCGGGCCCACAACCCGCTGGAACTGCTCGGCCCCCGCTGGTGCGGAGAACAGGGCATGCTGCGCGTGCTGCGCCCCGCGGCTGCCCGCCTGTGGCTCGACACCGGCAGCGGACTGGCGCCGCTGCGGCGGCTGGGCGCCACGCCCCTGTTCGAGTGGCGGGGCCCGGCCGCGGCGCTGCCCCGGCATCCGCGGCTGATCGAGGAGATCGAGGGCGCGCGGCGCGCGTTCGTGGATCCCTACAGCTTCGGGATGCGGATCGGCGCCGCCGACCTCGCCGCCTTCGCCGCCGGGCGCTGCGCCACAGCCCACCACTTTCTGGGCGCGCATCCCGAAGTGGTCGACGGCGTGGCCGGCACCAGGTTCGCCGTCTGGGCGCCCAATGCCGGGCGGGTCGCGGTGGTGGGGGATTTCAACCGCTGGGACGGGCGCGCCCTGCCCATGCAGGTGCGGGGCGAGAGCGGCGTGTGGGAGTTGTTCATACCCGGCGTGGGGCCCGGCGATCTGTACAAGTACGAGATCCGCAACCGCGACAGCGGCGCGATCCTCGTCAAGACCGATCCCTGCGGCCGCCGCTTCGAACCGGCGCCGGCCACGGCCGCAGTGGTGGCGCCGCCGCCGGCCCACGACTGGAGCGATGCGTCCTGGATGCAGGCGCGCGCCGCCTGGGACTGGCTCCACGAGCCGCTGAGCATCTACGAGGTGCATCCCGGTTCCTGGCGCCGGGATGCGGGCGGCGGGCCCCTGGATTACCGCCGTTTGGCGGACCTGCTGATCCCCTATGTACTGGAGCAGGGCTTTACCCACATCGAACTGATGCCGATCTGCGAGCACCCGTTCGACGGTTCCTGGGGTTACCAGGTGACCGGCTACTTTGCGCCCACCAGCCGCTGGGGGACCCTGGAGGATTTCTGCGCGTTCGTCGACCGCTGCCACGCCGCGGGCATCGGCGTGCTGCTCGATTGGGTGCCGGGCCATTTCCCGCGCGATGCCCATGCGCTGGCGCGGTTCGACGGCAGCGCGCTCTACGAGCACGCGGATCCGCGCCTCGGCGAACACCCGGAGTGGGGTACCCTGATCTTCAACTACGGCCGCAACGAGGTGAGGAGCTTCCTGCTCTCCAGCGCGCATTTCTGGCTCGACACCTGCCATGTCGACGGCCTGCGGGTGGACGCCGTGGCCTCGATGCTCTATCTGGACTACGGCCGCAAGCCCGGCGACTGGTGTCCCAACCGCTACGGCGGCAAGGAAAACCTGGAGGCGATCGACTTCCTGCGCGAGCTGAACGAACTGGTGCACGGTCGCCATCCCGGCGCCCTGACCATGGCCGAGGAGTCCACCGCCTGGCCCATGGTGTCGCGCCCCACCTATGTCGGCGGCCTGGGTTTCAGCATGAAGTGGAACATGGGCTGGATGAACGACACCCTGGCCTACCTGGCCGAGGATCCGGCGCACCGCCGCTATCACCACGACCACCTCACCTTCGGCCTGCTCTATGCGTTCACTGAGAATTTCATCCTGCCGCTGTCCCACGACGAGGTGGTGCACGGCAAGCGCTCGCTGCTGGACAAGATGCCCGGCGATCCTTGGCAGAAGTTCGCCAATCTGCGCCTGTTGTTCGTCTACCAGTTCACTCACCCGGGCCGCAAGCTGCTGTTCATGGGCGGCGAATTCGGCCAGGGCAGCGAGTGGTCGCACCACCGTGCACTCGATTGGCACCTGCTGGAATTTCCCTTGCAGCGCGGCGTACAGCGTTTGGTGGGTGATCTCAACCGCCTGTACCGCTCGCGCCCGGCGCTCCACCGGCACGATTTCGAGGCCGAGGGTTTCGAGTGGATCGACTGCCACGACAGCAGCCAGTCGGTGATCGCCTTCCTGCGCCGCGCCGGCGCCGGGTTCGTCGTGGTGGTGCTCAATTTCACCCCGGTGGTCCGACCGGGATACCGCATCGGGGTGCCGGAACCCGGCACCTATCGCGAGGTGCTGAACTCCGACTCGACCTTCTACGCCGGCAGCGATGTCTCCAACGGCGAGCACCTCGAGAGCCGGCCGGAGTCCGCCATGGGCCGGCCCCACTCGCTGGTGCTCACCCTGCCGCCGCTCGCCGGCCTGGTGCTGGAAAGAGTGGGCGGCTGATGCGGATCCTGTTCGCCGCCTCGGAAGTCTATCCGCTCGCCAAGACCGGCGGTCTGGCCGACGTCTGCGCGGCGCTGCCCAAGGCCCTCGCGGCCCTGGGCCACGAGGTGCGGGTGGTGCTGCCGGCCTATCCGGACGCGCGCGCGCGGTTGGCGGCCCGGGAGCCCGGGCTCGAGGTCGCGGAGCTGCCGGGCGTGGCGCTCATCCCCGGCCGGCTGCCCGGCGCCGGGTTGCCGGTGCTGCTGGTCGAGGCGGCGCCCTGGTTCGACCGCCCCGGCGGGCCTTATGGCGACGCCTGGGGGCGCGACTGGCCCGACAATGCCGAGCGCTTCTGCGGGTTTTCCCGGGCGGTGTGCGCCATCGCCGGAGATCGCGCCGGACTGGGCTGGCGGCCCGACCTGGTGCACTGCCACGATTGGCAGACTGGCCTGGTGCCGGCGCTGCTGAGCCTGGAGGCCGCGCGGCCGGCGACCCTGTTCACGGTGCATAACCAGTCCTATCTGGGGCGCTTCGACCGCGCGCAATTCGAGGCCCTGGGGCTGCCCGAGGCCTGGTGGAGTCCCGAGGCGCTCGAGTTCCACGGCGATTTTTCCCTGCTCAAGGCCGGCCTGGTGTTCGCCGACCAGCTCACCACCGTGAGTCCGACCTACGCGCGGGAGCTGCAGGGGCCGGCGCTCGGCTGCGGGCTCGACGGCCTGCTCCGGCACCGGGCGGCGGATTTCACCGGCATCCTCAACGGCATCGATACCGAGGTCTGGAATCCGGCCACCGATGTCCATTTGGCCCAGACTTACGACAGCGATACGGCCGCGGCCGGCAAGCGCGCCAACAAGCTGGCGCTCCAGGCGGAGCTGGGCCTGACCCCCGCCGAGCGGATCCCGCTGCTGGTGGTGGTCAGCCGGCTGGTGGAGCAGAAGGGCATCGATCTGGTCGCGGAGCTGATCGAGCGCTGGCAGGAGCGACCCCTGCAGTGGGCGCTGCTCGGCAAGGGCGAGCCCCATTGGGAGCGGCAGTTGCGGGGGCTGGCGGCGGCCCTGCCCGATCGGGTCGCGGTGCGCATCGGCTACGACGAGGGGCTGGCGCATCGCCTGGAGGCGGGCGGCGACTTCTTCCTGATGCCGTCGCGGTTCGAGCCCTGCGGGCTGAACCAGATGTACAGCCAGCGCTACGGCACCATTCCGGTGGTGCACCGCACCGGCGGGCTGGCCGACAGCGTGGTGGACGTGTTCGCGCCCGGGATGGGTACCGCAACCGGCCTGGTGTTCGATGTTCCCGAAGTCGCCGCCTTCGCCGTCGCCCTGGAGCGGGGGCTGTCGCTGTATCGCAATCGGGCGGCCTGGCAGGCCCTGCGGCGCAACGCCATGGCGGCGGATTTCAGTTGGCGGCGCAGCGCCGGGGCCTATCTGGACGTGTACCGGCGCGCACTGGCGGCGGGCGGCGGCCGTGCCTGAGCCCCGGGTGCTGGTGATCAACTGCGGCAGCTCCTCGGTACGCTATCAGTTGCGGGCGGGTGCCGGCACGCGGCTCGCCGGCACCATCGACGGCATCGGCGGCGACCGGCCCCGCTGGCAGACCCAGGACGGTGAATGCGAGCTGCCGGCCGGGGCGGTGGACCATCGCGGCGCGCTGGCGGCGACCTTCGACGCGCTGGCGGCGCAGGCCGCGATCCCGGCCGCCATCGGCCACCGCGTGGTGCACGGCGGGCCGCGCTTCGCCGGCGCGGTGCGGGTGGACGAGCGGGTGCGCGCCGAGATCGCCCGGCTCGCGCCCCTCGCCCCGCACCACAATCCGCGCAACCTGCTCGGCATCGAGGTGGCGGCTGCGCGCTATCCCGGGGTGCCCCAGGTGGCGGTGTTCGACACCGCCTTCCACCACGGCCTGCCGGAGCGTGCGCGCCGCTATCCGCTGCCGCCGGAGGCCCTGGCCGGCGGCGAACCGCCGCGCCGTTACGGCTTTCACGGCATCTCCCACGGCGCCGCGGCGCGCCGTGCCGCGGCCTGGCTGGGCAGGCCCCTGGAGGAGGTGGATCTGATCACCCTGCACCTGGGCAATGGCGCCAGCGCCGCGGCCATCCGCGGCGGTCACAGTATCGACACCAGCATGGGTTTCACTCCCCTGGAGGGGCTGGTGATGGGCACCCGCTGCGGCGACCTGGATCCGGCGCTGCCGCTGCTCTTGCAGGAATCCGGGCGCAGCCCGCAGCAGGTGCGGGAGCTGTTGGAGCACCGCAGCGGTCTGCTGGCGCTGTGCGGCAGCAGCGAGATGCGCGAGATCCGCCGCCGCGCCGCGGCCGGCGACCGCGCCGCGGCCTTCGCCCGGGAGCTGTTCGCCTATCGGGTGAAGAAAACCATAGGCGCCTATCTCGCGGTGCTGGGCGGGGCCCAGGCCCTGGTGTTCACCGGTGGCATCGGCGCCCACGACGGCGAGCTGCGGCGCCAGTGTGTGGAGGGCCTGGAGGGCCTGGGTATAGTGCTCGGCGCCGAGCCCCGGGATGACGACACCGGCACAAGCGCGCTGCACGACCCGGATCGCTCGCGGACCGCGGTGCTCGCCATGGTCGCCGACGAGGAGGCCGAGATCGCGCGCCAGGTGCGGGATTGTCTGGGGTTGGGCGCACCGGCGCCGGGATGAGTCGGCCGGGCGCCGCAACCGGTCCGATACGGCCGGCGGCCCTGCGGGAGGGCCGCCGCCGGCCGCTGCGCAATTCGGGAGGTCGATAGCCATGTCCGAAGTCAGTACCGACAACGGGCCGCTGAGCGCGGCCGAACTCGCCGCCCTCGATGCCTGGTGGCGGGCGGCGAACTATCTCTCGGTGGGGCAGATCTACCTGCTCGACAATCCGCTGCTGCGCGCGCCTCTGGCGGTGGAACACATCAAGCCGCGGCTGCTGGGGCACTGGGGCACCACGCCCGGGCTCAATTTCCTCTACGCCCACCTCAATCGGGTGATTCGCGCCCGCGACCTGGACATGATCCTGGTGACCGGCCCGGGGCATGGCGGCCCGGCGCTGGTCGCCAACACCTATCTGGAGGGCAGCTACAGCGAGTGCTACCCGGACGTCACCCGGGACGAGGCCGGCCTGCGCAAGCTGTTCCGGCAGTTCTCCTTTCCCGGCGGCATCGGCAGCCACGTCACCCCGGAGGTGCCGGGCTCGATCCACGAGGGCGGCGAACTGGGCTACTCGCTGGCGCACGCTTTCGGCGCGGTATTCGACAACCCGGGGCTGATCGCGGTGTGCGTGGTCGGTGACGGCGAGGCCGAGACCGGCCCGCTGGCCACCGCCTGGCACTCCAACAAGTTTCTCAATCCGGTGCGCGACGGCGCGGTGCTGCCGGTGCTGCACCTGAACGGCTACAAGATCGCCAACCCCGCGCTGCTGGCCCGCATTCCCCGCGCTGAACTCGAACAACTGCTGTGCGGCTACGGCTACCGGCCGCACTTCGTCGAGGGCGACGATCCGGCGGCCATGCACCAGGGGTTCGCCGCCACCCTGGACGCGGTGCTCGACGAGATCGCCGCCATCCAGCGCGCCGCCCGCGAGGGCCGGGTCGGCGCGCGGCCGCGCTGGCCGCTGATCGTGCTGGTCACGCCCAAGGGCTGGACCGGGCCGGCGCGGGTCGACGGCCGCCGGGTCGAGGGCCACTGGCGCTCGCACCAGGTGCCCTTTGCGGACGTGCGCGACAACCCGGCGCATCTGGAGCTGCTGCGCACCTGGCTGGCGAGCTACCGGCCCGAGGAGCTGTTCGACGCCGCGGGCGCCCCCCGCGCCGAGCTCCAGGCGCTGGCGCCGGCCGGCGCGCGGCGCCTGGGGTCGAACCCCCACGCCAACGGCGGCCTGCTGCTGCGCAACCTGCGGCTGCCCCACTTCGAGGACTACGCCTTTCCCGTGGAGCGGCCGGGGACCCAGCTCGCCGAGAGCACCCGCATCATGGGTGGCCTGCTGCGCGACCTCATGGCGCGCAACGCCGGGCAGGGCAACTTCCGGGTGGTGGGCCCCGACGAGACCGCCTCCAACCGCCTCGGCGCCCTGTTCGAGGTCACCGGCCGCACCTGGATGGCCGAACCGGCGGCCGACCCCGATCCCGAGGATCACCTCGCCGCCGACGGGCGGGTCATGGAGATCCTCAGCGAGCACACCTGCCAGGGCTGGCTGGAGGGCTACCTGCTCACCGGCCGCCACGGCCTGTTCTCCTGCTACGAGGCCTTCATCCACATCGTGGACTCGATGTTCAACCAGCACGCCAAGTGGCTCAAGGTGAGCGCGGAAGTCCCCTGGCGCCGGCCCATCGCCTCGCTCAACTACCTGCTCACCTCCCACGTCTGGCGCCAGGACCACAACGGCTTTTCCCACCAGGACCCGGGCTTCATCGATCTCGCGGTCAACAAGAAGGCCGACGTGATCCGCATCTACCTGCCGCCGGACGCCAACACCCTGCTGTGGGTCACCGACCGCTGCCTGCGCTCGCGCAACCTGATCAACATCATCGTCGCCGGCAAGCAGCCCCAGTTGCAGTGGCTCGACATGGACGCCGCCATCAAGCACTGCGAGACCGGCATCGGCATCTGGGAATGGGCCGGCAACGATCGCGGCGCCAGCCCCGACGTGGTCATGGCCTGCGCCGGCGACGTGCCCACCCTGGAGATCCTCGCCGCGGTCAGCATCCTCCGCGAGCACTGGCCGGCGCTGCGCGTGCGGGTGGTCAATGTGGTCGACCTGATGACCCTGCAACCCAGGGAGGAGCATCCCCACGGGCTGTCCGACCGCGACTTCGATGCCATCTTCACCCGCGACCGGCCCATCATCTTCGCCTATCACGGCTATCCCTGGCTGATCCACCGGCTGACCTACCGGCGCGCCAACCATGGCAACCTGCACGTGCGCGGCTACAAGGAGGAGGGCACCACCACCACGCCCTTCGACATGGCGGTGGTCAATGACCTCGATCGCTTCCATCTGGTCGAGGACGTGGTCGACCGGGTGGCCCTTGGCCAGGGCGATGCCGCCTACCTCAAGCAGTGGTGCCGCGACCGGTTGAGCGAGCACCGCCGCTACATCCGCGCCTACGGCCGCGACCTGCCCGAGATCGACCAGTGGCGCTGGCCGGGGTGAGCGGCGGGGGAGGTGATTGGTGGGCCCACCAGGGCTCGAACCTGGGACCAATCGATTATGAGTCGACTGCTCTAACCGACTGAGCTATGGGCCCGGGAAGCGGGCGGCGCCGCGCGACCCCGGCGCCTGCCGGTGGTGGTCGCGCGCCGCGGAAGAGTTTTCACCCGCACTTACTCGTCGAGGAAGCTGCGCATGTGCTCGGAGCGGCTCGGGTGGCGCAGCTTGCGCAGCGCCTTGGCCTCGATCTGGCGGATCCGCTCGCGGGTGACGTCGAACTGCTTGCCGACCTCCTCCAGGGTGTGGTCGGTGTTCATGTCGATGCCAAAGCGCATGCGCAGCACCTTGGCCTCGCGCGCGGTGAGGGAGTTGAGCACCTCGCGGGTGGCCTCGGTCAGACTCTCCTGGGTGGCGGCGTGAATGGGCGAGGCGATGTTGATGTCCTCGATGAAATCGCCCAGATGGGAGTCCTCGTCGTCGCCGATCGGGGTCTCCATGGAGATCGGCTCCTTGGCGATCTTCAGCACCTTGCGGACCTTGTCCTCGGGCAGATCCATGCGCAGGCTCAGCTCTTCGGGGGTGGGCTCGCGACCCAGTTCCTGCAGGATCTGCCGGGAGATGCGGTTGAGCTTGTTGATGGTCTCGATCATGTGCACCGGGATGCGGATGGTGCGCGCCTGGTCGGCGATCGAACGGGTGATGGCCTGGCGAATCCACCAGGTCGCATAGGTCGAGAACTTGTAGCCGCGGCGGTATTCGAACTTGTCGACCGCCTTCATCAGGCCGATGTTGCCCTCCTGGATCAGGTCCAGGAACTGCAGGCCGCGGTTGGTGTACTTCTTGGCGATCGAGATCACCAGGCGCAGGTTGGCCTCGACCATCTCCTTCTTGGCGCGCCGGGCCTTGGCCTCGCCGATCGAGAGGCGGCGGTTGATGTCCTTGATCTGGGCGATGGTGAGCCCGGTTTCGTCCTCGATGTGCTGCAGGCGCTGCTGGAAGCGCTGGATGTCCTCCTGAAACGCCTTGACCGCCTCGGCATAGGGCTGTTTGCGGCGCGCCAGGGTGGCGACCCACTTCGGGTTGGTCTCGTTGCCGGGAAAGCTCTCGATGAAGTGGCTGCGCGGCATGCCGGCGCGCTTCACGCACAGCACCATGATGTTGCGTTCCAGCTTGCGAACTTCGCCGATGCGCTCCTGAACCTCGCGAATCAGCGGGTCGAACTGCTTGGGCGTCAGTTTCAGATACTTGAACATCTCGCCCAGCTCGGCGAGATTTTTCTGCACCGAGGCGCTCTTGCGGTCGCCGCGGGCGAGGGAGCGTTTGGTCTTGTCGTTCTGGCGGCGGATGTCTTCGAAGCGGCGGCGCGCCTCTTCCATGTCGAGCCCGCCGTCATCGTCGACGCCGTCGTCGTCTTCGCCGGCCGCCTCGTCGTCGTCCTCGTCGCCGGCGCTGGCCTTCTTGGCGGCCAGGGCGATTTCAGCGGCCTTGTTGGCGATGGCCAGCGCCGAGGGCACCTCGTCCATCGGATTGAGGTAGCCGGCGATGATGTCGGACAGGCGGCGCTCGCCGGTCGCGATGAGGTCGTACTCGGCCAGCACCGCATCCACAGCGCCCGGCCATTCCGCCAGCGCGGCCATGATTTCGCGGATGCCTTCCTCGATGCGCTTGGCGATCTCGATCTCGCCCTCGCGGGTGAGCAGTTCCACCGAGCCCATTTCGCGCATGTACATGCGCACCGGGTCGGTGGTGCGGTGCTGCTCGGTTTCGACCGCGGCCAGGGCCGCCGCCGCCTCGGCGGCGGCGATTTCGTCCGGGGCCACGTCGCCGCTGGTCAGCAACAGGGTATCCGTATCGGGCGCCGCCTCGAATACGTTGATTCCCATGTCGTTGATCATCTGGATGATGTCTTCGACCTGATCCGGATCGGAGATGTCTTCGGGCAGGTGGTCGTTGACCTCCGCGTAGGTCAGGTAGCCCTGGTCACGGCCCTTGCCGATCAGTTCGCGGATCCGGGATTGCTGCTGGAAGTTTTCGCTCATTGCTCGCTCTTGGCTGGGAGGGGCGCGGCGTCAAAGCCGGCCATTGTAGCGAATGAATGGGGGCTGAGGCCACTGATTGCAACCTTGAAATGAGGTTGACGGGTCATTGGGCCATGTTCACAAGCCTTTGTTTTGCTTCCTGAATCACTGGGGACATCGGATCGTCGCGGGAGACTTCCAGGATCAGCGCGCGGACCCGGGCGCGATCTTCCGCAGACAGAGAGTGGCGTTCGAGCAGCGCGCGCAGGCGGGTCGCCGGCGGCTGTTCGCGCTCCTGGGCAGCCAGCAGGCGGGCGAGCGCGGCCCGGGCCTCGGTCAGGTTGTCGCGCGCGGCGTCCGTCGGTGCGCGCAGCAGCTCGCTGGCGGAGATGCGGGTGAGTAACTCCCGCTCGGCGGCGCCGTGGATGCCCTGCCAATAGCTCAGCAGGTGGACCAGCCGGTAACCCGGGTTGGCGGCCAGTACGTCCCGCACCTTGCGCAGCAGCGCGAGCTCCGGAGTGGAGGGTTGGAGGCGGTCGAGGTCGGGCATCAGGGGTTGGCACAATTCCGGGTCGTGCAAGAGCAGTGCCAGCAGATGATGGACCAGCGAGACCTGGGTGCCGCGCCGCGCCGCGGCGGCGGGCTGGCGGGACGGTGGCCGCCGCTCGCGGCGCTGGGCGGC
>JBMOPO010000038.1:0-4581 GCA_049325095.1 Pseudomonadota bacterium | reverse complement strand
TGGACGTACAATCACGAGCGGCCAAACACGGCCATTGGAGGCATTACCCCGAAGCAGAAACTGGCCCTGGCCGCCTAGGCCCAACGTCTCTACTTCTGGCGACGGTGGAAAAAGGGGGGATTACCCTATGTCACTAGCACCTGCCTTTGATACTGATACCACTAGCGAAGTACCAAGATTTTCGTTGACACCCCCCCTTCTTTCTTTTCTTTTCCAGCTGCCATTTTCTACTCCCTGGAGCACATAACGCCAAAGCTCGCTGGCGGGGAAGGCGCACCGCGAAATCCCCGTCCAGTACAGCAGTGTGTTGGCCGCTTTTTCAACGCTGAATGGCCAGGATGCGGATCGCCTGCTGCTCCAATGCTTCGGCTTCCTTGCCCCGGTTGGTAGCCCGATACAGCGCCGCGAGGTTGTTCAGGCTCGTGGCCACATCCGGATGGTCGGGGTCTAGGGCCTTTTCCGTGATCGCCAATGCGCATTCGTTGATATTCTTGTTCCACATAGGTGATGGTGTGGATTACGTCCATCGATACGCTCATGTCGACCAACGCCGCCCATCAGCCGCGCCGCTTCTTGGCGTCGGCCGGATGGGCTTGTTATGCGATATTCTGCAAACGATTGGCGAGATCATGGCCGGCGGTCGCGGGCGGAAGGGGCTTGTTATCTTTGCGATAAAGCTCAATGGCCTCTTCTACGATCTGACACAGCTCATCAAAGACTTGCTTTTCATCGTCGCCGTGGCATCCGCCGAACATCAGCCCGGGCGCACTCCCGACATAGCACTGATCTTCTTCCGACCACTCGACAATCTTTGCGTATTTTGCGCTGTCTTTCATTTTCCCAACTCCTTCAGTGCCAAGCGCACTGCACGGATCTGATAGTGTTTCGCGTCGTCCCCCAATTTACCGGAAATTGTTATAGGTTTCTGTGCTTTCGGGTGGAAAAAGTTTCGATGGCTTCCCTTGCCCCCGCGATTCTCGAAGCCGGCTTCCTCCAACTCGGCAATCAAATCCCTGATTTTCGGTGGCATCCGCTTACGTCTTTTGCTTGTAGTCGCATAACCGCCCCGGCTCAGCGGCGCGGGCCACCGGAGTTGAAGAAAAACGAAGTGCGATCACCGCATCCGCCTGGAGCCGGTTGTAAGGCGGCAGTTCCACTATGAGATTGCCTTGTCCGAGACATAAAGACCGATCACATACGCGAGAGCGGCGTATGTCGGCGGAAATCCAAAGATGAACAGATAGTCAATGAAATCACTACGCTCACCAGTGAGTCAGATAGTTACCGAGACCACCACGGCGACGCTCCCGAATAGGATCGCGAGGGCGCGTGCCCTCACCGTGGGACTCGGTTCGGCATCCACTTCATGACTCATGGCCGCACCTCATCCGCCCAGTCTGCCGCCCAACGCCAGCCATCAGCCGCGCGAGGTACGAGCGTCGGCTGGATGGCCTTTATGCATACATCAGTCGCCCTCGCGGCTCCGGGATCGGCCGACCAAGCTCCCGAGCCGTCTCGACCCACTCCGCAATGACCTGCTGAGCGTTCGCCACAGCCTGTTCATAGGTTTCGCCGTCGGCCATGCAGCCCGGCAACTCCGGAACCTCCACGACAAAGGACTGGTCCTCATCGCTCCAGTAGATGATCAGCTCGTACTTAATCGACATCAGTCTCTCCCAACCGGTGCTTGACCAGGATGCTTCTGACCTGTTTGACCTGATATGGCTTGGCCTTGCTCCCCTTGGGCTGCAGATTGAGTATCTCCGCCACCCCATCCCGGGTGAATATATGATGACTGCCTCTGACTCGTTCCTCGAAGCCGAGCCGGACCAGAAGCTGACAGAGGACGGAGAATTCCACATTCGTGTCTGAGCTTCCGGACAGGACCTTCTGTCTTATCTTCGAATATCTTCCCATTGTCTGATCATCCTTGTACCTCTGGGATTCCAGTCTGCATAACATTGAGTATTTGGAAATGCTCCCTGTTCAACCACGGAACATTTCCGCACACCCCGCACCGGACCGATGTGTGCCGTATCCGCGCCCATGCTACCAAAATCCCATTCGGAACAATCGCCTGCACGCTCCGCCATCGGTCTTGCATCCGCCTCGGTGCGACCCAGGTTCGGCGGAAATCCCGAACCTTTCCGCATACCCGCTCGGACGCGGTTCCGCCCGACCTGGCTCTTGGGATCGGCCAGCTTGCCACCGGGATGTAGCGGGCGGTGTCGATGCGGCGTTTGGTGGCGGGGTCGGGCATGGTAGGCGGGGTCAGACGGCGATGACCAGCTCGCCGCAGCGGGCGATGTCGGCGTCGCGGCTGAGCAGGTGCATGGGCTCCACCCGGGCCTGGGCGATGCGCAGGCGGCCGAAGGGGTCCGGTGGTGCGGGGCAGCGTTTCCAGCGCCCACCGGGCGATGGGCGTGTCGAGCAGCAGGTTCAGGGGGTGGGGTCGCCCGCGAACAGCCGCGCCACCGCGGCGTTGTGGGCGTCGATCTCGTCCGGCACCTCGAACCGCCCGCGCGCCACCCCGATGCGCTGTCCGACGGGGCCTTCCGCCACCGGCACCGGCCGCGCCACCGGCCTGCCGTTGCGGGCGATGACGATTTCGCGCTCCGCACCGCGCTCGATGACGTCCACCAGGCGCGGCCGGTTGATCTTGGCTTCGAGCAGGTTGACGGCGTTCACGGCGAGGTCCCGGGGGCGTTCGAGCGCTTGGTCTCGTCTGGCCAAGACAGGGCCGCAACCGCCGGCCCGCGCCCCTGCCGAATGAGCGACCCTCCGGAGGGATCGGCTCAGGATCACCCGCCCGGCCGCCGGTCAGGGCACCCCGGGGCGGCGCCTCCCCTCCCCGGCCGCCGGGCCCGGGTCGGTGACGAATCCGATCCGCGCCACCCCGGCGCGGGCGGCGGCGCTCAGCACCTGGGCCACGGCGTCGTAGGCCACCCTCCGGTCGGCCTCGATGTGCAGCTCGGCGTCCGGCCGCGCCGCCAGCGCCCGCGCCTGTTCTTCCAGCTCCGCGAGACTCAGCGGCCCGCCGTCCCAGTGCAGCCGCCCGGCCGCGTCGATGGCCACCACCACGGGCGCGGCGGGTTCGTGCAGCGGCTGACTGCGGGCCTGCGGCAGGTTCACCCTGACCGCCTGGGCGATCAGCGGCGCGGTGACGATGAAGATCACCAGCAGCACCAGGATCACGTCCACCAGGGGGATGACGTTGATGTCCGCGCTGCTGGTGCGCGGCGGCTGGCCGATGCCTTCGCCCAGTGCCATGGCTCAGCCCCCCATCCGCTGCCGGGCGGTGCGGCCTTCGGCCCCGGCGCGCTCGGCCGGGACGGGCGCGGTGGCCCGTTCCAGCAGGCTGGCGGCGAAGTCCTCCCGCTGCGCGGCCAGCAGCCGGTTGCGGCGCTGCACCAGGTTGTGGGCCAGTACTGCCGGAATCGCCACCGACAGGCCCAGCGCGGTCATCACCAGCGCCTCGCCGACCGGTCCGGCGACTGCCGCCAGCCCCGCCTCGCCGGTGCCGGCGATGCGCAGCAGCGCGTGGTAGATACCCCACACGGTGCCCAGCAGGCCCAGATAGGGCGCCGTGGCGGCCGTGGTGGCGAGCAGGGCGAGGCCGCGTTCGCGCGCCAGCGCCGCGCGGGCGCGCCGCTGCCGCAAGCCGCGGGTGAGATGGGCGGCGAGCCCGCCGGCCGCCTCGAAGCGCTCTCCGGCGTCGGCCAGCGCGCGGGCCTCCCGCGCCACCGCGACCAGTCCGGCCTCGACGCGGGCGCCCGGGGGCGGCGACCCGGGCGCCGCGAAGCCGGGCCCGGCGAGCACTGCAGCCATGAACCGGCGGCCCTGGCCGCGGACCAGGAATCCGGACAGCGCCCAGACCAGGAAGAAGGTCCAGCTCGCCAGCGACAGCAGCCCCAGGGCGATCAGCAGCAGCCAGCCCAGGGGATCGAGTTGCTGCACGAAATGTGCAAAGCCGAATTGGGTCATCGTCACCTCGTCTGGCTCATCGCAGGGAAAAGCGGATCCGCTGCCGCGCCTGCGCCGCCACGGCGACGCCGCCGGCGCGGGCGGGCAGGCACCGCCAGCCGCGCACCGCAGCCACCGCGGCCCGGTCGAGACTCGGCGCACCCGAGGACTCGACCACGGCGACGCCGGTCACCGCGCCGCTGGCGGACAGTGCCACCAGCAATTCCACCACGCCTTCCTGCCCCAGGCGCCGCGCCGCGGGCGGATAGCGGGGCGGCGGGCGGTGCGGGCACTGGACGGCGAGATCCGGGACCGCCGGCGGTGCGGCCGCGGGCGCTGGCGCGGCGGGAGACACGGGCGCTGACGCCGCCGCATCGGTTGGCGCAGTGGGAGACGGCGCCGGCGGCGCTGCGGCGAGGCCGGTGTGCGCTGCGGGTTCGGTCGCGGGCGGCAGTGCCGCTGCCGGCTCCGGCCGGGGCCGGGGCCGGGGCGGCGGCATGGGTTCGGGCCGGGCCGCGGGCGCTGGCGGGACATGGGGCCGAACTGGCGGCATAAGTTCGGGCCGGGGTGCGGGCCGGGCCGGCGCGGGCGGCACCTCGACCGGCGCTGCCTGCGGCA